>NZ_JADWPD010000024.1 GCF_017308975.1 Amycolatopsis sp. MtRt-6 | reverse complement strand
CGGGCGGTGGCGGCGGGCGGCCGGACGGTGGCGGCGGGCGGCCAGGCGGTGGCGGCGGGCAGCCAGGCGGTGGCGGCGGGCGGCCAGGCGGTGGCGGCGGGCAGCCGGGCAGCGGGCGGGGTGGCGAGCAGCTGCCCATGGTCGAGCCCCGGCTACCCCAGCCGACCGGGAGCGCGCCGGACGTCGCGGCCGTCGCCGACCGGAAGCTCGAGCCCGGGACGCCCACCGGGACCGGGCCAGGCGTTCCGCAGCCGGCCGACCCGCCGGGCACCGCCCACGGAGGCGCCGCCCACACCCGAGCCGGCAGCACCGGCCGACGCCAACGGCGACCGATGCTGGTGGCACCCGGCACCCATAGCAGCCCCGCGCCCGTAGCGGCTGCCACCAGTAGCAACCCGCACCCGCAGCGGCCCACACCAGTGGCAGCGGCCAGCCCGCACCACAGCGGCCCGCACCAGCGGCCGCCACCAGCGGCCCGCACCATCGGCGACCGCCGCCACGCGAGCCACCCCCGCCACGGACTGCCGCCACCCCGCCGCGGCCAACATGGCGGCGTTCGGCGGCCCCCATGCTCCGCCGCCGGCGCCAGATCCGCTCACCCGCGCCGGCAGCCGCGCCGCACCCACCGCCGGTCCCGCGCCCGGCGGGCGACAGCCCGGCAGGCCACAGCCCACCAACCTTCTCCCCGCTTTCCCGCAACCGGCGCCCCGCCCGGCGTTTCAACCCGCAGAACCGCATTTCGGGAACGAACCGGAAACACCCACCGCCGCGACCGGCCAGCTGCGCGATCGGTCCTGTCCGGAAAGGACGTCCACAATAGACCCCGCCACCCTTCGCGACGACCGACGTGCCCGGCACCTCTCCCCCAAGTTGTTCTTCACCCATTGAGGCGATGTCGTCACATTTCGTCCACCGCGGCCGGAGGGCTGCTCAGCGCCTGCTTCCTCCGCCGATCGTGGGCAATTACGCCGAACGGACCCGCCTTGTTTCCCTGCGAGTTGAATTCCCTTTCGGGCCGGTTGTGGATACACTTCCCGGCGAACGCCGCACATTGTTGTTCGCGTTCTCGAGCGCACATCCACCGGAGGAGTACCCAAGTGGCCCAGAAAGTCTCCGTCGAGATCCTCGACGACATCGACGGCAGCGCCGCCGCCCAGACCGTCCAGTTCAGCCTCGATGGCGTCACCTTCGAAATCGACCTTTCGGACCGGAACGCGACCGCCCTGCGGGCAGAACTCGCCCGCTACATCGACGCCGGCCGCCGGGTCGGGGGGCGGAAGGTGCGCGTGGCCACCGGTCAGTCGACCACCGCCTCCGATCGGGAGCGCAACCAGCGGATCCGGGCCTGGGCGAACGCCAACGGCTTCGAGGTCTCCGAACGGGGCCGGCTCGCCTCCGAAGTCGCCGCCGCGTACGAGCGGGCGCACGGGGCCGACGCGGAATCGTCCGCGTCGTCACCGCGAAAGCGCGCTCCGCGCAGGAAATTCGCCGCCTGACTCCCGATTGCGGTGGGCTTGCCGCGCGGAGCGCCCTGGCAGCGCCACGCGCGGCTGAAGCCACGGGAAAGAACAAGACTGTTTCTCCGCCGATTCGCCGTGCACCCTCGACGTCACCGATCACCGGGATGACAGGGGAGCTCAGGCGTGCCCAGCAGGAACAGCAGGAACAGCAGGAACGAAACCGAGCGCGAACTCGCCGCCGAACAGGAATACCTGACCACCCTCCACGCCGAAGCGGACGCGCTGCGCGAACAGGCCGCCGCCCGGCTGGCCGCCGCGGACCCGACGACCGCGCCGTTCTGGCGCGCCGAGCTGGACCGGCTGGAATCCGCCGAAGACGGGCTGTGCTTCGGACGGCTCGACCTGCGTGACGGCGGCCGCCGCTACGTCGGCCGCCTCGGCCTGTTCCGCGACGACGACGCGCTGCTGCTCGACTGGCGCGCGCCCGCCGCGCGGCCGTTCTACACCGCGACCCTCGCCACCCCGCACGGCGTGCGACGACGGCGGCGCATCACCACGCGCGGCCGGGAGGTCGTCGCCCTCGACGACGAACTGCTGGACACCGAGGCCGCCGGCGACGTCCTGGTCGGCGGCGCGGCACTGCTGGCCGCGCTCACCGCGCGGCGCACCGGCCGGATGCACGACATCGTCACCACGCTGCAGGCCGAACAGGACCGGATCGTCCGCGACAACCACCCCGGCGTGCTGGTCGTGCAGGGCGGTCCGGGCACCGGCAAGACCGCGGTCGCGCTGCACCGGCTGGCCTACCTGCTCTACGCCCGTCCGCACCTGCGCACCCGCGGCGCCCTGGTCGTCGGCCCCAGCCGCGTCTTCCTCGGCTACATCGGGCAGGTGCTCCCCGGCCTCGGCGAACACGCCGTGGTGACGTCGACCGTCGCCGAGCTGGGCCCGGGCGTCCGGATCGGCCGGACCGACCCGCCCGAGACCGCCGTCGCCAAGGGCCGGGCCGAAATGGCCGGCCGGATCGCGGCCGCGGTCCGGTCCCGGGTGCGCCCGCCCACCGAGCCCGTCGACCTGCACTTCGAGCAGCAGGTGCTGCGGCTGGAGCCCCATGCGTGCCGCGAAGCGATCGACGCGGCCACCAGCACCGGGTTACCGCACAACCCGGCGCGGCTGGTCTTCCAGCAGCGGCTCGTCGACGCGCTCGCCCGGGACCTGGCCGACCGCATGGAGAACGTGGTCTTCGACGACACCGGCGCGGCCCTCGACGGCGGGAGCGCCGACGGCCGCCTGGGCGAGGCCGACCTGCGCGCGCTGGCCGCCGCCGGTGTCATCACCGGGCCCGGCCCCGAAGGTCCGCGGCGCATCCTCGACGAGACCGACGTGGCCCGGCTGCGGACCGCGCTGCTGGCCGACGCCGGGGTCGGCGCCGTGCTGGACGAGGTGTGGCCGCCGCTGACCGCGGCGGAAGTGGTGGCCCAGGTGCTCGGCACGTCGGGCGAGGCCTGGAGCGCGGCCGACGTGCCGCTGCTGGACGAGGCCGCCGCCGTGCTCGGCGAACAGACCGGCGCGACCTTCGGGCACGTGGTCGTCGACGAGGCGCAGGAACTCTCCGCGATGGCCTGGCGGATGCTGCTGCGCCGGTGCCCCACCAGGTCGATGACCGTGGTCGGCGACCTCGCCCAGACCGGCGACCCGGCCGGCGCCGCGGCGCGCGTCATACCGTGGGACGGCCTCCGGCCCCCGGTATCCAGCTTACCCGGGACCACCGACAGTTCCGGGAGAGACGACGGGCCGCGGTCGCCTGTGGACGGTCGCTGGCGGCTGGCGGAGCTCACCGTGAACTACCGCACCCCGGCGGAGGTCATGGCCGCCGCGGCTCCGTTGCTCGCCGCCCACCACCCCGGGCTGCGGCCGCCCCGCTCGGTCCGGCACGCGGGTGAACACCCCTGGCGGCGTCGCACCACGCTCACCGAACTGCCGGACGTCCTCGCCGATGTCGTCGCCCGCCACGATGACGGCCGGCTGGCCGTCATCGCGCCGCCGGTCCACCACGCGCGGATCGCCGCGGCCGTGCCGGTGACCACGCCGCCCGACCTCACCGACCCCGTCGTCGTGCTCACGCCTCGCGAGGCCAAGGGCCTGGAGTTCGACGCCGTGCTCGTCGTCGACCCGGCCGCGATCCTCGCCGAACCGCTGGGCCACAACGATCTCTACGTCGCCCTCACGCGGACCACCCGGCACCTGGGGATCCTGCACCCCGGCCCGCCGCCCGCCGAGCTGGCCGGCATCCGGGAGCGCACCGCCTGATCGGGCCTTGTGGTCCAGACCCCGCGCGCCCTACGGTCGGGGCGTCCGGGTCGTCGCGGGGAGGAGCCTCGGGTGCTGGGAACCGTTCTGGCGAGCGCACTTCTGCTGACCGGCGCCGCGCCCGCCGTGGCCGGTGCCGGCTGGACACCGTCCCCGATTGTCTGGACCACTTGCCCCGACGATCCGGACAGTCCCGCGCCCCCGGACGGCGAGTGCGGCACCGTGCGGGTGCCGCTGGACTGGAACGCCCCGGCCGGGCCGTCGATCGACCTCGCGGTGGCCCGGCACCGCGCCACCGATTCCGCGCACCGCCTCGGGGTGCTGCTGGCCGATCTCGGCGGCCCCGGCTCGTCGAGTGCGGAATTCGCGGTGTCACCGGGCTTCTTCAGCCCGGAGATCCAGGCCCGCTTCGACGTCGTCGGCTTCGACGTGCGCGGCACCGGCCGCAGCGCGTTCATCCGGTGCGCGGACGCCGGCCCCGCGCCCGGCGACGAACCGGCCGACCGGGCGGAGTTCGCCGTGCTGCGGAGGTACAGCGAGAAAGCGGTCTCCGACTGCCGCGCCCGCAACCTCCCCGTCTTCGACCACGCGAACACCGCCGTCAACGCCCGGGACATGGACGCGGTCCGCCGCGCGCTGGGCGAAGACCGGATCAGTTACCTCGGCATCTCCTACGGCACGCTGCTCGGCCAGCAGTACGCCGAACGCTACGGCGACCGGGTGCGGGCGATGGTGCTCGACAGCGTCATCGACCACAGCGCCGGGATCGAGCGGTTCCTGGGCGACCGGGCCACCGCCGCGGACGAGGGTCTCCGCCAGTTCGCCGCCTGGTGTGACCGGACGACGACCTGCGCGCTGCACGGCCAGGACGTCCTCGCCGTCTGGCCGCGGGCGCTCGAGATCGCCGACGGGTTGCCCGAGCGGCGCAACTGGCTGCGTGACCGGGTGTTCTTCGACATGTACGGTCCGGACTGGGCCGACGCGGCCCAGGTGATCGCCGACACCCTGGCCGGGAAGCCGCCGGTCACCACGCGGTTCGAGTACAACTACGCCTCGATCCGCCTCGCGGTCGTCTGCCAGGACTTCGCCCTCCGGATCCGGAGCTTCGCGCAGTACTCGGCGTTGCGCGCCGAAGAGCTGCGCCGGGGACCGCTCATGCGCGGCAGCACGCTGAGCCACGGCGAAGCGATGGCCTGCCTGGGCGTCCACGGCCCGCCGGCGAACCCGCCCCACCGGCTGGACATCGCCCGGGCGCCGCGGCTCCTCCTGCTGAACACGCGCTACGACCCGGCGACCCCGTACGCCTGGGCCCTCGCCGTCCACCGCCAGGCAGCGGCGAACACGACCTTGCTGACCTACGAAGGCGCGGGCCACGGCGTCTACCCGCGGAACGCCTGCACCCGGTCGGCCGCGGACCGCTACCTGCTGACACTGGAAGCACCCCGGCACGACACGACCTGCCCGGCCTGAGCCCTACCGGTACTCGGGCGCCCACCGCGCCTCGCGCACCGCCTTCGCGACTTCGTCCTCGCTCAGCTCCGGCGCGACACCGTCCCGCACTGCCTGGACGGCGACCGCGGTCGCGATGCGGGTCGCGATCTCCGGGACGTCGTCCCACGCCGGCAGCAGCGGTTCGTCCGGGTCGGCCAGCGCCGGGGACGCTTCGCCCAGCGTCTTGGCCGCCACCCGCATCATCTCGTCGGTCACGCGGGTGGCGCGCACCGCCGTGACCGCCAGCCCGACCGCCGGGAAGATGTAGACGTTGTTGCACTGCGCGATCCGGCGTTTGCGGCCGTGCCGCTCGACCGGCGAGAACGGGGAGCCGGTCGCGACCAGCGCCCGGCCGCCGGTCCACTCGTCGAGCTCCCGCGGGTGCGCTTCGGCCCGGCTGGTCGGGTTGGACAGCGGGAAGATGATCGGCCGGTCGGTCCGGCCCGCCATCTCCCGCACGATCTCCTCGGTGAACGCGCCGGCCGCCGTGGACAGGCCGAGCAGCACCCCGACGTCGACGTGGTGGACGACGTCGGCCAGGCCGGTGCCGGCCCAGTCCCGGACGCGCTGCGCCGGCTGCGCGAACCGGCGCTGCCCGGCCGAAAGCCCGGAGCGGTCGTCGGTGAGCAGGCCGTCGATGTCCACCACCCAGATCCGCTCCGCGGCTTCGGCGTCGGACAGTCCCTGCGCCACCATCTCCCGGCGGATCATCTCCAGGACGCCGATGCCGGCCGAGCCCGCGCCGAGCATGACGACCTGCTGCTGCGACAGCGGGCGTCCGGCGGTCTCGGCCGCGCCGTGCAGCGCGCCGAGCGTCACCGCCGCGGTGCCCTGGATGTCGTCGTTGAACGTCAGCAGTTCGCCGCGGTACCGCTCGAGGATCGGCAGGGCGTGCGAAGTCGCGAAATCCTCCCACTGCAGCAGCACGTCCGGCAGTTCTTCGCGCACCGCCGTCACGAACTCGTCGACGAAGGCGTAGTACTCGTCGTCGCCGATCCGGCGGTGGCGCCACCCGAGGTAGTTCGGGTCCTCCAGCCGCTCGGCGTTGTCGGTGCCGGTGTCCAGCACCACCGGCAGCGTGCGGGCCGGGTCGATGCCGCCGATGAGCGTGTACAGCGAAAGCTTCCCGATCGGGATCCCCATCCCGCCGATGCCCTGGTCGCCCAGGCCGAGGATGCGCTGCCCGTCGGTGACGACGATGACGTCGACCTCGCGGTTCGGGCGGTTGCGCAGCACCTCTCGCAGCCGTCCGCGGTCCGGATAGGACACGAACAGGCCGCGCGGGCGGCGGTAGATGTCGCTGAACCGTTCACACGCTTCGCCGACCGTGGGCGTGTAGACGATCGGCAGCATCTCTTCGACGTGCTCGGCGAGGAGCCGGTAGAACAGCGTCTCGTTGCGGTCCTGCAGGGCCCGCAGGTAGATGTGCTTGTCCAGGTCGTCCCGGCGCCGCGAGAACTCCTGGTAGGTGTGGGCGACCTGGTCGTCCAGCGACTTCACCGCGTGCGGCAGGAGCCCGAGCAGGCCGAGGTCACCGCGTTCTTCGCGGCTGAACGCCGTCCCTTTCGTCGTCAACGCGTCGAACAGCCTGCTCTGTCCTTTGTGTACCATCAGCTCCTCCGCGGGCCGTCACCAGCGGTAGTTGCGGCGCAGGGCCCGCTTCACGACCTTACCCGTCGCGTTGCGCGGCAGCTCGTCGACGAACACGACGTCCCGGGGCACCGCGAAGCGGGCGAGCCGCTCGCGCACGTGGGAGCGGACCGTGTCGGCGTCCAGCTGGGCGCCCGGCACCAGCACGAGGTAGGCGGCCAGGCGCTGGCCGTACTTGGCGTCGCGGACGCCGACCACCGCCACCTCACGGACCTCGGGCAGCGTGAGCAGGACCTCCTCGACCGGGGCCGGCGCCACGTTCTCGCCGCCGGAGACGATCATCTCGTCCTCGCGGCCCTGGACGAACAGCAGGCCGTTCGCGTCGACGTACCCGCGGTCGCCGGTGTCCATCAGGCCGTCGCGGACGTCCAGCTGCTCGCCGTCGGTGTACCCGTCGAACAGCAGGCGGTTGCCGACGTAGAGCCGGCCGGTCGCGCCGGGCGGTACCGGCTCGCCCGCGCGGTCGAGGACGCGGATCGCGGTGCCGATCGGCGGGCGGCCGGCCGTGCCGCGGGCCGCGCGCAGGTCGCGGGGTCCGGCGATCGCCGCCCACGACACCTCCGTCGAGCCGTAGAGGTTGTAGAGGATGTCGCCGAAGGCGTCCATGAACTCCTCGCCGAGCCGCCCCGGCAGGCCGGCACCGGAGCTGGCGACCACGCGCAGCGAAGACAGGTCGTAGCGGACCCGCGTCTTCTCCGGCAGGTCCAGCAGCCGCCGCAGCATGGTCGGCACCGCGAACAACGCCGTGCACCGCTGCCGCTCGATCATCGCCAGCGTCGCTTCCGGGTCGAACCGCCGGGGCAGCACCAGCCCCGCCCGCAGCGCCATGCCGAGCTGGAGCGCGGCCAGACCCCAGGTGTGGAACAGCGGCGCGGCGACCAGGATCGGCTCCCCCGCCCGCAGCGGGATCTCCGACAGCACCGCGGCGGCGTCCGCGACGTTGTTCGGCGTCGGGCGGCGCGCTCCCTTCGGCGGGCCGGACGTGCCCGAGGTGAGCACGACGAGCCGGCCGGGCTTGCCCGGCGGGGCGATCCGGGCGAGCGGCTCCGCCTCGATCAGTTCCTCGATGGTCGACCCGTGCCACCCGCCGCCGGGCGGCCACGTCCACAGCTGCGGGATCTCCGACGGCAGCCGGCCGCGCAGGCCGGCGAACTCGGCGTCGGCGAGCACCAGCTGCGACCCGTGCCGCAGCGCGAACTCGGCGGCCTGCCCCAGCGCCAGCCCGGTGTTCATCAAAGCCACGTCCGCGCCCAGCTTGCTGCACGCGATCATCGCCTCGACCATCGCGTTGTGGTTGCGGCACATCAGGAGCACCCGCGACCCTTCGGTGATGTCGTAGCGCTTCAGCACCGCGGCCAGCCGGGTGGTGCGCTCGTCGACCTCGCCGAACGTCCGCTCGGAGCGCTCGTCGCACAGCGCGAGGGACTCCGGCGCGCGGCGCGCCACCGCCTCGTAACCGCCGGCCAGGGTCGAGCCCCACCGGCTCACCGACCGCAGCTGCCGCAGCAACCCGGTGGGCTGGGCGGGGGTGAGCACCCCGGCCTTGACCAGGATCCGCGCGAACTCGCGTTTGGCCGGCCGGGGCGGCGGCGGGTCCGCCGCGGGGACACCGCCGAGGTGGTCGCTGATCGCCGCGATCGCGTCGAGGATCCGCTGGCGGATCCTCGGGACCGCCGGTGAGCGGCCGTCGAGCAGCGTGAGCAGGACGGTGATCGCGCAGCCGTCCGGCACCGGGCGCAGCACGACGGACATCCGGTGCGGCCTGCCCCCGACACTCGACCAGGCCAGGTGCTCGTCCCGGCGGTGGACGAAGATCTCGGCTTCGCCGGTGCCCCCGGCGCGGAACCGGTAGCGGGCGCCCCGGCCGGTCGCCTCGGAAACCGGTTCGCACGAGGTGATGCCGCGGACGAACCGCGGGTAGAGGTGGGGACTGCCGACGATCGTCCACACCGCCGCGGGTGGGTGCGGGACGGTGGCGGTGATCTCGAGGAGTTCCGGTTCCATCAGGACGTGACGGGAGGTGGCGCCGGCACGGTGGTCATGACTCGGCTCCCCCTCGTCGGTCCTGTTCGGCCTTTCGGCCGCTCCGCCGAGCATCCGTTTGCCCGGCCCGGCGTGTCAACACGCGGCCGCACGATTCGATGTATTCAACCGAGAAGAGCGCGCAAAAACCAGTGACGCGCGAACCGCTTCACGCGTTTCTCACGCCGCTGCGGGTCACCACGGCGGCGGGCCGGTGCTCCCCCGGACCACCAGTGACACCGGAACCCGTTCGAGCGTCGCGGCCCGGGCACCCGACCTGACCTCGTCGAGCAGCGTCCGCACCACCTGGTGGCCGAGCTCGGCGAACGACTGCCGGATCGTCGTCAGCGGCGGCCAGAAGCTCGCCGCTTCCACCATGTCGTCGAAGCCCACGACGCTGACCTCGCCCGGCACCGAACGGCCGGATTCGTGCAACGCCCGCAACAACCCCAGCGCCATCTGGTCGTTGGCCGCGAACACCGCGGTGACCGCCGGGTCGTGCGCCAGCACCCGGCCGAGCGTGTACCCCGACTCCGCCGTCCAGTCCCCGACCACCGGCACCGGCACCGCGCGGTCGAACCGCGTCAGCGTCCGCCGCCAGGCCCGCTGCCGGTGCTCGGCCGCGAACGAGTCGGTGGGGCCCGCGATGTGCCAGACGGTCTCGTGGCCGAGCTTGAGCAGGTGCTCCACCGCGAGCACCGCCCCCTGCGCCTGGTCGGTGTCCACCGTCGGGTAGCCGGCCCGGGCGTTCGAATCGACGACGACCACCGGGATGTCCTCCGGGAAAACGATTCCCGGCCAATCGAGGTCGTATTCTTCGACCAGCACGACCAATCCGTCGACGACGTGGTTCCGCAGTTCCCGGAAGGCGTCGGTGACCGCTTCGCGGGTCGGCCTGCCCAGCGGCATCAGCTTGATCGCGTACCCCTCGGCCGCGGCCGAGCGCGCGATGGCGTCGAGCGTCCGGCTGTTGCCGAGCGTGGCCAGCGTCGAGGTGAGCACGCCGATCGAGCGCGCCGGGTCCGGCAGCACGACGGCCGTGCCACCGCAGGGATCCCCTGTCCGCTCTCGCACGCCGCTCCCCTCACCGAACCGTCTCGTCACGTCGAGGTCACCACAGCGACCGGAAATGTTCACCTTGACGTCGGCAACATCCCCGTTCGCGACGCTCGTCAGCCGGCCGCCATCCGCCCGTGAAAAAGGCTCCGACCTGGGCACCTACCGGGCCGGCGGCCCAGCTGCCGACGCCCGCGGCGGACGGCTCGTGAACAAGGTCACTAAGCGACCGCTCAGTAACACGGGATAAGTGTAGCTTTCCGCGCGGTCATGCCGAGTCCCGGACCACCAGGCTCGTCCCCAGCACCACCCGGCGCGGCTGCCGCACAGTCCCGTCGATCAGCGCGAGCAACTCCCCCGCCGACCGCGCCCCCAGCGCCTCCACCGGCTGGCTCACCGTCGTCAACGGGGGGTCCGTCGTCCGCGCCACCGGCGCGTTGTCGAACCCGATCACCGCCACGTCGTCGGGCACCCGGCGGCCGGTGCGGCGCAGGGCCCGGAGCACGCCCACCGCCATCACGTCGGACGCGACGAACACCGCGTCGAGGTCCGGCCTCCGGTCGAGCAGGTGGCGCGTCGCGTACTCGCCGGAGGCCTGGCCGAAGTCGCCGTAGGCCACCAGGCCCGGGTCGACGGCACCCGATCCGGAAATCGCGGCCGCGTAGCCGGCGAGCCGGTCGAGGCCCGGCGCCATGTCCTTCGGGCCGGCGACCGTGGCGATCCGCCGCCGCCCGGCGGCGAGCAGGTGCCGCACCGCCGCTTCGGCGCCCCCGCGGTTGTCGACGTCGACGTACGTGCACTGCGCGGGGTCGGGCACCATCGGCCGCCCGGCGCTGACGACCGGGAAGCCGAGCCGGGACAACGCCGTCGTGTACCGCGCGTGCGTGCTCACGAACAGCGCCCCGTCGACGTGCCCGCCGCCGAGGTAGCGGAAGGTGGCGGCCTGGGCCGCCGCCTGCATCATCAGCACCACGAACTGCACGCCCGCGGCGGTGAACTCGCGGTCGATGCCCGCCATGATCCGGCCGAAGAACGGGTCGGAGAACAGCCGCAGGCCGTCTTCGCACATCACGACGGCGACCGTGCCCGTCCGCTCCCCCTCCCCCGCCCGGGCCGCGCGCTGCCGGACGTAGCCGAGCGACCGCACGGCTTGTTCGACCTGGCGCCGGGTTTCGGCGCGCACCTGGGGAAAACCGTTGAGCACCCGGGACGCCGTCGCCGACGAGACACCGGCGGCCCTGGCCACGTCGGCCAGGGTCGGCCGCGGACCGGAAAGGTCGAGGACAGTCATGGTCACCTCCGTGGGGACGGCACGCAGTTCCGCTCGAAAGCCCGCGACGACGGCATGGACGTTTCCGGGGCAGCGGCGCGGGAAAATGCGGTGTTAGCGCTAACACTTCCTGGGAAAGCCATCCGGACCGCCGATCGAGCTCCGGCGGTCTCCGCGTCGGCAACGGGGCTAGCGGGGTTCGGCGCGATACCGGTTCTGTTTCACATCCGCACATCCTTGGGCGAGAGTGGTTCGAACGGGTGAGCCGCGGCCACCGGGAGGCATCCGGTGATCTTTTGACCGCTTGCTCGGCAGCATTGATGCTGGAACCACGCGCCCCAATGTGTCAACCGGATGAACGAAACTGCCCGAAAAGTCGCGCCCCGTGGTCGAATATCGTCGAATAAGTTCACCCCTTGTCGTTTCGGCGGCGGTGCGGACATCGCGCGCCACGGTGTCGAACGTCGTCGGCGCGCTGTACCAGGAGGGCCTGATCGTGGAGAGCGGCAGCCCGGGCCCCGGCGAGCCGCCGAAACAGGGGCGGCCGGGGACGCTGCTGAAAGTTCCAGGGCAGGCACTGGGCCGGCCGGGTGGTGTCGCCGGCCGCTTCCCCGGTGGCTCGGCGCAGGTCCTGGCGTGCGGGGATACTCACGGTGCCCGCGGCCGATGACCCCAATGTGGCGTTGGTTGCGTCCAACGCACCCAATGTGGCGGGGGGGGGGGGGGGCGGGCCCCCCACCCCCTCGTTTGGGGGGTGTGGGGGCCCCCCCCCCCCCCACCGCCACATTGGGGCGCTCGAGCCGGGCCGCTGTCGACCGAGCTAGGACACGGCGCTAGTTGATCCGGCGCACCGTCCAGAACTGGTCCTGCGTCTCGATCTTCGTCCAGGACACCGCCTTCGCCAGGTTCGACGGCGAGCCGTTGGTGATCGTGATGTACCGGCCGGTGCCCACGTTCTTGATCAGCGTCTGGTCGCCGCTCGACACCAGCGTCCACACCTGCTGCGCGTTACCCGCGTCGACGGCGGTCTGGGTGATCGCCTCGCTGCTCGCCGGGTGGGTGTCGGTCAGTGCCAGGCCGGACTTCGCGTTCACGATCCGGTAGCCGCCGTTCGCCGCCGCGAAGCGCCACAGGTGCCACGGCTGGTTGGCGTACCACCACTGGTCGGCCTGCGTGCCCGGGACCGTGGAACCCGCGCCGATCTCCAGGTACCTGCCCAGCTTGTTCTGGATGGTGAAGTCGCCGGTCGTCAGGTTCGGCAACGCCGTCTGGCGCAGCGTCCACCGCTGGTTGCGGCCGTCGGTGTCCGGCCACTGCGCCATCGGCGCGCCCGGCGACGTGGACCACGCGAGGTCCTCCAGGAGCTTGCCGCTCTTGCGGTTCGCCAGCTCGTACGTCCCGTCCGTCTGCTGGACGACCGCCCACTCCTGGGTCGCCGACCCCGGCGACGGCGTGCGCAGCTCCAGCCACGCGCCGTCCAAAGTGGACCCGCCGGCGACCGACAGGACGCGGCCGCCGGTGGCCACCGTGAAGTACCCGGTGGGCTGCCGCGTGATCACCCACGGCGTCCCCGCGCTCTGCTGGACCACCGACGTGCCGTTGACGCCCAGGTTCAGGCGCGAGTGGTCGTTGGTCAGCGTGTACGTCGCCCCCGTCGAAAGGCCCGGGGCGACGTGGTCGAGCGCGAATTCGACCGTGTTGAGGTAGTTGCTGTCGTGCCAGCCACCGGTGATCGACATGACGGTGTTGCCGTCCGGCATCACCATCAGGCCGCGGCTGTACCCGCCGGGCGCGTTGGACGCCTGCGACCGCCACTGGGCAGGGTCGCCGCCCGCGGTGTTGACGGCGAGCGCGGTCTGGCCGCCGGCGCTGACCACGATCGTGCCCTGCGGGCCACCCGACGGCGTCCAGACGACGAACGGCTGGCAGCACGGCTTGGTGTTGTCGTCGAGGACGATCTGGTTGTCGCCGGCCTGGAGGAATTTCTCCGGGTCGGTGGCGATCTTGTAGTAGATCGGGCAGCTGCCCTGCGGGGCACCGCAGTACTCGTAGGTCATGATCCACCGGCCGCCGGGCAGCTCCGCGACCGTCGCCATGCCGGGGCGGGCGGACTGCGCCGGGTAGACGACGTCGTCGACGACCGGCCCCCACGTCCGGCCGTCCGTGGTGACCTGGTGGACCAGCTTCTGCGAGTGCTTCGCGTTGTCACGCTGGTCCGAGTAGTACACGATCAGCTTCCCGTTGCGCAGCAGCAGCACGGGTTCCCAGATCGGCGTGTTCGGGTCCTGCACCTTGGCCGGGCCGCCCTTGGCGACCGAGCTCAGCAGCTTCCACGTCTTCCCGATGTCGGTGCTGGCGTAGAGCAGGATCTCGGTGGAGCTCATGTCGGACGGCACCGACAGCCCCGAGACGAGCAGGGTGCCCGCCGGGAGCGTGCCGAGCCGGTCCGGCAGCTCGTAGATCTCCGGGTTCCAGCGCATGCCGTAGCCGTTGACCGTGTCGGTGACCTGGGAGACGTAGGTCCAGTTCTGGCCTGCGTCGCCGCTGCGGTACACCGGGAACACGGGGGCACCCGGGTTCCGGTAGACCTCGAACGTCGAAACCAGCGTGCCGTTGGCTTCGCCGTTGTGGCGCAGGGTGATCGACCGCGCGTACATGACGCCCGGGTTGACGTACCCCGCGGCGGCCGTCGGCCGGAAGATCGTCGTCGGGCCGCTCGTCTGCGCGGTCGCCGCCGGGCTCACGCCCAGCAGCGCCGCGACGACGACCAGCAGCACCGCCTTGAATGATCGTCGGATGGGGACCATCGCTACCTCGCTACTTCCTCGTAGGGGGTCGTTCGACGAAGACGCGGACGTCCCACGGGCCGAGGCTCAGGGCCATCCCCGTCGGCACGTTCGTGCCGTCGAGCAGGTCGGACAGCGGCGCGGGCGCGGTCACGTTCGCAGGGTTCCAGTTCCAGTTGTGGATCACGTGCACCCGGCGGCCGTCGGGCGCGGTCCCGGTGGTCGCGGTCACGGGCTCCGGGAGGTTCGGCCACGCGTGGGCCGGCAGCGGCACCAGCCAGCGGGCCAGCGCCCGGCCGAACGCGGCGTCCGGGACCGTGCCGACGCAGGTGATCCGGCCATCACCCTCGGCGCGGGTGGTGACGGCGGGCCAGCGGCCGAAGTGCGGGTGGTCGTATTCGGCGAGCACGTGAGCGTCGAGCACCGTCAGCCCGTCGACCCAGCGCGTCGCCGCCGCACCCGGCGGCAGGTCCAGGGGGCTGCCCGGCACCGGCTTGAGCGGGACGTCGCCGCCGAGGTTGCTGAACTCGTCGTACCAGACGCCGGCGGCGTCGACGAGCCGTCCGGGCGCCGATTCGTGCCGGGCCCGTCCCTCGTGGTCGGCGTAGGCGGTGCGGGGGCCGAGGACGAGGTGGCCGCCCGCGCGGGCGTAGGCGGCCAGCCAGTCCACCGTGCTGTCCGCGGCCAGGTAGAGCGCGGGGACGACCAGGACCGGGTGCCGCCGGGCGGCTTCTTCCGGCGCCACGCCTTCGCGTTCCCCGCGGGGGTCGTGCAGCTGCCTGATGTGGACGATCCGGACCTGGCGGCCCGCGTCGAAGGCGCCGCGGTAGAACGGGTCGAAGAACCGGTGGTAGGACGCGGCGTCCGGCTCACCGTCCGGTGTGGACAGTGCGGGGTACTTCTGCATGAGCCACTTGCTCGGCGTCGAGTACACCATCGTGATGTCCGCGTCCGGCTCGAGCCCGGCGACCGCGGAACCGGCCAGCTCGAACTCCTCGCCGAGGCGCGCGAGCTCGGCGTAGGTGCGGCCGGGCCGTCCGCTGTGCGGCAGGATCCCGCCCCAGTAGGTCTCGGCGCCGAAGTGCAGCGTGTGCCAGTGCCAGTACTCGATCATCCGGGCCCCGCGCGCGACGAGCGCCCAGGCGGCCTGGCGCCACTGGCCGTCGAACGCGGGCCGGTTGTCCCAGGTATGGCCGATGTGCATGGCGTTGGTTTCGGTGACCAGGAACGGCGCCTGGCGGGAGGAGAACATCCAGTCCGCGGTCTCGTAGAGCGCCCAGACCCCGGTGGTCTTCCATTTCTGCTCGGCATCCGGCACGGGGTCGGGCAACGCGAGCCCGTCCTGCATGACGTAGTAGGGGTTGCCCGCGGCGATGTCGAGGCTGTCGGTCAGCTCGTCGTCCTCGACGGCCGGGCGCGTGTAGGAGATGCACGTGGTGACGAACTGCTCCGGGCGCGCGTACTGGCGCACGATCCCGGCCTGCCAGGCGATGAACTCGGTGGTCTGGCGGGCCTGGAACTCCCGCCAGGCGACGTCGTACTGCGGCTGGGCGTTGCCGTCCGGGGTCCACAGGTCGGCCCAGGTCGAAAGCCGGTGCGACCAGTAGACCAGGCCCCACTCGCGGTTGAGCGTCTCGACGTCGCCGTACTTCGCGCGCAGGTGGTCGACGAACCGCTGGAAGACGCCGTGGTTGTGGAACAGCTCCAGCCCCGGCTCGTTGTCCACCTGGAACCCGAGCACGGCCGGGTGCCCGGCGTAGCGGGCGAGGATCTTGTGGATCACCCGCTCTGCGTGGAAGCGGAACGCCGGGTGCGTGAAGTCGACCTCCTGGCGGGCACCCCAGCCGATGCGCTGCCCGGTCGCCCGTTCGCCGGTGATCTCCGGGTACTGCCGGGCGAGCCACGGCGGCACGGCGTACGTCGGCGTCCCGATGACCACGGAGATGCCGCGCTCGTGGGCGCCGTCGAGAACCGGCTGCAGCCAGTCCAGGTCGAAGCGGCCGTTCTCCGGCTCCCACGTGGACCAGACCGACTCGCCGACGCGGATCACGGTGAACCGGGCCTCGGTCATCAGGTCGAGGTCGGTCTTGAGCCGCTCGTAGGGCTGGTACTCGTGGTAGTAGGCGGCACCGAACAGGACGCGGGCGGGCAGGTCCGCCATGGGGGTACCTCCAGGAGGGTCGGGTTCACTGCTTGACGGCGCCGGTGGCGAGCCCGCTCTGCCAGTACCGCTGCAGGAACAGGAAAGCCACGACGAGGGGCAGGATCGAGAGCAGGGAACCGGTCAGCACCAGCGGCAGCATCTCGCCACTCGTGCCGGCGCCGCCGTTCTGGGCCTGGTCCGCCCACAACGCGAGGCCGAGGGTGACCGGGTACAGGTTCTGGTCGTTGAGCATGATCAGCGGCAGGAAGTAGTTGTTCCAGGTGGCCACCAGCGTGAAGAGCACGACCGTGACCAGCCCGGGTGCCAGCATCCGCAGCCCGATCCGGAAGAAGATCCGGGCCTCGCCCGCGCCGTCGATCCGCGCGGCCTCGATGACGCTGTCCGGAACGGCGTCCTGCGCGTAGATCCGCATCAGGTAGAGCCCGAACGGGTTCACCAGCGACGGCAGGATCACCGCCCACGGCGTGTTGACCAGGCCGACCTGGGAGAACAGCAGGTAGGTCGGGATCGCCAGCGCCGTCGCGGGCACCATCACCGCGCCGAGCACCAGGTTGAACCCGGCGCCGTGGCCGCGGAAGCGGTACTTCGCGAAGCCGTACCCGGCGGCCGCGGCGAGCAGGGCGGCGCCGAGCGCGCTGACGACGGCGTAGCCGATCGTGTTCAGCAGCCAGCGCACGAAGATCCCGTCCTGGTGGGACAGGGTGTCCCCGATGTTGGTGAACAGCTGTGGCACCTTCGAGAACCACAGCCCGAACGTCGTGAACAGGTCCTGGGTGCTCTTGGTCGAGGCGATGACCAGCCAGCACAGCGGCAGCAGGAAGTAGGCCAGCGCGGCGAGCATGGCGGCGGTCAGCGGGACGCTGCGACGGCGGGTCGTGCGGCCGGTCATGCGGCGGCCCTCCGGCTCCGGCGGTTGGCGGTGATCAGGATCGTGTACGAGATGACGACGATGACCAGGCCCAGCAGGAACGACACGGTGGCCGCGTAGTTGACCTGCTGGCCGGTGAAGGCGAGCGAGTACGCGTACAGGTTCGCCGTGTACCCGCTGTCGATGACGTTGGGCGCGATCGTCTTCAGCAGCTTGGGTTCGTTGAACAGCTGGAAGCTGCCGATCACGGAGAACAGCAGGGTCAGCAGCAGCGCCGGGCGCAGCGCCGGGAGCTTGATCGACCAGGCCGTGCGCCAGGCACCGGCACCGTCCACTTCGGCCGCTTCGTAGAGCTCCGACGGAATCGTGCGCAGCGCGGCGTAGAGGATGATCATGTTGTACCCGACGAATTCCCACGTGACGACGTTCGCGAGGCTGCCGAGCATCCAGCTGTCGCTGAGGAACTTCGGCACCGGCAGCCCGAAGAACGAGCTCAGCTGCGCGAACGGCCCGTAGTCCGGTCCGTAGAGGTAGCCCCACATCAGCGTCGCGACCACGCTGGGCACGGCGTACGGGACGAACACGCCCAGGCGGACCACCTTCGAGAGCCACATCAGGCCGCTGTCCAGCGCGAGCGCGAACAGCAGCGCGAGCAGCAGCATCACCGGCACCTGGACGACGAAGAACGTCGCCACCCGCAGCACACCACGGAGGAACTGGGGGTCGGTGACGGCCTTGACGTAGTTGTCCAGTCCGACGAACACCGTGCCGCCGATCAGCTTGTGCTGGAAGAAGCTGAGGTAGGCGGCGTAGCCCAGCGGGGTGACGAAGAACAGCGCGAACAGGACGAGGAACGGGGCGACGAACCACGGCCCGGCGGAACGGGGTTTCATCGTGCTCATCCGCCCTGGACCGTGAAGCCCTGGTTCTTGGCGAACGTGGTGACCCGCGACTGCCACTGGTCGAGCGCGGCGACCGTGTCGGTCCTGTCGGCCAGGGACTTGCCGACGGTCTCGGTCCAGTCGGTCACCGCCTGGTCGAGGAACGGCGGCCACTGGAACGACGGCGAAACGGTCTCGCCGATCGAGCTGAAGACCTCGTTGACCTTCTGGCCGCCGTAGAACGACGGGGTGTCGCCGGCGAACGACGGGTCGGCGAGCAGCGCCTTGGTCGCCGGGAAGAACAACTGCTTGGTGGCGAACATCTTCGCCGATCCGGGGTCGCTGTTGAGGAACTGCGCGAACATCGCCGCCGCGATCGGGTGCTTCGTGCCCTTCAGCACCGCGGTGGTCGAGCCGCCCCAGTTGCCGGAGCTCGGCTTGGCCGCGTCCCACTGCGGCAGCGGCGCGGCCCGCCACTTGCCCGCGGTGGCCTTGGCCGAGCCGGACAGGAAGGCCGGGCCCCAGGCCGCGGTGATCCAGGTGGCGTACTTGCCGTTGTTGAGCGAGGCGTACCAGGAGTCGGTGAAGTCCGGCTCGGTCCCGATGACGCCTTCCTTGGCCAGCCCGCCCCAGTAGCCGGCGAGTTTCTTGGCGGCCGGGCTGTTGACGGCGACCGTGATGTCGCTCTTGCCGGACATCGTGTACGGCTTGTCGCCGGCCTGCCAGAGCAGGCCGTGCCAGGCGGCGGCCTGGTTGGCGGCGAAGTTGGTCAGGTAGACGTTCGGCGCGGCGGTGTGCAGCTTCCGCGCCGCGTCCGCGAACTCGTCCCACGTCTTCGGCACGGAAAGGCCGTAGGAGTCGAAGATGTCCTGCCGGTACAGCAGTCCCATCGGGCCGGTGTCCTGCGGGATGGCGAAGATCTCCCCGTTCGGGCCGCTGACCTGGCCCCACGTCCAGTCGACGAACTGGGCCTTGAGCGCGTCGGCGCCGTACGGGCGCAGGTCGAGCAGGCTGTCGAGGACCGTGAAGGTCGGCAGGTACTGGAACTCGACCTGCGCCAGGTCGGGTGCGCCGGTGCCGGCCTGCAGCGCGGTGCGCAGCTTGGTGTACTGCGGCGTGCCCTGGCCGGCGTTCTGCACGGTGACCTTGATGGCCGGGTACTTCTTCGTGAACAGGGCGACTTCCTGCTCGATTTCCGGGGCCCAGCTCCAGAAGGTCAGTTCGGTGGGCGTCGACATCGCCTTGTCGATGTCGGCCTGGCTCACCCGCTCGGCGGCGGGCGCGGCGGTGCCCCCGCCGCCGCTGCACGCGGCCAGTGCGGCGCCGAGCGAGACCGCGCCGGCCGCGGCGAGGAAGGACCGGCGGCTGAGGGCGTGGTTCGGGACGAGTTCGGGCATGACGGAACTCCTGAGGCAGGAAGGAGGCGTGCGGGCACGCCGGCGGCGGGGAAGGGGGGTGCGGGGGCTCGGATTCCGGGCGGTCAGCCCGGGTTTCCGGCGGAGCGGGCGATCGTCTGCCGCCCGCTCCCGGAGGTTTTCCGGGACGACGGCGGGGCGGTCGAGGCGCGGACGACGAGTTCGAGCGGCGGTTCTTCGGGAGCGAGGCCGGCGGCCTGCGGCTGTTCGATGGCGTGCACGAGCAGGCGCAGGCCCGCGGTCGCCATCGGATCGAACGGCTGCCGCACGGTGGTCAGCGGCGGCGTGACGTACGCGGAGATGGGCGTGTCGTCGAAGCCGACGACGCTCACGTCCTCGGGGACCCGTCTGCCCGCTTCGAGCAGCGCGCGGATCAGCCCGATGGCCATGTCGTCGTTGGCCGCGAACACGGCGGTGACGTCGTCGGCGGCCAGCACCCGCCCGGCGGCGTACCCGGACCAGGCCGACCAGTCCCCGTCGACGACCGGGGGCTCGACCGCACCGCGCTCGCGCAGGGCCCGGCGCCAGCCCTCGGCCCGGTCACGGGCCGCGTACCACCGCCGCGGGCCCGCGATGTGGTGGACGGTCTCGTGCCCGAGGTCGAGCAGGTGCTCCGTCGCGATCCGGGCGAGGTCCTCGGAGATCACGCCCGCGGTGATCAGCCGGGGCGCGGTGAACGACGGCGGGGCGCCGAAGACCAGGACCGGGACGTCCACCTGCAGGGCCAGCGGGCCCTCGTCGATCGGTTCGGAGATGACGATGCCGTCGACGCCCTGCTCGAGCAGCGACTCGACGGCGCCGGCGACACCGGAGGGGTCGCCTTCCAGGGTGCTGACCACGCGCAGCGCGTAGCCGGCGTTCTGCACGGCCCGTTCGATGCCGACGAGCAGGGACGCGGGCCCGTAGAGCCCGGTGCCCAGCGTGACGACCCCGATCGAGCGAGTGCGGCCGGACGCGAGCGCCCGGGCGGCGTTGTTGGGCCGGTAGCCGATCTCTTCGGCGGCGGCCAGCACCCGGCGCCGGACGTCGGCGGAGACGTACTGCTCGTTGTTGAAGACCCGGGAGACGGTTTTCTGCGAGACGCCGGCGGCCAGCGCCACGTCCTTGCTGCTGGGTGCGGACGAATTTCCACCCCGGCCCGATCGCGTCATTGCTTCTCCCGGTCTTCGCCCACCGGAGCGTCGTGACTGGTGAGCCGTGTGACTGCGCTGACATGTCTACGCAGTCATACCGGTTGTCGTCAAGCGTCGGAGGGCTCGGCCGGATAACGAAACGGCTCGTTCGACGGATTCGACGGCCGGTGCGCCCGCCGGAATTCCCCCGGCGTACTGCCGGTCCGGCGGGTGAAGAACTTGCCGAAGTTGGTCGGCTCGCTGAACCCGAGCCGGCGCGCGACGGCCGCGACCGGCTCTTCGGTGTGGGCCAGCAGGCGCTGCGCCTCCAGGACCACGCGGCCGTCGATCACGTGCTTGACCGGCTGCCCGGTGGCCGCCGCGCAGGCGCGGGTCAGCGTCTTCACCGAGTAGCCGAGGCGGTCGGCGTAGTCCTCCGCGCGACGCACCGTCGCGTACGACTGTTCGAGCTCGGCGCGGAAGCGGGCGTAGACGTCGCCGCCCGCGCGGGGCTCGTCGTGGGGCAGCCGGTCGACGTGCAGCAGCAGCGCGGCGAGCTGCAGCTTGAGGATTTCCGCCGAGACCGTCCCCGGCGGGCGGGCGGCCTCCGCGCGCAGCCGGCTCAGCAGCGTCGCGAGCACGGCGTAGTCCGGGCTCGTCCCCAGCTGGTGGCAGACCGGGCCGTACCACGCGCTGACCAGGCGCTCGGCACCGCTGAACGACGGCGGGAAGGCCGGGGTGAACATCAGGTGCACGCCGTCGGCCGTGCCCAGGTCGCCGAAGCGCTGGACCTGGCCGGGGCGGACCCACAGCAGCGTGCCCGGGCGGCAGGGGTGGGTCACGAAGTCGACCGTGCGCGTGCCGGTGCCGGCGGTGACCAGCGTGAGGGCGTGGAAGCCGGCGCGGTGGAGGCCGGCCGGGCGCCGCATCCGGCCGTGCAGCGTGGCCAGGCCGACGATCTCGAAGCCGGGGACGCCCGCGTCCGCCGGGTGGAAGCCGAGGTTCCGGATCGGCTCGGGTGACATCACAGCTCCGTGTCCGTTTTTGACCATGGGGAGTCTCCACGGTATCTCGCCGGCCTGGGGGTCCGGGACGAAAGTGGTGACCACGACGGCGGCAGGTCGCCGTCCGACCAGGAGGAACGATCATGAACGGCACGGTCACCGTCATCGGCAAGGGCGCGGTGCGCCTGCACAGCTACATGGCACCGGACGACAGCGTCAACGTCACCACCCAGCTGATCGAGACGCCGTCGCGGGTCGTCGTCGTCGACGCGCAGTTCGTCCGCGGCTACGCCGACGAGGTCGCGGCCTACGCCCGCGGCCTGGGCAAGCCCCTCGACCGGGTGATCATCACGCACGCGCACCCCGACCACTTCGGCGGCGCCGCCCGCTTCGGCGCCCCGGTGCACGCGCTCGCGGTGGTCCGCGACCAGATCGCCGGCCTCGAGGACGGCCAGGACCCGACCGGCGCCCCGATCCTGACGGCCGAAGTCACCCCGGCGGTGGTCATCGAGCCGGGCACCGAGGTGATCGACGGAGTCCCGTTCGTGTTCGAGGCCTACACCGGCGGCGAGGCGGCCGACGAGCTGGTGATCAAGCTGCCCGAGCAGGGCGTGCTCGTCGCCCAGGACCTGGTGTACCACGACATCCACCTGTTCCTGGGCAACAACGACATCGCGGGCTGGCGCAAGGCGGTCGAGCGCCTGGCGGGCGAAGCGGGGTACGACACGGTCCTCGTCGGCCACGGCACACCGGCCGGGCCGGAGGTGTTCGGCGAGGTGGGCCAGTACCTGGCCGACGCGGAGGAGCTGCTCGGGGATGACGGCGAGGCGTACAAGAAGGCGATCGTGGACCGGTACCCGGGGTATGGGGGCCGGTTCTTGATCGACATCGCCAACCGGTACCTGTTCGGGGCCGGCCACGCCTGAGTGGCGGTTGGGGTCGGGATCCGGTACGGGGTGCCCGAGTTCGAGCCCGTCGTGGGGTGCCGCCGGCGCCGGCCGCCTGAGCACTGTCCCCAGTGGACACCGGATCCGCGGTCCGGCGGGCGCCGGATCAGGACCGGGTGCCACGGATCACTGTTCGGCGCACCGGTCCGGGGGTAAACCCGGGACGTGAACGAGAACCCCACCCCCACCGGCGTCGCCAACCCGAAGCGCATCCGGATCCGGACCGAGGCCGACCTCCGGCGCGGTGCGCGGCCCGCGAACCCCGACGCCGGGCCCGCGCCGCAAGAACGCTGAGCGACCGGGCCGATCCGGGTCACCAGGGTGGCGGGCCGGTGCTGCCCCGCACGACGAGCGTCACCGGCACGCTCCCGGGCGCCGCGGCCCGGATGCCCGACCGGATCTCCCCGAGCAGCGTCCGCACCACCCGGCGGCCCAGCTCCGGGAACGACTGCCGGATCGTCGTCAGCGGTGGCCAGAAGCTCGCCGCCTCCGGCATGTCGTCGAAGCCCACGACACTGACCTCGCCCGGCACCGATCGGCCGGCCTCGTGCAGTGCCCGCAGCAGACCCAGCGCCATCTGGTCGTTCGCCGCGAACACCGCCGTCACCGCCGGGTCGTGCGCCAGGACCCGGCCCAGCGTGTGCCCCGACTCGGCCGTCCAGTCCCCCACCACCGGCAACGGCACCCGGCGGTCGAACCGCGTCAGCGTCCGCCGCCAGGCCCGCTCCCGGCGCTCGGCCGCGCGCGAATCCGACGGGCCCGCGACGTGCCACACCGTTTCGTGCCCCAGCTTGAGCAGGTGCTCGGTCGCCAGCACCGCACCCTGCTCCTGATCGGTGTCCACCGCCGGATAGCCGGTGCCGGAGCTGGAATCGACGACCACCACCGGCATGTCCCTGGGGACCACGATCCCGTCCCAGGGGTACTCCCCGACCAGCACGACCAGGCCGTCGACGCCGTGCTCGCCCAGGTCCCGGCCCGCCTCCGGCACCGCGCCGGGGGCCGGCTTGCCCAGCGGGATCAGCTTGACCGTGTACCCCTCGGCCGCGGCCGCCTGAGCGACGGCGTCGAACGTCCGGCCGGCCCCCAGCGTCGCCAGCGTCGTGGCCAGCACGCCGATCGACCGCCCCGGCTCCGGCAGCACCACCGCCGCGCCACCGGCCTGCCCCCTCGGCAGCACCGGCTCAGCGCCCGGCCGCGGTCGGCGGCAGGATCGGCCGGACGTCCGGCAGCGCGATCGCTCCGGCGGGCCGGCCGAAGGAAGCCAGGAACACCACGACGGCGCCGAAGGCGACCAGGCGGCAGCGCCGCCGGACCCGCGCCGCGTGGAGGCGGTGCGGCCCGCCGTCCGCCGCGGCCCGGCGCACCCGTTCCTCGGCCTGCACCCGGCGCACCAGCTCGTCGACCGACACCCGTTCCCGCCGCACCCGCGTCACGTACGCCACGCGGCCACCTCCCGAACCCCCACGCGAAGAATGCGCGCATCCCGATCCCGCGTGGAGACTAGGGCGCACGCGGCCGATTTGTAAATCTCATGATCGCCACGCGGTCGTGACCTTTTCGAAACAACCGGATCGGCCGATCGACCGTAGCGCACACGACGTCGAATTCGTCGAAGTCCGCAACCGCTTGACCAGGCGCGTCACGCCTACTAACGTCAGGATCCGCATTTCATGTTACCGGTCACATGGACCACCGGAGAACGAGCCGGACAATGGGTTGAGCGAAAAGGCGTCGACGATGAACAATTCCTCCGCCGAAGTGCCGGTGACCGGTCACATGGAACAGCGCAAGGTGAGCATCCGCGACGTCGCCCGGGTGGCGGGTGTCTCGCACCAGACCGTGTCGCGGGTGATCAACGGCAACCCCCGGGTCACCGGCGACACCCGGGAGCGGGTGAACCGCGCCATCGCGGAACTCGGGTTCCGCCCGAGCCGCGTCGCCACCGCCCTGGCCAGCGGGCAGGTCAAGGCGGTCACCGTGCTGGTCTCCGACACCTCGCTCTACGGCTACGGCGCGGCCCTGCAGGGCATCGAGGCGGCCGCGCGGGAGGCCGGGTACTCCGTGGGCGTCTGCGCGCTGGCGTCGGTGGCACCGGAAATGCTGGCGGCGACCGTCGCCCGGGCGGGTGATCCTTCCGCCGGAGCGCTCCTCGTCATCGCCTGGGACCAGGTCGGCATCCAGGCACTGCACGCGGTTCCGCCCGGGGGCGCGGTGGTGGCGCTCGCGGAGGCCTCCGCCGCCCCGCTCGACCCGCGTTGCCCGATGATCCGGCTGGACGACGGCGCGGCGGCGGCCCACGCCACGCGATACCTGCTGGAGCTGGGCCACCGGACCGTGCACCACGTGGCGATCCCGTCGTCCAGCGGGCGCGGCGACCGGATCCACGGCTGGCGGCAGGCGCTGGCCGACGCCGGCGTGGCGGCGCCCGAGCCCGTCCAGGCCGCGTGGACACCGCGGTCGGGGTACGAAGCCGGCCGGGCGCTCGCGGCCGACACCGACGTGACGGCGGTCCTGTGCGGCAACGACGACCTCGCCCTCGGCGTCATGCGGGCGCTGCACGAAGCCGGGCGGCGGGTGCCGGGCGACGTGAGCGTGGTCGGCTTCGACGACGTCCCGCAGGCGGCCTACTACACGCCGGCCCTGACGACCGTGCACCAGGACTTCGCCGGCCTCGGCCGAGACGGCTTCGCCCTGCTCCACGGCGTACTGGTCCCGGCCGCCCCGCGGCGGCCGCTGACCGCGCGGAAGCCCGAACTGATCGTCCGGGAAAGCAGCGGGCCGCCGAAGCGGCCGTGACACGGGGAGGCACGCATGAACACGTTGTCCTGGACCGCGGGCGGCATCGCCGTGCACCTGGTGACCGATCCGGCGGGCCCGGTGCGGGTGCTCGGGATGGTGCCCGGGGCCGGCCCGCCACCGGCCGGGCCGGGCGTCGCGCTGGTCGAGCTCGACAGCCCGGGCGCGGGCCGGCTGGGCAACAGCACGTCGGCCCAGCACCGGCCGTACGCCGTGACGGCCGGCCTGCGCTACACCGGCCACACCGAGGAGTCCACTTCGGACGGTACGACGCTGTGGGTGGAGCAGGGCGACGACGCACGGGGACTCCGCGTGCGCACCGCGCTGGAGCACCTGGCCGGGACCGAGGTGATCCGCGTCCGCTCCGAAGCCACCAACGCCGGCCGGGCGCCGCTGACGCTGACGTACGTTTCCTCGCTGGCCGTCACCGGTTTCGGCCCGATGGAAAAGCTTCGCCTCCACGAGGCACGCAACGCCTGGACCGCGGAACTGCGCTGGCAGCAGCTCACCGCCGAGCAGGCCGGTCTGGTCGACATCCGGCCCTTCGACGACGGGCAGGGCACCGCCAAGGGCCGCCACGCGGTCACCGCGGCCGGCAGCTGGTCCAGCGGGGACTTCCTGCCGGTGGGCGCCGTCGAAGACCTCGAACGCGACCTCGTCTGGGTGTGGCAGGTCGAGCACTGCGGCGCCTGGCACTGGGAGCTGGGCGACCACCACGGCTCGCTGTACGTGCAGGCCGCCGGCCCCACCGGCCGCGAACACCACTGGCGCGCCACCCTCGCGCCGGGCGAATCGTTCGCCACCGTGCCGGTCGCCATCGCCGCCACCACCGGCGGCCTGGCCGGCGGGTTCCGCGCCCTGACGCGGTACCGGCGCGCGATCCGCCGTCCGGCACCCGACCTCGAACGGCTGCCCGTCATCTTCAACGACTACATGAACTGCCTCGACGGCGACGCGACCGAAGCCGACCTCGGCCCGTTGATCGACGC
Source organism: Amycolatopsis sp. MtRt-6 (assembly GCF_017308975.1). Taxonomy (GTDB): domain Bacteria; phylum Actinomycetota; class Actinomycetes; order Mycobacteriales; family Pseudonocardiaceae; genus Amycolatopsis. Next base: position 149,856 of record NZ_JADWPD010000024.1, on the reverse strand, counting down.
GGCCGCCGCAGCCGGCGCGGAGTACTTCGTGCTCGACGCCGGCTGGTACGCCGACGAGGGCACCTGGTGGGACACCGTCGGCGAGTGGGAACCGTCCACCGTCCGCTTCCCGCACGGCATCGAGGCGACGCTGCGCCGCATCACCGACGCCGGCATGACACCCGGCCTGTGGCTGGAACCGGAGGTCGTCGGCGTCCGCAGTCCCGTGGTGGACCAGCTGCCCGCGGACGCGTTCTTCACCGACAGCGGCGTCCGGGTGCGGGAGAACGGCCGGTTCCACCTGGACTACCGCTGCGCCGCCGTGCGCGAGCGGATGGACCGGGTGGTCGACCGGCTCGTCGGCGAGCTCGGCGCCGGCTACCTCAAGCTGGACTACAACATCAGCACGGCGGGCACGGACGCCGGCGGCGAGAGCACCGGCGCCGGGCTGCTCGGGCACAACCGCGCGTTCCTCGCGTGGCTCGACGGCGTGCTCGCCCGGCATCCCGCGCTGGTGCTGGAAAACTGCGCGTCCGGGGGGATGCGGATGGACTACGCGCTGCTCTCCCGCACCGCCCTGCAGTCGACCAGCGACCAGAAGGACCACCGCCGCTACGCGCCGATCGCGGCGGCCGCGCCGTCCGCCGTGGCCCCGGAGCAAAGCGCCGTCTGGGCGTACCCGCAGCCGGGGCACGGGCCCGAAGAGGCGTCGTTCTGCCTGGTCAACGCCATGCTGGGGCGCGTGCACCTGAGCGGGCGGATCGACCGCATGAACGCCGGCGAGGCCGAGCGGGTCCGCACCGCGATCGAGGTCTACAAGCACCACCGGAGCCTGCTCGCGCGCGGGCAACCCCACTGGCCGCTGGGGCTGCCCGGCCGGGACGACCCGTGGCTCGCGCTGGCGGTCCACGACGACCACGACTGCGTGCTGGCCGTGTGGCACCGGGGCACCACGGCGGGCACCGTGACCCTGCCGCTGCCGTGGCCCGGCGGCGACCCGGCGCTGGTCCGGGTGCTCTTCCCCGCCGACCTGCCCACCGGCATCGACGTCGCCGGGGCCCAGGGCGCCCTGCGGATCTCCCTCCCGGCCGGGCCGTCGGCCCGGCTCATCCGGCTGCAACGACGCACCCGAGGAGAAACACCATGAACCCTTCGATCGATCGCCGCCGTTTCCTCCGGCTGTCCGCGGCCGGGCTGGCCGGCGCGGCCGCCGTGCCCGCCCTCGCCGCCTGCGGCTCCGACAGCGGCGACGGCACCGAACTGGTGCTGTCCACCTGGAACATCCCCGAGGACATCAAGACCTACACGAAGTTCGCCCAGGACTACGCCGCCGCCCACCCGGGCGTGAAGATCACCGTGAACGTGACGCCCTCGGGCGACTTCGGCCAGTGGTTCTCCACGCAGCTCGCCGCGGGCACCGCGCCGGACATCATCCGGATGACCTACCAGGCCTACGGCCGCTACGCGAGCAACGGCGGCCTGGTCAAACTCGACGACCACCTCCCCGCCGGCTACGGCGACGACTTCGCGCCGTCGTTCTGGCAGGCCGTGCGCACCGACAAGGGCGTCTTCGCCGTGCCGCAGCACACCGACACCTTCGCCCTCTACTACCACAAGGACATCCTCGAAAAGGCGGGCGTGACGCCACCCACGGAACTGGCGAAAGCGTGGACGTGGGACGAATTCCGCGACGCGGCCCGGAAAGTGAAGGGCGTGACCGGCAAGTACGCCTTCGCCTACGGGTTCCAGGGCGTCAACACCGCGTACCGGTGGCTGCCGATCCTCTACATGCACGGCGGGAAGCTCCTCGAGGACGACCTCAAGACCCCCGCGATCGACGCCGACAAGGGCATCGAGGCCATCGAGTTCAGCCGCAGCTGGTACGCCGACGGCCTGGTCCCCGCCGGCGACACGATCAAGGCCACCCAGGACGGCACGGCCGACCAGCTGTTCACCTCGCGCACCGTCGGCATGCTCATCCACGGCGACTGGATCATGCAGCAGTTCGGGTCGCTGCCCGCCGGGTCCTGGGACGCCACCTACATGATCCGCAGCACGTCGGCGGCGTCGGACCTGGGCGGCAACGTCCTCGGCGTCACCCGCAGCGCGAAGAACCAGAAGCTGGCCGCCGACTTCGTCGCGTTCGTCTGCAACCAGGAGAACATGAGGTCCTTCTGCGAACGCGACCTGTTCCTGCCCGTCCGCAAGTCGCTGCTGACGCAGCCGCTGCGGTTCGCGTCGAACGCGCCGGTGATGCAGAAGTTCGTCCAGCAGGCGGCGACCGTGCCCGAAGCGATGGTCCGGGTGGAGACGAGCCCGAAGTTCGACCCGGTCAACCAGGCCCTCGGCGACGAGCTCGACCTGTGCTTCACCGGCCAGCAGGACGCCAAGACCACCGCCCGCAACATCTCCGACAAGGTCGGCCGTGCGCTCGCCTGACCGGACGGCCCTCGCGCCGTACCTGTTCATCTCCCCGGCGCTGGCGCTGTTCACCGTGTTCGCGTTCGTCCCGCTGGGGTACGCGGTGGTGCTCAGCTTCCAGGACGTCCCCGTGTTCGGCGACGGCGAATGGACCGGCGCGGCCAACTACACCCGGCTGGCCGCCGACCCGCTGTTCTGGCAGAGCCTGCGCACCACGCTCGTGTTCACCGTCGGGACGGTGCCGACCAGCATGGCGCTCGGCCTGCTGCTGGCGATGCTGCTCAACCGGCCCTTGCCCGCGCGGGCGTTGCTGCGCAGCCTGTACTTCCTGCCGATGGTGGTCTCGGGCGTCGTCGTCGCGCTGGTCATGGACTGGATCTTCAACGGCGACGCCGGCGTGCTGAACAACCTCCTGCAGGCACTGGGGCTGGCCCGCGTGCCGTGGCTGACGTCGCCGTCCTGGGCCATGGTGACCCTCAGCGCGGCGATCGTCTGGGGCCGCATCGGGTTCTGCATGGTGATCTACCTGGCGGCGCTGCAGGCGGTGCCGCCCAGCCTGCTCGAAGCGTCCACCTTGGACGGGGCGAACCGCTGGCAGCAGTTCCGGTTCGTGACGTTCCCCCAGCTGCGGCCGACGACGTTCATGCTCCTGGTGGTCAACGTGATCTTCTCGCTGCAGGTGTTCGACGTGATCTACGTGCTGACCGGCGGCGGGCCCGGGTTCGCCACGACGGTGCTCCTGCAGGCGATCTTCCGGGCGGCGTTCACCCAGGGCGAGATGGGCTACGCGAGCGCCATCGGCGTGGTGCTGACGGTGCTGCTGCTGGTGTTCACGCTGCTGCAGTGGCTGGCCTCCCGGCGGCGCGAGGAGACACTGTGACGAGCGCGCGGATGACACCGGGCCGCTGGGTGATCTGGGCCCTGCTGCTGGCCGGCGGCCTGGTGATGATCTTCCCGGTGTACTGGATGTTCGCCACGGCGTTCTCGCCCCGCGGCTCCCTGCTCGACGGCACCCTGCGGCTGTGGCCGCCGAGCTTGACGCTGGACAACCTGCGCGAGGCGTGGGAGAGCCAGCCGGTCGGCCGCTGGGCCGTGAACTCGGTGCTCACGACGGTGGCCGGGGTCGCGATCACGGTGCTGGTCAGCCTGCTGGCGGGGTACGCGTTCGCGAAGTACCGCTTCCGTGGCCGGAACGTGGTGTTCCTGGCCATCCTGCTGACGATCATGGTGCCCATCCAGGTGATCATGGTGCCGGAGTTCCTGGTGGTCGCCAAGCTCGACCTGGTCGGCACCCTCTGGGCGGTGATCCTGCCGCGCGCGGCCGAGGGGATCGCGGTGTTCATCGCGCGTCAGTTCATGCTGGGCATCCCGGACGAGCTGCTGGAAGCGGCCCGGCTGGACGGCGCGGGCGAGCTGACGGTGTTCCGCCGGGTCGTGCTCCCGCTGTGCGGGCCGCTGGTCGGGGTGCTGGTGATCCTGGCGTTCGTGTGGCGCTGGAACGATCTCATCTGGCCGCTGGTGGCGTTGAAGCCGGACACCAACTACACGTTGCCACTGGGGTTGCAGTCGATGCACGGCACGTTCAACTCGCCGATCGAAGCGGTGATGGCGGTGAGCGTGCTGGCGATGGTGCCGGTCATCGCGGTGTTCCTGGTGTTCCAGCGGCGGTTCGTGCAGGGCATCACGAGCACCGGCCTCCGCTGAGCGGCCGCCCCCGGGTCGTGAGTGGTAATTCGGGTTGGAACCCGAATTACCACTCACGAGGGCCCGGATCGCGTCACGCTTCGCGGGCCGGGTCGGCGAGGTCGAGCACCCAGGCACTCCACCCCGTACCGGCGCGCCGGTCGGGCAGCTCCAGTGCCGTGGACACCGTCTGGACCAGCCCCGTCGCGAAGAACGTGAGCACCCGCAACGCGTCCGCGCCCGTCAGGCGGGCGATCGACGCCATCAGGTCCAGGTGCCGCCGGCGCACCGCCTCCCGGACCGGCTCGTCCGCCGCCGCCGCGTACCCCTGCAGCACCACCAGGCCCACCGTCGGATCGCTCTGCAGCAGCCGTACGTAGGCGACGCCCAGTGCGGCCAGCGTCGGCTCGGCCGCGGCGAACGCCGCCTCGATGCGGTCGTACGCGGCGTGCACGACCTCCAGGAACAGCTTCTGCTTGGACCCGAACATCTGCACGATCCGCGGGTGCGAGATCCCCGCGCGGCCGGCGATGGCCTCCAGCCGCGTTCCCGCCAGCCCGGTCGCGGCGAACTCGACGCCGGCCGCTTCGATGATCCCCGCCCGGCGTGCCGCGGCGGGCAGGCGGGCCGGGCCCGCGTCGCTCACCGCTCCCCGAGCTGGCTCAGCACGAACTTGTTGTCGTACAGGCAGCGGTACGCCTGGATCAGCCCGTCCGCACCCAGCTCCAGCCGGTCGTCGCCGTGGAACTCGACGACCTTGCCGGTCTTGGCGAACGTGCCGGTGAAGCGCCACGCCACGAGCACGGCACGGCGGCTCACCTCAGTGTACAACCCCATTCGCGTGAACGAGTAGTCCGGGTACGCGCGCGCCATGCGGGTCACGAACCCGCGGATGGAATCCGGCCCGTGCTCGGTCTCCCCCAGCGCGGGTTCGTCGTAGACCAGGTCGGCCGCGCACATCGCGGCGACCGCGTCGGCGTCGTGGCCGTTCCACGCCTTTTCCCACTGGGCGCTGAACGCCTCGGCCTCGTCGATGGTGAAGGTCGTCATGCCTTCTAACTTACAAGTTAGTAAGTTAGAATCACAAGACATCACATGTCTCGCGGTCGAAACTGGCGAATCCACCCACCATTGGCGGGCCTTGTCCGCACATACATCATACGAATGATAGACTCGACGGGAGTGCACTAGGAGGACCATGGCGAGATCGTTGACCGACGAAGCGATCGACCGGATCCGGGAGTTCGTCTCCTCCGGCCGGTTCCCGGCGGGCTCCAAGCTGCCGCCGGAGCACGAACTCGCCACCGAGCTGGGGATCTCCCGCAGCCCCACGCGGGAAGCCGTGAAGGCGCTCGCGCTGGCCAGGGTTCTGGAAGTCCGCCGCGGCGACGGCACGTACGTCACCAGCCTCGCCCCGAGCCTGCTGCTGGAAGGCCTCGGCAGCGCGGTCGCGCTCATGCAGGGCGGCAGCGTCCTCGAGCTGACCGAGGTGCGCCGGCTCCTGGAGCCCGCGGCGACCGGCCTGGCCGCCACCCGGATCACCGACGCGCAGCTGCGCACCGTGGGCGAGCTGCTCGACGCGATGCACGAGGCGATCGAGGACGTCGAACGCCTCACCGTGCTCGACGCCGCCTTCCACCGGGCGGTCGTCAGCGCGGCGGGCAACGAGACCCTCACCGCGCTGCTGGACGGCATCTCCTCGCGGACCCTGCGCGCGCGGGTCTGGCGCGGCACGGTCGAGCGGGGCGCGACGCACGTGACCCTGTCCCAGCACAAGGCGATCTACGACGCCCTGGCCGACCGCGACCCCGCGGTCGCCACCGCCGCCGCGCTGCTGCACGTCGACACCTCCGAACGCTGGTTGCGCGCCCACCTCGACGACCTCCGCGGACTCGACGGCGGGCTCGGCTGAGGCGGTGGGGGCCGCCGGGCGCGGCCCCCACCGGTTGTCAGACGACCGAGAACACCCAGCGCAGGTTGGCACTGCCGTCGTCGGCCCACACCTTGAGCGGCGAACCCGAAGCGACGTTCCCGCCGCCGTCGAGAACCAGCCCGGTGGCCCGGTTGGCGATCATGCAGACACCGCCGCCGGTGTCGGTGACCGTCCACTGCTGGCTCGCCGCGCCGGTGTAGGCCGACTGCACCGGGTTGCCGCCCGACGCCGCGCCGGCCCCGTCGATCACCAGGCCGTTGGTGCGGTTGGTCAGCTTGACGAACCCGTCACCGATGTCCTCGATGCCGAACTGCAGGTTCGTGCTGTCGTCCGGGGTCCAGATCTTCAGCTTGCTGCCCGCCGCGACCGCGCCACCGCCGTCGACGGCCAGGCCGTTGGTGACGTTGACGATGCGGAACCACCGGGCGGGGTCGAACGCCACGCGCATCGACACGATGGCATTGTCCCAACCGGACGGACGCAGGTCCGGTGTCGCCGCGGTGAACTTGCCCGGGGTGCCGGTGAGGTTGTCGCCCGGATAGCCGTAAGCCTGGTAACCGTCGCCCGGCCAGATCGCGGAAACGCTCTTCGCCGCCACGTTCTTCGCCTGCAGCTGCGCCGCGGTGTAGCTGCCGACCCCCAGGAGCGCGCTCGCGCCGCGGTAGCCGCGGTCGGCGTAGACCGCCACGCCGGACGCGGGGGCCGGCGTCGGGATCCTGCCCGCGAACGTCAGCTTGAGCACGTAGGCGGGCGAGTCGTACGGCTTCGCCGCCGGCAGGGTGACGTGCAGGGCGCCGGCGTCCTGGGTGTACTTCAGCGCACCGCGGGTGCCGAGCAGTTCGACGCGGCGCAGGCTGCTCAGGTCGATCCGCTTGCCGGACAGCGTGGTGATGTCGGCGGTGGCCCCGGGCCAGCCCAGCACGGTCGCGTAGAGCACGCGGCTCGCCTTGTCGCGGGTGAACCGGAAGTCCTTGGGCGTGCCCACCTTCGGCGAGACGAACGAGCCGCCGCCCATCTTGGTCGGGCCCTCGCCGTAGACGTCCCAGACGCGCGTCGCGTAGATCGACTCGCCGACGCGGCCGAGGTAGGTGCCGAAGTCGGCGAGGACCGCGCGCTGCTCGGCCGGGATGGTGCCTTCGAGCGTCGGGGAGATGTTGAGCAGCATGTTGCCGCCCTTGCTGACCCGGTCGATCAGCGCGTGGATCATCTGCGTGCTCGAGTAGTAGCCGATGCCCTGGGTGTAGCTCCAGCTGCTGCTGCTGATCGCGTCGTCGGTGAGCCAGTACGGCGTGACGATGTCGGCCGGGCCGCCGCGCTCGTAGTCGGCGACCTCGCCGTTGGTGTTGAACCCGTGGTCGAAGTGCTTGTAGGTGGCGACGACGTCCTTGCCCCACCGTTCGGCCTGGTTGTAGTAGTAAGCCAGGAACTCGAGGCGCTGCTGCTCCCCCACCGCGCACGGGCCGCTGTTGATGCAGTAGCCGGGCGAGTTCAGGGAGAAGTCCTGCCAGAGGATGTCGGGCTTCGCGCGGTCGATGACTTCCTTCAGCTTGGCCAGCCACAGCTGGTCCTGCTCGGCGCGGGGCAGCTGGCCGTACAGCTTGCGCAGGCTCGGGTCGGTCTGCGGCGGGGCGAAGTCGTAGAAGCCGTTGTAGTTGAACGCGTGGTGCATCGCGACGAGCAGCTTGAGGCCCTGGCCGCGGATGGCCTTGCCGAACAGGTCGAGCAGGTTCAGCCGCGGCCCGCGCGCCACCGAGTTCCACTCGTTGACCTCGCTGTCCCACATCGAGAACCCGTCGTGGTGCTCGGCGACCGGGCCGGCGAACTTCGCCCCGGACGCCTTGACGATCCTGGCCCATTCCTCGGGGTCGAACTGCCCGCCCCGGGAGACCAGCTTCGGCGCGAACTGCACGGGATTCCCGGCGGTGTCGGTACCGCCGTTGATGAACCGGTCGTAGCCCCACACCTTCGGGTCGCCGTAGGTCGCCTTGTGGTGCTTGTTCTCGCTGCTGTCGGGGATGTACATGTTCCGGCCGTACCACTCGCTGCCGAACTCCGGGGTGGTGAAGGCGCCCCAGTGCCAGTAGATGCCGAACTTGGCGTCCTGGAACCACTCCGGCGCGGGCGGGTGCCGGTCGACCGACGGCCAGGTGGGCTGGTACGGCTCGCCGGCCGTGGCGGCCGCTGCCGGGCCGGCCAGCGCGGGCGGCACGGCCGTCGCGGCGAGCCCGGCGGCCGCGAGGGCACCGAACTGCCGGCGGGAGAACGGGTTCTGGGCAGGGGGCATCGTTGCACTCTCCTGGGTGAGGGGACTTAGCAGGAAACCAATCGGTGCAGCAGGTCCGGCGGTACCTCGCGGCGGAAGGCACCGGCGTTGGCCTGCACCTGGGCGGCGCTCGTGGCGCCGACCAGGACGGAGGTGACGGCCGGATGGGCGGCCGCGAACGCCAGCGCGCACGCGGCCAGGTCGTAGCCCGCCGAAGCGGCGACGTCCCGCATGCGGCAAGCGCGGGCCACCAGCTCCGCCGGCGCCGGGGCGTAGTCGAACCAGGCGCCCGGCCGGGGGTCGATGAGCAGGCCGGAGTTGAACACCCCGCCGAGCACGACGTCGACCCCGCGCTCGCCGCAGAGGTCGAGCAGGCGCGAGCCACTGCGGTCGAGCAGCGTGTAGCGACCGGCGAGCAGGACGACGTCGACGTCGAGCCGTTCGACGAACCGGGCGGGCATCTCCCACTGGTTCATCCCGACGCCGATCGCGGAGACCACGCCCTCGTCGCGCAGCCGGCACAGCTCCGGCCACGCCTCGGCGGCGGCTTGCGCTTCGTGGTCGTCGGGGTCGTGCAGGTACGCGATGTCGACGCGGTCGAGGCCGAGGCGCTCCAGGCTGCCCTCGATCCCCCGCCGGACGGCGTCCGCGGAGAAATCGAAGTGGCAGCCGCCGTCGGTGAGCGTCCGGCCCACCTTCGTCGACACCGTGCACGAGCCCGCGGGAAGCGCCCGGCCGAGCCGGCGCTCGGCCAGCCCGAAGCCGTAGTAGGGCGCGGTGTCGAAGTACCGCACCCCGGCGCCGGCCGCCGCGGCGACGACCGCCGCGGCGGCCTCGTCGTCGATCTCGCCGAAGACGTCGCCCAGGCCCGCGGTGCCCAGGCCGAGCTCCGCCATCAGGTCTGCCGCTTGCCGCTGGTGATGCGGGACATCACCAGCGCGATGAGGATGATCGCGCCGTTGAGCGCGCCGATCCACTGGGCGGGCACGCCGGCCAGGGTCAGCACGTTCTGGATCATGTACAGCAGCAGGATGCCGGTGAAGGCGCCGAAGAGCGTGCCGCGGCCGCCGTTCAGGCTCACCCCGCCGATCACGGCGGCGGCGAACACCGTGAAGATGTAGCCGTTGCCCTGCGCCGCGGCCACCGACGCAAGCCGGCCCGAGAGCAGCAGGCCGCCGAGCGCGGCCAGGACACTGGCCCCGATCAGCACGAGCCACACGATCCGGTCGGTCCGGATGCCGGCGGCCTTCGCCGCGTCCTCGTTGCCGCCGATCGCGTAGAGACTCCGGCCGAACCGGGTGTAGCCGAGCAGGACGATCCCGCCGGCGAACAGCAGCACGCAGATCCAGATCGACGCCGGGATCCCGGCCCACAGCGTGGTGCCGAGGTAGAGCATCGAATCGGGCAGGCCGAAGAACGTCTGGCCGCCGGAGATCCCGGTGAGCAGGCCGCGCAGCACGATCAGCATGCCGAGGGTGACGACGAACCCGCTCAGCCCGAACCGGACGATCAGCAGGGCGTTGAGCGCACCCACCACCACGCCGACCAGCAGGACCACCGGCACGGCGGTCCACGACGGCAGCAGCCCGAGCGAATGGCCGCCGCCGATCGTCAGCCAGGCCGCCACGCCGGGCGCCAGGCCGAACGTCGACTCCAGCGAGAGGTCCATCTTGCCGACGACAAGGACCATCGTCTGGGCGAGCACCAGGAGCGCGATCTCGGACATCGTCTGCAGGATGTTGATGACGTTGTCGTACTGGAGGAACACCGGGTTCACCAGCTGGCCGACGACGGCGATCGCGATGATCCCGGGCACCAGCGCGAAGTCGCGCAGGCGGGCCAGCGCGATCCGCCGGGGCGCGGCGGGAGATCCGGTCCGCGGCGGGGCGCCCACCGCGGTGGGGCTTTCAGGCATCGAGGTCGACTCCTTCCATGGCGGCCACGACCTCGCGGTCCTGCCAGCCTGCGGGCATTTCGGTGGTGAGCCTGCCGTGCACGACGACGAGCAGCCGGTCGCACAGGCGCAGGTCGTCGAGTTCGTCCGAGGCGATCAGCACCGCGGTGCCCGCCGCGGCGGCCTCCGCGACCTTGCCCAGGAGGAACTCCTTCGACCGCACGTCGACCCCGGCGGTGGGGGTGATCAGCACGAGCAGGCGCGGGTCGCCGGCCAGCGCGCGGGCCATGACGACCTTCTGCTGGTTGCCGCCGGACAGCGCCGACACCGGCAGTTCCGGGCCGGGTGTCTTCACCGCCAGCCGCGTGATCAGCGTCCCGGCCAGCTTGTCGCGCAGGCCCGACCGGACGAAGATGCCGGGCCCGAGCCGGTCCATGACGCTCATCGTGGAGTTGTCCGCAATGGACATCTCCGGCACGAAACCCTGGTGGTGGCGATCTTCCGGGACGAACCCGACACCGGCGGCCAGCGCCGACGGGACGTCACCCGGCCGAGGTCGCCGGTCCCCGACGAACACTGTGCCCGACGTCGGCTTGCGCAACCCGGCCAGTGCCTCGGCGAGCTCGGTCTTGCCGCTGCTGCCGGATCCGGCCAGCCCGACGATCTCCCCGGGCGCGACGTCGAACGACACGTCCTCGAAGTACGGCGCGAGGCTGAGGTCGTCCACGCGGAGCACGGGTTCGCCGCCGTACCGGGCCGTCGACGTCCGTTCCTCCACCGTGACGGCGTTTTCGCCGGTCATCGCCGCGACCAGGTCGGCCTTCGGCAGCTCGGCGACCGGCGCGGTGAGGACGTGCCGGGCGTCCCGGTACACCGTCACCGCGTCGCAGATTTCGTAGACCTCCTGCAGGTGGTGGCTGATGAACAGGAACGTGACACCCTGGCGCTGCAGTTCGGCGATGTGCCCGAACAGCCGGGTGATGGCGGCCCCGTCGAGCTGCGCGGTCGGCTCGTCGAGGATGACGAACCGGGCGCCGAACGACAGGGCCCGCGCGATCTCCACGAACTGCCGCTGCTCCACGCTCAGCTCCCGGGCCGGCCGGTGCACGTCGACGGCCACCGACCAGCGTTCGAGCAGCTCGGTGGCCGAACGGCGCAGCGCCGCCCAGCGGACGAACCCGCCGCGGGTCTCCTGCCGGTTGAGGAACAGGTTCTCCGCCACCGACAGCTCGGGGATGATCGTCGACCGCTGGTACACGCACGCCACCCGGGACCGCCAGGCGTCCCGGTCGGCCAGGGCCGGGGCCGGTTCCCCGTTGAGCCGCACGGTTCCGGCGTCCTGTTCGGTCAGTCCGGTGAGGACGGACACCAGTGTCGACTTGCCGGCCCCGTTGCGGCCGACCAGTGCGTGCGTCTGTCCGGGGAGGACGGTCAGGTCGGCGTGGTCGAGCGCGACCGTGGCGCCGTACCGCTTGACCACCCCGCGCGCCTCGACGACCGGCACGGTGCTCATGTTCGCTTCCTCTCCGAAGCGGTGGTGCTTCAGCTCTTGCTGTTGCCCCACAGGGACTGGTCGTCGACCTTGACGCTGCTGATCGGCCCGAACGTGGCGCCGTCCGCGGTGACCAGCGGCGCGGCCAGCTGGTCCTCCATCAGGCCGTCGCGGACCTGGATGATGGTGCTGTCGTGGTCGGTCTTGCCCGGCGTCGGCGTCTTGCCGGCGATGGCGTCCTTGACGTACTGCAGGGCGTACTTGGCGAACAGATCCGCGGGCTGGGACACGGTCGCGTCCATCTCGCCCGCCCGGATCTTGGCGAGTTCCTCCGGGATGCCGTCGTTGGACACGATGAACACGTGCTTCGGGTCGCTCGCCGGGACAGCCAGGCCGCGCTGCTTCAGCAGCTGCAGCGTGCCGGACAGCGCGAAGCTGGACTGCATGTAGACGCCCTTGATGTCCGGGTTCGCCGTCAGCCGGGTCTGGAGCTTCTGGGCGGCGGTGTTGGCGTCCCAGTTGGTGGCCTCGCCGAACACCGTGATGCCCGGGAAGTCCTTCTTCATGCAGTCGTTGAAGGCTTCGGTGCGGTCGCGGCCGTTGATCGAGGCGAGGTCGCCCTGCAGCATGACGACCTTGCCCTTGCCGCCGAGCTTGGCGCCGAGGAACTGGCAGGCCTTCTCGCCGTAGGCGCGGTTGTCGGCCCGCACGACCATGTAGACGTTGCCCTGGTCGGGCCGGGTGTCGACGGAGACGACCGGGATCTTCTTGCTCGCCAGCTGCTGCAGGGTCGGGATGATCGCCGCGGTGTCCTGCGGCGCCATCACCACGCCCTTGACGCCCTGGCTGATCATCGTCTGCACGTTGGCCGTCAGGTTGGCGACGTCGTTCTGCGAGTTCGTGGTCTTGAGGTCGAGCCCGAGCTGGCCGGCGAACTGGGGGACGTACTTGATGTAGGCGTTCCAGAAGTCGGTGTCCGAGCGCGGGTAGTCGACCCCGACGACGGTTCCCCCCGAGGCGGTGGTCGAGCCGCCGCCACTGCAGCCGGCCAGTGCGGCCGCGGACAGGACGCCGGCTGCGACGACAGCGGCGGCACGCAGGTGCTGGAACTTCATGACCTCTCCTCGTTGACAGGTTTCGGGCGGAGCCGCAGGCCGGACATGCCGCCGTCCACGGCGAGATCGGTGCCGGTGGTGGCGCCGGAGTCCGGGCCGGCCAGGTAGCAGATCGCCGCGGCGACCTCGTCGGCGGTGACGAGCCGTCCGGTGGGCTGGCGCGCGGCGAGCGCGGCCAGCTCGGCTTCGGGGTCGTCGGCTTTCGACAGCAGCCGGTCGATCCACGGGGTGTGCGCGGTGCCGGGGTTCACGCAGCACACACGGATCCCGTCGGCCAGGTGGTCGGCGGCCATCGCGCGGGTGAGCGCGAGGACCGCGCCTTTCGTGGCGCTGTAGAGCGCGCGCTGCGGCAGCCCGGCGGTGGCCGCGATCGAGCAGGTGTTCACGATCGCCGCCGCGGGTGACTCCCGCAGGTGCGGCAGGGCCGCGCGGGTCACCCGCACCATGCCCACGACGTTGACGTCGAACACGCGGTGCCACTCGGCGTCGTCGTTGTCCTCGACCGTGCCCTGCGCGCCGATCCCGGCGTTGTTCACCAGGACGTCCAGCCCGCCGAGGTGCTCGACCGCGGCGGCGACCGCGGCCCGCACCGAGCCGTCGTCCGAGACGTCGGCCCGGATGCCGGTCAGCGGCTCTTCGACCTTGTCGTTCAGGTCGAGGCAGACGACCTGCGCGCCGCGCGCGGACAACCTCAGCGCCGTGGCGAGCCCGATCCCGGACGCCCCACCCGTCACGACGGCCCGGACGCCGTCGAACTCCCCGCTCACGCGACCACCACCGTGTCCCGCTGCCAGACCGGGCCGTCCGGGAACCGGTACCGCGCCACGGATTCCGCGTGCAGCCGCGCCCCGAGGCCCGGCTCGAGCGGGGCCAGGTAGCGGCCGCGCTCGATGCGGACCGGGTCGACGAAGTGCTCGTGCAGGTGGTCGACGTACTCGATGACGCGGTCGGTCTGGGTGCCGCTCACCGCGACGAAGTCGAACATCGACAGGTGCTGCACCATCTCGCACAGGCCGACCCCGCCGGCGTGCGGGCAGACCGGGACGCCGAACTTCGCGGCCAGCAACAGGATCGCGATGTTCTCGGTGACCCCGGCGACCCGGCTGGCGTCGAGCTGGAGGACGTCGATCGCCTCCGCCTGCAGCAACTGCTTGAACATCACCGCGTTGTGCGTGTGCTCGCCGGTGGCCACCTTGATCGGCGCGACCGCCCGGCGGATCGCCGCGTGGCCGAGCACGTCGTCGGGCGAGGTCGGCTCCTCGATCCAGTACGGGTCGAACTCGGAGAGGGGGCGCAGCCATTCGATGGCCTGCCCGACACCCCAGGCCTGGTTGGCGTCGATGGCGATCCGGATGTCCGGCCCGACGACGTCCCGCGCGAGTCTCATCCGGCGGATGTCTTCGGCGAGGTCGGCGCCGACCTTGAGCTTGATCTGGGTGAAGCCGTCCTCGACCGCCTCCTTGGAAAGGGCAGCCAGCTTCTCCGGCGAATACCCGAGCCAGCCGGGAGTCGTGGTGTAGGCGGGAAAACCGGATTCCAGGAGCTCGGCCTGGCGAGCCGCGCGGCCCGGTTCGGCGCGGCGGAGGATGTCCAGTGCTTCGTCGCGGGTCAGGGCGTCCTGCAGGTACCGGAAGTCGACCAGGTCGACCAGCTCCTCCGGCGGCATCTCGGCGAGCAGCCGCCAGACCGGCTTGCCTTCGCGGCGGGCCCGCAGGTCCCACGCCGCGTTGACGATCGCGGCCGCGGCCATGTGGATCGCGCCCTTGTCCGGGCCCAGCCACCGCAGCTGGCTGTCCCCGGTCAGCCGGCGGGAAAACGCGCCGAGGTCGGCGAGCGCGTCGGCGACCGGCATCCCGACCACCAGGGGCACGAGCGCCCGGACCGCGGCCACCTCGACGTCGTTGCCGCGGCCGACGGTGAAGGCGAGCCCGTAGCCCTCGTCGCCGGCACTCGTGCGAATGGTGACGTACGCCGCCGAGTAGTCGGGTTCCGGGTTCATCGCGTCCGACCCGTCCAGGCTCAGCGAAGTCGGGAAGCGGACGTCCACGGCGTCGATGGCGCTGATCACTTCGGCCAACGTGGCCACCTCTCACTCGGGGCAGACAACATATGTATGGCTACGCGCTGGCGCGCACGTTGTCCAGAGTCGATCCGTAACACGGCAATAACTTGGACGTATAGTCATCGACAACTACTGTGCGCAGTTTTACGTATGATGACTGGTCAGACCTTTGAAGAAGACATCATATGTCTGCTACGGTCCCCGGCCATGCGCTTCCAACGCCTCGGCGACGCCGGCCACGAGATCCCCGTCGTCCTCGACGAAACCGGCGCGGCGCGGGACCTGCGTGCGCTGACCCGGGACCTCGACGGCGCCTTCTTCGCCGCCGACGGCGTCGCGCGGGCGCGCACGGCGCTGCGTGACGGCACCCTTCCCGTGCTGGACGCCACGGGCCTGCGCGTCGGTGCCCCGGTGGCCCGGCCCGGTCTCCTCGTCTGCATCGGGCTGAACTACTCCGACCACGCCGCGGAAACCGGCGCGCAGCCGCCCGCGGAGCCGGTGGTTTTCCTCAAGGCCACCAACACGATCATCGGCCCGGACGACACCGTGCTCGTCCCGCGGACCAGCACCAAGACCGACTACGAGGTCGAACTCGCCGTCGTGCTCGGCGGCTGGGCGCGGTACCTCTCGACGCCGGAGGACGCCGACGCCGTCATCGCCGGGTACGCCGTCTCGAACGACGTCAGCGAGCGCGACTTCCAGCACGAACGCGGCGGCCAGTGGACCAAGGGCAAGTCCTGCGAGACGTTCAACCCGCTCGGCCCGTGGCTGGTCACCCCGGACGAGGCGGGCGATCCGCAGGACCTCGGCCTGCGACTGGCCGTCAACGGGCAGCCACGCCAGGACGGCACCACGAAGAACATGCTCTTCGGCGTCCGGCACATCATCTGGTACCTCAGCCAGTTCATGGTGCTCGAGCCGGGCGACGTCGTGAACACCGGCACGCCGGCCGGGGTTGCCTTCGGGGCCAACGACTTCCCCTATCTGTCCGAAGGGGACGAAGTGACCGTCGAGATCGACGGCCTCGGCCGCCAGCACCACCGGATCGGCCAGGCGTGACCGGCCGGCGCGTCGACGCGCACCACCACCTGTGGCAGACCTCCGTCCGCCGGCACGCGTGGCTGGACGGCGACGACACCGCGACGATCCGGCGCGACTACACCACGGCCGACCTCCGGCAGGCCGCCGCGGGCATCGACGCGACCGTGCTCGTCCAGGTCCTGCCGGACCTCGAGGAATCGGTGGAGTTCCTCGCGATCGCCGCCGCCGAGCCGCTCATCGCCGGTGTCGTCGGCTGGCTCGACCTCACCGGCTCGCCGGCGCGGGACCTCGAACGGCTGCGCTCGGCCCCGGGCGGCGAACTGCTGACCGGCATCCGGCACCTCGTCCAGGCCGAGCCCGACCCGCGCTGGCTGGAACGCGACGACGTCCTGGCCGGGCTGGCGGCGGTGCGCGACGCCGGGCTGGTGTACGACCTGCTCGTGCTGCCCCACCAGCTCCCGGCGGCCACCGCGGCGGTCCGGGCGCTGCCGGACCTCACCTTCGTCCTCGACCACCTCGCGAAACCGCCGATCGCGAGCGGAGAACTCGAACCCTGGGCGACCGACCTGGCGACCCTGGCCCGGGAACCCAACGTCGTCGCGAAGCTGTCCGGCCTGGTTACCGAAGCCGGCCGGCCGTGGCGGGTCGAGGATCTGCGGCCGTACGCGGAAACCGCGCTCACCGCGTTCGGCCCGGACCGGCTGATGCTCGGCTCCGACTGGCCGGTGTGCCTGCTCGCGGGCACGTACGCGGAAGTCATGGCCGCGGCCGACAGCCTCCTCGACGGGTTGTCTCCGGCCGAGCGTGACGCCGTCCGCGGTGGGACCGCGACCCGCGTCTACGGGCTGGCGCCGTGACCGCCCCGACAGTCCGGCTCGCGTACGGCGAGACCGGCCTGGATCTCGCCATCGACCCGGCGGTCACCACCGTGGTGACACCCGTGCACCACCCGGTCACCGAACCCGCGGACGTGCTGCTGCGCCGGGCATTGCGGGAACCGGTCGCCGGGCGGCCGCTGCGCGAGCGGGTGCGGCCGGGGCAGACGGTCGCGATCTCGGCGTGCGACGGGACCCGGCCGCAGCCACGAGAGCTGATGATCCCGGCGATCCTCGCCGAGCTGGACGGCATCGTCCGTCTCGAAGACGTCGTCATCCTCGTGGCCACCGGGACCCACCGCGGCAACACGGACACCGAACTGCGTGCCATGTTCGGCGACGAGGTCGTCGACACCGTCCGGATCGTCAACCACGACGCCCGCGACCGCGCGAGCCTGACCTGGCTGGGGCGCCACGGCGACGCCGTCCCGGTGTGGCTGCACAGCGAATGGGTCGCCGCCGACGTCCGGATCACCACCGGGTTCGTCGAACCGCACTTCTTCGCCGGCTTTTCCGGCGGCCCCAAGCTCGTCGCCCCGGGGCTCGCCGCCCTGGAAACCGTGCTGGTGCTGCACGACGCCCGCCGGATCGGGCACGCCAACGCCACCTGGGGCATCACCGAAGGCAATCCCGTGCACGACGACGTCCGCGCGATCGCCGCGGCCACCGGCGTCACCTTCGCCCTCGACGTGATCCTCAACCGCGACAAGGCGGTCATCGGCGCCTTCGGCGGCGACCTCCTCGCGATGCACGCGGCCGCGACCCGCGCCGCCCGGGACGTCGCCATGCGGCCCGTGCCGGCACCGTTCGACGTCGTGGTGACGACCAACTCCGGGTATCCCCTGGACCAGAACCTCTACCAAGCCGTCAAAGGGATGTCGGCGGCGCACCGGATCACCAAGCCCGGCGGGACGATCGTCTGCGCCGCGGAGTGCCGCGACGGGTTCCCGGACCACGGCTCCTACCGCGAAGTCCTCGCTTCGGCGAGTTCCCCGGCGGCCCTGCTCGCCGAAATCTCGGCCCGCGAGGTCACCGTGCCCGACCAGTGGCAGGTCCAGATCCAGGCGAAGATCCAGGACGACTGCCGGGTGGTCGTGCACACCGGTTTCCTGAGCGAAGCCGACCTCGCGACGGCGCACCTGACCCGCACCACCGACATCGCGGCCACCGTGGCCGAGGCCCTCGACCGGGCCGGGCCGGGCGCGCGGGCCTGCGTGCTCCCGGAAGGCCCGCTGACGATCCCGTACGTGCCGGCATGAGTACCGCCGATCTCGGGTTCGCGCGCGTCGACCTCGACCGCGAACACCGGCAGGGATTGCCGGAAGTCGTTTACGGGCCGGGGAAAACGCCGCCGCAGATCGCGGCCATCGTCCGGACGTTGCTCGCGCACAACACCGGTCCGGTGCTGGTCACCCGGGTCGAAGCCGAGGCGGCTCGTACGGTGCTGGCCTCGGTTCCCGGTGGCCGCTATGCCCCGGGCGCGCGGCTGCTGGTCTGGCGCCCGGCCGCGGCGACGGGCTTCACGCTCGCCGTGGCCGCGGCCGGCACGTCCGACGGCCCGGTCGCCGAGGAAGCCGCGGAAGTCGCCGCGGCCATCGGCCTTTCGGTGGACGCGGTCACCGACGTCGGGGTCGCCGGGATCCACCGCCTGCTGGCCGAACGCGACCGGCTGGCCGAGGCCGACGCGGTCATCGTCGTCGCCGGCATGGAAGGCGCACTGGCGTCGGCGGTGGGTGGGCTGGTCGCCTGCCCGGTGATCGCCGTGCCGACCTCGACCGGGTACGGCGCGGGCCTCGAAGGCGTGACGGCGCTGCTGGCGATGCACGCCTCCTGCGCGGCGGGCATCACCGTGGTCAACATCGACTCCGGCTTCGGCGCGGCGATGGCGGCCTTCCGGCTGGCCCAGGTGCTGGGGAGGCCACGGTGACCCTCTGCGTGATCTCGCCGTTCACCGGCCTGGCCGGGGACATGCTGCTGGCCGCCCTCGTCGACGCCGGCGCGCCGCTCGACCCCATCCGGTCCGCCGTCGCCGCCAGCGGGCTCACCGGGTGGGAGCTGCGTGTCCAGTCCCTGCTCACCCACGGGCTGATGGCGGCTCGCGCGCTCGTGGACGTCACCGACGACGCCACCAGCCGGCCCGCCGCCGAACTGATCGCCATGGCCGGGCGGGTCGAGCCCGCGCCGGTCGCCGACCGGGCCGTCGCGGCGCTGCGGGCGATCGCCGAGGCGGAAGGCCGGCTGCACGGGGAAGCACCCGACCGCGTTCACCTCCACGAACTCGGCGGGCACGACACGCTCGTCGACGTCATCGGCGTCTGCGCCGCGCTCGACGCCCTGGACGTGTCCACTGTGTACTGTGGCGCGCTGCCGCTGGGCACCGGCGCCGTCCGCACCGCGCACGGCCTCCTCCCCTGCCCCGCTCCCGCGACCGCGGCGTTGCTGCGGGGCGCGCGGACGGTCGGCAGCGACCTCCCCGGCGAGACGGTCACCCCCACCGCGGCCGCGCTGCTGAAGGCCGTCGAGGCCCGGTTCGAGCCACCGCCGGAGTTCCGGCTGCTGGCCACCGGCTACGGCGCGGGCACCCGGTCGCTGCCGGACCGGCCGAACATCGCGGTCGTGCACCTCGGCGAAACGGCCGAGGCCGGGCACCGCACGCTGGTGGTGCTCGAGACGAACCTCGACGACGTCACCGGCGAGGTGCTCGGGCACGTCGTCGGCGAGCTCCTCGCCGCGGGCGCGCTCGACGCGTGGATCAGCCCGGTGACGATGAAGAAGGGCCGCCCGGCCCACGTCCTGCACGTGCTCGCCGCGCCGGAGCACGCCGCCCGGCTCGGCGACCTCGTGCTCGCCGAAACCGGCAGCCTCGGGCTGCGCGAGTACCCGGTCCGCCGCACCGCGCTCGACCGGGTGACCGAAACGGTCGACGTCCTCGGGCTGCCGGTCCGCCGCAAGCGCGGACCGCACGGCGCGAAACCCGAGCACGACGACGTCGTGGCCGCGGCGCGCGAACTCGGGCTGCCGGCCCGGGTCGTCGCGGCGATCGCGGCGGGGCACTGATGGACGGCACCCGGCTCGTCACGCACCTGGCCGGCCTCGGCCGCCTCGCGGTGGCGTTCTCCGGCGGCGCCGATTCGGCGCTCGTGCTCGCGGCCGCCGTCCGCGCCCTCGGCCCGGCGGACGTGCTCGCCGTGACGGCGAACTCCGCCAGCCTGGCCGCGGTGGAACTGGCGGACGCCCGGCGCATCGCGGCCGAGCTGGGTGTCCGGCACCTCACCCCGGCGACCGGCGAACTCGACGAGCCGGGGTACGCCGCGAACGGCCGACGGCGCTGTTACTTCTGCAAGACCACCGTGCTCTCGACGATCGCCGAAGTGGCCGCCGGACAAGGTTTCCCGGCGCTGGCCACCGGCACGAACGCCGACGACGCCGTCGACCCGTTCCGGCCGGGCATCCGCGCGGGCGACGAAATCGGCGTGCACACCCCGCTGCGGACGCTCGGCCTGTCCAAAGAGGACGTCCGGGCCATCGCCCGCCACTGGGGACTGACCTGGGCGGACAAACCGGCCGCACCCTGCCTGGCGAGCCGCGTCCGGTACGGCATCCCGATCACCACGGCCACGCTGGCGCGGGTGGAACAGGCCGAATCGGCGGTCCGCGCGGTCCTGGCCGGCCGCGGCCTGCCCTCCCGCGACGTCCGGGTCCGCGACCTCGGCGGCACGGCCCGGATCGAGCTGGACACCGCCGTGGCCACCGCAGTCCACGACGATCCCCGGCTGCTCGACGCGGTGCGGGCCGCCGGGTTCGCCGAGGCCACCGTCGCCGCCTTCCGCTCCGGCGCGCTCAACCACGAACCGGGCTGACCGGGCGACGCGGTGGGCTACCCGGCCGTCCTCACTGCCGCGTCAGCTCCTCCTTCCGCCGCAAGAGGGCGGCCCGGCTGCGGCGGACGGTCCGCAGGTGCACCACGGCCACCCCGCCGAGGACGACCACCGCGAGCAGCAGCGTGGGCTCGACGCGGTGCCGCAGCGTCGTGATCACCACCGCGCCGGTCGTGAACAGCAGCCAGGCGGCCAGGCCGAGCCAGCCGGCCACGACGCGGTCGCGGGCGAACAGCGGGGCCCGCCGCGTCACCGCCCAGCCGCCGAACGCCGCCCAGGCCAGCCCGATCGCGACGAGCACGGCGAAGGCGACCTTCGTCCGCGGGGGAAGGCCCGGCTCGGTCGCCCAGAGCAGCACGATGAGGCCACTGCCGGTGAGCCCGGCCAGCGCGAGCCCCACATAGCCCACCCGCCGCCGCAGCGACAACGGCGCGTCGAGCCGCGCGATCACTTCTTCCGGCGTCATACCTCGTACTCCTTCCGCTCGAGTTGTTCCCGCAAGAGCCGCCGGGCCCGGGCGAGCCGCGACTTCACCGTGCCGACCGGGACCCCGCAGACCTGGGCGCACGCGTCCAGCGGCAGGTCCTGGAGGTGGAACAGCAGCAGCACCTCGCGTTCCCGGACCGGAAGCGCGCCGAGCGCGTCGGCGAGCACCTCCCGGTCGGCGATCGGCCCGATCTCGTCCGGGCCCACCGGCTCCGCGGACGGCTCGGGTTCCGGCCGGGCGTAGGCGTCCCGGAGCCGGTTCATCACCGCGCGGCGGGCGATGGTGAACAACCACGGCGCGAACCGCCCGGGCTCCCGCAGCTTCGGCAGCCCGTTGAACACCGCCAGCCACACTTCCTGCACGACGTCGTCGTCCGGTTTGCCGAGCATCCGCCGGACATAGCCCTCGACCGCCCCGTGCCAGGCGCGCACCAGCTCGGCGAAGGCGTCGCGCTCACCGAGCCGGCACCGGACGATCAGCAGCTCATCACTCATCTGCCCTCCTTCACCGGTTCAGTCGGTGCGGAGACCGGAAAGGTTCACCGCAGCCTGGGACGTGTTCCAGGCCACAAACTGACCAACTGACTGTTCTGGTCAGTATGGTCGAAGGCATGACGGGACAACACAAAGGCCGGGTGCTGGTCGTGGGAATGGGCGTCAGCGGGATCGCGACCGCGGCGCGGTTGCACGCCGCGGGCTGGACGCCCGTGCTGGTCGAACGCGCGCCGGCGCGCCGCTCCGGCGGCTACTTCGTCGCCCTCTTCGGCGCGGGCAAGGCGGCCGCCGCGCGGCTGGGGCTCGACACCTACCTGCACGATCGCGGCGCGTCGCAGCCACCGCTGACCATCGACCGGCGCGGGCGCCGCCGGGCCGGTGCCGGGATCGCCGACCTGCCCGGCAAACCGTGGCTGATGCTGCGCGGCGACGTCGAGCAGGCCGCCTACGAGGTGCTGCCGAAGGACGTCGAGATCCGCTACTCGACCGTGCCGACCGCGATCGCCCAGGACGCCGGCGGCGTCGACGTCACCCTGCGGAACACCGGGACCGGCACCGAGGTCACCGAGCGGTACGACCTCGTCGTCGGCGCCGACGGGCTGCGCTCGACCGTGCGATCCCTGGTGTTCGGCCCGCACGAAGACCACCTGCGCCGGCTCGGCTTCATGGTCGTGGCCTTCGAATACGACGGCACCCCGGCCGGCCTCCCACCCGGGCGCGGCGCGACGCTGCTCGAGCCGGGCCGGTCGATGTGGGTCTTCGCCTTCGCCGACCACAACCCGACGGTGATGCTGACGTACCGCACCGGCGACGTCGACGCGGAATTCACGCAGCCGCCCGCCGAGCGCGTCCAGGCCGCGTTCGGGCCGGAGCCCCTCGGCCGCACGCTCGGCGACGTCGTCGGCCACCTCGAAAAGACCGGCGACGCGCTCTTCGACTCCGTCGAGCAGGTGCGGATGCCGCGGTGGCACCGCGGGCGTGTCGTCCTGGTCGGCGACTCCGCCTGGTGCGTCACGCTCTACGCGGGCATGGGCGTCTCGTCCGGCCTGACCGGCGCCGACCTGCTCGGCGCGATGCTCGAACGCCACGCCGACGTCGAAACCGCCCTCACCGAGTGGGAGCGCACCCTGCGGCCCTACATCCAGCACTGCCAGGACGGCGCGTTCAGCGACCGCAAGATCTTCATGGCCGACAACCGCCCCGAGATCCTGTTCCGGCGCGCGCTGCCGAGGCTGGCCAAGACCCGGCTCGGCGGCCGCCTGGTCGAACGCGTGCTGCGCGTGGACGACATCGCGAAGTTCAAGAATGCCGATATCGTCGGCGAAGCACTCCGGCCGCCGGAAAGGACCAGCGTTGCCCGACCTGCCTGAACACAGCTCGCCCAAGGCGGCGCGCATCCTCGCCGCCGCGGGCGAACTGCTGCTCGCCCGCGGCAGCAAGGGCGTCACCATCGCCGATGTCGCCACCCGCGCGCACATCGGCAAGGGCACGGTCTACCTCTACTGGAAGACGAAGGAAGACCTCCTGCTCGGCCTGATCGGCCGCGACTTCCTCGGCCTCGCCGACGACGTCACCGAGGCGGTGACGGCGGACCCCGGCCTCGCCCGGCCGTCCCGCCTGATCCCGGACATGCTGAGCACGGCCGCCCGGCACCCGTTCGTCGAAGCGCTGCGCAGCGAAGACGCCGCCCTGCTCGGCGCCCTCACCGACGACCCGCGCTCGCGGAAGCTGCTGGACACGCTCAGCCCGGACGCGCTGATGTACCGCGTGCTGCCGATCTGGCGCCGCCACGACCTGGCCCGCACCGACTGGCCACTGGCCGAGCAGGGGATGGCGCTGCACGCGCTGTTCACCGGCTTCCTGGCGGCTCCCGTCCCGAACCGGTTCCAGCCCGAGCCGGCGGTTCCCGAGCAGGTCCTCGCCAAGGCGGTGACGGCGCTGCTCGGCCCGGAACAGGCGTCGCCCGCCCAGGTCCGGGCGACGGCCGAGGAAGGACTCGGCGCCCTCGCCGCCGCCCGCGCGACGGTGCTCGAGTTCATCGCGACCCCGGCGTTGCTCTGAGTTTCGCGGCCTCGCCGCCCGCCCCCGCGCGGGCGGCCCGGGCGGCCAGGTCCGCGAACGCCGCCCGCAGCTCCGGCGGGCCCACGACGTCGATCTCGCAGTCGAACCGCAGCAGGCCGGCGGCGAGCGCCGGCCAGGACCAGGACCCCGTCAGCAGCCGGGTCTTCCCGGGCGCGACCTCCTCGACGACCCCGTCACCGGCGAACGGCGCCACGTCGGCCGCCGGCCTGGCGAGGACCACTTCGCCCCGGCACGGCCAGGCATCGGTGCCGGAATCCTTGAACCGCGCGGACAGGAACGCCGCGACGTCGCCACCCGGCACCTCCCGCGGGGTGAACCGCGGGCCGTTCGGGACGCGCGGCCGCATCCGGTCCACGCGGTAGGTCCGCCAGTCCGCGCGGACGGCGTCCCACCCGACCAGGTACCACCGTCCACTTCGGACGACGAGGTGGTGCGGCTGCACCCGCCGCGGTTCGCCGTCCGCCGGCCGCGACGGCGACGCGTAGCCGAACCGCACCTCCTCGGTGGCCCGGATCGCCGCACTCAGGACGAGCAGGACGTCCGTGTCGACCTGGATCGCGGAACCCCCGGCCGCGGCGATCCGCAGCCCGTCGACGCGCTGCCGCAGCCGGGCGGGCAGCACCTGCCGCACGGTGGTCAGCGCCCGCACGGCGGCTTCCTCGATGCCGGCGCCGGTCCCGGCGGCGATCCGCAGCGCCACGGCGAGCGCGACCGCCTGCTCTTCGTCGAACAGCAGCGGCGGCAGCCGGCTCCCGGCCCCGAGCCGGTAGCCGCCCTCCGGTCCCTTGACGGCCTGGATCGGGTAGCCCAGCTCGCGCAGCCGGTCGACGTCGCGGCGCACGGTCCGCTCGCTGACGCCCAGCCGGCCGGCGAGCAGCGCGCCCGGCCAGTCCCGGCGGGCCTGCAGCAGGGACAGCAGCGAGAGCAGGCGACCCGAGGTCGCCGTCGAGGAAGCGACCGGCATGACTTGCATGGTGTCACGAGAAGCGGACGTTCCCTGACCGCTACCGCTGACACGGTGGCTCTCGTCGGAACACCCCAGAAAAAGGAACAACCATGTCGCTCACCGCAGCCGCCCACCTCAACTTCACCGGACAGGCCCGCGCGGCCCTCGAGTTCTACGCGTCGGTCTTCGGCGGCCGGGCCACGATCGTCACCTACGGCGACTTCGGCATGCCCGCCGCGCTGCCGGACGCGGGCAAGGTGGTGTTCGGCCAGGTCACCGCGGACAACGGCTTCGGCGTCATGGCCTACGACGTCCCGGGCACCGACGGACCGGCCACCCCGGCCGCGCCGGCCACCCGCCGCGAGAACGGCACGACGATCACGAAGGAGCCGTTCTTCCTGTCCGTCCGCGGGGCGACCGTCGACGAGGTCTCCCCGGTGTGGAAGGGGCTCGTCGACGGCGCGACCGTCATCGAGGAGTTCGGCCCGGCCCCGTGGGCGCCCGCGTTCGGGATGGTGACCGACCGCTTCGGCGTCACCTGGATCGTCGACATCGCCGCCGAACACCAGGGCTGACACATCACCGGCGCCGGAACGTCTTCCGGTAGGCGCTCGGGCTGACCCCCACGGTCCGGGCGAACTGGACGCGGAAGTTGCTCGGCGACGGGAACCCGACCTGGCCGGCGATGCGGTCGATCGTGTGGTCGGTGAGCTCCAGCAGCTCCTGAGCGTGCCGGAGGCGCACCCCGGTCAGCCACTGGATCGGGCTCTGCCCGGTCTCGGCGTGGAAATGCCGCGTCAGCGTCCGGGCGCTCATGCCCGCCGCGGCGGCGACGTCGGCCAGGCTGAGCGGGCGGTGGGCGTTCTCCTCGATCCACCGGAGCGCCTTTTCCAGCGTCGCGGTCTGGTACGTCGGGCGGTTGCGGAGGATGTACTGGCCCTGCCCGCCGGTGCGCTGCAGCGGCGCGACGGCCAGGCGCGCGGCGTCGGCGGCGACCGCGGCGCCGTAGTCGCGCTCCACGATGTGCAGGCACATGTCCAGCCCGGCCGACGCGCCGGCGGACGTCAGGATCCGGCCGTTGTCGATGTAGAGCGCGTCCGGGTCGACGTCGATGGCGGGATACCGGCGGGCCAGCTCGTCGGTGGCGAGCCAGTGCGTGGTCGCCCGCTGCCCGTCGAGCAGGCCGGCCTCGGCGAGGGTGAACGCGCCGACGCAGATCGAGGCGACCCGCGTGCCGCGCGCCACCGCGGCCCGCAGGAACTCCGCCACGCCGTCCGGCACCGGCCGGTCCGGGTCGTTCCGCCCGGGGACGACGACGAGGTCGGCGTGCGCCACCTCGTCGAGGCCCACCTCGACGGTGAGCTTCACCGGACCGGCCCCGGCCACCGGCTCCGGCCCGGCGACGACGAGCCGGTAGCCCGCGCGGCCGTCCGGCAGCCGGACCCGGCCGAGCGTTTCGATCGGCGTGGCCAGATCGAACGCGATGACGTCGTCGAGCGCCAGCACCGCAACGGTGTACATGCTGCCAACGTACGCCGGGTGGCGTGATCCAGTCGGTTGCCTACCGTTCGGCCACGTGTCACCGAATCGCGTCCAGCTCGGCCAGTGTCTCCTCGTCGAACGCGATGTCCGCCGCGGCCAGGTTGGCCTCGAGGTGCGCCGCACTCGCGGTCCCCGGGATGAGGTGCACGTTCGGCGCCCGGTGCAGCAGCCAGGCGAGCCCGACCTGCGCCGGCGTCCGGCCCAACGCCCGCGCGGCCGCCTGCACCGCGGGCTCGTCGGTCACCTTCGGCAGCCCGGGAAAAGCGCCACCCAACGGGAAGAACGGCACCCACGCAACACCTTCCGCGACGCACAGCTCCACCATCTCTTCGTCGTCGCGGCCGACGAGGCTGTAGGAGTTCTGCACGCAGGCGATCCCCGCCGGCAGCGCCCGGCGCAGGACGTCCGGCGTGACGGCACTGAGCCCGATCGCGCCGATCTTGCCCTCGTCGCGCAGGGCCGTCAGCGCCGCGAGCTGGTCGTCGAGGTCGACGCGCTGGTCACCCTCGGCGAGCAAGCCGGGCTGCCGGTCCGCCCGGCGCAGGTTGACCAGCGGAAGCCGGTCGAGCCCGAGCGACCGGAGGTTGTCTTCGACGCTCGCGCGCAGCTGTTCCGGCCGTTGCGCCAAGCGCAGCGGGATCGGCGCACCGGGGTCCGGATCGGCGCCGACCTTGGTGGCGATCAGGACGTCGTCGCCGAGGGCTTCGCGGATGACGCCGTTGACGAAGCCGTTGCCGTAGAACTGGGCGGTGTCGACGTGGCCGACGCCGAGCTCGACCGCGCGGCGCAGGAGGGCGACCGCCGCCGCGGGGTCGTCATGGAGGCGCTCGAGCTGCATCGCCCCGTAGCCGACGCGGGAGACCGTGCGGCCGGCGAGCACGCCACTGGCGGGAGAAGGCATGGGTGTCCCCGTCCTCGTGCGATGATGGTGAAGCGGAGGAACCTCCGCTTGAGCCGACCGTAGCACAACCGGAGGTGCCTCCGCTTTGCCTTCGCCCGATCCTTCCCGTCCGGTGCGCTCGGACGCACGCCGCAACCGGGACAAGCTCGTCGCGGTCGCGCGAGCCGCGTTCGCCACCGCCGACGGGACCGTCGCGCTCGAAGCCGTCGCCCGCGAGGCCGGAGTCGGGATCGGGACGCTGTACCGGCACTTCCCGACCCGCGAGGCACTCGTCGAAGCCGTCTACGCGGCGGAACTCGACGACGTCACCGCCGGCGCGCCGGTCCTGCTCGGCACCCTCCCACCCGAGGAAGCCCTGCGCGCGTGGATGGACCGCTATGCGGCCTTCGTGGCGACCAAGCGCGGGATGGCGGACGTCCTCCGCGCGAGCGTCGCGTCGGGCCGCATCGCGACGCCGGCGACGCGGCAGCGCATCGTCGCCGCGATCGGCACGATCCTCGACGCGGGCGCGAAAGCGGGCACGCTGCGCGCCGGCGCCGACCCGGAGGACGTCACGCTGCTCCTGCTCGGCGTGTTCCTGTCGACGGCGTCCCCGGACGAGGGCGACGCCGAGCGGACCGGCCGGATGCTCGACCTGATTGTCGACGCGCTGCGCGTGAACCGCTGAAGCCGCGTCAGCCGCGCGGCTTCGCGGTCGCGAGCGAAATCACCGCCAGCGCGGTGTTGACGGCGGAGATGGCGACGGTGAGCTTCGCGGCCTTGCCCTGGAGCTCACCCCGCGCACCGGCGTAGGCGGCGGCCGCGGTGTCCGTCGCGTGGATCAGCACCGCCTGCCGCAGGATCCGCCGGGCCGCCGGGTCGTCGGCCTTCAGCAGCAGCAGGTCCGCACCGAGGACCAGGGTACGGATGCCGAACATGCGCGCGGGGTAGCCGAACCGCCGGTCCTCCCCCGGCGCGCCGCCCAGGCTCGCCGCCATCCGGGCAGGCGCGAGCAGCCCGACCGCGCCGTTGAAGATCCGTACGCAAGCCAGCGCTTTCCGCGCCACGTCACCCGGTTCCATCGGTCCACCTTCTCATCGGCAACCCCCGGGCCTTACGCCGGGTCGTGGCCGAGCAGCTCGGTCTTCAAGGGAAATCCGGGTGGTGTCCCCCGCTCCTCGCCGCCGGTGGGCTGGGACGAGGAGCAGGGGAGGCCGGGGTCAGGAAGCCGTGACCGAATAACTGTTGGACGTGAAGTTCAACCCACCCGAAGACGACGTGATTTCGAAGCCGAATTGCACTTCGCCGAGGGTCACGTCGCCGAACCAGCCGCGGGCCTTGATCCAGTTCATGACCGCGAGGATGTCGACCGTGCCGGCGTTGGTGTTCGACGTGCGCAGGAACGAGAACACCGCGTTCGACCCGTTCGATCCCCGGTAGACGTCCCAGGTGTGGCCGCCGACGCTCGCCGTCGTCTGCTTGGTGCCGATCGCGCCGACCGCGCCCTGCTTGTTCATCCACAGCATGATTTCGTAGGCGTTGTTGTTCGCCCAGATGTCATAAGCCGTCGCGTAAGCGCCACTGCCCGGGCGGCTCACGTTGAAACTGCTGGAAACCTGGCGCAGCGAACCGAGCGTCCGGCCGACGTTCTTCGCCGAGTGCGGGTACGACTTGACCCCGCCCGTGTTCGGGTGGTCCGCCCACACTCCCCAGTTGCCGTAGGAGTTCGCCCAGATCGACTGCGGGCCGGCCCCGCTGCCCCAGACGTTGTTGCGGACGGTGTACCCGCCGTTGGACCAGGTCGCCCATTTGTCCGAAGACGACCAGGTGGCGGCCTCGGCCACCCCGGCAGTGGTCGCCACCACGGCGGCCGCGGTCAGTGAGACCAGCAGGGAACGCACCACGTTGTGCATTGATTCGTCCTTTCCCGGTTGACTCGATGTCGAATCGTTTCGACGACGTATTCACCGCCGGCGCGGCGTGAACGGGAGTGGGACGACTATCGCAGGCCGCTTCCGTGCCGGTCAAGATACGGTGTGTGATTTACCCGCATTCGACCAGCATCGATCGAATACCGGCGAAGAATACTTCGACGAATTCGACGCGACCACTGTTTTCGATTTCGTCGAATTCACCCACGTTTTCGCACACCACCAGGCAACCCCGCGCAATGCGGCATTGTCGATGCGTTTCGACGGATCGGGGCTCACGACTCGGATCGGGCTTCGGCGGCCGCGGCGAGCAGGAGGTAGGCGGCGGCCGTCCACGTGTAGGCACGGTCGCGCAGGCCGTCACCGGTCAGCGCGTCGAAGTTCTCGGCGAACCCGGACTTTTCGCACACCGCGCGGAACCGGGCGCTGACGCGGTCGGCGAGCTCCGTCGCGCCGGCCCGGCGGAGGCCGTCCTCGATCAGCACGGTGACCGGCGCCCACACCGGCCCGCGCCAGTAGCCGTCGGCCTCGTAGCACTCGGACTCCGGCCGCTCGGTCGCCAGCCCGATGTCCGTCAGGTGCGCCTCCAGCCCGGCGACGACCTGGTCCCGGACGTCCGGCGGCAGGTGCTCGCCGAGGACGATCGGCATCAGCTCCAGGAGGCTCGCGCCGGACTGCGCCGCCCCGGTCGCCGCCGAGCGGCTGACGAACTTCGTGCCGTCCCACAGCTCGCCCAGCAGGGAGGCCAGCATGCTGTCCGCTTCGGCCGCCCACCGCGCGGCGGCCTCGGCATCGCCCTGCCCGGCCGCCAGCACGGCGAGTTCCTTCAGCTGCAGCACGAGGAACGCGGCGAGGTCGGGTGTCTGCACGAGCCGCCGCCGCGCGAACGGCGTCGCGTTGTCCCAGCCGCTGTCGTTGCCGTGTTCGTAGTGGGCGAACGGCCCGCCGGGCACCCGGCGGTGGTCGAGCCAGTACCTCGTCCACGCCGTCAGCTGCCGGTAGGCGAGCCCGGGTTCGGGCAGGCCACCGGGCAGGCGGCCGCGCAGGCGGCTCAGCGCCCAGCCGTGGACGGGCGGCTTGACGAAGTTGCGCAGCACCTCGGCGTGGGTGATCGAGTCGGGCAGCGCGCCCCGGTCGTCCTGGTGGTCGAAGACGACCTGGAACTGGTGCCAGGCCAGCTCCGGCCGGCCCCCGGCCAGCGCGAGCGCGGTGAAGCAGTGGTCCCAGCTCCACACCTTGTCCATCCAGTGCTTCGACATCAGCACGGCCGGCCGGCCGACGAACCCGGCGGGCGCCACGATGGCCGACCAGAGCACGTAGCAGGCGAGCTCGGCGGCCGGCGTGCGCTCGCTGCGCCACGGCGCCACCGAATCGGCGAAAGCGGCGAACTCGGTCCGGGCGGCGGCGACCACGTCGTCGAACGCCGACGCCGGCGCGTACGGCTCGCGGGTGCCGGGCAGCTCCTCGATCACCACCTCCCAGGCGTCCCCGCTCACGACGACGGCGCGCTCGGCCGTGCCCAGAGCTTCGGCGCCGACGTGCCGCGTCTGTCCGGAAAGGACGGTGACGCGGTAGCGGCAGCCGGTTTCGTAGGAGGTGAAGACGGCCGAACCGTCGATCGGATCGGTGAAGAAGTACGTGCCGGCGAACGGCGTCAGCGTCGGCTCGGCCGCCCGGATCCGCAGCTCGAGGCCACGCCCGGCGATCCGGAGCGCTTCCGGGCCGGCGAACGCCGCCGCGATCCGCCGGTCACCGGCACCCCAGGTCAGCTCCGCCGGCGTGGCACCGGACGGCACCGCCGCGGGCTCCCCGCCGCTTTCCGGCACGAGGGCCAGGACGGCGTGCATGCCGTGGCGGTGGGACACCAGGTGGAGGTCGTCCGCGTAGGTGGCTTCGGCCACCACCGGGGAGACGTCGAACCACGATCCCGGGTAGCTGAACGGGATTTCCCGCAGCGAGAATGCCTGATCACCCGTGGGCACAGGGAGTCGTCCTTTCGGAAGGGGGCTCAGTCCTTGACGGCGCCCGCGGTCACGCCGGCGGCGACGAAGCGCTGCGCCAGCACCAGGAGCACGGCGGCGGGCACCGAGGCGACCACCGCCGTCGCCATGATGGAGTTCCACTCCTGGTTGTTGTTGCCGATGTAGCGGTAGATCCCGAGGGTCAGCGGCTGCAACGAGCCGCCGCCGTCGAGCGTCGCCGCGAAGACGAAGTCCGACCAGGCCCACAGGAACGAGAACAGGCCCGCCGTCACCACCCCGTTGCGGCTGGCGGGCAGCACCACCGACCAGAACGCGCGCACCGCGCCCGCGCCGTCGATGGTGGCCGCCTGGACGAGCTCGTCCGGCACCGAAGCCATGAACGAGGTGAGGATGAGCACGGCGAACGGCACCGCGATCGTCGAGTCGGCGAGGATCAGTCCCCACGCGGTGTTCGTGATGCCGAGGGTGACGTAGCTGCCGTAGAAGCCCAGCGCCATGATGATGCCGGGGATCATCTGGGCGACGAGCAGCACGAACCCCAGCGCCCGGTGCCCGCGCGGGCGCAGCTTGGCCAGCGCGTACGCCGAAGGCGCGGCCAGGGCCAACGTCAGCGCCACGGTGCCGAGCGCGACGAACAAGCTGGTGGCGAAGTACGGGAGCTGTTCGCGCAGGACCCGCTCGTAGCCCTCGAACGTCGGCGCGGCGGGGAACCAGTCGGGCGGCGACTTGCGCATCCGCGAGGCCGGCGTCAGCGAGACGTTGACCATCCAGTAGACGGGGAACAGCATCACGGCGGTGAGGACGAGCCCCACCGCGGTGCGCCAGCGGCGGATCACCCAGCGCCCGATCACACTGCCTCCTGCCTGCGCTGCGCGCGGATGTAGAGCAGCCCGGCGACCAGCGCCAGCAGGATGAGCACGTTGCCGACAGCGGCGCTGGGCCCGAACCGCGGGAGCATGCTGCCGAACCCGAGCTGGTAGGACCAGGTGGCCAGCGTGGTCGACGACCCGCCGGGGCCGCCCCTGGTCATGATCCAGATGACGTCGAACACCTTCAGCGTGTAGACCAGCCCCAGCAGCAGGGTGATCGCCGAAACCGGCCGCAGCAGCGGGAAGGTGACGTGCCGGAAGCGCTGCCACGCCCCGGCGCCGTCGAGCGACGCCGCTTCGTACACCTCGGCCGGGATGTTCTGCAGGCCGCTGTGCAGCACCACGAGGTTGAACGGCACGCCGATCCAGATGTTGGCGATGATCACCGAGACCAGCGCCCACGACGGCGACGTCAGCCAGTCGATCCGGCCGGCGCCGAACCAGCCCAGCACCGAGTTGACCACGCCGGACTCGCTGTTGAGCAGCCACGCCCAGGTCGACCCCGAGACGATCAGCGGCAGCAGCCAGGGCACGAGGAACAGCGCCCGCAGCGTCGGCCCCAGGCGGAAGTGGCGGGCGAAGAACACCGCCATCGCCAGGCCGATGCCGTACTGGAAGAGCAGCGACGCGGCCGTGAAGACGAACGTGTTGAGCAGGGCCGTCCGGAAGGTCGGATCGGTGAACACTCCCGCGTAGTTGTCGAACCAGACCAGCGGCGCCCCGCCGTGCACGAAGGTGCGGACGGTGTAGTTGCGCAGGCTGAGGTCGATGTTCGTCACCAGCGGATAGCCGTAGCAGAGCAGGAGGTAGGCGACGAGCGGGGTGAGGAACGCCCACGCGAGGAGTTGCTGCCGGCGCCGTCCGGCCCGGTGGGGCGCTCGCGCGGCCGGCCGGGCGGTGACCGGCTGACGGGTGTCCAGCACGAGCGGCCTACTTCGCCGCGGCGGCGGTCGCCTGCGCGGCCGCGAGCGCGGCGTCCGGCGTCTTCGCGCCGGTGAGCGCGGCCTGCACGGCGCCCCAGAGCGGTTCGGAGATCCGCGGGTACCGGGTGCCGAGGTTGTCGCCGGTACGGCCCTTCGCGACCTTGACCGCGTCGACCCACACCTTCAGCTCCGGCTGGGCGGCGACCTGCTTCTCCTGCACGGACGGCACGGCGGAGACGTAGGTCAGCGCGGTGTCGGAGTCGAGGACGTTGGCCGGGCTGGTCAGGCAGGACGCGATCTTGCCCGCGGTCTTCTCGGCGTCCGGGCCGCTCTGGGCGGGCACGGTGACGAACTCGCCGCCGGTCGGCGCCGGGGCCGCGCCCCCGGTGCGCGCCGGGATCTCCAGGACGCCGTACTCGAAGCCGGCCTTCTTCGCGTTCTGCAGCTGCCAGGTGCCGTTTTCGGCGAAGGCGTAGTCGCCCGTCGCGAACTCCTGCCAGCTGGTGGTCTGCGTGTTGCCGATCACCGAGTTGGGGGCGTATCCCTTGTCCAGCCAGGACTTCCACTGCGCGAGCGCGGCGACGGCGCCGGCCGAGGCCAGGTCGGTGAGGTTGGCGCCCGCGCCCCAGAACCACGGCAGGAACTGGAAGCTGCCTTCCTCGGTGCCGATGGCGGAGAACGTGATGCCCTTCTTGCCCGCGGCGTGCACCTTGGCCAGTGCCGCGTCGAGGCTCGCCCAGTCCCGCACCGACGCCGGGTCGACGCCGGCCGCGGTCAGCACGGCCTTGTTGTAGTAGAGGGCGAGCGTGTTCGCGCCGATCGGGACGCCGTAGACCTGGCCCTTGACGTCGCCGGCGGCGAGCAGGTTGGGCGCGACCTGCGCGGTGTCGAGCCCGGTGTCCGCATTGGACTTCAGCACCCCGCCCTCGGCCAGGGTGGAGACGACGGGGTTGTCGACGACGAGGACGTTCGGCGCGGTGCCCTGCTGGGCGGCGAGCAGCACCTTGTTCGTGAGGTCGGTCGTGTCGAAGGCCTGCCGCGCGATCTTGACGCGAGCGTCGGCACCGCACTTGTCGACGACCTTCGCCCACGCGGAGCTCGCGTCGAACTGCGGGTAGGGGTCCCAGACGGTGAAGGTACCGCCGGCGGCGGAGGGCGCCGTCCCGGAGGAGCAGGCGGCCAGCGTCGTCGCGGCGACGGCGACCGACAGCAGCCGGACGAGGAGGTGACGCTTCATGGGAGGTCCTTCCGGTCGGCATCTGCGACGACGGCGCTCGAGATCATCGAACCGGTTCGATGCGGCCGAGCGGCGTCACCGTAAACCGCGAAGGCGCTCCTGCGCAATACTGCGTGTACTACGATCGAACCGGTTCTGAGCACCGGGGTCAGGAGTGGCATGAACATCGGGGAGATCGCGCGGCGCGCGGGGGTTTCGCGCAGCACCGTGTCGTACGCGCTGAGCGGCAAGCGCCCGGTGTCGGCGGCCACCGTGCAGCGCATCAACGACGTGATCAGCGAGCTCGGCTACCGCCCCAACGCCAGCGCCCGGGCCCTGGCCGAAGGCCGCACGCGCACGCTGGGCCTGGTGGTCCCGCCGGCCAGCCGCCGGCTGACGGACGTCCAGCTGGGCTTCGTCGGCAGCGTGGTCGACGCGGCGGCGGCCCACGACCTCGACGTCCTGCTGTCCCCCAGCGGCGGAGACCACGACCGCTCGTTCGAGCGCATCGTGACCGGACGGCGGGTCGACGGGGTGATCCTGATGGAGATCCTCCTCGAGGACCCCCGGGTCGAGCGGCTGAGCCAGGCCAGTCTCCCGTTCGTGACGATCGGCCACGTGGAGCACCCGGGAGCATCCTGGTGGGTCGACGTCGACTACGGCGCGTTGATCACCCGCTGCGTCCACCACCTGGCGGATCTCGGCCACGAAGAGGTGGTGCTGATCAACCGATCGGCGGAGCTGGTGGCGGCGGGTTACGGCCCGGCCCTGCGGTCGGCCACGGGTTTCCTGGACGCCACGGCGGCCCGCGGCCTGATCGCGCGGACGGTGTGCTGCGCGGACGAAGCGGCGGCGGGCCTGGCCTGCTTCGAGCAGATCCGGACGCAGTGGCCTTCGGTGACGGCGGCGGTGACGATCAACGAAGCGGCACTGCCGGGGGTCCAGCGCGCCCTGCACCGGGCGGGCCTGGAGGTGCCGCGCGACTTTTCGTTGACGGGCGTGATCGCGGAGCGCCTGGCGGAGGACTTCCACCCGCCACTGACGGCGGCGGACGTGCCGGCGGTGGAGCTGGGGAAGCTGGCGGTGGATCTGCTGCTGGCCCAGATAGCGGACGCGGGCGCGGAGCCGCGGCACGCGTTGCTGGAGCCGCCGATCTCGTTGCGGTCGAGCACGGGCGCCCGGCGGCGGGGCTGACCGGGCGTAACACCGAGGGAGAAGCGTCGCGAATGACTCATGGGGGACCTCCGGCGTCCCGAATGAGTCATTCGCGACACCGGCGAACCGGTTCGACGAACCTTCTCGGCGACGGAAACCTGACGGCCGGCGTTCAGCGGGCGAACACCTTCAGGTCGATCGAATCGCCCAGGACGCGGTCGCCTGCCGCGTTCGGGTGGTAGCAGTCGAAGCGCCAGTCCGCGCGGATCACCGTCGGGTCGGCCGGGTCGCGCAGTACGGCGTCGAAGTCGAGCACCGCGTCGAACGTCCCCGACGTGCGGATCCACTCGTTCACCGCGAGCCGCGCCTGCTCCTTCGGGCCGCCGGCCGCGTTGCACATCGGCAGGACCGTCGCGCCGACGATCCGGCGGCCCGTGGCGTGCACGCGCCGGGCGATGGTGCGCATGGCGTCGATGACCTGCGCGGCCGGCGCCGGCGCCGCGTTGTCGCCGCCGCCCAGGTCGTTCGTGCCCTCCAGCAGCAGGACGTACCGCACGCCGGGCAGCGAGAGCACGTCCCGGTCGAGCCGCAGCGGCGCGGGCGGGCCGCAGCACTGGCCGGTGGGGTCGTACGGGTTCGGCTGGACGCTGACGGTGTTGCCGCTGATCCCGGCGTTGGCCACCGACAGCCGCCGCGACGGCGGGAGCTGCCCGATGCGTTCGGCGAGCACGTCGGTCCAGCGCGGGCCGCCGCCGAAGGCGTTGTAGCCGTCGGTGATCGAGTCGCCGAGGGCGACGATCGTGCCGCGCGCGGGCGAGACGGCGCTGATCGCGTCGGCCCACCACAGGACGCCGGGCGCGAAGGCCCCGTACGCGCTCCCCGACTCGTCCGCGCCGGCGTCGCCGGGCCCGGCCGAGGTGAACGACCCCGGCGTGTACTGCTCCGGCGGCGGGAAGGTGTGGTCGTTGATCGGCGCACCCGGCGCGTAGATGCTCACGGCGACGTGGTCGCCGCGCCGGACCGACAGCGGCAGCGGGTCGGTCCACGCGCTCGCGCCGGGCGGGATCGTCACGGCGTACCGGAAGCCGAACGTGGCCCGCCGGTTCGACCCCGGCACCAGCGCGGGCGAATTCGTCGACGGCTGCTTGCCGACCCACACCGACCGCACGGTCATCGCGGTGCTGCCGAAGGGGTTGCTCAGCCGCACCCGCAGCGCCGTCCCGGTCGCGGTCACCGTGAGCACGTTGCGGATGGTGACGTCGGGGGCGGTGCCGTGCACGCCCTGCAGCGCGGACTCGGTCAGGGTGACCACCCCGGGTGGCGCCCCGCCCGACGGCGAGGCTTCCGCCAGCGCCGGGCTCAGCAGCGACGCGGAAACGGCCAGGACCACAGCGGTTCGGCGGAGACGCATCCGGGTGTCCTTTCGACGGGCAGCGGTGCACCCGGCGGCGACCGGCCGAAACCCGTGCGTGCGCGCGGCGGCACAGGCCGAAGGACACGGTGAAATGGTCGCTCGCCGGGGATTTGCGGCGGGGAAAGACGTTCGAGCGCCGGCGGCAGTTCCGCCGGAGCACTCACGACCGAGCGTAACCCAGCCCTCACCGTCCCGACAAGACCGTTCGAGAGAGCGCTGTCCCGCACCCCGGACGGAGCGCGGGACAGCGGTGGCGGATCAGGAAGCCCAGGGTGAACTGACGAGCCAGCTCACGTCGTCGCCGTAGGCATTGGCGCTGTCGAACGTGTTCGACCCGCCGTTGGCGGCGATGTAGACGATGTTGTCGTAGTGGCGGACGTACCGGTCGGCGAAGTTGAGCGATCTGAGCGAGGCGCCCTGGCCGTTGCGGCCGGCCTCCGGGCAGAACGTCGCGTCCTGGGCGAACAGCGCGCTCCCGTCGTTGGCCTGCAGGTACATGCGGTAGTTCTGGTGCCGCAGGTACTGGCCGGGGACGTTCTTCGACTCGAACGACACGCACGAGCTGCTGCCGAGTCCGGTTCGGACGGTCCAGGAGGCGTTGCCCTTCTCCGTGGCCGAACTGCCGTTGCCGGTGACCGCTGTGTCCACTGTGGATCCCGTGTGGTGGAGATAGCGGTCGGTGTAGCCGGGGGTGGTGGCGCGCAGCGAGACCGACGTGCCCGGAGCCAGGCCGGTGCCCGCGGAACTCGTCGCGTAGCCGGCCGCGGTGATGTTGGCCTGCACGGCGTTCTCCGTGGCGTCCGACGGATAGCCGGACGTCATCACGCCTTCGTAGAACGTGCCGCGGCCGCTGACGCTGTTGTCACCGCCGATGCCCAGGATGATGGCCCCTTCCTTCTTCATCGGGTGGTAGCCCGCCACGTTCGGGCGCACCCCGTCGTAGAAGGTCGACACGCCACCGGACTGGGCGTTGCCGCCGCGGATGGCCCACCGGTTCGGGCCACCCTTGACGATCGCGGTCAGGAAGCGGTGGCTGATGCTCGGGTCATTGGCGTTGTAGCGCTGGTTGACGCCGGAGAACAGGCCGTTCTCGAGATCGGCCATGATCCACGGGCCGTTGCCCGCCCCGTAGCCCCAGGCCTTGTTGTTGCCGAAGTAGATGGCTTCCATGGTGCCGTTGCCGTTGTTCAGGCTGTTGCGCTCGGCGTTGCCGTAGTCGAAGCAGCAGCCGTCGTTGTAGTGCGTGCCGTCGAGGATGGCGTACATGCCTTGCGGCTGGTCACCCGTCGCCGTGCCGGTGGCGTTGTTGTTGCGATAACCGGTGCCGGGAGCGACGTAGACGCCGTAGGCCTTGCGGCCGCCGACGGTGATCGGGGCCGCGGTCGCGTTGGCGAGGTTGTCGTACCCGCCCGGGGCCGGCCCCGGGAACCCGCCCGGCGGCGCCTGGGTGAGGCGGTTGTTCCGGCCGGACTGGTCGTAGATGACCGTGATGAGGCAGGTGGTGCCCGCGCAGAACGCATCCTGCGCCGCGGCGTCGGCCACGCCGCCCGCGGCCAAGGGCGCGATGTCGCGGGTGGCGTTGTCGGACGCGCGCCGGACTTGGTACAGCGGACCGGTGTAGGCGCCGTACAGGGCCCGGGTCGTGGAGTGCGCGGCCACGCACGGCGTGCCGCCGGCCGCGTAGATGTCGCACGGCCCCTGGGTGGCCGCCTGGGACGTCCCGCCGCCGGCGACGAGGCCGGTGACGAGCGTGCCGGCGGCGATCAGGGCTGCCGCGAGGGTGCGTGGGCGGGCGTTTCTCGGCTGTCGTGCCATGGGTGATCTCCCGCTGGGGTACGGAAATCGTCGAATCGACAGGGGCGCGGGCCGGCGACGGTGCCACCCTCCTCCTCGATCACCGACCCACCGGAACGGCACAAGCGGAGTGATTGTGAGCGCTAACATAACCCTCGGGAAACCCCGGCGCAACGGCCGCTTCCGGCGTCCGATTTTTTCGACGCTTTCGAGATCGCCTTGCGCCGCAAGGGTTTCAGCCGGACAGCGAAACGGCTGTCACCCGCCCGCGGCTTTGGCGGCGTCGTAGCGCGCCTGGGCCGCCAACACGTCGGGCACGGCAGCTTCGAGCACCTCGATCAACCCCAGCAACCGCTGCGCCACCAGCTCCCCGGCGGGCGTGAGGCTGTATTCCACGTGCGGCGGGATCGTCGGCCGCGCTTCGCGGTGCACGAAGCCGTCGCGCTCGAGCGCCTGCAGCGTCTGGGCGAGCATCTTTTCGCTGACGCCCTGCACCCGGCGGCGCAGGGCGTTGAACCGGAACACGCCGTCGTTGAGCGCGACGAGCGCCAGCACACCCCAGCGGCCGGTCACGTGCTCCAGCACGGAACGGGACGCGCACGCGGCACTGAACACGTCGGCGACCAGGGCCTCGTGCTCGGCGTCAGCTTGTCCATCCACCCCATCGATACTACCTGAGAGTTTGCACAATGGATGTGACGGCACTAACAATGAGTTGGTACTTTCTAAAAGTTAGTACATCCTCCAAGGACTAGGTACTTGAACCTTCAAGGAGTTCTCATGATCGTCGTCACCGGCGCCACCGGCCACCTCGGCAAGCTCGTCGTCGAAGGCCTGCTCGAGAAGCTGCCCGCCGACCAGGTCGTCGCCGCGGTGCGCACCCCGGAGAAGGCGGCCGGCCTGGCCGAACGCGGGGTCGAGGTCCGCCGCGCGGACTACGCCGATCCCGAAAGCCTGGTCACCGCGTTCAAGGGCGCCGACAAGGTGCTGCTGGTCTCCAGCAGTGCGGTCGGCCAGCGCGTCGCCCAGCACCAGGCGGTCGTCGACGCGGCCAAGCAGGCCGGTGCCGGCCACCTCGTCTACACGAGCGCCCCGCGGGCTACGACGTCGGCGCTCGTGCTGGCCCCCGAGCACAAGGCGACCGAGGAGCTGATCCAGGCGTCCGGCCTGACCGCCACGATCCTGCGCAACAACTGGTACAACGAGAACTACCTCGAGACGATCAAGCAGGCCGTCGCCACCGGCAGCTTCGCCGGCAGCGCCGGTGACGGCCGGGTCGCCAGCGCCACCCGCGCCGACTACGCCGCGGCCGCGGTCGCCGTGCTGACCGGCGAGGGCCACGAAGGCAAGGTCTACGAGCTCGCCGGGGACGTCGCGTGGTCGAACGCGGAACTCGCCGCCGAGATCGGCAAGGCCACCGGCCGCGAGATCACCTACGCCGACCTGCCGGCCGACGAGCACGCCAAGGTGCTCGCGCAGGCAGGCCTGCCGGAGCCGGTCGTCGGCATGCTCGTGGGGATCGACGCCGGCATCAAGGACGGCCTGCTCGCCGAGACCACGGGCGACCTCCGCGCCCTCATCGGCCGGCCGAGCACGCCGATCGGCGTGACCGTGGCCGAGGTCGCCGGCACGCGCTGAACCACCACGCGGCGGGGAGTCCCCGGGTGGGGCTCCCCGCCGTTGTCACAGCGGACGGCCGGGCTTCCGCTGCGAAACGCTGTTCTCCCGCAACGGGGGCTGCCACACCCGGGGACCCGGGGATTCGCCGTCGTCGCCCGGCTGGTCGAGCGGGTCGGTCCCGTTCTGCCAGCGAGCCCAGTGCGCCGCGCACATCCTCCGCCAGAGGGCCGGCTCGTCGCACTGGTACCGCCGGCAGGTCGGGACCCGCTCCCGGTGATCGCTCACGTATCGCTCCACTCGCCATCGAACGTTCCGCGTTCAACTACCACAGCGACGGTGGCGTTGTCGATCCTCCGCCGTCCCGGCCCGGGCGCGCGTGCGGAATCGCCGTGGTTAACCCTCCGCTAACCGGGAAAGCCCCCTCCGACCGCCACCCCGGACGACGGAGGGAAATTCTCGTGTTCCGTCACACGAAGCTGCTGCAGTTCGAAGCCAAGCCCGAAAAGCCGGACGCCGTCTACGCCCGCAAGCTCCAGGAACTCATCGGCGGCGCGTTCGGCGAGATGACCGTGACGATGCAGTACCTGTTCCAGGGCTGGAACTGCCGCATCGAAGGCAAGTACAAAGACCTGATCATGGACACCGCGACCGAAGAGATCGGCCACGTCGAAATGCTCGCCACCATGGTCGCCCGCCTGCTCGAAGGCGCACCCGCGACCGTCACGGCCGAAGCCGTCAAGGACCCGGTGATGGCCGCGACGATCGGCGGGATGGACGTCCAGCAGGCGATCGTCGGCGGCGGCGGGGCGCTCCCGGCCGACAGCAACGGCTACCCCTGGAACGGCAAGTACATCGTCGCCTCCGGCAACCTGCTCGCCGACTTCCAGGCCAACGCCGCCGCCGAAGCCCAGGGCCGGCTGCAGACCGCGCGGCTGTACAACATGACCGACGACCCGGGTGTCAAGGCGATGCTCCAGTTCAACCTCGCCCGCGACACCGTCCACCAGAAGCAGTGGCTGGCCGCGATCGAAGAGCTCAAGGCCGACGGCCTCGAAGGCGACATCGCCCCCAGCGCCCTGTTCGACGAAGAGAACCAGGACCACAACAAGACGATCTGGCATCTCTCCGACGGCCCCGACGGCGCCAAGGGGACCAGCTGGACCACCGACGCCGGCATCGAGTACCTGATGGACCCCGAACCCCTCGGCGGTCCCGGCACCGCGCCGAAGCCCGACCCCGCCCTGTACGGCACGTACGCGCCGCTGCAGGACGCGAAGGGCACCGCCAAGGGCAAGGCCAAGGAAGTCAAGAACAAGCTGACGTGACACGCGCCGGCGCGGGACCGTTGAACACGCAGCGATCCCGCGCCGGGTGGTGCGTCCGGGTGAGAGGGCGACGTCACGGTGTCCGTGCTCCCCCGGCTGGGTATCCCGGCCGGAGATCACTCGCATCTCTGGAGGCCCAGTGCAGCCCTGGCCCGGTTCCCCCTACCCGCTCGGAGCCGATTACGACGGTGTCGGCACCAACTTCGCGCTCTTCTCCGAGGTCGCCGACCGCGTCGACCTGTGCCTGTTCGCCCCGGACGGAACCGAGACCCGGATCCGGCTGCCGGAGGTCGACGGCTTCGTCCACCACGGCTACCTGACCGGCGTCGGCCCCGGCCAGGAGTACGGCTTCCGCGTCCACGGACCGCACGACCCCGCCCGCGGGCTGCGCTGCAACCCGGCGAAACTCCTGCTCGACCCGTACGCCAAGGCCGTCACCGGCCGGGTGGACTGGGACGAATCCGTGTTCGGCTACCGGTTCGGCAACCCCGATGAGCGCAACGACGACGACTCGGCGGCGCACACCGTCCGCGCGGTCGTGGTCAACCCGTACTTCGACTGGGCCAACGACCGGCCGCCGAACGTGCCGTACAACGAGACCGTCGTCTACGAGGCCCACGTCCGCGGGCTGACGAAGCTGCACCCGGACATCCCGGAGGAGCTGCGGGGGACGTACTCCGGGCTGGCCCACCCGGTGATGATCGAGTACCTCAAGACGCTCGGCGTCACCGCCGTCGAGCTGATGCCGGTCCACCAGTTCCTGCACGACCACGCCCTCACCGAGCGCGGCCTCGCCAACTACTGGGGCTACAACACGATCGCCTACTTCGCGCCGCACAACGAGTACGCGGCCTCGATCCTGCCCGCGACACCGGGCAGCGAGGTGCACGAGTTCAAGGCGATGGTGCGGACGCTGCACGAGGCGGGCATCGAGGTCATCCTCGACGTCGTCTACAACCACACCGCCGAGGGCAACCACCTCGGGCCGACGCTGTCCATGCGCGGCATCGACAACCAGGCCTACTACCGGCTGGTCGAGGACGACCCGCAGTACTACATGGACTACACCGGCACCGGCAACTCGCTCAACGTGCGCCAGCCGCACACGCTGCAGCTGATCATGGACTCGCTGCGGTACTGGGTGACGGAGATGCACGTCGACGGCTTCCGGTTCGACCTCGCCGCCACGCTCGCCCGCGAGTTCTACGACGTCGACCGGCTGGCCACGTTCTTCGACCTGGTGCAGCAGGACCCGATCGTCAGCCAGGTGAAGCTGATCGCCGAGCCCTGGGACGTCGGCCCGGGCGGCTACCAGGTCGGCAACTTCCCGCCGCTGTGGACCGAGTGGAACGGCGCGTACCGCGACACCGTCCGCGACTTCTGGCGCGGCGAGCCGGCGACGCTGGGCGAGTTCGCCTCCCGGATCACCGGTTCGTCGGACCTCTACCAGAGCGACGGCCGCCGCCCGTTCGCGTCGATCAACTTCGTCACCGCCCACGACGGCTTCACGCTGAACGACCTGGTGTCGTACAACGAAAAGCACAACGAGGCCAACGGCGAGGACGGCCGCGACGGCGCCGACGACAACCGCTCGTGGAACTGCGGCGCGGAGGGGGAGACCGAGGACGAGAAGGTCCTCGACCTCCGGGCCCGCCAGCGCCGGAACATGATCGCGACGCTGCTGCTGTCCCAGGGCGTGCCGATGCTGCTGCACGGCGACGAGCTCGGCCGCACCCAGCGGGGCAACAACAACGCCTACTGCCAGGACAACGAGCTGTCCTGGGTGGACTGGTCGCTGCTGGAGCGCAACCGCGAGCTGTTCGAGTTCACCTCGGCGGTGGTGGACCTGCGCCACCAGCACCCGGTGTTCCGCCGCCGCAGGTTCTTCGCCGGCCGCCCCATCCGCCGCGGCGACGAGCTGCGCGACATCG
Source organism: Amycolatopsis sp. MtRt-6 (assembly GCF_017308975.1). Classification (GTDB taxonomy): domain Bacteria; phylum Actinomycetota; class Actinomycetes; order Mycobacteriales; family Pseudonocardiaceae; genus Amycolatopsis. The sequence goes on along the minus strand of NZ_JADWPD010000024.1, from coordinate 106,629 downwards.
CCTGGTTCACCCCGGCGGGCGACGAGATGACGGACCAGGACTGGGAAGCCGGCTTCGGCCGCAGCATCGTCGTCTTCCTGAACGGAACGGCGATCCCGGACCTCGACGCCCGCGGCGAGCGCGTGGTGGACGACTCGTTCCTGCTGTGCTTCAACGCCCACGACGACGACCTGGAGATGACGATCCCGGGCGGCGGCTACGGCGAGGAATGGGCCATCGTCCTGGACACCGCGACGGGCGAGGTGTTCCACCGGTCGGTGGGCGGGGTCCTGGTGGGCGGCGTGGCGGGTGACCAGCTCGCGACGCCACGCACGGTGCCGGGCCAGGGAACGCTGGTGGTCGGCGGCCGGTCGCTGACCGTGCTGATGCGCACCGGCGAACAGGACGGGTAGCACCGGCCGTGCGGGGTAGCCGGGTCGCGGCGGCAGGCGACCCAGCCACCGAGTTCAAGCGGATCATCGAAACCCGCTGACACGGCACGGGACGTCGGCGGGCCATGGGGAGCAGCCGCCGACGTCCCAGGTGACCACGCCGCGCGTGGTGGCCGGCGTCAGCCGAGGCCGGGGCCCCGGGTGGCGTGCGGCCCCGGACCGGCGGTGCGGCCCGCACGGGCGGTCAGCAGGCCGAGGGCGATCATGCCGACGCCCAGGCCCAGGTGCAGCCAGTTGTCCGCGGTGTTCACGGGCACGAAGTTCGCGTCGCTGCCGTGGTCGATCAGCAGCCCGTAGAGCCACAGCACCAGGTACACGGCCCCGCCGGCGACGAGGAACAGCCGGGCGCCGCGCGGAGTGCGGGCCGACGCGAGGCCCGCGACGCCGAACAGCAGGTGGACGATGTTGTGCAGCACCGAGACCATGAACACGCCGAGCAGCATGGCCATCGAGTCGTGGCCGGCGAAGCTCAGCTGGTCGTAGTCCGTCGTGATGCCCGGGACGAAGCCGAGCACGCCGACGAGCAGGAACACGACCGCGACGACCGCGGCGGCGACCTGCACGGGTGTCCGGGTGCGGGTGTGGGTGGCGGTGGACATGGCGGTTTCCTTTCGGCGATCGCGCCGCGGCCGGAAGCCACGTGGCCCGGCCGGTGGACGGCGCTACGCCGGACGGCATACCCGGCGGAACCGGTGTCAATCCCCGGATCGGGTCTCACTCCGGTTGCAGGTACTCCACCGGCGATCCCGGGTGTGTCCGGCCGCGATCCGGGAAGCCCGGACCGGACCGTGACATCGAAGAGAGGACCCCGGCATGAAATGGCCGATTGCACTCGCGGTGGCGGGGATCGCGGCGGGCACCGCCGCGGCGCGGCGGAAGTCGCCGGCGCCGGACCGCTGGCTCGGCGTGACCGTCAACCTGCCCCCGGACGAGGTCGAGAACGACCCGCGGTTGCGGGAGGCCTTCGCGGAACTCGCCGAAGACGCCGAGACGCGGGTGCGGCCCGCCCCCGGCGGCCGCGGCACCGAACTGGCGGCCCGGCCACGGCAGCCGGCGTCCGGCGTCGTGGGGCGGCTGGCCGGCCGCGACCCGCGGCAGCCCGTCCGCAGCGCCCTCCGGGACGTCAAGTCCCTGCTGGAGACCGGCGAAGTCATCCGCACGGACGCGCCGACGACCGGGCGGCCGACGCCGGGCGGAATGCTCGTCCGGCTGGCGACGCGGCGCGCGGGCGGGGAGGGACGGCTGTGAAGGCACTGTGCTGGGAAGGCGTGAACAAGCTTTCCGTGGAAACCGTCCCCGACCCGGAGATCCGCAACGAGCAGGACATCCTCCTCAAGGTCACCGCGACCACGACCTGCGGGTCCGACCTGCACCTCATCGGCGGGTACATCCCGGCGATGCAGGCCGGCGACGTGCTCGGCCACGAGTTCCTCGGCGAGGTCGTCGAGGTCGGCTCGCAGGTCCGCGAGCACAAGGTGGGCGACCGGGTGGTCGTCTGCTCGTTCATCGGCTGCGGCCGCTGCTGGTACTGCGCCCACGACCTGTGGTCGCTGTGCGACAACAGCAACACCAACCCGGGCATCGGCGCGGCGCTGTTCGGCTACGAACCCGGCGGCATCTTCGGCTACTCGCACGCCATGGGCGGCTTCCGCGGCAGCCACGCCGAGTACGTGCGCGTCCCGTTCGCCGACTACGGCGCCTTCGGAGTGCCCGAGGGCCTCGACGACGACAGCGCGTTGTTCGCTTCGGACTCCGCCCCGACCGGCTGGATGGGCGCCGACCTCGGCGGGGTCCAGCCGGGTGACGTCGTCGCCGTGTGGGGGTGCGGCGCGGTCGGGCAGATGGCGGCGAAGGCGGCCATGCTGCTCGGCGCCGAGCAGGTGTTCTCCATCGACCGCTACGGCTACCGGCTGCGGATGACCGAGCAGCACATCGGGTCGGAGACGATCGACTACTCCGCCACCGACGTCGGCGCCGAGCTGCGCGAGCGCACCGGCGGCCGCGGGCCGGACGTCTGCATCGAAGCCGTCGGCATGGAAGCCCACAGCGCCGGCGCTCACCACGCGTACGACCAGGTCAAGCAGCAGCTGCGGCTGGAGACCGACCGGCCGGACGCCGTCCGCGAAGCCATCTACGCCTGCCGCAAGGGCGGCACGGTGTTCGTCCTCGGCGTCTTCGCGGGTGTCGTCGACAAGTTCCCGCTCGGCGCGGTGATCAACAAGGGCCTCACCGTGCGCGGCGCCCAGCAGCACGGCCAGCGGTACGTACCGATGCTGCTCGACCGGATGGCCCGCGGCGAGCTGCCGACCGGCCACCTGACCACCCACCGCATGCCGCTGGCCGAGGGGCCGCGGGCCTACGACCTGTTCAAGCACAAGAAGGACGACTGCCTGCGCGCGGTCCTGCACCCGGGCGAATGATTCACGTCCCGCGCGTGTAGCCGCGCCCGGCAGCGGGTACGCGCGCGGGAACAGCTCTTTTCCGGCGGCGGCAGGTGGGAGTCCGATGACCGACACGGTGACGCGCCCGGCCCCGATCCCCCACCGGCCGGTGTGGCGGGGGCCGCGTGGCGCGGCGATCCTCAAGACGATCCGCACCACCGACCACAAGACCATCGGCGTGCTCTACCTGACGACGTCGTTCGGGTTCTTCCTGATCGGCGGCCTGACCGCGTTGCTGATGCGGGGCGAGCTGGCCCGGCCCGGCCTGCAGTTCCTGTCGCCGGAGCAGTACAACCAGCTGTTCACCATGCACGGCACGATCATGCTGCTCCTCTACGCCACCCCGAACCTGTTCGGGTTCGCCAACTTCGTCCTGCCGCTGCAGATCGGCTCGCCGGACGTGGCGTTCCCCCGGCTCAACGCGTTCTCCTACTGGCTCTACCTCTTCGGCGGGCTGATCGTGCTGTCGGGCTACATCACCCCCGGCGGCCCCCCGGACTTCGGCTGGACCGCCTACACCCCGCTGTCCAACGCCATCCACTCCCCCGGCATCGGCGGCGACCTGTGGATCACCGGGCTGATCGTCACCGGTCTCGGCACGATCCTCGGCGCGGTCAACATGATCACGACCGTGGTGTGCCTGCGCTGTCCCGGGATGCTCATGTGGCGGATGCCGATCTTCACCTGGAACATCCTGTTCACCTCGGTACTGATCCTGCTCGCCTTCCCCATCCTCACCGCCGCCCTGTTCGGGCTGCTGGCCGACCGGCACATCGGCGCGCACGTCTTCGACCCGGAAAACGGCGGCGCCATCCTCTGGCAGCACCTGTTCTGGTTCTTCGGCCACCCCGAGGTCTACGTGGTCGCGCTGCCGTACTTCGGGATCGTCACCGAGATCATCCCGGTGTTCAGCCGGAAACCGCTGTTCGGCTACAAGACGATGGTGTTCGCGACGATCGGCATCACCGCGCTGTCGGTGGCGGTGTGGGCCCACCACATGTTCGCCACCGGCGCGGTGCTGCTGCCGTTCTTCTCGATCATGACGTTCTTCATCGCGGTGCCGACCGGGATCAAGTTCTTCAACTGGATCGGCACGATGTGGAAGGGACAGCTGACGTTCGAGTCGCCGATGCTGTGGTCGGTCGGCTTCCTCGTCACGTTCCTGCTCGGCGGGCTGACCGGGATCATCCTCGCGTCGCCGCCGCTGGACTTCCACATCCACGACAGCTACTTCGTCGTCGCCCACTTCCACTACGTGCTCTTCGGCACGATCGTGTTCGCGACGTTCGCCGGCATCTACTTCTGGTTCCCCAAGATCACCGGCCGGATGCTCGACGAGGGACTGGCGAAGTGGCACTTCTGGACGACGTTCTTCGGGTTCCACATCACGTTCCTCGTCCAGCACTGGCTCGGCGACGCGGGCATGCCGCGCCGGTACGCCGACTACCTTTCGAGCGACCGGTTCACGGTCATGCACACGGTGTCCACGATCGGCGCGTTCGTGCTGGGCCTGTCGGTGCTGCCGTTCATCTGGAACGTCTTCAAGAGCTACCGCTACGGCGAGCCCGTCGACGTCGACGACCCCTGGGGCTACGGCAATTCGCTGGAATGGGCCACCACCAGCCCGCCGCCCCGGCACAACTTCCTGGAGCTGCCCCGGATCCGCTCCGAGCGGCCCGCCTTCGAGCTGCACTACCCGCACATGGTCGAGCGGATGCGCGCGGAAGGCCACATCACCCGCGGCCACCCCGGCGACGCGCCGTCGCCGTCCGAGGTCGCCGCGGGTGCCACCCAGCCGGACGAGCAGGGCGAAAGTGACGACCCCCGCGGCCGCTGACCCCGGCCGGCCACTGGAAGCCTGGGAGCGGCGGCGCCTGCGCGGCATCGAGCGGGACCTGCGGCCGGGCCGCCGGCGCCGGCTGGTGTGGTGCCTGGGTCTGGACGCCCTCGCGCTGGCGCTGCTGGCCGCCGGGATCTTCCTGGCGCTGCCGTGGCTGTTCGCGGCGTGCGTCGCCGGCAACCTCGCCGTCTGCGCGCACCTGGAGCCGAGGACCCGCCGAGGAGGAGGAGAACCATGGCCGAGGTGACCGTCGAGGACCTGCGCGGGCTGCTCGAGTCCGACCTGCCGGACCCGGTGCTGGTGCTCACCGGCGGGCGGCCGGTGGTCGAGCCGTCCGCGAACCGCACCGCGGGCGCGAGCGAGATCATCACCCGCGGCGACCTGCGCACGCAGCTGGACGACCGCGGCCTGGACCTGATCGCCGCGACCCTCACGACAGCGATCGTCCAGCGCGGGGGCTGAGTACCGGAAAGCCGCCGGAACCCCGTGGTCCCGGCGGCTTCCCCGAGCGCGTCAGAGGATCGGCGCGCCGCCCGTCACCGCGACACGGGCGCCCGAGACGTAGCTGCCGTCGTCGGAAGCCAGCAGCACGTACACCGGCGCCAGCTCGGCCGGCTGACCGGCGCGGCCCAGCGGCACCTGCTCGCCGAAGGACTTCACCGCCTCCTCCAGCATGGTGGACGGGATCAGCGGCGTCCAGATCGGCCCCGGCGCGACGCTGTTGACCCGGATCCCCTTCGGCCCCAGCAGTTGCGCCAGCGCCGCACACATGTTGGCGATGCCCGCCTTCGTCACGTCGTAGGGCAGCAGCTGCGGGGTCGGGTTGTCGGAGTTCACCGACGAGCTGCCGATGATCGCCGCGCCCGGCTTCAGGTGCGGCACCGCGGCCTTGGCGAGGTGGAAGAAGGCGCTCAGGTTGATGGCGAGGGTGCGGTCCCACTCCTCGTCCGGGATCTCTTCCAGGGTTTCGTGGCTCATCTGGAAGGCGGCGTTGTTGACCAGGACGTCGATCCGGCCGAACTCCTCGACCGTCCGGGCGACCAGGGCCCGGCAGTGCGCCGGATCGGCGACGTCCCCGGGCACGACGACGGCCTTGCGCCCGGCTTCCTCGACCCAGCGCCGGGTTTCTTCGGCGTCCTCGTGTTCGTCGAGGTAGGAGATCAGCACGTCGGCGCCTTCGCGCGCGTACGCGATCGCCACCGCGCGACCGATCCCGCTGTCCGCCCCGGTGATGAGCGCCGCCTTGCCGGTCAGCTTGCCGGAGCCGCGGTAGGTCTGCTCGCCGTGGTCGGGCCGCGGCGTCATCGCGGCGGTCGTCCCGGGTGGGGTCTGCTGCTGGGCGGGCTGCTCGGACACGGTTGCTCCTCCGAAGACGGGGTTTCGCTCTCGCCGTTCGTGTTCCCGGCGAACCACGGCTCACACTTTGTCATCTTGTGGACGACTTCCTACTTGTCATCGTTTGGATGACATGCTAGAAAGGTAGTGCGTGTTGACACGAACCGTCGAAGCCCAGAAGGAGGGACACCGATGTTGATGCGCACCGACCCGTTCCGTGAGCTGGACCGCCTCACCCAGCAGGTCCTCGGCACCGCCGGAACCTGGTCGAAGCCGGCCGCGATGCCGATGGACGCCTACCGCGCCGGCGACGAGTTCGTGGTCTGCTTCGACCTGCCCGGCGTCGCGCCCGACGCCATCGAGCTCGACATCGAGCGCAACGTGCTGACGGTCAAGGCCGAGCGCCGTCCGCTCCCCGGCGGGGACAACGTCGAGATGCAGGTCTCCGAGCGGCCGCTGGGTGTGTTCTCGCGCCAGCTGTTCCTCGGCGAGAGCCTGGACACCGACCGCATCGCGGCGGACTACGAGGCGGGCGTGCTGACGCTGCGCATCCCGGTCGCCGAGAAGGCCAAGCCGCGGCGCATCGAGATCAGCGGCGCGCAGTCCGACCGCAAGGAAATCCAGGCGTGACGAACGACCAGGCCCGCGCCGCGGCGGAGCGCATCTTCGCCGCGGCGGCGGAACTGGGCACCAGCCGTCAGGAAGCGATCCTGGTGACCCGGGCGGTCCACGCGGTCAAGAAGGGCCGCCCGACCGACGTGGCACTGACCGACACCCCCCAGCACCGGCGACGCAAGCTGGCCCACGTAGTCGGCAGCGAGCTGTGGAAGCCGGACATCGACGCGGACGACGTACTCACCGCGGTCCTCGACGCGGCCCGATCGGCACCCCGCGAGCGCAAGCCGGCGGCGGTCGGCGAGCGGAATCCTTCGGTGGCCGCCTGACGCTCCTCGAGCCGAAACTGTCGGTGGTCACCGGTAGTGTGGAAAACGGGGGGCGCCCCCGCGGCGGGGGGTCTGCTCGTCCCAGCCGGCCCGGCCCCGACGGCAACCCGGCTACCGCTCCCCGTCGGCCCGCCGCACGGTCACCGCAGGATCGTTCCCGGACACCGGCGCCGGGCCGAACCAGTCCAGGCACACGACCATCGCGTCGTCCTCGGCCTGGCCGCCGTGGCGGCGCGTCGACAGCTCCCGCAGCACCGCGCCCGGGACGTGCGCCGCCGGCAGCTCGGCCGTCGCCGTCACCGCTTCGGCGAGTTCGCGGTCGCCGTACAACTCGCCGTGCGGGCCGAGCGCGTTGTACACGCCGTCGCTGACGAACACGAACCGGTCGCCGTCGGCCGCCTGGAAGCCCTCGAGCGTGTAGATCGTGCCGTCGAACGTGCCGAGCGGGAGCTGCTCGTCGAAGACGATCCGCTCGGCCTTCCCGTCGCGCAGCCGCCACAGCCGGGGCGAGCCGGCGTCGACCACGGTCACCGCGCCGGTGCCGAGGTCGAACTCCAGCAGCAGCGCGGCCACGTGCTCGGCGCCGCGGTAGTGCGCGTAGAGCGCCTGGTCGGCGAGCTCCGCCTGGGCGTCGAGCGGGATCCCGGCGCGCCGGGCGTTGCGCAGCGCGTTCACCGCCAGGTTCGTCAGCAGGGCCGCCTCGCTGCCCTCCCCCATGCCGTTGATCAGCGTGACGGCGAGCTTCCGCGCGGACGCCGACCAGTCGAAGCAGTCGCCGTAGATGGCGTAGGCGGGTTCGAGCTGCCCGCCGAGCGCGAACTCGGCGCGGGTGCAGGCGCGCCCGGGCAGCAGCTGCCACTGCATCTCCGCGGCCAGCGTCAGCCGCGACGAACGCCGCGCCTGGATGTACAGATCGGTGTCCCGGTCGGCGACGAACAGCTCGTGCGCCACCGCTTCGGCGAACCGCTGGAGCTCGGCCCACACCGGCGGGTCGGGTTCGGCGGGCAGGGTGACGGCCAGGACGCCGAGGCGGTCGCCGCGGACGCTGACCGGCAGGTAGCCGGTGACGCGGTCGCCGTCGCGGGAAAACGTCGCCGCCTGAGCCAGGAACGCCGCGCCCGGGGTCGTGCCGTCGACCGGGATCGGCTCCGTCGTGTAAGGCTGCTCGCCGACCTGGCACAGCTCCGTCAGGGCGTAGTCGGCCATCAGCAGCTCGACCGCCTCGGCGCCGAAGTGCTCGCCGAGCCCCGAGCGCAGGGCGCCGGGCAGGTCGTGCGGTGGTACGTCACGGAGGAGACGCTCCACCGCCAGGGATCTGTCCAACGCCTGCCTCCACGGCGAGTCGTGCGAGCTGTGCTGCCGGTTCAGCATAGGGATGCCAGAGTGGACGCCGTGGATCGATCCCGCGAGCAGCCGGCCCCGGACGGGACGGCCGCGGTGCCGGAGCTGGCCCGGCTCCTGGCGTCGGTCGTCGAAGGCGAGCGGGACGTGTCGCCGCGGCCGCTGTCGGTTTCGCAGCTGCGCGCGGTCGTCGCGCTCGACCGCCACGACGGCGTCAACCTGCGGCAGCTCGCCGAGCAGCTGGACTCGACCCCGCCACTGGTCAGCAGGCTCTGCGACCGGCTGGAGGCGGTCGGGTTCCTGGAACGCCTGCCCAGCGCGCGCAGCCGGCGCGAGCTGACGCTGCGCCTGTCCGACCGCGGCCGCGCGTACCTGCGGGAACTGCGGGCGCGGCGCCGGGATCGCGTCGAGGCGCTGCTGGCGAAGATGAGCCCGGCGGGCCGGCTCGCGCTGGCGGCCGGGCTGCGGGAGTACCAGGCCCTCGCCGAGGCGGCCGGCGACCCCCCACGGTTGCATCCCTGATACAACTGTTGTTATATGGCAACAGTCAACCCGGCGTACAGCAGAGCGCGCCCCTGACACCGGAGGAGGAGTCGGTGCTGGGCACGGACGAAAGCCAGGTGCGCACGGTCTTGGCGCGCATGCTGGACGAGGACCGGACCGCGCTGGCCCGCGACTGGGCCGGGCAGGAGCCGGGCGACGGCGACCGGAGCGGGCCACAGCCGCGCCGCGAAGCCGTGGAGCTGCTGGAAGCCCTCCGCGACGCGCTGGCCGGCACGCTGCCGGTGTCGCGGATCGTCGAGCAGGACCCCGCGGTGCGGGACGCGCTGACGTCGTTGTCGGAGCGCCGGGCCCGCGCCGGCGCCCAGCCGTCGGCCACCGCCATGGCGATCCTCGCGCTGAAGCGCACGATGCTCGGCGCGATCGAGCGGCACACCGACGATTCCGCCCTGCGCTACCGGGCCGCGTTGCTGGTCAACGAACTCCTCGACAGCGCGGGCGTGCTGACGTTCGAGGTCTACTGCGCCGGCCGCGAGCAGATCATCCGCGAGCAGCACAGCCAGATGCTCGAGCTGTCCACGCCCGTCGTGCGGCTGTGGCGGCACGTCCTCGCGGTGCCCCTGATCGGCACGCTCGACAGCGCCCGGACCCAGGTCGTGATGAACAGCCTCCTGGAGGCCATCCAGGCGAACGAGGCGCGGGTGGCGATCATCGACATCACCGGTGTCCCGACCGTCGACACCGCGGTGGCGCAGCACCTGCTGCAGACTGTCAGCGCGGTCCGGCTGATGGGCGCGGAGTGCGTGGTCAGCGGCATCCGGCCGTCGATCGCGCAGACCATCACCCAGCTGGGCATCGACCTCTCGCACATCGTCACCCGCGGCTCGCTGGCCGACGCGCTGGCGACGGCCATGCAGCTGCTCGGCGACAGCGCCCGCCCGGGCGCGGTGCACGGGTGAGCGCCGGCCTGCCGATCCTGCGGCTCGGGGACATCCTGCTCGGCGGGTTGCTGAGCGACCTGGACGACAAGACGGCCCTCGCCTTCACCGACGAGCTGACCACCCGGATCGCCGAGGAGGGCATCCGCGGAGTCATCATCGACATCTCCCGGCTGGAGGTCGTCGACTCGTTCGTCGCCCGCGTGCTCATGCAGCTGGCCGAAACGGGGCGGCTGCTCGGCGCGCGGATGATCGTGGCGGGCATGCGCCCGGCCGTCGCGCTCACCCTGACCGAGCTCGGGCTGCGGCTCCCCGGCGTCCGGACCGCCCTCAACGCCGAACAGGCGATGGAGCAGCTGGGCTGGCGCCGCCCCGCCGAAGAGACGCCTCATGCTTCCTGACGAACGGACCGTCCCGGCCGGCGAGCACCCGGTCCGGGTGGAGGAGGACCTCCTCGCGGCCCGGCACGCCGTGCGCGCGGCCGCGGTCGCCGCCGGGTTCTCGATCGTCGACCAGACGAAGATCGTCACCGCGGCCAGCGAGCTGGTCCGCAACGCCTACATCCACGGCGGGGGCGGCACCATGACCGTCACCGCGGTGCGGGACGCGGCCGGGCGGCTCGGGCTCCGGCTGCGGGTACGCGACGAGGGACCCGGGATCGCCGACGTCGACCAGGCGATGACCGACGGGTTCAGCACCGGCGCGGGGCTCGGGCACGGCCTCGGCGGCACCCGGCGGCTGGTCGACGAGTTCGACCTCGACACCGCACCCGGCCGCGGTACCACCGTCACGGTCGTGCGCTGGAAGCCATGACCGCGACCGTCGCCGGCCTGACGCGCCGGATCCGCGTCGACCACCCCAGCGCCGGGTACGCCGCCGCCCGCGTCGCACGCGAAACCGCGTACGAGGCCGGGCTCGCGGGCGAACCCGCCGACCGCGCCGCGGTGGTGGCGGCCGAGCTCGCCGGCAACATCGCCAAGCACGCCGGGGGTGGCTCGGTGTTCGTGCAACAGTCGCTTTTCGGGGGTCCGGGTGGCGAAAGCCCCCGGCCCGGGGCAAGGCCCCGGTTGTCACAGTCGCTGTTCGGGGGTCCGGGCGGCGAAGCGCGCGGCGTCGACGTGCTGGCCGCCGACGACGGCCCCGGCATGGCCGACCTCGACCACTGGCTGCTCGACGGCAACACGACCACCGCCACCCTGGGCACCGGCCTGGGCGCGGTGCGGCGGATGGCGACCGAGTTCCGGATCACGTCCTCCCCCGCGGCCGGCACCCTCGCCGCCGCCCGCCTGCTCGACCCGGCCGCGCCGCCGGCCCGCCGCGCGATCGGGCACTTCCGCCTGGCCCGCGACGGCGAGGAGTACTGCGGTGACGCCCTCGCGCTGGCCGACGTCACCGGCAGCCGGACCGCCGTCGTCGCCGACGGGCTCGGCCACGGACCCGACGCCGCCGAGGCCGCGGACGCCGCGGTGCGCGTGTTCGCCGAGAACCCGGACCGCCCGCTGCCGCACCAGCTCACGACCATGCACCGCGCGCTGCGCACGACCCGCGGCGCGGCGGTCGCGCTCATGCGGATCGCGCCGCGGCGGCTGGAGTTCTGCGGCGTCGGCAACGTCGGCGGCGCGACCCTCGGCGGCGGGCCGTCCCGGCTGCTGCTGTCCACCCCCGGCATCGTCGGGTTCACGCTGCCGTCGGCACCGGTCCGGCACCTGGAGCTGGCCGAAGACGACGTCGTCGTGCTGCACACCGACGGCGTCGGCACCGGCTGGCGCGTCCCCGGCCGGGTGCCCGACCTGCTGTTGCTCGCCGCGGACCTCGCCCACCGGCACCGGAACGCCCGCGACGACGCCGCCATGCTCGCCCTGACCGCGGACCGGTCCGCCTGATGCGCCCCGACCTGGCGAGGATCCGGCACCGGCTCCGCACCGCCTGTACCGAGGCCGGCGTGGCCGCCGACGACCGCGGGCGGCTCGTGCTCGCCGTGACCCTGCTCGCCGAGCCCGCCCTGACCGCGGGCGAAACCGTGGACGTGGCCACGGCGGCTTCGGACCGGCGGCTCGCGGTCACCGTGCGGCTGGCGCACGCGGTGAGCCAGGGCAGCCGCGACGCCCTGCCGCTGCTGCCCGAGCGCGGCGACGGCGAGACGCTGACCTGGCACCTCGGCGGCGGCGGGCCCGCGGCCCCGGCCGACCCCGACGACGACCGGGCAACGCGCGAAGAGATGCTCGCGCTGGTCGCCCGCGCCGACACCCTGGCCCACGAGCAACGGAACCTCAAGCACGAGCTCGCGGAGACCAACAGCGGCGTGCTGGCGATGTACGTCGAGCTGGAGCAGCGGGACGAGCAGCTCCGCCGCGCGCACGCGGCCATCTTCCGCGAGCTGGAGGACGCGCTGCGCCCGCGCCCGCCCGCCGTGCCCGGCCTGGAGCTGGCGGTCCACTACTCGCCGACCGACCAGGACTCCCCGACCGGCGGCGATCTCTACGACTGGTTCGTCCTGCCCGACGGGCAGCTCCACGTGACCCTGGTCGACGCGGTCGGCCACGGAGTCACCTCGACCCGGCACGCCCTCACCGTCACCCACGCGATCCGCACGCTCGCCCTGGAGGGGCACCCGTTCCGGGACCTGATCGCGCACGCCTCCCGCACCCTGGCCGCGATCGAGCCGGGCTTGATGGCCACGGTCCTGCTCGCCCGCGTCAACCCGGCGACCGGCCGGACCCGGTTCGCGAACGGCGGTCACCCGGAGCCCGTGCTGGTCACGGCCGCCGGGCCGGCCCGGCTGCTGCCGCCCCCGGTGGCGGGCCGCGGAGTCGGCTTCCCGGACCCGGGCAGCCGCGAGCTGGCCGACGTGGTCCTGGCCGAGGGCGACACGGTGCTGCTCTACACCGACGGCCTGGTGGAGAGCCGCAAGGACATCGGCGAAGGCCAGACCCGGCTCCTGGCGCAGGCCGCGGCCGGGCGCACGACCCCGGTGGCGGACCTGCCCCGCGAGCTGGTGACCCGGATGCACGACGTGGTCCTGCACGCCGACGACACGGTGGTCCTGGCCCTGCGCCGCACGCCGGCTCGGTAACCCAGGCAGGCACTTTCGCGGGAAAGCTCCGTGTGGGGGCGGCGGGTCCCGGGTATCCCGCCCTCGATGTCCACCAGCTGCCTGCGCGCCCGGTCCGCCGGCACCGGACGCCCGGGCCGTCCCCCGGTCGTCCTCCTGCCGGGCCTCGGCGCGCCCGGCTACCTCGCCGACACGCTGCACGGCTGCGCCGCGGCCACGCGCGCCCACCTGCTCGACGTGCCCGGCTTCGGCGGGCCCGGTCCGCTCGCATGCGAGCCGGAAATCGACGCGATCGCCGCCGCCGTCGCCTCCTGGCTCGACCAGCCCTCCGTCCTTTTCGGACACTCGACCGCCGCGCAGGCCGCCGTCGCCGTCGCGGTCCGGCGCCCGGACCTCGTCCACGCGCTGGTGCTCGCCGGACCGACGTTCCCACCCGAGCTGCGCCGCCTCGGCCCCTTGGCCGCGGCGTTCCTGGCCGACGTCGTCCACGAATCGCCGTCCGCGCTGCCCGGCACCGTCCCGCACTACATCCGCGCCGGCCCCCGCCGGCTGCTGCGGATGATCCGCTCGGCCCAGCACGACGCACCGGAACGAGCGATGCCCCTGCTGACCTGCCCCGTCCTCGTCGTGCGCGGCCGCCGGGACACGCTGAGCCCCGAGCCGTGGGCCCGCTCCCTCGCCGCCGCGGCGGACGGCGAGCTCGTCACGGTCCCGGGCGCGCACACGTTCCCCGCCCGATCCGGCGGCGCGACTTCGGCGTTGATCACGGAGTTCGCCGGCGGTTAGCCGCGGTGCGCCCGGGTATGCCGACGACCCGTCGGAAGGAGGCGCTGTGCGTGCGATGGTGTACCGCGGCCCTACAAGATCCGTGTCGAAGAGAAGGACATCCCGGCGATCGAACACCCCGGTGACGCGATCGTCCGGGTGACGCTGGCCGCGATCTGCGGTTCGGACCTGCACCTGTACCACGGCATGATGCCGGACACCCGGGTCGGCATGACCTTCGGCCACGAGTTCATCGGCGTGGTCGAGGAAGTCGGCTCCGGCGTCCGGAACCTCAAGCGCGGTGACCGTGTCATGGTGCCCTTCAACGTCTACTGCGGCACGTGCTGGTTCTGCGCGCGCGGGCTGTACTCCAACTGCCACAACGTCAACCCGAACGCCACCGCCGTCGGCGGCATCTACGGCTACTCCCACACCTGCGGCGGCTACGACGGCGGGCAGGCCGAGTTCGTCCGGGTGCCGTTCGCCGACGTGGGCCCGGCGGTGATCCCGGACTGGCTGGACGACGAAGACGCCGTGCTCCTCACCGACGCGCTCGCCACCGGCTACTTCGGCGCCCAGCTCGGCGAAATCACCGAGGGCGACGTCGTCGTGGTGTTCGGCGCCGGTCCGGTGGGCCTGTTCGCGGCGAAGTCGGCGTGGCTGATGGGCGCGGGCCGGGTGATCGTCATCGACCACCTGGAGAACCGCCTGGAGAAGGCCCGCACCTTCGCCCACGCCGAGACGTACAACTTCACCGAATACGACGACATCGTCGTGCACCTCAAGAAACTCACCGGGCACCTCGGCGCCGACGTCGCCATCGACGCGGTGGGGGCGGAGGCCGACGGCAACCTCACCCAGCACGTCACCTCGGCCAAGCTGAAGCTGCAGGGCGGTTCGCCGGTGGCCCTCAACTGGTGCATCGACGGCGTCCGCAAGGGCGGCACCATCTCGGTGATGGGCGCCTACGGCCCGATGTTCAGCGCCGTCAAGTTCGGCGACGCGCTCAACAAGGGCCTCACGCTGCGGATGAACCAGTGCCCGGTGAAGCGGCAGTGGCCACGGCTGTTCGAGCACATCCGCAACGGCTACCTCAAGCCGAGCGACATCGTCACCCACCGCATCCCGCTGGAGCACATCGCGGAGGGCTACCACATCTTCTCCGCCAAGCTGGACGGCTGCATCAAGCCGCTCATCGTCGTCTGAGGAAGGAACGACCATGACGTACACGTCGGAGCGGCCGCCGATCGCCGAGCCGAGCGACAGCCTGCGCGCGCGGATCCCGGGCTGGGGCGCGGACCTCGACCCGAAGAACCGGCCGTCGGTGCCGAAGCTGCGGTGGCAGGACGACCGGCCCGGCTGGGACTTCCCCGAGCGGCAGCCGGAGAAGTGGCCGCGGGAACGCTCGATCGAGCACGAGTTCCTGACCCCGGTCTTCGGGACGTCGTGCCCGCCGAAGGGCCTTTCCGGTGCCCTGCGCCGGTTTTCCTACCGGAAGTACAGCGAAGGGCGGGCCGCGCACTGGCTGCTCCTGCTGGCGGCCGACCGGGTGGACGCCTGGGAGAGCCACCTGCGCTCGTTCGCCACGCTGCGCCCGGACAACCCGATCACCGAGACCGGCGTGCTGAGCGAGTTCACCCGGCACGGTTTCTCGTCACGGGTGGGCAAGAAGCGCGCGGACGTCAAGCACCACCTGGTGGACCCGATCATCGTCGCGGGCCCGTGGGTCCTGGCGGCGGGGCTGGCGTATTCGGCGGTCCGGAAGGTGCTGCGGCGCCGCTGATCGGCGTCCGGGAAGAACCGGGGTTGTCGCGGGCAGGCCCGGGTACGCACGGCTGACGGTCGCCGACTCCACGGGGAGAAGCCCATGAGCCACGTTCCCGCCCCCACCCGCGGGCCGGGCCGCGCCACCCGGGCGGCCGCCTCGGCGGCCGATGCGGCCGACCGCCGGCTGCACGCGGCCGCCGGGCTGCGGCACCAGTTCAACAAGGTCTTCCCCACCCACTGGTCGTTCCTGCTCGGCGAAGTGGCGCTCTACAGCTTCCTGGTCCTGCTGCTGAGCGGGGTGTACCTGACGCTGTTCTTCGACCCCTCGATGCAGGAGGTCGTCTACCAGGGCGCCTACCCCAACCTCCGCGGCGTCCCGATGTCCCGCGCCTTCGCCACCACCCTCGACCTGTCGTTCGAGGTCCGCGGCGGGCTGTTCATGCGGCAGCTGCACCACTGGGCGGCGCTGATCTTCGTCGCCGCCATGATGGTGCACATGCTCCGGATCTTCTTCACCGGAGCCTTCCGCCGCCCCCGCGAAGCCAACTGGGTGATCGGCGCGCTGCTGCTGATCCTGGGCATGTTCGAAGGGTTCTTCGGCTACTCTCTGCCCGACGACCTGCTCTCCGGCACCGGCATCCGCGCGACGCTGTCCGGGATCGTCCTGTCCCTGCCCGTGATCGGAACCTGGCTGCACTGGGCGATCTTCGGTGGCGAATTCCCCGGCGACGTCATCATCCCCCGGCTCTACACGATCCACATCCTGCTGATCCCCGGCATCATGCTCGCCCTCGTCGGCGTCCACCTCGCGCTGGTCTGGTACCAGAAGCACACCCAGTTCCCCGGCGTCCGGCGGAAGGAGACCAACGTCGTCGGCGTCCGGATCCTGCCGGTCTTCGCGCTCAAGGGCGGCGCGTTCTTCGCGCTCGTCACCGGGATCCTGGCACTGATGTCCGGGCTGTTCCAGATCAACCCGGTGTGGAAGTACGGCCCCTACGACCCCTCGAAGGTCTCCGCCGGCTCCCAGCCCGACTGGTACATGGGGTTCGCCGATGGCCTGCTGCGCGTCTACCCGCCATGGGAGCTGTTCGTCGGCAACCACACCATCCCGCAGCCGTTCTTCGCCGGCGTCGTCGGCATGACCGTGCTCTTCGTGGCGCTGATCTCCTACCCGTGGATCGAACGCCGCCTGTCCGGCGACACCGCCCACCACAACCTCCTCCAGCGCGCCCGGGACGTCCCGGTGCGCACGAGCATCGGCATGATGGCGCTGGCGTTGTACGGCGTGCTGACGCTGTCGTCGTTCAACGACATCATCGCGCTGGAGTTCGACATCTCGCTCAACGCCACCATCTGGGCCGGGCGCATCGGCCTGCTCCTTGCCCCGCCCGTGGCGTACCTGATCACCTACCGCGTCTGCCTCGCCCTGCAACGGTCAGACCGCGAAGTCCTCGAACACGGCATCGAAACCGGCATCATCACCCGCTCCCCCGCCGGCACGTACCTCGAGATCCACCAGCCGCTCGACGGCAAAGCCCTCACCTACCAAGGAGCACCCGTGCCGAAGAAGCCCAACAAGCTCGGCGCCGCCGGGCACGCGCTCCCGGGCAGCCTGCTGCGGCCCGACCCTCCGGAGGAGACCGCGGCCCTGGAAGCGGCGGCCCGCCGCGGGCAGCTGCGCCAGGGCCTCGGCGGCGAACCGCGAGATGGGCAGGCCCGGCCGTGACCGGCGCGGCGATGCCGTCCCGCTGGCAGATCGACATCCTCGTCTACGAAGAGGAGTACTCGTACCCGGTCCTGCTCCTGCAACCGGCTTACGAGGACGACCACCGGCGCCTGCTCGGCCTCCTGGCCCGCGCGGGGCTGGCGGTCCCGACGACGTGGGAGTGGGAGCACGGCTTCTGGCCACTGGCGGCCGGGTGCGCGGTCGAACTGGCGGCGGGCCCCACGGCGGTGACGGTGCGCGCGGGCGAACACAGCCTCACGGTCGGCTTCCGGTTCGCCGAACCGCCCCAGCCCTGGCTGGCGGCCGCGCACCGGCAGCGGCAGGTGCTGTTCATGCTCCTGCCACCGCGTCCCCACGCGGCCGAGGACGCCCTGATCATCGACGACGTGAGCCGGCTGGTGCGCCCGGCGGAGCGGTGCGGCTGCCTGACGGGCACGATCCCGCTGGCCGTTCGCTGAGCAGAACGGCGACGTTCCGCGAGAGCGGCTCGGCGCCACCGCACCACCCTCCCCGGGCGGCGGCTGCCCTACTGCGGCCCGTTGGTCAGCGAAAGGTTGAACGTGTACCGGGACGCCCGGTACACGTGCCACCCGTATTCGACCACCCGCCCGGTGTCGTCGTAGGTCGTCCGCTGCGTCGTGAGCAGCGCCGCCCCCGGCTCCTCGTGTAGCAGTTCCGCGTCCTCTTCCGTCGCGAGCCGCGCGCCGATCTGCTGCTCGGCGGCGTGCAGCCGCACCCCCGCCGACCGCAGGAGCTGGTAGAGCCCGCGCTCGCGCAGCTCGTCGTCGGCCGGGTCGAGCACGCCGTCGGGCAGGTAGTTGTTCATCAACGCGAGCGGTTCGCCGTCGGCCGAGCGCAGCCGCTTCAGCCGGCGCACGTGCGTCAGCCCGGGTGCCTCCAGCAGCTCGGCCACCTCGGCGCAGGCTTCTTCGACCCGGTTGACCAGCACCGCCGACCCCGGTTTGCCGCCCAGCCCGGCGAGGTCGTCGAACAGGCTGCTCAGCCGCAGCGGCCGGGCGACCTTCGTGCGGACCACCTGGGTGCCGACCCCGCGCCGCCGCACGAGCAGGCCCTGGTTGACCAGCGTCTGGATCGCCTGGCGGACCGTCGGCCGGGAAAGGCGCAGGCTCGCCGCGAGGTCGACCTCGTTGCCCAGCCGCGCCCCCGCCGGCAGCCTGCCGTCCTCGATCGCGGCGTGCAGCTGCCGGGACACCTGGAAGTACAGCGGCTCCGGGCTGCCCGGATCCAAGACGATGTCGCGGCCCGGGTCCCAGCCCGCGAAGGTGACGTCCGGCTTGCTCATCCCCGGAGCCTACCGCCTCCACACCACCTGTTGGGATGACGTGTTGTCCATATGTCTTGACAAAGTCTCAGCCCCCTGGAATGGTCGACACCAGGGATACGAAGGGCGTGTCCCGACGACAGGCTGGGAGCGAAACCGTGACCGACGTGCTGCGGCGGATCGTCGCCCAACGGGTGCACGCCCCGGAAGCGATCGCCGAGGCGGCCGCGCACCGCATCCGGGCCGAGTCACCCTTCAACGACAAGGGCCGCACGATGATCATCGCGGCGGACCACCCCGCCCGCGGCGCCAACGCAGTGGGCGGCAACCCGACGGCGATGGCCCATCGCGGCGAGCTCCTCGAACGGCTGTGCCTCGCCCTGGAACGCCCCGGCGTCACCGGCGTCCTCGCCACCGCGGACGTCATCGACGACCTGCTGCTGCTCGGCGTGCTCGACGGCAAGACGGTCATCGGGTCCATGAACCGCACCGGGCTGGCCGGCTCGAGCTTCGAAATCGACGATCGCTTCGCCTGCTACGACGCGGAAACGATCGAGCGGATGCGCTTCGACGGCGGCAAAACCCTGACCCGGATCTGCCTCGACGACCCGGCCACACCCGGCGTCCTGGAAAACACCGCCAAGGCGATCAACGACCTGGCCGACCGGAAGCTGATCGCGCTGGTCGAGCCGTTCCTGTCGACGTGGGTCGACGGCCGTGTGCAGAACGACCTCTCCCCCGACGCCGTGATCAAGTCGATCACGATCGCCGCCGGTCTCGGCCGCTCGTCGGCCTACACCTGGCTCAAGCTCCCCGTGGTCGACGACATGGAGCGCGTCCTCGCCTCCTCGACCCTGCCCGCGGTCCTGCTCGGCGGCGAGGTCAAAGACCCGGACGCGGCCTTCGCCGCCTGGCAGCGAGCCCTGACCCAGCCGACCGTGCAGGGCCTGGTCGTCGGCCGGTCGCTGCTCTACCCCCACGACGGCGACGTCGCCAAGGCCGTCGACACCGCGGTCGGACTGCTGTGAAGCCGCACCGGCGCCACTACCCGGAGGACACCGTGAACACCATCGAACACTGGATCGACGGCACCGCCACCCCGGCGGGCTCCACCCGCACGGCGCCGGTCTTCGACCCGGCCACCGGGCGGCGGCAAGCGTCGGTCCTCCTCGCCGAAGCGTCCGATGTGGACATCGCGGTCGCGGCCGCCGCCAAGGCTTTCGAGTCCTGGAGCAACTCGTCGCTGTCCCAGCGCACGAAGGTGATGTTCGCCTTCCGCGAGCTGCTCGTGCGGCACGAAGACGAGCTCGCCCGGATCATCTCGGCTGAGCACGGCAAGGTGATCGAAGACGCCCGCGGCGAGATCGTCCGCGGCCGCGAAGTCGTCGAGTACGCCTGCGGCATCGCCGACGCGCTCAAGGGCAGCTTCTCCGACCAGGTCTCCCGCGACGTCGACGTGTACGACTTCCGGCAGCCCCTCGGCGTGGTCGCCGGGATCACGCCGTTCAACTTCCCGATCATGGTGCCGCTGTGGATGCACCCGATCGCCATCGCCACCGGCAACACGTTCGTCCTCAAGCCCAGCGAACGCGACCCCTCGGCCTCGAACTACGTCGCCCGGCTCTACGCCGAAGCCGGGCTGCCCGACGGCGTCTTCAACGTCGTCCACGGCGACAAGACCGCCGTCGACGCGATCCTCGACCACCCGGACATCGCGGCGGTGTCGTTCGTCGGCTCCACCCCGATCGCCAAGTACGTGCACGAACGCGGCACCGCCACCGGCAAGCGCGTACAGGCCCTCGGCGGCGCGAAGAACCACGCGGTCGTACTGCCCGACGCCGACCTCGAGTTCGCCGCCGACCACCTCACCGCCGCCGCGTTCGGCTCGGCGGGCCAACGCTGCATGGCAATCTCGGTCGGCGTCGCGGTCGGAGCGGCCGGCGACAAGCTGGTGGAGATCCTCGAACGCAAGGCCCGCGAGGTGAAGGTCGGCCCCGGCACCGACCCGGCCAGCGACATGGGACCGGTCGTCACCGAAGCAGCCCGCGAGCGTGTGGCACTTTCCGTCGCCCGCGGCGCGGAACAGGGCGCAAAGGTCGTCGTCGACGGCCGCGGCCTGCAGGTCGAAGGCCACGAGCAAGGCTTCTTCGTCGGCCCGTCGCTGCTGGACGGCGTCACCCCGGAGATGGACGCCTACCGCGACGAGATCTTCGGCCCGGTACTGGCGATCGTCCGCGCAGAAACGCTCGACGAGGCGATCGCGGTCATCAACGCCAACCCCTACGGCAACGGCACTGCGGTCTTCACGGCGAGCGGGGAAGCGGCACGCAAGTTCCAGCGCGAGGTGAAGGTCGGCATGATCGGCGTCAACGTACCGATCCCAGTCCCGATGTCGTACTACTCCTTCGGCGGCTGGAAGGATTCCCTCATCGGCGACAGCCCGATCCACGGCCCGGCAGGCGTCCGGTTCTACACCCGCGCCAAGGTAGTCACGACGCGCTGGCCCCACATCGAGGCGGCCTTCAACTTCCCAACGTCCAGCTGAGTTCCTGCCCCGGCCGGCCGGCCCGCCCGCCCGCCCGTCCGGCCAATGGCGGGAGCCGACGCCGGCGCAACCAGCTCGTTCGGCACCAGCACCACCACGCGGCCGGGAACTCCACGAGCGGAACAACGAGCCCAGGACGCAGCCCCAGCCCGCTGCGACGATCTGCCGGGCAAGCTCGGAGCGCAGATCGCCCGAGGCGCGCCGGAAGCGGGTCGTGGACTCGCCCCCGGCATCTCGCGACCGGCCCGCCGCCCCGTGCTCGCCTGCTTGCCCGCCCGCTCACCTGCCTGCCTGCCCGCTCACCTGCCTGCCCGCCCGCGTGCTCGCCTGCCTGCCCGCTCGCTCGCCCGCCACTCACCTGCCCGCCCGCCCACATGCCCGCCCGCGTGCTCGCCTGCCTGCCCGCTCGCTCGCGGGCGTGCGGTCGGCCTCTCGTGACCGGCGGCGGGCCGGCGGCAGGCAGGCCACGCTGCAACGGCGTGCCGGACCGGGCCCGGCCGTCGTGGCGACAGTAGCGCCCGGATCCTCGGCCGCGCCGTCGCCGGCGGTGGCCGCCCGCCCCGCGGTCACCACCACCCCTGCCTCAGCCGTCCACCCCACTCCTGCCTTGGCGCCGGTGCGCGGAGGTCCACACACGGAGTCGCCCTGTTCGACATGGGCCCCTTCGCACCGGCGGCGACCCGCGCGACGCCGCCGCCGACAGTCTTGCGCCCGTTCGGCAGCGGCCTACCCAACCGACAACCGGAACATTCTTCTCCGTTTTCCGGTACCGTGGCGGCCACCTGCCGAAGGAGGCCGCCATGGGCTACCGGGGCCCGCTGCCGAAGAAGACCGTCGACCGCGTCAACCGTTGCGTGGGCACGCTCCGCACGTCGCCGCGCTGGGGCCGCCTGGTCCGGCGCCACCTCACCCAGGTCACGTACCAGGGTCGCCGGTCGGGGCGCACCTTCAGCACCCCCGTCGGCTACCGGCGCGCGGGGGACGTTGTCACGATCGGCGTGCGGATGCCCGACGCGAAGGCGTGGTGGCGCAACTTCACCGGCGACGGCGCACCGCTCACCCTCGAACTCGACGACACCGAACGCGCCGGCCACGCGGTGGCGCGCCGCGACGCCGCGGGGCGGGTCACCGTGACCGTCCAGCTCGACGGCGAAGCCTAGCCCGGCTGCGCGGCCATCCCGTGCCAGAGCAGATCGGCCAGCTCCGCCGCGTCGCGCTGCCAGTCGCCGTTCGGGTCGAGCCACAACAGGCCGCCCAGGCCCCGCATGACCAGCACCGGCGTCAGGCCCGGCCGGACCGTCCCGGCCGCCACGTTGGCCGCGAGCATGGCCGACACCGCGCCGAGCATGTCCTCGTAGGCGTCGCTCGGCAGCTCGCCCCGGGCCGCCGTCGCCGTGCGCAGCGCGTCGGCGAGCCCCTTCTTCGTCATCATGTAGTGGGCGACGTGGTCGGTCACCCACACCCGGAGGGCCTCGTCCGGCGCGTGCTTCTCCAGCAGCACCGGCACGATCTCCACGATGTGCCGGACCTCGCGCCGGTAGACCGCGAGGATCAGCGCCTCCGGCGTCGGGAAGTGCCGGTAGACCGTGCCGACGCCGACCTCGGCCTGCTTGGCGATCGCGTTGAACGAGACCTCGCCCGTGTCGGCCAGCGACGCCGCCGCCGCGACGAGGATGCGTTCGTGGTTGCGCCGCGTGTCCGCGCGGCGGGGGCTGACCGATCCGGTCGTCATCGTTCCTCCCGGTGGTCGTGCCGTCCCGCTGAATCTAGCCGAGCGCTGGAGCTGCTCCAGCCCACCCGGTTCGTTGCCAAGCGGATTGTAATCCGCTAGCCTCGCGTCCGAGTGAAGCGGATGAGTATCCGCTCCCCCCGGACACCGCCCACCACACCGTCGGGCAGCCCGCCCGGCTCCGCGGAAAGAGACCAGTGGACATCTCACTCGAAGTCAACGGCACCACCGAACGCCTGGACGTCGATCCCGGCGTCACGCTCCTGGACGCCTTGCGCGAGCGCCTCGCCGTCACCGGCCCGAAGAAGGGCTGCGACCGCGGGCAGTGCGGCGCCTGCACCGTGCACGTCGGCGGCAAGCCCGTGCTGTCGTGCCTCACCCTGGCCGCCACCGTCAAGCAGCCGGTGACGACCGTCGAAGGACTGTCCACAGAGGACGGGCTGCACCCGGTGCAGCAGGCCTTCGTCGACCAGGACGCTCTGCAGTGCGGGTTCTGCACCGCCGGCCAGATCATGTCGGCGGTGGCCGCCGTCGAGCAGGACGTCGAAGACGTGCGGGAGTTCATGTCCGGCAACCTCTGCCGGTGCGCGGCCTACCCGAACATCGTCAAGGCGGTCGAGCAGGCGAGGCGGGCCGATGCGTCCCTTTGAGCTGACCGCACCCACCACCGTCGAAGCGGCGGTCGCCGCGCCCGGCACGTACCTCGCCGGCGGGACGACCCTGGTCGACCTCATGAAGCTCGACGTCCTGACGCCGCAGCACGTCCTGGACATCAACGAGGTGCCGTTGCGCGGCATCGACACCACCGACGGGCTGCGCTTCGGCGCACTCGAGCGGATGGGCGCCATCGCCGCCCACCCGGACGTCTACCCGGCGATCTCGCGCGCGCTGCTGCTGAGCGCGTCCCAGCAGCTGCGCAACATGGCCAGCATCGGCGGGAACCTGCTGCAGCGCACGCGCTGCTCGTACTTCCGGGACGTCGCCATGCCGTGCAACAAGCGCGTGCCCGGCAGCGGCTGCTCCGCGCTCACCGGCGCGAACCGGATGCACGCGATCCTCGGCACGAGCGAGTCGTGCGTGGCCACGCACGCCAGTGACGTCGCCGTCGCCCTGGTCGCGCTCGACGCGCGCCTGCGGCTGGCGGACGCGAGCGGCACCCGCGAGGTCGCGCTCGGCGAGTTCTACCAGCTGCCCGGCGACACGCCCGCCGTGGAGAACGACCTGCGCCCGGGCGAGCTGATCACCGAGGTGGTCGTGCCGCGGCTGGACTGGGCCGCCAACTCCACCTACGTCAAGGTGCGCGACCGGCAGTCCTACGAGTTCGCGCTGTGCTCGGCCGCCGTCGCGCTGGACGTCCGGGACGGGATCGTCGCCGACGCCCGGGTCGCGGCCGGTGGTGTCGGGACGGTGCCGTGGCGGCTGCCGGCCGTCGAAGCGGCCCTGCGGGGCGGCCCGGCGACCGAGGCGGCCTTCGAAGCGGCGGCGGCCGTGGCCGCCGACGGCGCGCAACCGTTGTCCGAGAACGGGTTCAAGGTGCCGCTGCTGCAGCGGACCATCGTCCGAGCGCTGCTCGAACTGACCGAGGGGAGCTCCCGATGATCACCCGGCTGGACGCGCCGCTGAAGGTCACCGGCGCGGCCAAGTACGGCGCCGACCACACCTTCCCCGGCATGGTCTACGGCTACATCGTGCTCAGCACGATCGCCCACGGCGAGATCGAGGCAATGGACGTCTCCGCGGCGAAGAGCGCGCCCGGCGTGCTCGGCGTGTACTCGCCGTTCGACCCGCTGACCCTGCGCACGCCGAGCCTGCCGGTGTTCGGCGAGACGTGGGTTCCGCTGCAGGACAAGGAAGTCGCCTACTACGGCCAGCCGATCGGCTTCGTCGTCGCGGAGACGTTCGAGCAGGCCAGGGACGCCGCGGCGCTCATCGAGGTCGCCTACCGCGAGCGGCCCGCCCGCACCTCGCTCACCGAGTTCCTCGACACGGCGGAAATGGCGCCCCCGACCTTCAACGGCGCTCCCCCGGAAATCGAGGTGCTCGAAGACGGCGTCGAATCCTTCGATGCCGCACTGGCCGCGAGCCCCGTGGTCTTCGAGGCGACCTACACGACCGCGACGCAGAACCACGCCGCGATGGAGCCGCACTCCGCGGTCGCGGTGTGGGACGACGGCGAACTGACCGTCTACAGCGGCAACCAGGCCTCCGACATGCAGGCGGCGGAGCTGGCCATCGCGCTCGACCTGGCGCGGGAAGCCGTCCACGCGGTCAACCCGTTCGTCGGCGGCGCGTTCGGCGGCAAGGGCCGGACGTCCACGCCGGCGTTCCTGGCGGCGGCGACGGCCCGCGCCCTCGGCCGGCCGGTGAAAGCCGCCCTCACCCGCGAGCAGGTCTTCACCGCCACCGCCGGCCGGGCCGCGACGATCCAGAAGCTCGCGATCGGCGCCGAGCCGGACGGCACCCTGGTCGCCCTGCGGCACGACTCGTGGTGCCACACCGACACCGCCCGGTCGTTCGTCGAACCGACGTCGCACGGCACCTCGCGCGAGTGGTACGCCACGAGGAACCTGTCGATCACGCAGAAGATGGTGCCGCTGAACGTGCCGCCGACGACGTTCATGCGGGCCCCCGGCGAGGCGCCCGGCTCGTTCGCGCTGGAGAGCGCGATCGACGAACTGGCCGAGAAGCTGGGCATGGACCCGATCGAGCTGCGCGTCCGCAACAACTCGACCGCCCCGCCCGGCCACGACCTGCAGTGGTCGAGCAAGCACCTCGACGAGTGCTTCCGCGTCGGCGCGGACCGCTTCGGCTGGGCGCACCGCCCGGCGGGCTCCCGCACCGACGGCGACTGGCTCGTCGGCATGGGCGTCGCCACCGCGGTGTTCCCCGCCCTGCGGTTCCCGGCCACCGTCGGCATCACGCTGCGGGCGGACGACACGGCCGTCGTCGCGACGAGCGGCGCGGACCCCGGCACCGGCCTGCTGACCGTGCTCTCCCTGGTGGGGGCGGAATCGCTGGACATCCCGGCCGACCGGATCACCCCGCGCCTCGGCGACTCGGCCCTCCCGCCGGGCGGCATGTCCGGCGGCTCGACGGCGACGGCGAGCGCGGGCACGGCGATCATGCTCGCCGCCACCAAGGCGATCAACGAGCTGACCGCCCTGGCCGCCGACCCCGGTGCGCCGTTCGCCGGGCGCCAGGTCACCTACGCCGACGGCCGCGTCTTCGCCGACGGCGAGTCGATGACCTTCGGCGAGCTGCTGCGGGCCGTGGGCCGCGAATCGCTCGAGGTGACCGGCACGTCGGCGCCCGGCGAGGAACTGACCAAGCACTCGTTCGCCTCGTGGGGCGCGCAGTTCTGCGAGGTCCGGGTGCACAAGTGGACGCGCGAGGCGCGGGTGTCCCGGCTGCTCGGGGTGTTCGACGCGGGCCGGATCATCAACGACAAGGCGGCCCGCAGCCAGCTCATGGGCGGCATGATCTGGGGTGTCTCGGCCGCGCTGCACGAGGGCCTGGAGATCGAGGCGAACGGCCGGCTCGCCAACGGCGACTTCGCGAGCTACCTGCTGCCGGTCAACGCCGACATCCCGGAGGTCGACGTCCAGTTCGTCGAGTACCCCGACACCCTGCACAACGCGGTCGGCGCGCGGGGCCTCGGCGAGATCGGCACGGTCGGCATGGCGGCGGCGGTCGCCAACGCCGTGTACAACGCCACCGGTATCCGGGTCCGGCACATCCCGATCACCATCGAGGACCTCCTCGAAGGCTGACACCGGGGGCAGGGCGTCCGTGGACGCCCTGCCCCCACCGCAACGGAAATTCACGGCGCCGGCGCCCGCTTGGCAAATCCGGGCCCGGCGCCGTTATCCATCCGCGACAACGAGAGAGACGGAACGCCCATGACGGCGGCCCGTCCGCGGTCCTAGGCTGACGGGCGCTTCCCCCGACAGTCCACGAAGGGACCCCCGCATGTCCGACCCCGTCGTCCCCACCACGTCCGGCGCGGTCCGCGGTCAGGTCACCCCCGCCGGCGTCGTGCGCTTCCGCGGCATTCCCTACGCCGCCGCGCCCGAGGGCGAGCTGCGCTTCGCCGAGCCTGCCCCGGCGCCACCGTGGGAGGGCGTCCGCGACACGCAGAGACCCGGGCCGACGGCGCCGCAACGCCGTCACGACGTGCCGGGGCTCGACCTGGCCCCGCTCACCGGCACCGGCTGGCGGCCCGGGCCGGAGTACCTGACGGTGGACGTCTGGACCCCGCAGCCGGGCGCCGCTGCGCTGCCGGTGCTGGTGTTCGTGCACGGCGGCGCGTTCCTCGGCGGCGCCGCGTCCGCCGCGGTCCACGACGGCACGGCGTTCGCCCGCGCCGGCGCGGTGCTGGTGACCGTGCAGTACCGCCTCGGCATCGACGGATTCCTCCCGCTGGACGGCGGCGCGACCAACCTCGGCCTGCGCGACCAGCTCGCGGCCCTGCACTGGGTCCGGGAGAACATCGCCGCGTTCGGCGGCGACCCGGCCAACGTCACCCTCTTCGGCGCGGCGTCCGGCGCCGTCAGCGTCGCCTGCCTGCTCGGTTCACCGCTCTCGGCGGGGCTCTTCCACCGCGCCATCGTCCAAAGCGGACACCCGGACATGGTGCGCGACGGTGTCCAGGGCCGGCGGCTGGCGAAGGTCGTCGCCGACGAGCTGAAGGCCGAACCGACTGCGGAGGCGTTCCGCAAGGTCTCGACCGAGCAGCTGCTCGACGCCCAGGACGCGGTGTTGCGGCCGGGCGGCGCCCCCGACCTGCGCGACGCGCTGGGCTACGACCGCGGGTACGGGCTGAGCCCGTTCCTGCCGGTGGTGGGCGACGACGTCCTGCCGCAGCACCCGGCCAAGGCGATCAAGGCGGGCGCGGGCCGCGACGTCGACCTGCTGGTGGGCAGCTGCAGCGAAGAAATGCGACTCTACCTGGTCCCGACGGGCGCGCTCGAAGCGGTGACCGACGACCAGGCGGTGGCCTCCCTGGCGGTGTCGCACCCGGACCCGGCGGGCGTGCTGTACGCCTACGGCCTCGGCTCGGGCCGCACCGCGGGCGAGGTCCTGGTCGAGGCCCTGACGGACCTGGTCTTCCGCGACGGCGTGCGCGACCTGGCGGCGAGCCACCAGGGCCGGACGTTCCGGTACGAGTTCGAGTGGGGCTCGCCCCTGCTCGACGGCAGGCTGGGCGCGTGCCACGGGCTCGAGCTGCCGTTCGTGTTCGGCGCGCTGGACGCGCTCTCGGGGTCCCGCGGCCTGCTCGGCGAGAACCCACCGCGGGAGCTGGCCACGGAGCTGAACGGCGCCTGGTACCGCTTCGCCACGACGGGATCGCCGGGCTGGGCGGAGTACACGGACGAGGACACGATGTTCCACGCGTACTGACGCCACCCGGTACCCCCGGATCACGGACCGGTTGACCACTTTGCTCCAGCGGGCTGGCTCCCGGCCCGGACGGTTGACTATCCCCCTTCCCCGCTGCCAGGCTCAGGCCGCCCGGACGGCCGGATGAATGGGGACCACCGATGCCCGAGGCGGGCTTTGCCGCACCGCCACGCGCGTTCGTCCGCACGCTGCTGCGCAGCGGCACGCCCGCGGAGCCCACCGAGCCCGTTCCCGACAACGGCGACCTCACCGCCGTCGGGGACGCGACGCTCGCGCGTGCCTCCCGCTACTGGGTCGCCGTGCCGCTCGCCTACCGGGCCGCGGCCTTCGTCAAGGTCTTCATCGGGTTCACCGCCGCGAACGGCGTGCTCGGGCTCGGGCCCGTGCTGGGCGTGACCGTGTTCGCCGTCGCGGCCAACGTCGCCGCGGTGGTCTGGGTGCTGCGGTCGGGCGGGTTGCGGGCCCGCGTCACCGGCCGCGCCCTCGGCCTCGACCTGGCCGTCGGGGTGGTGCTCAACCTCCTGGTCGCGGTGACCGCCCCGGCCGAGATCCAGCCGTTCGCCGTCGACGTGTCCTGGACCTGGCTGGTCGGCTCGGTCGCCATGTGGGCGGGCACGTCCGGGCTGCCCGCGGTGCTGTGGCTGTTCGCGGCAGCCGTCCCGTTCCGCGCGCTGCTGACCCTGGCCGGCGGCCTGCCATTGGACCACCAGCTCGCCATGACGCGCTCGATCGGCTGCATGGTGGCACTGGCGGTGGCGATCGTGCTCGCCGTCGCGATCCTCATCCTGCTCGGCGTCGGCACGCGGTTCGCGGTCGACATCGGGCTGCGGCGCGGCCGCGAGGCCGAACGCCGCCGGACCCGGCGCATCATGCACGACAGCGTGCTGCAGACGCTCGAAGCACTGGCCATTTCGGCGCCGGGAGACGACGCCCAGGCCGTCACGCGGCTCTCGGAGCTGCGTTCGGTCGCCAAGGCGGAAGCGGCCGAGCTGCGCCGCCGGATCACCGAGCCGGTGCCGACCGGGCCGACGCGGAGCTTCGCGGTCGAGCTCGCCGACGTCGCCACGGAGCTGGCCCGCGACGGCCTGCGCACCCAGCTTGTCGCGGCCGACTTCGCCGACGACCACAAGGTCTCGCAGGACCGGCGCACCGCGTTGTGCGAAGCCGTCCGGGAAGCGCTGCGCAACACGGTGAAGCACTCGGGGACGAACCAGGTCGTGCTGCGTGTGGAGGAACGCGACGGCGGGATCGCGGTGGTGGCCCGCGACCAGGGCCAGGGCTTCGACGTCCGCGACCGGCCGCCGGGCTTCGGCATCAGCCAGTCCATCATGGCCCGGCTGGCCGAGGTGGGCGGGCACGGCACGGTGGACTCCCAGCCCGGCCGCGGCACGCGCGTGACGATGTGGGTACCTGGCTGAGCCGTGTCGCGGCCTCGCCGTGGGCCCTTTGAGCCGGTGTCGCGACCCGACCGCGGGCCCCCTTCCCACGGGGTGGCTCCCCCGCACTCGCTCAAGCCGCTCGGCGGGCGGCGCGCTCGGCCGCGAGGCTCGCGCGGCACGCCGCGGTCAGCCGGGTGGTGGCCGCGCTGCCGCCGTGGCCGCAGCGGGGGCAGGACATCGCCACGGCCAGCGACAGCTCGTCGACCGCGACGGCCAGCTCGGTGCGGCAGCCGCGGCACCAGCGGTGCCGGGTGACCGGGCTGACGTGCGCCGGCGAGGCGACGCACTGGTGGATCCACCGGCCGTGCACGTGGCACGTCAGCCGGTCGTCGGGGGCGAGCAGGCCCATGTCCTCGGCGTCGTCCTCGGTGGCGAGCAGGACCGGCAGGCTCCGGACCCGGTTCGGGGTGCTGGTCGTGGCGGTCATCGTGCTCTCCTTCCCGTTACCCTGGCGTCGAACGGGCGTCCCTGGTTTCGACACCCCCACCCGCGGATGGCCGGATCCCGGCGGTTCCTGGCAATCCAGCCACTCCCCCGGGCCCGCGAAGATCGCTAGCTTCGGCACGTGTCGAAAATCCTGCTCTCGATCCACGTCCTGGCGGCGATCCTCGCCGTGGGCCCGGTCGCCGTGGCGGCCAGCATGTTCCCCGCCGCCGTGCGCCGGGACGACGTCAAGGCCGCGACCCTGCTGCACCGGATCTGCCGCGTGTACGCCTACGCGGCCATCGCGGTTCCCGTGTTCGGCTTCGGCGTCGCGGGCACGATGCACGTCATGGGCGATCCGTGGCTGCTCGTGTCGATCGGCCTGACGGCGCTCGCCGCCGCGGTGCTCGCCCTGCTGATTTTGCCGCGCCAGAAGAGGCTGCTGGCCGAAGAGTCCACTTCGGACGTTCTCGGCAGGCTGGCCATGCTGACCGGCGTGTTCAACCTGCTGTGGGCCGCGGTGACGGTGCTGATGATCGTCCGGCCCGGCTCGTCGACCGGTGCCTAGGCGGCGACGGCGAGCGGGACGCGGACCGCCACGAAGTCCGGCCGGTGCCGCAGGGCGAAGCCCAGCGAGAGGTAGAGGCCGATCGCCGAGGTGTTCCCCGCGGCCGCGTGCATCATCGGGATCTCGCCGCGCTCGCGGATGCCCGCGGCCACCGCGAGCACCAGCCGCGTCGCCAGGCCCTGCCCGCGGTACGCCGGGTCCGTGCACACCGCGCTGATCTCGGTGTAGCCCGGCGGGTGCAGCCGCTCGCCGGCCATCGCGACCAGCGCGCCACCCCGCCGGATGCCGAGGTACGTGCCGAGCTCGACGGTCCGCTTCCGGAACGGCCCGGGCCGCGTCCGCTCGACGAGGTCCAGCATCTCCGGCACGTCCGCGGGTCCGAGCCGCACGGCCTCGAGGTCGGGTACGGCCGCGACACCCTCGTCGACCAGCTGCACTCCGGGGACCTCGTCGAGCACCTCCCAGCCCGACGGCGGCCGCGCGGCGGTGGCGGCGAGCACGACCGTCGCCCCGGGCCCGGCCAGCTCGGCGACGTCCCGCCAGTCCTGCTCGCCCGGGTCGTCGGGCAGGGCCAGGAACGGCGCGACGTCCTCCGGGTAGCGCACGACGCGCCCCTGCCGTTCCGCGAAGCGGGCGTGTGGACCGGTCAACGACGCCCACGTGGGGTTGTCCAGCGGAGATGCCATGGCACGAGCATGCGGACACCGGGCACGTGGCCGCCGCCACTCCCACATCCTGGGTAGGGTGCGCTCGTGGGTTCTCAGGTCCCGGTGTGGATTCCGATCGTCGTCGCCCTCCTCGGCCTCGCCGGGGTGATCCTGACCCAGGTCCTTTCGGGACGGCGGGAAGCCCGGCGGATGGCCGAGGAGGCCGCGCGCGAGGAGCGCCGGTGGCAGCGCGAACGCGAGGCCCGGACCCACGAAACCCGTGCCGACGCGTACGCCCAGCTGATGGGCGTCCTCGAAGCGTTCGACGGCGTGCTGTTCCAGGCCCGCGCGGTCCGCGAGGCGGGCGACAAGCTCGACGAGCACCAGCTCGCCGAGCTGCGGGCGGTGCGCAGCGAGGCCCAGCACGCGCTCGGGCCCGTCGTGCTGCACGCCCCGGAGGCGGTCCGGCGGCTGGTCAGCGACGCCACGCTGCCCCGGATGCGGCTGGCCGCGATGCTGCTGGACCCCGTCGACAAGGGCACCGGGCTGCGGCCCGCCTGGGACGCCGGCCAGCGCGGCTACCGCGTCATGCGCGCCCGGATGCGAGCCGACCTCGGGTTCGATGCGGAGCCCGTGGACGAGCTGTTCGGCACTCAGCCGACCGTGGTCAGCTCCTCGTCGGAAAGCACCTCGGACCCGGCCGACACGACCAGCCTGCCGCCGCCGACCTTGTAGCTGTACTCACCGTTCACCGCGACGAAGCCGTCGCCCTCGGGCTGGGCCGGCAGCATGATGTGGGTTTCGTCGGAGGCCACCTGGCCGCGGGCCTGGCCGTCGTAGAAGATCCGGCCGTCGGGGACCCGGCAGATCGTGACGAGGGACTTCGCGGTCTGCGCCACCAGGAGCGCCGTCCCCGTGCCGCCCGGCAGGTAGCGCGCGGCCTCCGCCGGGCACGGCTTGTCCGTCGCCGCCGACGTGCTCGTGGAGGGTGTGACGGGTGGTGTCACGCCGTTCGCGGTGGTGACCACGGTCTTGGTGGTCGGCAACACCGGTGTCGTGTACTCCGGGAACGGCCCCGTCGCGGACGGTTCGGGCCGGGAGCGCCCGGTGAGCAGCAGGACGCCGCCCACCGCGGCGCCGGCGACCAGCATCAGGGTCAGCAGCACCGCCAGCGCCCGCGCGCGGGCTCGGCCAGGAGCCAGCCCCGCGCAGGTGCCACACCGCCGGGCGGCGGGGTCGTTGACCGCGCCGCACTGCGCACACGTCCAGGGAAAACCCGCCATCGGGCCTCCTTCGGCCCGGCGCCACGCCACGCCGGTTCCCCCATCGTCACCGACGAGGGCACCGGCTGCAACGGCGCGCGGCCAGCCAGGGGATGCCGAGCTTGTCGACGCAGGCACCGAATTCGTCGCCCCCATCTGCTTTTCGAAGGGAACCGTTACGGTGCCGCCGTCGCTCAGCTTGTCCCAGTAGCCACGCAGGTCGTCGGCGTCGTCCCCGCTGAGGCTCACCGAGATGTTCGTGCCCGGGTTGTGCTCCATCCCGGCCGGGGTGTCCGACGCCATCAGCGTGAAGCCGTTTTCGGCTTCCAGCTGGGCGTGCATGACCTTGTCCGCGTCCGCCCCTTCGGGTGAACCGAATTCCCCGAACGTGTTCAGGGTGAGCGTGCCGCCGAAACACCTTTGCAGAACTCCATGGCCTGCCGCGCGTCGTCGCGGAAGCTCAGGTACGGGTTCAGACGAGAAGCCACGGCCATCTCCTCCGATCGGACGAGGGCAGCATCCTCGCAGAACGCCCGTGCCGCGCCAATCGGCGGATTTTCAGAGCACGAACCGCCGCTGCGCGACGGGTTCGAGCGGCAGCGAGCCGTGCAACGCGGCCCGCGCGCGCAGCTCCAGCGCCCGGTCCAGCGGCCGGGCACCCGGCGCCGCGGTGTGGAACGTGCCGCGGTCGAACAGGTACACCAGCGCGAGCTTCCCTTCGCGACGCCCGGCCGGCTCGGCGAACTCGACGGTCGCGAACCGCAGCGAGCCGCCGTACCCCGCCCTGGCCAGCCGGTCCGCGACGTCCACCAGATCGCCGGTCAGCACGCGCAGGTCGCGGTTGCGGCGCCAGCACCGGACCGTCGAGCGGCCGTGGAGATCCTGCGTCACCAGCGGGTGCACCGGCAGCCGCGCCGACGTCGCGGCGATCAGCTCCGCCTCGGTGCGGGCCAGCGCGTCCCCGTCCACCTTGAAGTCGACGGTGCCGCCACCGGTGGGTGCGAGGCCCAGTGCGGCGCGCACCCGCGGGCCGGCCGCGGCGAGGGTGTAGAGGGACTGCAGGTGCGGGCGGGATGTCCAGCACCGGACGAGCTTGCTGTCCAGCAGGGTCACGACGAACGTTCCTATCCTCATTGCGAAGGCCGCCGGACCGGGCGCACTGGCAGTGTCCACTATGGACGTCAGGCGCGGGGACGCGGGGCCGGAAAGGACAGCATGCGCCCGCGCCGGGAGATCCGGACCGCAACTCCCGGCGCGGCGCGGCGAACGGCACCGGCCCGCCGCCGAACGGTCGTCGCGGTCAGGTTGCGCCGATCAGCGGTGTCCCTTTCGCCTCACGAGGTGGTGATCACGACCTTGCCGAAGTTCTCCCGCCCCGCGAAGCGCCGGAAGGCTTCCCCGGCGTCCTCGAACGAGTGAACACTGTCGATGACCGGCTCGACGGGCCACACGGTGAGCCACCGCAGCAGGTCTTCGGTGTCCTCCCGGCTGCCGACCCAGATCTTCCGCACGGTCGCGCCGCTGCGGAACAGGTCCATGAAGTCGATCGGCGGCCCGCTCCGGCCGACGAACCCGACGACGGCGATCTCGGCGTGGTGCGTCCCGGCGGCGATCAGCGACTGCGCGAACGTGCCGGGGCCGCCGACTTCGACGATCCGGTCGGCACCGCGTCCGCCGGTGGCGTCGAGCACCGCCTTGCCCCACTCCGGTGTGGCGACGTAGTCGATCACCGTGTCCGCGCCGAGCCCGGTCAGCTTCGCCGCCTTGCCCGCGCTCGACGTCGTCGCGACGACCCGCGCCCCGCGCGCCTTCGCCAGCTGCACGGCGAACAGGGAGACCCCGCCGGTGCCGAGGGTCAGCACGACGTCGCCCGGGCCCACGCGGTCGAGCGACGTCCACGCGGTGACCGCGGCACACGGCACCGTGGCGCCCTGCTCGAAGCTCAGCGAATCCGGCAGCGCGACGAGCGCGTGCTCGCCGACGGCCCGGTATTCCTGGAGCCAGCCGTCCTGGCCGTTGCCGTAGCCCACGGCGGTGTCCGGCATCCGGCCGGCGATCCAGTCCGGGTGGAAGGTGTTGATCACCCGGTCACCCACCGCGAAGCGGGTGACCCCGTCGCCGACCGCGACGACCTCGCCCGCCGCGTCGGACGCCGGGACCAGCGCCCCGGCCCCGCCGGCGAAGTGGTCGCCGTCCAGGATGAGCAGGTCGCGGTAGTTGAGCGACACGGCCCGCACCCGGACGAGCACCTCGCCGCGCTGCGGCTCGGGCACCGGCTCTTCGTGCTGGACCAGGCGACCGGACTGGGGACGGTAGACGCGCACCGGAACTCCTCATGTTAACCAATTGGCTAACATCGACCATGGCACGACGACCGGCGGCCCGGCAACCGGGGATACTCGGAGCATGGCCAGCCGCACCGCCACCCCCCTGGACCACCCGGCTCTCGAGGACGTCTCGTTCACCGCGGCCCTGGAAGCCCTGCGCGACCCGCACCGGCTGGCCATGGTCGCCGCCCTCGCCCGGGAACCGGGGCAGCCGTGCGGCGCGATCATGCCGCCGGTCAGCAAGCCGGCCGCGTCGCGGCACTTCAAGATCCTCCGCGCGGCCGGACTGCTCCGCCAGTGGGACAGCGGCACGCAGCGGCTGAACGCGCTGCGCCGCGAGGAGTTCGACGCCCGCTTCCCCGGCCTGCTCGACCTGGCCCTCGCCGAAGCCGCACGCTGATTCCCTTTTTCCTCGCCAACCGGACATTTAGCGTTGCTAATTGATCTGAGGCAGAGCTACCTTCGACGGCATGACCGAACTCGCCGACCGCCTGCTGGGCGCCGTCCAGGGGATCCGCCGGGTGGTACGCCGCCGGGTGCGCGCCGACGTGCCGGGCACGCCACTGCCCGGCGCGCAGGCCGAACTCCTGCGCGTCGTGGCCGACCACCCGGGCATCGGCGTCGCCGCGGCCGCACGCGAACTGCACCTGGCGAACAACTCGGTCAGCACGCTGGTGAACCAGCTCGCCGAGACGGGCCTGCTGCGCCGCGAGGCCGATCCCGCCGACCGGCGCGCGGCCCGGCTGGAGATCACCGCCGCGGCCGCCGACCGGATGGCAGCCTGGCGCCGCGCCCGTACCGGCCTCGTCGCCGGCGCCCTCGCCCAACTGTCCGAAGAGGACATCGCGTTGATCGAGCAGGCGCTGCCGTCGCTGGAAAAACTCCTGGGCATCATGAAGGAGCAGCCATGACCGAACCCGCGGTGCGCTGCACCGGCGTCAGCCATTCCTTCGGGACGACTCGCGCGGTGGACGGCGTCGACCTGGAGATCCACCCCGGCGAGGTGTTCGGCCTGCTCGGGCCGAACGGCGCCGGCAAGACGACGACCCTCCGGATGATCACCACGCTGCTGCCGGCCACCCCGGACCGCATCACGGTCTTCGGCGTCGACGTCGCGCGCCGCCGGATGGCCGTGCGGCGGCTGATCGGGTACGTCCCGCAGCAGCTGTCCGCCGACAGCGCGCTGACCGGCCGCGAAAACGTCGCCCTGTTCGCGCGGCTCTTCGACGTGCCCCGCCGCGAGCGGGCCGGCCAGGTGCGGCTGGCCCTGGACCTGGTCGGGCTGGCCGGCGACGCCGACCGCACGGCCAAGACGTACTCCGGGGGCATGATCCGCCGGCTCGAGCTCGCCCAGGCCCTGGTGAGCTCGCCGCGGCTGCTCATCCTCGACGAGCCGACGATCGGCCTCGACCCGGTCGCGCGGTCGTCGGTGTGGGACCGCATCGGCTCGATCCGCGCGGCGACCGGCATGACCGTGCTCGTCACCACCCATTACATGGACGAAGCCGAGCAGTACTGCGACCGCGTCGCCCTGATGCACGCCGGCCGGATCCGCGCGCTGGGCACTCCGGCCGAGCTGGAGGCCGGCCTCGGCCCCGAGTCCACTTTGGACGACGTGTTCCGCACGGTGACCGGCAACGCCATCGACCACGAAGAAGGAGGGATCCGCGGTGTCCGTGCCACTCGCCGTACCGCCCGTCGCCTCGGCTGAGGAGGGCCCGCTGCGCCGGCTGCGCGTGCTCGCCGCCCGCGTCGGCGCGATGTGCCTGGTGGAGCTGCAGAAGCTGCGCCGCGACCAGACCGAGCTGCTCACCAGGGCGATCCAGCCCGCGCTGTGGCTGCTGATCTTCGGCGAGACGTTCACCCGGCTGCACGCGATCCCGACCGGCTCGACACCGTACCTCGACTTCCTGGCGCCCGGCATCCTCGCGCAGTCGGCGTTGTTCATCGCGATCTTCTACGGCATCCAGATCATCTGGGAGCGCGACGCCGGTGTGCTCGCCAAGCTCCTGGTGACCCCGACCCCGCGCGCGGCACTCGTCGCCGGGAAGGCGTTCGCCGCCGGGGTCCGCGCGCTCGTGCAGGCGCTGATGGTGCTCGTACTCGCCGCGATCCTCGGCGTGGGGCTGACCGCGAACCCGCTGAAGCTCCTGGCCATGGCCGCCGTGCTCGTGCTCGGCTCGGCGTTCTTCTGCTGCCTGTCCATCGTGATCGCCGGGATCGTGCTGTCGCGGGAACGGCTGATGGGCATCGGGCAGGCCATCACGATGCCGCTGTTCTTCGGCTCGAACGCGCTGTACCCGGTGGACCTGATGCCGTCGTGGCTGAAGGTGCTCAGCCACGTCAACCCGCTGAGCTACCAGGTCGACGCGCTGCGCGGCCTGCTCATCGGCACCCCCGCCCACCTCGCGACCGACTTCGCCGTGCTGGCCGCGGCGACGGCGGTGGCCGTTTCGGTCGCCTCGGCACTGCTCGGCAGGTTGGCCCGGTGAGGCACATGTCTCACCGAACGGAAGCTTTATCGCGCGATGCCTAATCTCGAATTCGTGAAACGTCGCCGGGGCGTGGTCCCTTTTGCCGGTTTGTGCCTGCTCGCCGGAATTCTGGTGGCCGGGACGATGGCGCCCGCCGCCATCGGCGCGGGCCTGTTGTCGAATCAGGTCAGCGATTCGGTGGACGCCATTTCCGCTCAGCTCGCCGCCGCCGATCCACCGCTGACGACCACGGTGACCGACCGCAACGGCACCCCGATCGCCACGCTGTACGCGCAGTACCGCCTGCCGGTGACCGCGGCCGGGATCGCGACCACGATGAAGGCCGCGATCATCGCGGTCGAGGACCGCCGGTTCTACACCGAAGGCGGCGTCGACGTGCAGGGGATGCTGCGCGCGGCGGTCAACGACAGCACCGGCGGCGCGCTGCAGGGCGCGTCGACGATCACGCAGCAGTACGTCAAGAACTACCTCGTCAACGTCGTCGACCGGACCGACCCGGCGGCCCAGCAGGCCGACCGCGAGGACTCGCTCGCCCGCAAGCTGCGGGAGGCGAAAATGGCCGTCCAGCTCAACGCCACGACGAGCAAGGACGACATTCTGGCGAATTACCTCAATGTGGTCGAATTCAGCGGAACCGTCTACGGGGTCGGCGCCGCGGCCCAGGCGTACTTCGGGACGACGGCGGACAAACTGACCGTTCCCCAGGCCGCCCTGCTCGCCGGAATGGTGAACAACCCGAGCATCTACAACCCGTACACCCACGCGGACAAGGCACTGCAGCGCCGCAACCTCGTCATCGACGACATGGTCACCAACGGCTCCATCCCGGCGTCGTACGCGGCGACGGCGAAGGCGACCCCGCTCGGGGTCCTGCCGAACGGCCCGGTCACTCCGTCGGGCACCTGCCTCGGCGCGGCGCCGGACGCCGGGTTCTTCTGCGCCTACGCGGAAAGCTACCTGGTGCACGCCGGATTCACCGCCGACCGGCTGGCCACCGGCGGGTACACGATCAAGACCACGCTCGACCCGCGTGTCTCGCAGGTGACCAAGGACGCCGTCGACGCGAACGTGCCGACCACGCAGGACGGCGTCGCCAATACCTTCGCCGTCGTCCAGCCCGGTCAGGACGGGCACCAGGTGCTCGCGATGGTCGCGAACCGCGACTACGGCACCGATCCGGCGAAGGGCCAGACCTCGACCGACATCGTCGCCGACGCGAGCAACGAGTTCGGCGCCGGCTCGTCGTTCAAGATCTTCACCTCGGCCGCGGCCCTCGTCAGCGGCAAGGCGGGCCTCGACACCCCGCTGCCCAACCCGGACAGCCAGTGCTTCCCGGTGCCGGACGCGCACGCGTCCTGCTACACCGTCCACAACGACGGCCACTACGCGGACCCGATCACGCTCGCCGACGGACTGGCGACGTCACCGAACGTCGCGTTCGTCGGGCTCGAGAGCCAGGTCGGCATGCCCGCCGTGCTGGACATGGCGTACAAGCTCGGGCTGCGGAACACGCTCGCGACCAACGACGCCGGCCGCACGCCGGACCCGAAGTCGGGCAATCCGCAGTACGGCGAACCGCAGTCGCAGTACTTCCAGAACCTGTTGTCGTTCACTCTCGGTAACAGCCCGGTCAGCCCGCTGGAGATGGCCAACGTGTCGGCGACGCTGATGAGCGGGGGCGTCTGGTGCCCGCCGAACCCGATCCTGTCGGTGACCGACCGGAACGGCAACGCCGTGCCGGTGCCGCAGCAGGCGTGCGAGCGGGTCATCCCCCAGGGCGTGGCGGACACCCTGGAAGCGGGGCTGAGCAAGGACACCACGAGCGGCACGTCCGCCGAAGCGGCCCACGCGGCCGGCTGGACCCGGCCCGACATCGGCAAGACGGGCACCACGCAGCTGAGCGAATCGGTCGCCTTCGTCGGGGGCGTCGACGACTACGCGGTGTCGTCCATGGTGTTCGCCGACGGGCCGCACCCGCGGGAGATCTGCCCGGGCACGCCGGTGCACCTCGGCGACTGCGGCCACGGCGCGTTCGGCGGCACGGTCGCCGCGCCGCCGTACTTCCACGCCATGAGCACGCTGCTGGCCGGGGTGCCCGACCAGCCGATCCCTGCCGCCGACCCGGCGTACCTGCAGGCGCGGAGCTAGCGCGGTTCGAGGAAGACGAGCGGGATCTCCCGCTCGGTCTTCGTCTGGTACTGCGCGTAGTTCTTGAACTCGGCGGTGATCTTCGGCCACAGCCGCGCCCGCTCGTCGGCGTCGGCGATCCGGGCGCGCATCGGCTGCTTCGGCCCGCCCTTCAGCGAGACCTCGACGTCGGGGTTGTCGCGCAGGTTGAGGAACCAGGCGGGGTGCGTGTCATCGCCACCCCGGGACGCCACGACGACCCACGTGTCGCCGTCCTGGTGCGGCGAGGTCAGCAGCACCGACCGCGGCTGCCCGCTCTTGCGGCCGATGGTCGTGAGTTCGAGGACGGGCATGGCGACCTGCCACCCCACCCGTCCTCCGGTGAGCTTGATCAGGCCACGGTGTACGGCATTCATCGTCTTCAGGGCGAAGTCGCTCGGCATGATCCCAATCTAGTCCCGGGGCTTTCGGAGTCGTGGTACGGCCCGATTGTCCGGTTCGCCGGGTGTTGGTCCGGACCGGATCGGTGAAACCGCCCCGGCAGGCGGCAACGGTGTGCGAGGCTGCCCGGCGAAGGAAGAACCGAAAGAGAGAAGACCGATGCTGATCTGGGGCTGGCGTACGCGCATCTACGTACTGGCGATGACGACGTTCTTGTGCGGCCGGTGCGGTAACCCGGCTTCGCACGCGGTGCGGAAGGCGGTCACGAAGTTCACGCTGTTCTTCATCCCGCTGTTCCCGATCAGCGTCAAGTACACGGCGCAGTGCACGTTCTGTGGCATCGAGAACCGCATCGCGAAGGAGGACGCGCTCCGGCTGCAGGCCCAGGAAGAGCAGGGGCAGGCCCAGTACCAGGCGGCGGCGGGCTACCCGGCGCACCCGGGGCAGCCGGCTCAGCCGCAGGGGCTGCCGCAGCAGGCGTTGCCGCAGCAGGGGTTCCAGCAGCACCCGTCGCAGCCGCAGGGTTTCCCGCAGCAGGGGCAGCCGGGCCAGTTCCCGCAGCAGGGGCACTAGGCCGGTGCCGGTGGTCCGGACCGCCGGCACACCCGGGCAGGTACCGCCGCCGCGGTGTTTCCGCGGCGGCAACGGGCTTCACTGTTGAGTTGTCAAACATCAGCCGGTCGCCGGGTCAGGCGGCCGGTCTCTGCTCGGGGGCGATGAGGGCCCAGCCCTCGGGTGTCAGGACCGCTGGGACCAGCTCACCCGGGCGCCCGGGGCGGGCCGCGCGGACCAGGCCCTGGTGGGCCAGCGCGTGGGCCGCGAACTGGTCGCCGCACGACAGTCCGTCGATGAACAGGTCCGGTTCGCTGCTGCAGGACACCTCGCCGCGGCCCGCGCCGACCGCTCGGAGCATCGCCCGCATCCGGTGGTTGACCACGGGGTGCGCTGCTCGTGCGCCGCTCTTCTCGTTCCCGTTCATGTCGGTCCCTCCCGCTCGCGGTTCGGCCGTCACCTCTGCGTCGAATCGGTGGGCGGGATTTCGACAGCAGGTCCGGCCGGAGCGTCCCCTCATCGTCACCGCAGGCGATCCAGCACGGGTCGAAGCCCCGTCGACGGGCGTTCGGAGGCCGGCCGCGAACGGATGGGGTTCAGAAGGGCGGATCTCCCACCGCCACCGGTTCCGGTGTCCAGGAACTGCTCCCTTCGCCGCCCGTCGCGCGGCTGACCTTGGTGACCTTGGCCGTGGCGTACCGCAGCGACGGCCCGATCTCGTCGACCTCCAGCTCGACGACGGTGCGCTTCTCGCCCTCCTTCGTTTCGTACGACCGCTGTCTCAGCCGGCCGTGGACGACCACGCGGGTGCCGCGCACGAGCGACTCGGCGACGTTTTCCGCGTACTCCCGCCACAAACTGCAGCGCAGGAACAGCGGGTCGCCGTCGCGCCAGGCGCCGGATTCGCGGTCGAACACGCGCGGCGTGCTCGCGACGGTGAAGTTCGCGACCGCCGAGCCGGCCGGAGTGAAGCGCAGTTCGGGGTCTCCCGTCAGGTTGCCGACCACGGTGACCGTCGTTTCGCCTGCCATCGGTCTCTCCTTGTCCTCCGGGTGCGGGGTGCACCGCTCTTGCCGATGAGGAGAGCACGGGGGTCCGACAATTCCGGATGCCGAGGCCGCGGCGGACTGGTTTCCTGCCGCCATGCCGACGGCGTTTCAGAAGGAGCTCGTGACGCTCGCCCACCGGCTGGCGGACCTCGGCGACCTGGTCGCGATCGCGCTCGAGGAGGCCACGCGCTCGGTGCTGGAAAGTGACCACACGCTGGGCGGACGTGCACGGGAGCAAGCCGCCGCGGCGGCCGCGCTCGGGGCCGCGTGCGAGGACCAGGCGTGCGCACTGCTGGCCTTGCACGCGCCGCGGGAGGCGGAAGTGAAGGCGGCCGTCGCGGCCGTGCACATCGCTGCGGATCTCACTCGGATGGGTGGTCTTGCGCGGGAGGTCGCCGGGGCGGCGGGACCGGTGCCGCCGGAGGCGCGGCCCGCGGTGGGGCGGCTGGGCGGGCACGCGGTGGCGGCCGCGCGGGCCGTGCGGGAGGTGCTGGTCGGCGGGGACCGGGCGGGGCTGTGGGCGGCGGTGGCGCTCGTGGCGGAGGGCGAGCGGGAGGTGCGGGAGTGGGCGGAGGGCTGTGCTGGGCCGTGTGGGGCCGCTGTGGCGGTTGAGGTTGCGCTGCTTGCCGCGGTTCATGGGCGGTTTGCCGGGATCGCTGAGCGGGTTGGGCGCTTGGCTGTGGGGTTTGTGCCGGTGCGGGCTTAGTGGCTTGGGCGGCGGGGTTGCGCCAGTGCGGGGCTCGACGGCTCGGGCTGCGGGATTGCGCTGGTGCGGGGCTCGTGGCTCGGGCTGCGGGATCGCGCCGACGCGGGCTCATCGGGGTCGGGCAACGGGGGTTGCGCCGGTGCGGGGCTCAACGGGGTCGGGCAGCGGGGTTGCGTCGGTGAAGGCCTCGCGGCTGGGGCGGCGAGATCGCTCCGGTGCGGGCTCAGCGGCCCGGACCGGAGCGGATCGGCCGTGACGAACTGCGGCGGATCAGCCGCCGACTGGGCCGGGTCTCGCCAGTGGAGTTTGGCGGCCTCGCCCCGGAGAGGGACCATCGGCCGCGCGGGAAAGGGCCGGGTCGGCCGCCGATTCGAGGCGGCGGCCGGCTCGGCAGGACTGAGCCGATGCCGCCGCCGTGACACCCGCCGCCCGCGGTACCTCCGGCATCGCGACTACCGTGGCCTGCATGAGCAACACCGAGGCCGCCCCTGCCGAACTCGCCTGTGGTGATCGGCCCGCGGCCGCCGATCCCGATCGCCCCTCCGTCGAAATCCTCGCTCCGCGTGAGGTGCCGCTCGGTGGTCCGCGTGCGATGCGGGTCCGGCGCACCCTTCCGCAGCGGTCGCGGTCGCTGATCGGCGCGTGGTGCTTCGCCGACCACTACGGCCCGGACGAGGTCGCCGGGCCCGGCGCGATGGACGTCGCTCCGCATCCGCACACCGGTTTGCAGACCGTCAGCTGGCTTTTCTCCGGGGAAATCGAACACCGGGACAGCCTCGGCACGCACGCGATGGTCCGGCCCGGCGAACTGAACCTCATGACCGGCGGGCACGGCATCTGCCACTCCGAAGTCTCGACCGCCGCCACGAAAACGCTGCACGGCGTCCAGCTCTGGGTGGCCCTGCCCGAACGGCACCGGGACACGGCGCGGGCCTTCGACCACTACGTCCCTTCGGTGAACCGGATCGAAGGCGCGGAAATCCGCGTGTTCCTCGGGTCGCTCGCCGGCCGGACGTCGCCGATCCCGACGTTCACGCCGCTGCTGGGCGCGGAAGTCGTGCTCGGCCCGGACGCCCACATGTCGCTCGGCGTGGACCCCGGTTTCGAGCACGGTGTCCTGGTCGACACCGGTGCCGTCGTCGTGGCCGGCACCCGCGTCCGGGCCGCGGAACTGGGGTACGTCGGCACCGGGGTGCGCTCGCTGACCCTGAGCAACCGCGGCACGGAACCGGCCCGGTTCCTGCTGCTGGGCGGGACCCCGTTCGACGAAGAAATCCTGATGTGGTGGAACTTCGTCGGCCGCACCCACGAGGAGATCGCCGC
Source organism: Amycolatopsis sp. MtRt-6 (assembly GCF_017308975.1). Lineage (GTDB taxonomy): Bacteria > Actinomycetota > Actinomycetes > Mycobacteriales > Pseudonocardiaceae > Amycolatopsis. Next base: position 63,233 of record NZ_JADWPD010000024.1, on the reverse strand, counting down.
GTTCCGCGAAGCGTGGCAAGCCGGATCCGACCAGTTCGGCAGCGTGACCGGCTATCCGGGCGAGCGCCTGCCGGCCCCCGCGCTGCCGGCCGTCCGCATCAAGCCCCGCCGGAATCCGGGCTCAGGCCAGGAAACCGCCTACGGCTGACCCGAAGGCGGCCGCGTCGTCCAGCCACGGGTAGTGCACGGCTCCGGGCAGGACCACGGCGCGGCCGTCCGGGAACAGCGCCGCGAAGCGCTCCGCGACGGCCGGGCCGGCGATCCAGTCCAGTTCGCCGGCCAGCACGAGCACCGGCGCGGTGACGGCGCCGAGCGCGGCACGGGTCGCCTCGGGCTCGAAAGCGCCGTCGGAGTTGTAGATCCGCGCGGCCGCGCCGTTGCGCTGCCCGGGTTCGCCGGCCTGGTGCTGCCGGGCCGCGGCATCCCAGCGGCCGTAGTAGAACGGGGCGAAGGCGGCCCAGTCCGCGCTGGTCGCGGTCTTCGCGGCAATCGACTCGTAGGCGGCGGCCGCGGCATCGAACCACGGAGCGCCGGCCCGCCGGGCCATGATCCGCCGCCGTTCGGCGGCCGGCACGTCGAAGCCGACGGCCCGCGGGCTCGGCGCGATCAGGGCGAGCCGGCGCAGGCGCCGCGGGTACCGGGCCGCGTACCGGACGGCCAGGCTCGCCCCGGCCGAATGCCCGAGGAGGTCGAAGCGGTCGAGGCCGAGGTGCTTGCGCAGGGCCTCGACGTCCTCGATCTGGCGATCGCACCGGTAGGTCGCGGGGTCGGCGGGCTCTTCGGAGCCGCCGGTGCCGCGGAGGTCGAGCACGGCGAGGCGACGCCGGGCGCTCAGGCCGCCGAGGTCACCGAGGTACACACCCGCCCGCATCGGGCCGCCGGGCAGGCACACCACCGGCGGCTCGGTCCCCGGGCCGGAGAAGTGGCAGGCGAGCGCGGTTCCGTCCGGCGCGGAGAAGATCGGCACGCCCCGAGACTGGCATCCCCCGGCCGGTGGAACAAGTTTCACCGCGCGAGCAGCCGCTCGTGTGACCAGGTTCGGGTTGGGGCAGGCATATGGTCCACCGTCGCGAACCTGTGACACGCCGATGACGCCGGGAAGACATCCGCTGAGCACCGTGGCCGCATGCGAAGTCGATCTCTGCTGATCGGTGCCCTGCTCGTCCTGGCCGCCCCGTTGACCGTCGCCGCCCCGGCGCGGGCCGTCCTCGGCGGCACCGAGTCGACGAAGGCCTACTCCTTCATGGGCTCGTTCCAGCCGGCCTTCCCGCGTCCGCCACGTCCGGACGGGCACGGGTGCGGGGTGGAAGTCCTGGCGCCGCAATGGGTTCTGACCGCCAGTCACTGCGCGGGCCGGAACCCGACCGGTGCGCGGACCGGCGTTCCGCGGGGCTGGCAGGTCCGCGTCGGCTCGCTCGACACGACCGCCGGCGGCGAGGTCGCCGAGGTCGATCACTACTACCGGCTCGCGACCAGCGCCGACGACGGCGGGTTCTGGGGCAGGGACCTCGCACTGCTGCACCTGCGGACCCCGGTGCGGGCGCGCCCGGTGCCGATCGCGCGGACGACGCCGGCGGACGGCACCCCGGTGCGCATCCTCGGCTGGGGAATGAGCTGCGCGGACAGCACGAACCCGGCGTGCTTCCCGACCCGGCTGCGCGAAGCCGACACCGTGGTGCAGCCGATTTCGGTGTGTCCGGTGGCCTCGCCCGGCGAACTCTGCGTCGGCAGCCAGGACGGGAGCGTCGCCGCCGGCAACATGGACTCCGGCGGCCCGGCGCTGGTCCGCGACGGCGACCGGTGGGCCTTGGCCGGTGTGGTCAGCGGCCCGGCCGGGGACCAGGCCCCGACGTTGTACACCGATGTCACCCGGCACGCGGACTGGATCCGGGGCATCATCAGCGGCACGGCCGTGCCGCCCGACGACGTCATCCCGGACGTCGAAGGCGCGGTGGACCTGAACGGCTGCGTGGGCTCGGTGGTCAGCACTCCGGTGTCCCGGCCGCACGACCCCGCGCTGCTGCTGACGAACGGCCACTGCGTCCAAGGACCATGGCCCGCACCGGGTGCGGCGTTGGTGAATCAGCCCGCCGACTTCCCGGCGCCGATCGCCGACCCGCAGGGCTACCCGCGCGCGACCGCCCGCGCGAACCGCCTCCTGTACGCCACGTTGACCGGCACCGACATCGCGCTCTACCGCCTGGACAAGACGTACGCGCAGCTGCGCTCGGCGAAGGTCTTCCGGCTGACGTCCACCCCGGTGCGCGCCGGGGACGCCGTGACCCTGGCCGCCACGAGCACGCGGCTGCACTGCGCCGCCGAGGCGGTGGTCCCGCACCTGCGGGAAGGCGGGTACGAGCAGCACGACTCGATCCGCTACGCGTCCACCCCGGACTGCGCGCCGTGGCACGGCACGTCCGGCGCCGCCCTGCTGGCACCCGACGGCAGCACCGTCGTCGGGATCCACAACACCCACAACGACTCCGGCGAGCAGTGCTCGGCGAACAACCCGTGCGAGGTCGACTCGGCCGGGACCGTGACGTCCGTGCGAGGGCGGGGTTACGGCCAGCAGGTGGCGGGCATCGCGGCCTGCGTCGTCCCGGGGTCGAAGGTCGACCTGTCCCGGCCCGGCTGCGCGCTCACGTCCTGACCAGGCGCTCCAGCACGGCGAACACCCGGTCGACGTCGGCCTCGGTGGTCCGCCAGTTGCTGAAGGCGGCACGCAACGCCGGCCGTCCGTCGTACACCGTCGGGGTGAGGAAGGTGGTTCCGTCCTCGGCGATCGCGCGCACGAGCGCGTCGATCCGCGCCTGCGTCACGTCTCCGGCCGGGGTGAAGCAGACGACGTTGAGCCGCACCGGGGCGAGCAGGTGCCAGTGCGGCGAGCCGTCGATCCGCGTGCCGAGGTCGCGGGCCAGCCGGACGCAGCGCTCGACGATCTCGCGGTGGCCCGTGCGGCCGTACGCCACGAGCGAGAACCAGGCCGGGAGCGCACGCAGCCGCCGGGAGTTCTCCGGCGTCAGGTGCAGGAAGTCCGGGGTCTCGCCGATTTCGCCGAGGTAGGCCGCGTCGTTGGCGAACACGCGCAGCTGCAGGTCGCGGCGGCGGGTGAACTGGACGGCCGAGTCGTAGGGCACGTTGAGCCACTTGTGCAGGTCGACGACCACCGAGTCGGCCTGGTCGAGGCCCGCGGTGAGCGCCGCGTGGTCCGGGGCCAGCGCGGCGAACCCGCCGAACGCGGCGTCGACGTGCAGCCAGAAGCCGTACCGCCGCTTGAGTTCGGCGATCGCGCGCAGGTCGTCGAAGTCGACGGTGTTGACGGTCCCCGCGTTCGCGACGACGACGGCCGGGCCGTCGAGCGTCTCGAGTGCTTCGGCGAGCTTCGCGACGTCGACGGCTTCGCGGCCCGGGAGCACCGGCACCTTCCGCAGCGCGGAGCGGCCCATCCCGAGGAACGACAACGCCTTCACCACGCTCGAGTGCGGCGAGCCGGACAGGACGGTGACGGGACCGAGCGCGGCGGCACCCTCGGCGGAGACCGTCACGCCGGCGCGTTCGCCGAGCCACTCGCGGGCGATGGCCAGGCCGGTCACCGTGGACATCGTGGCGCCGGTGACGAACGCGCCGGAGAACCCCGGGCCCAGCCCGAACAGCTCGGCAAGCCACCCGACGGTCTCGCGCTCGAGGTCCTGCGCCGAGGAGTCCATCCCACTGGCCGGATTCTGGTCGTAGGCGGCGGTGAGCCAGTCGCCGGCCAGCGAAGCCGGGGTGGCGCCCCCGGTCACGAAACCGAGGTACCGCGGCCCGGCACCGGCGGCGAACCCGGGTTCCCAGCGCCGCGCGAACTCGGCCAGCGCACCGCGCGCGCCGGTGCCGTCGAGCGGCAGCGGCGCCGGATCGACGGCGACGGGCGGGACGGCGGCCGCGCGCTCGTCCAGCCCGGCGAGCGCCTCGGCCGCGAGTTTGCTCGCGGCGTCGAGGAGATCGGGCAGGGCGTGCAGGTCATCGGCGAGCCTCGGGTCCATTGCGCCGACGCTAGGCGCGGTGACGTCCCGGTGTCGCGGGCCAATCCCCGGAAACTGGCCCGATCACCGTCGGCGGAGGCGGCGGACGCGGGTCTCCGCCGGGTCGAAGGCGACCCGGCGCAGCGGGCCCGTCAGCAGCAGCACCACCGCCATCGCCGACAGCGCCGCCAGGACCATGGCGGCCACGAACTGGGCCGCGCCCGACGTCGCCGTCGCCAGCACCGCGTACCCGGCCAGGACCAGTGCCGACGGTGCCAGGAAGCCCGTCAGCACCGGCACCAGCGGCACCCGGTCACCGTCGGGGCGGCGGGCGGACACCACCGCCGCCCCGGCGCAGGTGACCGCGGCGACCAGCAAGCAGCCGCCGACGGTGTCGCTCAACCGGTGCCAGCCCAGTGCCACGGCCGCGGCCGAGACCCAGGCGACGCCGACACTGCCCGCCACCATGGCCGGCAGCCGGAACCTGCGGGGCAGGACGATCGCGAGCGCCACGAGCACGGCCATCGCCGCGCTGACGTGCCCGCTCGGGAAGCTGTTGTGGCTCGCCACGCCGAGGCCGTCGCCGGTGTTCGGGCGCTCCAGGACGTACAGCTTGAGCAGCTGCGCGACCACCAGCGGCGCGGCCAGCAGCACCAGCGCCTGCACCCCGAGGGCCAGCCGCCTGCGCACCACCGAGATCGCCACGATCAGGACCGCCACGCCGCCGAGCAGGACCACCAGGTCGGCCTGCCGCAGCGGGTCCGCCCAGTCCACCGTGGTTCCCGCGGACTGGGCGCTGCGGACGACGCCGTTCTCGACGCCGCGGCCGGCCTCCGTGCGGACGAAGAGCAGGTAGGCCGCGACGAACGCGAGGGCGAACCCGGCCGCGCCCGCCGCCAGGACGGCTGTGCGGGACACGGCCCGGGTCACGAGCGCGGGGCCGGCCGGGCGGGTCGCGGAAGGTGCGTCGGTGAGGATCACTGCCATGTCCCCGAGTCTGGAACGCGCTTTTCGAGATCCCGTCAGCGTGATGTCATGGTTTTGCTACAAGATCCGCCCGGGTCGCCATGACGTGCGCTTTTCCGAATAATGGCGCCGTGGCCGAGGTACTGGTGGTGGAAGACGACGCGGCGGTGCGGGAAGGACTGCAACTGGCCCTGCGCCGGCAGGGACACGTGGTGCGCACCGCGGAATCGGGCGAGCTCGGCATCGAGGTGCTCGTGCAGCACCGGCCCGACATCGTCGTGCTCGACCTGATGCTCCCCGGCATGGACGGCTTCGAGACCTGCCGCCGGATGCGGGCGTCCGGCCCGGTCCCGATCATCATGCTCACCGCGCGCAGCGACGACTTCGACGTCGTGGCCGGCCTCGAAGCGGGCGCGGACGACTACGTCGCGAAGCCCGTCGAGCCGCGCGTGCTGGACGCGCGGATCCGGGCGGTCCTGCGCCGGACGGTCACCGACCGGCCGGGCGCGCCGGCCACCGCCGGGGAACGCCACGGCGACCTGGTGATCGACCGGGCCGCGCTCGAGGTCACCAAGCACGGCGAAACGGTGTCGCTGACCCCGACCGAGCTGAAGCTGCTGCTGGAGCTCTCGCGCACGCCCGGGCAGGTGTACAGCCGCCAGCAGATCCTGTCCGCCGTGTGGGACCACGACTACCTCGGCGACTCCCGGCTCGTCGACGCGTGCGTGCAGCGGCTGCGCGCGAAGATCGAGGACGTCCCGGCGAAGCCGGAGTACGTGCAGACGGTCCGCGGGTTCGGCTACCGGTTCGGCCGGTCGTGACGGCACCGCGGCCGTGGTCGTGGCTCGCCGGGCTGCGGCCGCGGCTGGTCGCCGCCTTCGCGGTCATCATGATCCTCGGCGCCACCACCGCGGCCGGCGCGAGCTACGTCTTCGCGCGCCGGGCCATCCTGGGCGGCGTCCAGGACCAGACCATGCTGAAGCTGCGCGAGCAGATCGTGACGTACCTGCCCACCCTGTCGCTGCCACCGTCGCAGGCCTCGCTCGACGCCTTCGCGGCGACGCTCGAGTCCAGCAACGCGCTCGTCGTCTACCGCGACCTGCACGCGACGTCGGGCCTGTCGATCGACGACGTGCCGGCCGACCTGCGCCAGGCCGTGGCCACCAGCACCAACATCCAGTTCCAGCGCGTCGACGTCAGCGGCTCCCCGCTCTTCTTCGTCGGCGTCCCGGTGCAGACCGGCAGCGGGCGGCCGAGCGGCCTCGAGGTCTACGCGATGACCCGGCTGACCGACCAGCAGGAAGCAATCGACGAGCTGGCCCGCTACGCCTTCCTGTTCTCCGCGCTCGCGCTGCCGTTCGCGGTGGGGGTCGCGCTGCTCGCGGCCCGGCAGGTGCTGCGGCCGGTGCGCGCGTTGAACACCGCGGCGAGCCAGCTCGGCCGCGGACGGCTGGACGTGCGGTTGCGCGCGAAGGGGTCCGACGAGCTCGCGCAGCTGGTCACGACGTTCAACCAGACCGCCGCGGAGCTGGAGCGCACGGTGGGCACCCTGCGCGCGATGGAAGCCGACGCGCGGCGGTTCGTCGCCGACGTCTCCCACGAGCTGCGCACCCCGCTGGCGGCGATGAACGCGGTCACCGACGTCCTCGACGAGGACGCCGAGCAGCTGCCGCCGGACACCGCGGTCGCGGCCCGGCTGGTGTCGGCCGAGACGCGGCGGCTGACCCGGCTGGTGCAGGACCTGATCGAGATCTCCCGGTTCGACGCCGGGCGGGCGGAGCTGCGCCGGGAGGAGCTGGACGTCGCCACCGCGATCACCGACACCCTCGCCGCACGGGGCTGGGAACCCGGGGCCGACCTGGCCGCCGACCTGCCGCCGGGGATCACGGCGCGGCTCGACCGGCGGCGGCTCGACATCGTCGTGGCGAACCTGGTCGGCAACGCGCTGCGGCACGGCGCGCCGCCGGTCGAGGTGGTGCTGCGGGCGGACGGCGGTGACGTCGTGCTGACCGTCACCGACCACGGGCCGGGCATCCCCGCCGACGTGCTGCCGCGGGTCTTCGACCGCTTCACCAAGGCCGACACCGCCCGCGCCCGGTCCGAGGGCAGTGGCCTCGGGCTCTCCATCGCCCGGGAAAACGCGCGGCTCCACGGCGGCGACATCGTCGCGGCCAACACCGGCACCGGCGCCCGGTTCGAGCTGCGCCTGCCCCGGGAGGCGCGGTGAAGAAGCTCGCCGTCTGCGCGGTGCTGCTGCTGGTGAGCGCGTGCGGGGTCAAGCCGACGCCGGTGATCCCGGCCGGCCCGGCCCCGACGCTGCGGAGCCCGGCGACCGAGGGCCGCGGCACCGACCTGGTCCTCTACTTCGTCCTCGCCGACCGGGTGACCCCGGTGGTGCGGCCGTCCGCCGGGGTGGTGGGCGTCGAGTCCGCGCTGACGGTGCTGCTGGACGGACCGACCGCCGGTGAGCGGGCCGACGGGTACGGGACGGCGCTGCCCCGCCAGTCCGGCACGGTCACCCTGACCCCCGGTTCGCCGGCGACGATCAACGTCCCGTTCCCGCTGCGGCCGCTCACCGGCCTCGGCGTCAACCAGCTGGTGTGCACCGCGTTCGCGGCCCTGGCCACCCAGGGCACGACCGTCGTCGACAGCACCATCGCCGTCTCCGGTCCGGACCTCCGGCTGCCGTACCAGGCGTGCCAGGTGTGAGCGCCGGTGTCGACATGCCGGCTTGCCGCCTCAGCCGGGGTAGGGCCGTGCCGCCCGGGCCTCGGTCAGCGCCCGCGCCCACCAGCCCAGCTGGTCGAGCATCGCCTTCGCCGCGACGTCCGAGCCGGCGTCGGCCGGCACGCCGTCGTCCCCGAACCGCGCCTGGGCGCCGGGGAAGCAGACCGTCTCGCGGATGGTCACCGCGTGGAGCTCCGCGAAGACCGCCCGCAGGTGCTCGACCGCGCGCAGCCCGCCGGAAATCCCGCCGTAGGACACGAAAGCGACCGGCTTGGCCCGCCATTCGGGCCGGTGCCAGTCGATGGCGTTCTTGAGCGACGCCGGATAGCTGTGGTTGTACTCCGGGGTGACCACGACGAACGCGTCGGCGGCTTCGAGCCGCGGCGCCACCTTCGCGATTTCGGCGACGACCGCCGCCGACGGTGCGGCGCCGAACGCCGGCATGGCCAGGGGAAGGTCGGCTTCGGCGAGGTCGACGACGTCGGTTTCGAAGCCGCCGTGGCCGTCCGCGACGCCGGCCAGCCAGTCCGCCACCACCGGGCCGAACCGTCCTTCCCGGACACTTCCCACGATCACCGCTACCCGGACCGGTGTTTCCGGCACGCTTCCTCCTTGACACGTAGGCGTTCTTGCTGTCCGCATCAGGATGAGACCTCAAGTTTGCTTGAAGTCAAGTGTGCCGTTGTGATTGGGTGTGGACCATGGTGAACGCCCCCGCCCAGTCGCCTCCCGATCTGACGGTCGGCGAACTTTCCCGGCGCAGCGGAGTCCCCGCGTCGGCCCTGCGCTTCTACGAGGACGAAGGCCTCATCCACAGCCGCCGCACCGCGGGCAACCAGCGGCGCTACGGCCGGGACACGCTGCGGCGCGTGACGTTCGTCCGGATGTCCCAGCGGGTCGGCATGCCGCTGGCGAAGATCCGGGAGGTGCTGGCCCTGCTGCCCGACGACCGGACGCCGACCCGCGCCGACTGGACCCGGATCTCCCGGTGCTGGCAGGACGACCTGAACGCGCGGATCCGGCAGCTGGAACAGCTGCGCGACCAGCTGGACAACTGCATCGGCTGCGGCTGCATGTCACTGGCCCGCTGCCGGCTGGCCAACCCCGGCGACCGGCTCGGCGCCGACGGCCCGGGGCCGCGGCGCCTCGCCGACCACCGCGGGGGCGGCTACGCGGACTGACGTTCCAGCAGACCGCGGACGTACATCGCCTGCCCGGCGTGCTGGATGTCGTCGTCGAGGACGCTGATCAGGCGGACGCCCAGGGAGACCGGCGGGTCCCAGGCTTCGTCGACGATCCGATCGAGGGCCTTCTCGTCTAGCCCGGTGACGTAGCGGACGGTCTGCTCGTGCACGGCGTCGTAGTAGCCGGTGAGCAGGGCCGGCTCGTCGACGCGGACCGCCTCGACGTCGGCCGGGCGGTGGCCGTAGCCGGTGTCGCCGGCCGGGAACGGGAGGCCGAACCGGGAAAGCCAGTCCTGGCCGGTCCACACCTGCTCGGTCCCGGCCACGTCGGCGACGTGGTCGTCCTGGACCCGGGTCAGGTGCCACACCAGCCAGGCGATCGAGTTGGCCCCGTCGGCCGGCCGGGTCCCGAGCTGCGCGGCGGTGAGTCCGTCCACCGCCGCGTGCACCGTGCCCCGGACCCGGCCGAACCCGTCGACGAGCAGATCGGCCACGTTCATTCGGCTGCCTTCCGTTGCTGACAGTTCCCCGGCGTGCTACCCGATCATGCCCGCCGGCAAACGACGTCGGCTCAGCGGGGCAGGAGCTGGTCGAAGAACGAGCGGTAGCGGCGCAGCGCGATCCGCAGCTCCTCGGTGGCCGGTTCGCCCTGCTGCCACTGGGATTCCAGCTCGCTCTTGTGCTCGGCGAAGGTGGTGGCCAGCGCGCTGATCACGGCGGCGACGAGCTCGTCGGCCTGCCGGACCGCCTGCTTCGGGTCGTCGACGAAGCCGGTCTGGACGTTCTGCCAGCGGTCGCGGAACCCGGTGACCTTCTCCTCGTCGATCAGCGGCGGCGGCTCGACGTCCCCGCCCGATGCGGCCGGGGTTTCCACGTCACCGCCGGACTCCGCGGGCGTGGTGGTGTCGGTGGTGCCGGTGGTGTCGTCGGCGTCCTGCCGCCCGGCCGAGGCCAGGTCGGCGGTGCTCAGGCTCTGATCGTCGCCGGTCCGGTCCTGGCCGGGAACCTCCGTGGCGCTCTCGTCCCGATAGCCCTCGTGGACGGCCTCGCGCCCCGTCAGGTCACGCTCGTCCTCGGCGTCGTGCCGCGTCAGGTGATCGGTCATGGTCAACGTCCTCCATTCGACTCGGTCCGCCGGCTCGCGGACGCCTGGCGCTCGGTCTCGTGCCGGTCGGCGCGGTCGTGGTCGTGCCCGTTCCGGCGGTCGTGGTGATCGCGGTCGTGGTCCCGCTTCTCGTCGGCACCGTCGGTCAGCAGGTCCTCGAACACGGTGCGGTAGCGCACCATCGCGTCCCGCAGGTCCTCAGTGGACGCTCCGTCGCGCTTCTGCTGCGTGGTGTGCGCGGCGCGGTAGTGCTCGAGGGTCTTGGCGTGCCGCACGGAAAGGTCGGCCAGCTGCTGCTCGTAGCCCTCGGTCGGGTAGCCGCGTTCGGCCATCAGCGAGTTCAGCAGCCGCTCGGCGTCGCCGACCGCGGCGGCCGGCTGGTCGACGAACTTTTCCTGTACCTGCGCCCATTCCCGGGCGTAGCGCTCGCGCGCCGACGCCGAAAGCGGCCGGATGTCGAGCTCCTTGTGCCGGCGTTCGCGCTCGGCGAGCTCCCGTTGCGCGGCTCGAGGGCTGTCCTTCTCCGCGACCGTGCGGTCGTACTCGGGACCGAACCGCTGCTGCAGCCGTTTTCGCTGCATTTCCTGTGTCACCAGCCAGATCACGGCGCCGAGCACCGCGACGGCCACGACGACGATCAAGACGATCAGCCATGTGGGCATCGCTCAAACTCCTTCAAGGATGTCAAGCCCCCGCTGCGACCGGTGTTCCCGGATTACCGCGGCCGAAAACGGGCACGAGGCGCCTGACCTCGGGATTCGGCCGTCCGGCCGCGTCGATACGGCCGGATGCCTCCGCCCCGCCACGGGGAGGGTGACGACGGTGACAGCGCGGGTAGCAGCGTTACCAACGGAGTGGTATCGTCGATAACAGACCGAGAGAAAGCGGCGTTACGAAAGAAGGAACCGATGAGCACCCCTGCTGTGTCCCGTGTCGCGATCGTCACCGGCGGCTCCCGCGGAATCGGGCGCCAGGTCGCCGAGCGCCTGGCCGCCGACGGCATGGCGGTCGTCGTCAACTACGCGGGCAACGAAAAGGAGGCCGCGGCCGCCGTCGACGCCATCACCGCGCGCGGTGGCCGGGCGATCGCGGTCCGCGCCGACGTGGCCGACCCGGCCGCGGTGGCGGAGCTGTTCGACACCGCGGAGCGCACCTACGGCGGCGTGGACGTCGTCGCGCACCTGGCCGGGGTGATGAGCCCGCCGACCCCGATCGCCGACACCGACTTCGACGTCCTCGACCGCGTGCACCGCACCAACATCCGCGGCACGTTCGCCGTGGCCCAGCAGGCCGCGCGCCGGGTGCGCGACGGCGGCGCGGTGATCACCACCTCGACGTCGGTGCTCGGGCTGAACCTGCCCGGCTACGGCGTCTACAACGCGACGAAGGGCGCGGTCGAGGCGATCACCATGATCCTGGCGCGCGAGCTGCGCGGCCGCGACATCACCGTCAACACCGTCGCGCCCGGCCCGACCGCGACCGCGCTGTTCCTCGACGGCAAGGACGACGAGACCGTCGCCCGGATGGCCAAGCAGCCGCCGCTCGAACGGCTCGGCGAGCCCGAGGACATCGCCGAGGTCGTCGCGTTCCTCGCCGGCCCGGCGCGCTGGGTGAACGGCCAGGTGCTGCGCGCCAACGGCGGCATCGTCTAGTCTCGCGCGTCGCCGGCGTTCGACGTCAGGCCAAGCGCCCCAATGTGGCCTTCGGTGCGTTCAACGCACCCAATGTGGCCTTCGGTGCGTTGAACGCAACCAAGGCCACATTGGGGCGCTCGGGGCCGGCGGTGCGACGCTAACGGGTGAACCGGCTGACGATGACGTGGTCCTTCGCCGGCCCGCGCACCGCCCACTCCTGCTGCCAGCGCGCGGCGCCGGTCACGCGGTACTCGCCGCGGTAGTGGTCGGCGCGGCAGGGGTGGTCGGCCGTCCAGTGACCTGCGCGCAGGTCGAGGTCGTGGAAGAAGCCGCCGTGGTCGAAGTGGACCGACGCGCGGCCGGGGCCGGCCGGGCGGTAGTGCAGGGTCCGGGTGACCGGCCCGGTGTGGCCGCCGAGCCGCAGCTCGCCCTCCTCGTGGTAGACGAGCACGCCCCCGGCCTCGGTGAAGGTGGCGGTGCCGGTCACCTCACCCGCGGGGTCGCCGTCCGCCGTGCGGATCTCGCGGTCCAGGTGCCAGGCGCCGCCGAAATACGCGGCGAGGTCGGGAACGGGCCAGTAGTGCACCCCGCCAGTGTGGCACCCCGCGGCGGGGCGGGCCGGAACTGTCGGACCCCCGCTCTATAGTCGGGCGGGTGGCAGAGACCGACCTCGCACCCGCGTCCGAAGCGCTGGAGACCCTCCGGCGCGTGTTCGGCTACGACAGCTTCCGCGGCGACCAGGCGGCGATCGTCGAGCACGTGATCGCCGGCGGCGACGCGCTCGTGCTGATGCCCACCGGCGGCGGGAAGTCCTTGTGCTACCAGATTCCCGCCCTGGTGCGGCCCGGCGTGGGCGTCGTGGTCTCACCGCTGATCGCGCTGATGCAGGACCAGGTCGACGCGCTGCGCAACGCCGGTGTCCGCGCCGGCTTCCTCAACTCCACGCAGGACTACGCGGCGCGGCAGGAGGTGGAGACGGCGTTCCTGAACGGCGAGCTCGACCTGCTCTACCTGGCGCCGGAACGGCTTTCGGTGGAATCCACCGTGCGGCTGCTCGACCGCGGCAAGATCTCGCTGTTCGCGATCGACGAAGCGCACTGCGTCGCCCAGTGGGGCCACGACTTCCGGCCCGACTACCTCCAGCTCTCGGCGTTGCACGAGCGGTGGCCGGACGTGCCGCGGATCGCGCTGACGGCGACCGCGACCGAGGCCACGCACAAGGAGATCACCGCACGGCTGCGGCTGGACGAGGCCCGGCACTTCGTCGCCAGCTTCGACCGGCCGAACATCCAGTACCGGATCGTCGGCAAGAACTCGCCGCAGCGGCAGCTGCTGGAGCTGCTGCGCACCGAGCACGCCGGTGACGCGGGGATCGTCTACTGCCTGTCCCGGAACTCGGTGGAGAAGACCGCGGAGTTCCTGGTGCAGAACGGGATTCCGGCGGTGCCCTACCACGCGGGGCTCGACGCGCGCACGCGCGCGAAGCACCAGGCGCGGTTCCTGCGCGAGGACGGGCTGATCGTCGTCGCGACGATCGCGTTCGGGATGGGCATCGACAAACCGGACGTCCGGTTCGTCGCGCACCTCGACCTGCCGAAGTCGGTCGAGGGCTACTACCAGGAAACCGGCCGCGCGGGCCGCGACGGGCTGCCGTCGACCGCCTGGCTCGCGTACGGGCTGCAGGACGTCGTCCAGCAGCGCAAGATGATCGACACGTCCGAGGGCGACGAGGCGCACCGGCGGCGGCTGGGCACGCACCTCAACGCGATGCTCGCGCTGTGCGAGACGGTCGAGTGCCGCCGCGTGCAGATCCTCAACTACTTCGGGCAGCAGGCCGGCCCCTGCGGCAACTGCGACACGTGCCTGAACCCGCCGGAGAAGTGGGACGGCACGATCCCGGCGCAGAAACTGCTGTCGACCGTCGTGCGGCTGCGCAACGAACGGCGCCAGAAGTTCGGCGCCGGCCAGATCATCGACATCCTGCTCGGCAAGTCCACGCCCAAGGTCACGCAGTTCCAGCACGACACGCTGAAGACGTTCGGCATCGGCACCGAGCTGCGCGAGCCGGAATGGCGGGCGGTCGTCCGCCAGCTGCTCGCCCAGGGCCTGCTCGCCGTCGAAGGCGACTACGGCTCGCTGGTGCTCACCGAAACCAGCTCAGAGGTGCTGGGCGGCGACCGCCAGGTGCTGCTGCGCCGCGAGCCCGAGCGGGCCGCCGCCGCGAAGGTCCGCAGCACCCGGAAGGCCGCCGCGGCCGTGGACATGCCCGCGGAGGCGGCCCCGCTCTTCGAACGCCTGCGCGCGTGGCGGGCCGGCGTCGCGAAGGAGCAGGGCGTGCCCGCCTACGTCGTCTTCCACGACGCGACCCTGCGCCAGATCGCCACGCAACGACCGTCGTCGCTGGCGGATCTGGGCACGGTCAGCGGCGTCGGCGAGAACAAGCTCGCCAAGTACGGCGAGGGACTCCTGGAGATCCTGACCGCGGAGTGACCTACCGGCCGGTCGGCTGCCCCGGGTGGCCGGGCTGCCCGGTCACGGAGTTGACCTTGCGGACCGCGCCGGCGATCTGCTGGTGGTACTTGCCCTTGGTCTTGTCGTCGACGAACTTCGCGGCCTTCCCGACGGCCTGGTTCACCTTTTGGGGGTTCTTCTTCGCGTAGGCACGAGCCGCGCCGGCAGCGCCGGCCAGCATGGTCAGCTTCTTCATCAGAGGCACGGTGGCCCTCCTTCGTCGGTTGCGGTCATCCTGACAACGCGGACGAACCACCCGAAGGTTCCCTGTGTGACGTGGGCCAAAACCTGGGCCGGTCCCGGCCGGCCCCGGAAAATGCCGCGCGGCGGGCCAGCAGGCGGCCCTAGGCTCGCGATCATGCGCGACCTGGCCGCCCTGCCGAAGGCCCACCTGCACGTCCACCTGGAGAGCACGATCCGCCCGGCCACGCTCCGTGAGCTGGGCGCGGCGAACGGCGTCGACGTCCCGGGCGAGCCTCCGGTGTTCGACGGCTTCCGCGCCTTCGCCGACTACAACGCGCTGATCCGGTCCTGCCTCCGGCGTCCGGAAGACTTCGAACGCATCGCGCGCGAGTACTGCGAGGACGAAGCCGCCCAGGGCACGCGCTACGCCGAAGTCACCTTCACCGCGGCCTCGCACGGGGAACGGCTGGGCGACCTCGAAATGCCGCTGGCTTCCGTCCTCGACGGACTGTCGACGAGCACCGACCTCGAGTGGCGCCTGCTGCTCGATCACTCCCGGCGCCGGTCGGTCGAGCGGGCCGAGCGCACCCTCGACCTCGCGCTGAAGTACGACGAAGTCTTCGCGATCGGCATGGCGGGCGAGGAAAACCACTCGCTGCGGCCGTTCGCGACGCTCTTCGAGAAGGCCCACGCGGCCGGGATCCGGCTGCTGCACCACACCGGCGAGGACGCCGGCCCGGACAGCATCCGTGAGGCCCTCGAAGTCGGCCGGACCGAACGGCTCGGCCACGGCATCCGCGTCCTCGACGACCCCGCGCTCGTCGCCGAGGTCCGCGACCGCGGCCTGGCACTGGAGGTGTGCCCGTCGTCGAACGTGACGCTGGGCCTGGTGCCGTCGCTGCCCGAGCACCCGCTCCCCCGGCTGCTCGACGCCGGGTTGACGGTCACGCTCAACACCGACGTCCCGTCGGTCACCGGCGCCGCGCTGGCCGAGGAGTACGCGCGGGTGCGGGAAGCTTTCGGCTACGACGACACGACGATGGCGGACTTCGCCCGCGCGAGCGTCACGGCGTCCTTCGCCCCCGAAGCGACCAAGGCGAAGATCCTGCGCGACATCGACGCCTGGCTCACACCGGCAGCAGGCGGGTGACCAGCCTGCCGAGCTGGTGCACCGTGCGGCACTCGTGCATCTCGACGACGCCGGCGTACTCCAGCGCCGCCGAGTCCCCCGTGGACCACAGCGACCGCCGCTCCGGGTTGAGCCAGTAGACGTGCCGCGCCCGGGCCTTGATCGCGCGGACCGCGTCGAGGTTCGGGTCGCCGCCGTTGGTGCGGGCGTCGCCGAGGATCAGCACCGACGTCCGCGGGCCGACCGCCTCGAGCCAGTTCTCGGTGAACTGGCGCAGCGAGCCGCCGTAGTCGCTGTGGCCGTCCCAGCGCACCAGCGCCGCTTCGGACAGCATGCGCGCGCCCAGGTGCTCGGGGTCGGCCGCGCCGGTGGTGACCAGGTGGGTGACCTCGTCGGCGCTGTCGACGAAGGCGAACACGCGGATCTTGCCGAACTGGTCGCGCAGCGCCTGCACCAGCAGCATGGTGAAGTTCGCGAACCCCGCCACCGAGCCGGAAAGATCGCACAGCAGCACGATTTCCGGCCGTCCGGGCCGCCGGTGGCGGTAGGCGGGCCGCAGCGGTACACCACCGGTCGAGAGGGACCGCCGCAGCGTCCGGCGCAGGTCGATCTGCCCGCGCGTGGTCCGCTTGCGGCGCGCGGCCAGCCGCGTCGCCAGCTTGCGGGACAGCGGCTGGATCGTGCGCCGCAGCTCGGCGAGCTGGGCGCGGCTCGCGATCAGGAAGTCGACGCGGTCGGGCGACGGCGCGATGGCGTGCTTGGCGACGCGCTCGCGGCCGCGGACCTCGGCCGCGCGGCGCCGCGCCTCGGCGCGGACCTGCCCGCGGAAGCCCTCGACGCGGCGACGGATCTCGTCGCGGTCGAACCGGTCGGTGAACTCGCCGCGCGCGCCACCGCCGCGGACCGCGGCCAGCACCCGCGCGATGAGCGTCTGCGGCTGGAGCCGCTCCAGGGTCTGGTGGGCGGAGAAACTTCCACTTCCCAAGCCGGACGCCGAGCCGTACTGGCCCAGCATGTCGACGGCCAGCCCGGCCAGCTGGGAGAGGGCCTGCCGGTCGCCGTCGGCGAGAGCGGCGGCCAGCTCTTCCCGCAGCTCTCCCAGGGTCGACGGCTCTTCGCGGGCCCGTTCCGGCGCGCCGACCCCGGCCGGGAAGTAGAGGTCGAACGCGGCGTCGAAGACCGCGCGCTGCCCGCCGCGGCGGACCAGGGCCGCGGCGAGCCCCTCGCGGACCAGCGCCCGGTCGTCGAGGCCGAGCACCTCCAGCGCCGCGGCGGCGTCGACCGTCTCCGCGGGGCCGGCCGGGATGCCTTGCGCCCGCAGTGCCTTGACGAAGGCCGCGAGCCGCTCCGGCACGCCGCCGGTCACGACGCGTCCAGGACCTGTTCGAGCTGCAGCCCGGCGGTGGCCTTGGCGATGTCGTCCTGGTGCTTGAGCACGACGCCGAGGCTTTCGCGCACCACCGTTTCGTCGAGCGTGGCCGCGCCGAGCGCGAGCAGCGTGCGGGCCCAGTCGATGGTCTCCGCGACCGACGGCAGCTTGCGCAGGTCCATGGCGCGCAGCGCGGCGATCACCCGGACGACGGAATCGGCGAGGGCGGCGTCGATCCCGGGGACCTTGAGCCGGACGATGTCGCGTTCGAGGTCGGAGTCCGGGAAGTCGATGTGCAGGAACAGGCACCGGCGGCGCAGTGCCTCGGACAGCTCGCGGGTCGCGTTGGAGGTCAGCACGGCGAACGGCGCGCGCGTGGCGGTGATCGTGCCGAGCTCGGGCACGGTGACCTGGAAGTCGCCGAGCACCTCCAGCAGCAGGCCCTCGACCTCCATGTCGGCCTTGTCGGTCTCGTCGATCAGCAGCACGGTCGGCTCGTCGGAAGAGATCGCCGTCAGCAGCGGGCGGCGCAGCAGGAACTCCTCGCCGAAGATGTCGGTGCGGGCCTGCTCCCACGTCTCGTCGCGGCCGGCGGTGATCCGCAGCAGCTGCTTCGCATGGTTCCACTCGTACAGCGCGCGGGCTTCGTCGATGCCCTCGTAGCACTGCAGGCGCACCAGCCGCGAGCCGCTGACCCGGGCAACGGCCTTGGCGAGCTCGGTCTTCCCGACACCGGCCGGGCCCTCGACCAGCAGCGGCTTGCCGAGCCGGTCGGCGAGGAACACGGTCGTCGCGACCGCCGTCGACGCCAGGTAGCCGGCGTCGGCCAGCTTCGCCGACACGTCGTCGACCGAGGTGAAGAATCCGGTGCCCACCACTGACCTCCTAAGCGGTCGCTCACCCGGAGCGTACCCGAAGAGCGGGCTAGCATCGGCCGCGTGACCTACGTTGCGGCATCCGGCCGATACGACTCGATCCCCTACCGGCGCTGCGGGCGTTCCGGGCTGAAGCTGCCGGCGATCTCGCTCGGGCTGTGGCACAACTTCGGCCACGACCGGCCGCTGGAAACCCAGCGCGCCATCACTCGCCGCGCGTTCGACCTGGGCATCACCCACTTCGACCTGGCCAACAACTACGGCCCGCCCTACGGCTCGGCGGAGGAGAACTTCGGTCGCCTGCTGGCCACGGACTTCAGGCCCTACCGCGACGAGCTGCTGATCTCCACCAAGGCCGGCTACGACATGTGGCCCGGCCCGTACGGCGAGTGGGGCTCCCGCAAATACCTGCTGTCCTCACTGGACCAATCGCTCGGCAGGCTCGGCCTGGACTACGTCGACATCTTCTATTCGCACCGCTTCGACCCCGAGACGCCCCTGGAAGAGACGGTCGGCGCGCTCGACGCGGCGGTCCGCGCCGGGAAGGCGCTGTACGTCGGGATCTCGTCCTACAGCTCGGAGCGCACGGCGGAGGCGGCCCGGCTGCTGCGGGAGCTCGGCACGCCGCTGCTGATCCACCAGCCGTCGTACTCGATGCTCAACCGCTGGATCGAGGCCGACGGCCTGCTCGACACGCTGGCGGAGGCGGACGCCGGCTGCATCGCGTTCTCGCCGCTGGCGCAGGGCCTGCTGACGGACAGGTACCTGCACGGCGTCCCGGCGGATTCGCGGGCCGCCCAGGGCAAGTCCCTCGACCCGGACACCCTCGACGAGAACCGGCTGGCCCGTGTCCGCGCGCTGAACGACATCGCGAGCCGCCGCGGTCAGTCGCTGGCGCAGCTGGCCCTGGCCTGGGCCCTGCGCGACGACCGGGTGACGTCGGTGCTGATCGGGGCGAGCAGCGTGCGGCAGCTGGAAGACAACATGGGTGCGCTGGGCAACCTCGAGTTCGCCGCCGAGGAGCTGGCCGAGATCGACGAGCACGCGACCGACGCGGACATCAATCTTTGGCAGCGGTCGTCGGACGCTTGAGCCGCCCGTGGGCCTCCGCCGACAGGTCCTGCCACTCGTCCCAGGTCGCGAGCCGGTCCGCGTAGGCCTGCTGGATCATCGGGTAGAAGCCCTGGCCGAAGAGCACGCGCAGGGGCGGGTTGGGCGCGTCGACGACCTTGAACAGGGCCTGGGCGGCGGCGGCCGGGTCGCCGGCCGGCTGCTTGCCCGCGACCTCCGCGAGGCGGCGGCGCAGTCCGTCGTACACCGGGTTGGCCTCGGCGACGTGGCCGTTGGCGAGGGGGTCCGGGTTCTTGCCCTCGCGCGTGGCGAACCCGCCCGGCTCGACGATCGTCACCTTGACGCCGAAGCCGGCCACCTCCTTGGCCAGGGTTTCGCCCAGCGCTTCGATCGCCCACCGGGACGCCTGGTACGCCCCGCCGAGCGGCATGGCGATCAGCCCAGCGGCCGATGACAGCTGGATGATGTGGCCGGCGCGCTGCTCGCGCAGGTACGGCAGCGCGGCCTGGATGACCCACACCGGGCCGAACACGTTGGTCTCCAGCTGGGCGCGCAGCTCGGCCTCGGTCAGCTCCTCGATGGCGCCGATCTGCGCGTAGCCGGCGTTGTTCACGACGACGTCCAGCCGCCCGAAGTGCTCGGCGGCCCGCTTCACCGTCTCGAAGACGGCCGCCTTGTCGGTCACGTCCATCTCCAGCGGGAGCACGGCGTCGCCGAAAGCTTCGACGAGCTCGTCGAAGCTCTCGGTGGAGCGCGCGGTCGCGGCGACCCGGTCGCCGCGGCCGAGGGCGGCCTCGACGAAGCGGCGGCCCAGGCCGCGCGACGAACCCGTGACGAACCAGACCTTGCCCATGTGTTTCCCCGTTCTGCGTGTGGCATCCGACCGACCACCAGACACCGGCGGCCGGACGCCCGTGACAGCAGACCG
This sequence comes from Amycolatopsis sp. MtRt-6, assembly GCF_017308975.1. Taxonomy (GTDB): domain Bacteria; phylum Actinomycetota; class Actinomycetes; order Mycobacteriales; family Pseudonocardiaceae; genus Amycolatopsis. Next base: position 43,547 of record NZ_JADWPD010000024.1, on the reverse strand, counting down.
GAGTGACGCCGGTCACCACGACGAACATTTGACCAGATTTCTTATTTGGTCATACGATGGCATCATGCCTCCGGCCGAAGACCGCGCCGAACGCGCCGAGCGGATCCTCGACGCGGCCGCCGACCTGCTGCTGCGTGCCGGCTACCGGCGGACGACGATCGAGGACGTCGCCGAGCTCGCCGACGTCGGCAAGGGCACCGTCTACCTGCACTGGAAGAACCGCGAGGAGCTGTTCCTGGCCGTGCTGCTGCGGGAGTCGGTGCGAGTCCTCGAAGACCTCGTCCGCACCCTCGAAGCCGACCCGCTCGCCGCCCGGCTCTCACGGCTCACCGAGATCCAGTACGCCAACGTGCTGAAGCGCCCGCTGCTGCGGGCCGGGTACACCGACGACACCGAAACGCTCGGCAAGCTGCTGCCGAAGCTGCACGGCAGGCTCGACCCGCGGCACGCGGAAGCCTTCGTCGAGTACTGGGAACTGCTGACGGCCAACGACCTGCTCCGCACCGGCCGGCCGGTCCGCGAGCTCGTCGTGGCCTACCAGGCCGTGCTCCAGGGCTTCCTCGGCCACACGCCCCCGCCCGAGCCGGCCCTGCTCGCCGACACGATCGCGCACGCCTTCGAGCCGCTCGCCGTGCCACCGAAGCAGCTGCGCGCCGTGGCACCCCGGGCGCTGGCGCTGTTCACCGAAGCCGTCGCGCTCGACCGCAAACAGCTCGAACGCGCGTACTGACCACCGGGAGGTCCCGTGCACACCGGAATCCTGATCGACGAACTCGGCGTCGGTTTCGACGCCGTCACGGCCCAAGCCCGCGAAGCGGCGAAACTCGGTTACGGCACACTTTGGGTGGCGCAGCGCGGCGGCTGGGACGCCCTCACGGCACTGCCCGCGCTCGCCGCGGCCGCGCCCGGCGTGGGGCTGGGCACGTGCGTCGTGCCGACGTACTCGCGGCACCCGATCACCATGGCGGCGCAGGCCCTGACCGCGCAGGCGTCGACCGGCGTGCCCGTCCACCTGGGTGTCGGGCTGAGCCACAAGTTCATCGTCGAAGGCGAGTTCGGCTACTCCTACGACCGCCCCATCCGCCACCTGCGCGAGTACCTCCAGGCGCTGAACCCGTTGCTGCGCGGGGAGAAAGCGGACGTCCACGGCGAATCGCTGACGGCGGCGGGTGCGGTGAACGCACCCGGCGCGCAGCGGCCGGCGGTGCTGGTCGGCTCGGTGAGCCCGCAGTCGATGCGGCTGGCGGGCGAGCTGGCCGACGGCGTGATCACGACGTGGGCGGGCCCGCGGGCGACCGCCGAGTTCGTGGTGCCGGCGCTGGGGAGCGCGTCCCGCGTGGTGTCCGGCCAGCTGGTCTGCGTGACGTCCGAAGTGGACGCATGCCGGGCGTGGGTGGAGGAGACCTACGGCGGAGCGGCGAGCATTCCGGCGTACCGGGCGATCCTCGACCGCGAGGGCCACGAGCGGGTCTCGGACAGCGTCATCGTCGGCGACGAAGAGACCGTGCTGCGCCAGGTGAAGTCCCTCGAGGACGCGGGGGCGACGGAACTGCTGGTGATGCCGGTCGGTTCGGCGGAGGAGCAGGCCCGCACCCGCGCGCTGCTGGCCGGCTAGCGCGGCGCCGGCAGGTGGGTCGCCTCCGGGAACAGGTTCAGCGCCCGCAGCGCCGCGCCCAGCTCGGCGATGTCCGCCGGGTTCGTCAACGACCTGCCCAGTTCCTCCGTGATCCGCTTCAGCCGGTGGCGGATCGTGTTGGGGTGGCAGAACATCCGCTCCGACGTCAGCTTCGTCGAACCCTGGCAGTCGAACCACGCGCGCAGCGTCAGCAGCAGGACGTTGCGGTCGTCGCCCGGCAGGTCGAGCACCGGCTGGAGGACGTGGTGGGCCAGCTGGACCGACGCCTCCGGCGCGCTCGCCACCAGCCCGGCCAGCGGCGACTCGGTGAACTGGACCAGGCCCGGCGTCCCCGGCGTCATGCTCGACAACGCCACTCGCGCGAGGTGCAGCGCGCGGGCCGTGTTGCCGAGGCCGGTGAACACCGGGCTCATCCCGACCCGGCCCACCGGGTGCTCGCGCACGAGGTCCACGATCGCCGCGGGCGCGGCCGGGTCGCGCAGGGAAACCACGCCGACCTGCAGGTCCGGTGTCAGGCGCCACGCCGACGCGTGCTGCAGTGCGCGCAACCGGGCCTCGATCTGCGGGAGCGGTTCGTGGCCCAGCCGCGGGGTTTCCGCCGCCACCACCACGAACGTGCCGTCGAGGGACAGGTCGAGCACGCGGGCGATGTCCCACAGCGTGCCCTCGGTCGCCGCGCCGCCCGCGAACAGCGCCTCCACCAGCGCCGAGCGCCGGTTCTGGTGCGCCACCATGACTTCCGCCGTCGTGTCGCGATAGGACGTCGTCAGTGCTTCGGCGAGGTCGTCGATCAGGGCCCAGATCGCCGTCGTCGCGGCGACCAGCGCGGCCAGGTCCTGCGCGACGGCGGTCAGCTCCACGAACCGGTGCCACACCTCGGTGAGCCCGATCCGGTAGGCCCGCAGCAGTTCCGGCAGCGGCGCGCCCTGCAGGGCCCGGGCCCGGCCGGTGAGGCGGGCCTGCGACAGGTCCGGGACGTCGGAGCCGCGCAGCGTCCGCATCACGTGCTCGAGGTTGGCGCGCACCGAGTTCCGGAGTTCGGCGTGCGAAACGAACCGCGCGTCGGCGTAGACGGGCATCTCGGCGAGGATCTGCCGCACGGTGCTGTCGACCAGCTCGGGCAGCTTCCGCTCGACCTCGGCGGCCAGCGAGGCGACCCGGGGCGCGCGCCCGTCGGACAGAAGCGCCTGGTAGTGCATGGTGGCCTCCGGTACCCGGCCCTCCTCGTCGAGGCCCGAGACCGACATCTAACCCGAACGAGGCCACCACGTTCGGGTGAACTTGCTACAGGAACCGCGAATGCGGAGGTTCTTTTGTCGAACCTCCGCATCCGCGTCAGGCCAGCTTGGCGGCCGCGCTCTTGATCGCCTCCCGGATCCGGAAGTACGTGCCGCAGCGGCACACGTTCTGGATCGCGTCGATGTCGGCGTCCGTCGGGTTCTTCGTCTTCTTCAGCAGCGCCACCGCCGCCATGATCTGGCCCGGCTGGCAGTAACCGCACTGCGCGACGTCCTGCTCCAGCCAGGCCTCCTGGACCGGGTGCAGCTCGTCGCCGTCGGCCAGCCCCTCGATCGTGGTGACCTCGCGCCCGGCACACTCCGAAACCGGCGTGACGCAGGGGTTGAACGCCTCGCCGTCGAGGTGGCTGGTGCAGGCCTTGCAGACGTTGATGCCGCAACCGTACTTCGGCCCGCGGACCTTGAGCTTGTCGCGCAGCGCCCACAGCATCGGCAGGTCGGCGGGCGCGTCGACGGTGACGGTCTTCCCGTTCACCACGAAGGTGTAGTTCGGCACGGTGGCTCTCCTCAGCGCGGGAACGGGTCGAAGTCGACCGGGAAGGTGATCGGGAAGCTGCGGGGCTTGATCCCGGTCGCCCGGGCGTAGGCGTTGGCGATCGCGCCCACCGGCGCCGGCAGGCCCAGCTCGCCCGCGCCGCCGATGTCGTCGCCGGTGGCCGGCATGACGTGCACGGTGACGTCCGTGGGCGAGTTCTTCTGCCGCGCGTAGTGGAACTGCGAGTAGCTGCCCTCCAGCGGCAGGCCCTTGTCGATGTGCAGGCCCGCGGTGAGCGTCGTCGAGATCGCGTCGGTCAGGCCGCCGAGCATCTGTGCCTGGATCCCGCGCGGGTTCACCGGCTTGCCGACGTCCACCGCGATCGTCGCCTTCGTGACGCGCGGGTGCTTCGGGTCGCGCGCGTCCAGCTCGACCAGGCAGGCGGTGTAGGACTTGTACTCGCCGTGCACGGCGATGCCCTGCGCGAACCCGGCGGGCAGCTTCCTGCCCCACTCGCCGAGCTCGGCGACCTTGTCGAGCACCGCGCGCTGCCGTGGCTCCTTGATGAACTCGCGGCGGAAGGCCACCGGGTCCTTGCCGAGCTTCGCCGCGATCTCGTCGACCATGATCTCCTCGGCGCCGCGGGTGTTCGCCGAGTAGACCGAGCGCCACGCCGAGGTGTGGAACTTCAGCGGCACCTCGTTGAGCAGCTGCGTCGTGACGCCGAAGTTGTACGGCGACTTCACGGTCAGCAGGAACACCGTCTGCGCGAAGCTGAGGTTGCCGCCGACGGGCAGCTTCGCCGCGTACGCGGTGAGGATCTCGCCGAGGCCGTGGCTCCAGTCGGTTTCGACGCTCGCGACGCGGTGCTCGAACGTCAGGACCTGCCCGAGCGCGAAGGTCGCGCGGATCCGGTGGTAGCTCGCCGCGCGCGCCCGGCCGTGGCGCATGTCGTCGATCCGGCTCCACATCAGCCGCACCGGCTTCTTCATCGCCTTCGAAATGCGCGCGGCCTCCAGCGCCGCGTCGAAGAACAGCCGCCGCCCGAACGATCCGCCGCCCTGCTGGACGTGCACGGTGACCTTGTTCTCCGGCAGCCCCAGCTCCTGGGCGATGGTCTGCTTGGCCACGATCGGCGACTTGAGCCCGGCCCAGATGGTCGCGCTGTCCTCGCGGACATCGGCCACCGCGGAGTTCGACTCCATCGGCGCGTGGCTGACGAAGGCGAAGTCGAACTCGCCGTCGACGTACTGGGTCAGCAGCGGTGGCACCACGAACGGCAGCGCGGCGGCCCGCAGCTTCTTCTTGATCGTCTCGTTGTCCTCGCCGTCGACCGTGCCCGGGCCCCACGTGACGTCGAGGGCGTTCTTGCCGTCGAGAGCCTGGCCGAACGTCTCGGCCAGCACCGCGACGCCGGTCGGCACGACGGCGATGTCGATGATCCCCGGCATGGCGCGGACGGCGGCCTCGTTGTTGATCTTCCGCACCGTGCCGTTGATCGTCGGCGGCCGCCGCACCATCACCGGGTTCGCGCCGGGGACGTCGAGGTCGAGTGTGTAGACCTGCTTGCCGGTGACCATCGCGCGGGCGTCCTGGCGCGAGGTCGGCGTCCCGACGAGCGTCTGCGCCGACTCGGCTTTCGGCGCGACGGCCCCGGTGGTCAGGTCCGTCCGCGACGCCGGCCCGGCGAGGCTGCCGTAGGAGGCGCTGCGCCCGTCGGGCGCCCACACCGCACCGTCGCGTGTGGACAGTCGCGACAGATCGGTCCCCCACCGCGCCCCGGCCGCGGCGACCAGCCGGGCCCGCGCGGTGGCGGCGGTGGCGCGGACCGGGTCGTAGAGCGAGCGCATCGTGTTGGACCCGCCGGTGAGCTGGTTGAACAGCAGCTCGGTGCGGGCGTCGGACAGCACGACGTCGACGCGGTCGAGCCGCAGGTCCAGCTCCTCGGCGACGAGCATCGCGGTCGCCGTCGTGATGCCCTGGCCGACCTCGGCGCGCGGCAGCTGCAGGCGCGCCCGGCCGTCGGTGGTCAGTTCGAGCACGAGCATCCCGGCGGTCGGCGCGCACGACAGCGTCAGGACGTCCCCGAGGTCGAGGAGCTCCGCCGGCTGCGGCAGGGTCGGGACGACGGCCTCGGCGCGGGCCGGAGCCACCGCGTCGGCGGTCAGTTTCGTGGCGACGGTGAGCGTGGGCGCGGCGACCAGGTAGGTGAGGAAGCGGCGGCGCCCGACCTGCCCGGGCTCGGGCTGTTCGGTGGTGGGACTGGCCATCGGGAATCCCTTGCTGCGTGGTGGCGGGGTGCGCGCCACGCTAAGGACCCCTGCACCCGGCGTCAACGCGGAGTAGTCGAGTTCGCGCATCTCTGTGACGAGATGACAGCGGAAGCCGCCGAATGTGTGCGCCGCCACAGCGCCGGACGGCGCAGCGCGGGCTGGTTCAGCCGGCCCCGCGGGCGCGCCGGGCCTGGATCAGGTCCTCACGGGCGCGGGCGACCCGGGAGCGGACGGTGCCGACCGGGCAGCCGCAGACGTCGGCCGCCTCGGCGTAGGAGAGCCCGAGGACCTGGGTCAGCACGAGCACCTCGCGCCGGTCCGGCTCCAGCCCGTCGAGCAGCAGGCGCAGCTCGACGAGGTCCTCGAAGCCGGCCGCGGGATCGCGGGTGCGCTCGGCGGCGGCTTCCCAGTCGGTGTCGGCGATCTTGGGCCGCGCGCCGGCGGCGCGAAGCTGGTCGACGACCACCCGCCGGGCGATCGACAGCAGCCAGGTTCGCGACGACGAACGCCCGGCGAAGCGGCGAAGGCTGCCGAAGGCGCGAAGGTAGGTCTCCTGCGTCAGGTCGTCGGCCGCGCCGCCGTCGGTGAGGTGGGCGAGAAAGCGCCAGACGTCGGCCTGGGTGGCGCGGACCCACTCCTCCAGCGCGCGCCGGTCACCGCGGCCGGCGGACAGGGCGAGGGCCGTGACGCGGTCGTCGTCCTCACGGTGGGTCATGGTCCATAAACATACAGCGGCGCGAAGCGCCTCCGTTGAGGGCGGTGGCGGGGAGGAAGGCGGAGTTAGCAGTGACCGGGAACTTTCGGGAGCCGCCGTCCGACTACTGGACCATGAGGTGCGAGGACTGCCGTGAAGCGCTTTCGGCCCGGTTGGACGGTGAGGCCGAGCCGGTGTCGCCCGACGAGCACCTGGCGACCTGCGCGGAGTGCCGGGAGTGGTTCGCCGGTGCCGAACGGCTGCGGCGCACGATGCTGCTGCGCCCGGCCCCGCCGGTGCCGGACCTGACCGCGGCGATCCTCGAGCGCACCCCGGCGCCGTCCGGCGAACACTGGGGCCGGCGGACCGCGCTGGCGGTGGTGGCGATCGCGCAGCTCGGGCTGGCGTTCGCGCAACTGCTCGGCACGGCGGGTGAGCACGGTGTCCACCTCGACCACGAAAGCGGCGCGTGGAACCTGGCGGTGGGCGTCGGCCTGCTGACGGCTGCCCTGCTCCCCCGGACGGCGGGCGGCCAGCTGCCGCTGCTGACGGGCTTCGTCGGCGTGCTGCTGGTGCTGTCGGCCGGCGACCTGGCGGCGGGCCAGGTGACCTTGTCCCGCCTGGCGACGCACCTGCTCGTGGTGCTCGGGCTGGCGTTGCTCTACGCGGTGCACCGGGGGCACCGCGACCACGGCACCCCGCTCCCGGCGGCCACGGCCGACGACGGCGCCGCGACGTCCGGGTCCACTGTGGACGCCCCGGCGCCCGGGCGGCCGCGGCCCCGCCCGTTCCGGCGGCAGGCCCACGGTCGCTCCCGGCCCGCCGCATAGGGCGTTATACGAGCTTCGGGGCCACCCGGTCGGCCGCGCGCAGCACGAAGGCGAGCGGCCGGGTGGCGAGCGCGACGAGCACTCCGGTGAGACGTCCGCGCCGCCGCGCCGCCACGCGCGGCGGGAGCGCCGAGAACAGCGTCGCGAGGCTGGGGAGCGGGCGGGCGTAGACCTTGCACTCGACGATCCGGCCCTGCGCGTCGACGCGGATCACGTTCATGGCTTCGAGTTCCACGCCGCGGACGCGCGCGCGGAACGTGAACGAGCCCGTGTCGCCGCGCACGAGCGGCTCGGTGGTTTCGAGATCCGCCAGGACGGCGAAGATGTCCCGGTGCAGGGCCGCGACTTCGGCCTTGCCCTCGAAGCGGAGCCGCGCCGAGATCGGCGAGTGGAAGACGACATCGGGCGCCAGCAGTTCGGCGACCGCGTCGGCGTCGCCGCGCTCGCCGGCGGTGCGCAGGGCGGTGATCGCCGGGAGAACGGTCATGACGGCTCCTCAAGATCGGCTGCACTTGATATAGTCAAGCGGACTTGAGATTGTCAAGTGGAGGGACCATGAGCCGGAGCTACGGTCAGTACTGCGGACTCGCCCGGGCGCTCGACGTCGTGGGCGACCGGTGGAACCTGCTCGTCGTCCGCCAGCTGCTCATCGGGCCCGCGCGGTACCGGGAGCTGCTCGACGGGCTCCCCGGCGTGGCCACCAACCTGCTGGCCGACCGGCTCCGCGACCTCGAGCACGCCGGCGTGGTCGAGCGACGGCCGGCCGCGGAGGGCAACGGGATCGTGTACGCCCTCACCCCTTGGGGTGCCGCGCTGCGCGAGCCGGTCGAAGGTCTCGTCCGCTGGTCGGCGCCGCTGATGGTGCGCGGCCCCGGCGGCGACCGATTCCGCGGCGAATGGCTCGTCGTCGCCCTCCCGGCCCTGCTCCGCGGCCGGGTGACAGCGCGGCGGCAGGCGACGGTCGGCATCGCGGTCGACGACGGGATGGTCCAGGTGCGGGTGACGCGCTCGGGCGTCGAGGTCGCCCGGCACGACGGCCGGGACTGTGACGCCGTCGTGCGCGCCGATCCCGCGATCGTGCTCGGCCTGGCCGCGGGCGTCCTCGACCTCGACGAGACCGAGGCCGCACTCGACATCGAAGGCGACGAGACGGCCGTGCGAGCCGTCTTCGGCGCCTGAAGGCTTACGCGAACTTCGTCTTCGGGCGGTCCTGCCGCACCCCGTCGACGTACACGTCCACCTTCTCGTCGAGGAACGCCACCAGCCCCGCGGCCCGGATGCTTTCGGGCAGCGGCGTCGGATAGCTCCAGGCGAGGTCCTCGTGCCCGGCCACGTCGAAGTGCTCGGCCGCGCCCTTGTACGGGCAGTGCGTCACCGTGTCGATCCGGGAGAGCAGGTCCATCCGGACGTCCACGCGGGGCAGGTAGTAGCGGGTCGGCAGGCCGGTCTCGAACAGCAGGTGCGGCCGCACCGAGTCGGCGACGGTCACGCCGTCGACCTCGATCCGGACGTGCCGCGAGCTCGGCAGGACGTCGACGCGGACACCCGGGTCGCGCGGGTGCGTGAAGATCTGTTCGTCCTCTTCGAACCACTCGAACGCGGCGAACTCGAAGCGGACGTGGCCGCGGAGCTCTTCGATCGGCGAATCCGGGTACTCCAGCGCGCCGTCCACCGCCTCGGCTCCGGCACCCTTTATCGTCGACAGAACACCTTCCCCGCGGCTCGGCGAGTGCGTGGTCCGGCCGGAGGGGGTGAGAACACCGCTCACGACGTCCGCGCGCGGGATGTAGTACGTGGGGTAGTACGGAACTTCCCACACCAGGAGGGGGTGCACCGTGTCCGCGACGACCTGCCCGCCGAGGAACACCCGTACCCGCTTCGCGCCGCCTGCCACGCGGACCCGGCCGCGTCCCGGAGTGCTCATGCCCGGGTCAACCGGTCCCGGCGCGGGGGTATTCCGGCGGAATCCGGGGCGGGACGGCTAGCGTGGCAGGCAGCACGAGGACGACTGGAGGCGGGCACGGGTGGCCGGCGTAGAAGTTCCCACGGTCGGTACCCCCGCCGGGATGCGCAAGATCAACCAGCGGGCGGTGCTCGACCTGCTGCGCCGCGGCGGGCCGGCGACCCGGCCGCAGGTCGCGAAGGACACCGGGCTGTCGAAGCCGACGGTCAGCCAGGCGCTGCTGGCGCTGGAGGCCGCCGGCCTCGCGCGGCCGACCGGGCAGACGTCCACCGGCACCGGGCGCTCGGCGGTGCTGTACGAGGCCGACCCCACCGCGGGGTACGTGCTGGGCGTCGACATCGGCCGCGAGCACCTGCGGGTCGCGGTGTCGGACCTCGGCCGCGCGGTGGTGGCGCGCCGCGACGAGCGCAACACGGCGCGCTCCGGCGCGGCGCTGGTCACCGCGGTCGGGAAGATCGCGGCCGCGGCGATCGCGGAGGCCGGCCTCGCGGCGGGCGACATCGTTGTCCGCGTGGTCGGCTCCCCCGGCGTCGCCGATCCGGAGAAGCGGTGCTTCCGGCACGCGCCGAACCTGCCGGGCTGGGGCCGCGCGGGCCTGATCGACGACCTCGAAGCGGTGCTGGGCCCGGACCTGATGGTGGAGAACGACGCGAACCTCACCGCGGTCGGCGAGTGGGAGAGCGGCGCCGCGCGCGGCGCGTCGGTGTTCGGCTGCATCACGATCGGCACCGGCGTCGGCATGGGGCTGATGGTCGACGGCCGGGTGTTCCGCGGCGCGACCGGCGCCGCGGGCGAGATCGGCTACCTCCCGTACGGCCGCACGCGCGCGGCCGACGAGCCCGGCACCCCGCCCGCCCGCGGCCACCTCGAGGAGGCGACGGCGGCCCAGTCGGTCGTCCGCGGTGCCCGCGAACTCGGCCTGGGCACGGCGAAATCGGCCCGCGAGGTTTTCCGCCTGGCGCGCGAAGGCGACGAGCTGGCCCGGCAGGCGCTGGCGGCGGAAGCCGACCGCCTGGCGTACACGGTGGCCTCGGTGGCGGCGGTGATCGACCCGGAGCTGATCGTCCTGGGCGGCGGCATGGGAACGGCGGCGGACCTGCTGCTGGAGCCGATCGACCGGGCGCTGCGGGCGTTCACGCCGTTGGTGCCCAAGGTGGTCCAGGGCGAGCTGGGCGAGGACGCGGTGCTGACCGGCGCGATCAGCGTGGGCCTGCGGGCGGCCGAGGGGCTGGTGTTCGACCGCCGGGTGGGCGCCGCCTAAGCCGCCCGCCAGGCCTCGCCGCCGGTCGAGAGGCGCCAGGGTGTCAGGCGCAGCACCGTGATCTTCGGGTCGCGGTGGTCCTCGCCGCCGAGGATCTTCGGGTCGTAGCCCAGCGGTTCCGGCGTCGACGCGAAGAGGTCCCACAGGTTCTTGCGGCTCTCCTCGTCGTCCTCGAACGCCGCGTGGCACTCCGCCACCGCGACCTCGTGCTGCGGGTCCCAGTACGAGCACGACACGTACGGCGACGCCGCCAGGTGCGCCAGCTTCAGCGGTGTCGGCCGGGTGAACAGCCGTCCGGTCAGCCCGTCCGGCGTCCGCTCCCAGATCGGGTGGACGACGCGGGAACGCGGGCGGCCGCGCCGGTCGACGGTCACCAGCGTGCACCAGACGATCCGGTGCGCCACGCGCACGAACGCTTCCGCCAGCTCCGGCGGCACTCTGCTAGATTCCACAACCATGGTTGTGGATCCTACCACTCTCGACCTTTCCCTGACCGCCCTCTTCGCGGGCTGGGCGATGACCGACGAGGTCCAGCGGCGGCTCGCCGAGCAGGGTTTCGGCGACCTGCGCTTCAACGACGGCGTCGTCATCCAGCACATCCTGGCCGCACCGCTGCCCATCACCGCGCTGGCCGAGCGGATGGGCGTGACCCAGCAGGCCGCATCGAAGGCGGTCGCGGACCTCGAACGCCGAGGGCTGGTGCGGCGCGCAGCCGACCCGTCGGACGCGCGGACGAAACTGCTGCACCTGACCGGGCACGCGCTGGCCGCCGTCGAGGCGACCCGGGTGCTGCGGCGGGACCTTCAGGAGGAAATCGAGTCCGACTACGGCGCCGAACGGGTCGAGGACGCGCGGAAACTCCTGGCGGCGGTCATCGGCCGTTATGGCGGTGACGACGCGATCCGCGCCCGGCGGGTCCGGCCGCCGCGCTGATTACCTCCGGCGTAATCGACGTCGTCGCCCGGACAGCCGACCATCAAGCGCATGAGCGAATCCGCCAAGAACCGCATGATCGTCGTCGGCTGCCTGGAGAACCTGTTCGTGCACAAGGACTTCGATGCCGCGAAGGCCGCGCTGCACCCGGACTTCGTCACCCACAGCCCGGGGCTGCCCTCCGGCCGGGAGGCGTTCACCGACGCCGTGAAGAACTCGCCGCTGGCCGGCGCGACCGCGGTGATCCGGCACGTCGTCGCGGAGGATGACCTCGTCGTCGCGCACCTGCACGTCGCCGGCATGGCCGTCGTCGACATCCTGCGCGTCGAGGACGGCCTGCTCGTCGAGCACTGGGACGTCAAGCAGCCCGTCAGCGGGTGATGACGCAGGTCCCCGACGCCGTGGCCAGCAGCTTCCCCTCGGCGTCGCGGATCTCCCCGTCCGCGAAGGCGATCCGCGACCCCTCCTTCACCACCCGGCCCGTCGCGCGGATCTCGCCGCGGCCCGCGTGGATCGCGCGCAGGTAGCTCACCTTCAGCTCCACCGACGCGTAGCCGACGCCGGCCGGGAGCGTCGTGTGGACCGCGCAGCCGACCACCGAATCCAGCATCGTCGCCGCCACGCCGCCGTGGACCATGCCGATCGGGTTGTACAGCGACTCGTCCGGCTCGGCGACCGCCACGACCTCGCCGGGTTCGATGCTTTCCCAGCGCATCCCGAAGTGCGCCGCGATCGGAGCCGGTGGGACGCGGCCGTCGGCGATCGCCCGCATGTACTCCAGGCCGGACATCGTGGCGCCCAGCCGAGCCGTTTCGAGGGGGTCCTGCCACGTGATGGTCTTCGAACGGACCTGGGCTTCGACGTCGGTCATCCGGGCTCCTCGATTATGACAGCTGTCTTAACAACAGCGTCGCCCGCGGGAGGGCGAGCGTCAAGCGCGGCGTGACCCAGGCCACCGGTGGTCGGCCCGCGACCGGGGTGGAATCATCCGGGGGTGCACACCGACCGCAAGCTGATCGACCCGGAACGCGTCGCGGCGGCGGTCGACGGGCTGGGCGACCGCGCCGTCATCGACGAATGGGCCCGCCGCTTCTCCGTGGTCGCCGACCCCTCGCGGCTGGCGCTGCTGGTCTGCATCCACTACGCCCGCGAGATCAGCGTCACCGACCTCGCCGCGGCCACCGGCATGACCGACACCGCGGTGTCGCAGGCCCTGCGGCTGCTGCGGGCCCACGGCCTGGTCACACCGCAACGCACCGGCCGCGTGGTGCGGTACCGGCTGGCGGACGCGACCGTGCACGAACTCATCCATCGAGTGCGTCCCCATCCCGAACAGCCCGCGAACGAAGCCGAGGACCGGTAGCGTGCGGGCATGACGGGATTGCCCGAGACCATCACCGCCTGCTTGTTCGACCTCGACGGAGTGCTGACCGGCACGGCGATCCTCCACCGCGAGGCCTGGAAACGGACGTTCGACGAATTCCTCCGCGCCCGTGACGGCGCCGGGTTCGCCGAGTTCACCGACCTCGACTACGCGGCTTTCGTGGACGGGCGCCCGCGCGCCGACGGCGTGCGGGAGTTCCTGCGGTCACGGGGGATCGTGCTGCCCGAGGGCACCCCGGACGACCCGGTGGACGCCCCCACCGTCAACGGCGTCGGCAACCGCAAGAACGAGCTGGTCCTCAAGATCATCGACGAGCGCGGGGTGAACCCCTACCCCGGTTCGGTGCGCTACCTCGAAGCCGTCAAGGCCGCCGGCCTGCGGATCGCCGTCGTGACGTCGTCGGCCAACGGCGCCAAGGTGCTCGACGGTGCCGAGCTGAGCCAGTACGTCGAGGCCCGCATCGACGGCATCGTGATCCGCGAACAGCACCTCAAGGGCAAGCCCGCGCCGGACTCGTTCCTGGCCGGCGCCGCCGCGCTCGGGGTCGAGCCCGCGCACGCGGCCGTCTTCGAGGACGCCCAGTCCGGCGTCCAGGCCGGCAAGGCCGGCGGCTTCGGGTACGTCGTGGGCGTGAACCGGGCGAACCAGGCCGCCGAACTGAAGGCCCACGGGGCCGACATCGTCGTCGACGACCTCGCCGACCTCCTGGAGGACCGATGACCGAACCGCACGGCTACGAGTGCGCGCCCTGGGCCCTGCGGTGGCGCGGCATGGACGTCGACGCCCTGCAGCGCACCGAATCGGCGTTCGCGGTGTCCAACGGCCACATCGGCCTGCGCGGCACCCTCGAGGAGGCCGAGCCGCGCGGGCTGCCCGGCACGTACCTCAACGGTTTCTACGAACAGCACGAACTCCCCTACGCCGAAGCCGGTTACGGCTACCCCGAAGAGGGCCAGACCGTCGTCAACGTCACCGACGGCAAGATCATCCGGCTGCTCGTCGAGGACGAACCGCTCGACATGCGCTACGGCGCGGCCACCGCGCACGACCGCGTGCTCGACTTCCGCAAGGGCACGCTGAGCCGGACCACGGAGTGGTCGTCGCCGACCGGGCGGCGCGTCCGCGTCCGCACCGAGCGGCTGGTGTCGTTCACCCAGCGCGCGGTCGCCGCGATCCGGTACGAAGTCGAGCCGCTCGACGAGGACCTGCAGCTGGTCGTCCAGTCCGACCTGCTCGCCAACGAGCCGATCGAGTCCGACACGAGCGACCCGCGGGTGGCCGCCGCGCTGGAATCGCCGCTGGTGGGCCAGTTCCACCGCGCGTCGGAGTACAACGCCGTGCTGGTGCACCAGACCCGCCGGTCCGGGCTGCGGATGGCCGCGGCGATGGACCACAAGATCGAGGTGGACGACGGGATCCGCGCCCGCATCCACGCCGAGGAGGACCTCGCGCGGCTGACCGTCGCGGTCGACGTGCCCAAGGGCGGGCGGCTGCGGATCACCAAGTTCCTCGCCTACGGCTGGTCGGCGCAGCGCTCGGTACCCGCGCTGCGCTCGCAGGTCGAGGCCGCGCTGGCCGGCGCCCGCCAGACGGGCTGGAAGGGCCTGCTCACCGAGCAGCGCGAGTTCCTGGACGACTACTGGGCCACCTCGGACATCGAGATCGAGGGCGACCCCGAGCTGCAGCAGGCCGTCCGGTTCGCCCTGTTCCACATCCTGCAGGCCGGGGCCCGCGGCGAGAGCCGCGCGATCGCCGGCAAGGGGCTGACCGGGCCCGGCTACGACGGGCACGCCTTCTGGGACACCGAATCCTTCGTCCTGCCGGTGCTCACCTACACCATCCCGGACGCGGCACGCGACGCGCTGCGCTGGCGGCACTCCACAATGGACAAAGCGCGGGAACGCGCCCACCAGCTGGGGTTGCGCGGCGCGGCGTTTCCGTGGCGGTCGATCAACGGCGCCGAGTGCTCGGCGTACTGGCCGGCCGGCACGGCGGCCTTCCACGTCAGCGCGGACATCGCCGACGCCGTCCTGCGCTACCTCAACGCGACCGGCGACGAGCAGTTCGAACGCGACTACGGCACCGAGCTGCTGCTGGAAACCGCGCGGCTGTGGGCGTCACTCGGCCACCACGACCGGCACGGCGCGTTCCGCATCGACGGCGTCACCGGCCCGGACGAGTACTCGGCGGTGGCGGACAACAACGTCTACACGAACCTGATGGCGCGGCGGAACCTGCTGGCGGCGGCGGAGTCGTGCGAGCGGCACCCCGACGTCGCGGCGCGCTTCGGCGTCGACACCGTCGAGCTGGACTCCTGGCGCGCGGCGGCCGCGGCGATGTTCCTGCCCTACGACGAACAACTCGGCGTGCACCCGCAGTCGGAGGGGTTCCTCGACCACGACGAGTGGGACTACGCGAACACCGACCAGGCGCACTACCCGCTGCTGCTGCACTACCCGTACTTCGACCTGTACCGCAAGCAGGTCGTGAAGCAGGCGGACCTGGTGCTGGCGCTGCACCTGTGCGGCGACTCCTTCAGTCAGGAGGAGAAAGCCCGCAACTTCGCCTACTACGAAGCACGGACCGTGCGCGATTCTTCGCTGTCGGCGGGGACGCAGGCGGTCATCGCGGCCGAGGTGGGCCACCTCGAGCTGGCCTACGACTACCTCGCCGAAGCGGCGCTGACCGACCTGCACGACGTGCACAACAACGTCCGCAACGGCCTGCACATGGCGTCACTGGCCGGGGCGTGGCAGGGCGCGGTGGCCGGGTTCGGCGGGCTGCGCGACCACAGCGGGACGCTGGCGTTCTCACCGCGGCTGCCCGCGCAGCTGGGCCGGATCACCTTCCGGCTGATGTTCCGCGGCACCCGGTTCCAGGTCGAGATCGACCCCGACCAGGTCACCTACCACGTGCTCGACGGCGAGCCGCTCGAAGTCCTGCACCACGGCGAGCGCATCACGCTCACCCCGGAGCCGCAGCGGTTCGCGATCCCGAAGATCGACGCGGGCGAGCCGCCGAAGCAGCCGCCGGGCCGCGCCCCGATGCGGCGCGACTCGGAGAAGGTGCGTCAGTACGCCGAGCCGTCGAACCCGATTACTGAGAGTTATTCTGGTTAGGCCGCCGCCTCCACCGCGGAACCGCAGGTCGCCGCCGAAGTCATGCGGCGGCCGACGGCTGAATAACTCTCACCGAGGCAGGTCGCTAGCGGCGTCGCGGCCGGGTGGGGCCGGGATCTCCTCGGTCCCGCCCGGGCTCACGTCCGGGTCCGGTGCGGTCGGCACGTCGTGGGTCAGCTTGCCGGGGGTCGGGAGCTTCGGGAGCTCTTCGTCTTCGTCGTCACGGCCGTGGAGGCGCTGCTGCTCGCTCATGCTTTCCGGAATACCCGGTTTTCCCGGTCACGGCCAGCGGGTCTGTGACATCCGGGGCTGCGCCCCGGGCCGGGGGCTCCGCCACCCGGAACCCCCGAAAAACCTCAGGCCGCGCGCTTCCCGGCCGCCGCGCGTGCCTTGTCCTGCAGGGTGAGCAGCAGGCCGTCGCGCGTGGACCAGGGGCAGATCGTCACCTTGCCGCCGGCGACGGTCAGCAGCGCTTCCGCGACGATCGCGCCGGCCAGGGCCTGGTGGGCGCGGCTGCGGGAAATGCCGGGCAGCTCGGCGCGCTTCGACGGCGGCAGCGCGGCGAGCCGCGGGATCCACGCGCGGAGGTCGTCGAGCCGCAGTTCCCGGCACTTGCCCGGCCGGGCGCCGGCCAGCCGGGCGAGCTGCTGCAGCACCTTCGAGCAGCCGATGACCCGCGGGTCGTCGACGTCGGCGGCGCCCAGCGTGGTGGTGACGACGTCGAGGGCGTGCGCGCGCAGCGCCTTGACCTGCTTGTTCGACACGCGCTCGGACGGCAGCCAGTCCCGCGTCATCGAGCGGGCACCCAGCGGCAGCGAGCGCGCGAAAGTGGCTTTTTCGCCGGAGCCGGCGGCCAGCTCGACCGTGCCGCCGCCGATGTCGAGCACCAGCATCGGCCCGGGCTCGGCGTCGTACCAGCGGCGGGCGGCGAGGTAGGTCAGCTCGGCCTCGCGGCGGCCGGAGAGGAACCGCAGCTCGACCCCGGTTTCGCCGGCGACGTGCCGGACGACGTCCGCCGCGTTGGCGGCGTCCCGGATCGAGGACGTCGCGAGCGGGTAGACGTCGCTGACGCCGTGGCGGTAGGCGGTGGTCATGCCCGCGGCGACGGCGGCGGTGACGGCGGCGATGCCGCGGTCGGAGAGGCGGCCGTGGACGTCGAGCTCACGGTCCAGGCGCAGCCGCGTCTGGTGGTTGACCAGCGGTTCCCGGGGTGAGCCGGCCACCGGCACCACCACGAGCCGGGCGCTGAACGAACCGACGTCCAGCACGCCCACCGCGGGCTCTTCCCTTTTTCGCACTGCTCGAGGCACCTCACTTCCGCCTGGTGAATATCCCAGTTCGACGGTTCGAAACCAGCAATGATGTCCGAACTCACGCCGTGGTGCCGCGCATTTCCGCGATTGGGGCCCTCCGGGGGCGTGTTCCTGATGCAAAGGTCACAGTGAGATAACCCGATCGAGTGAACCAGGGTACAACTGGACACGATTCGGTAACGCCAGGCAGCGTCCGGCGATTGATCGGACATCGGAACCGGCGTGGAGCAGGGGAAAGAGATGCAACGGCCCGAGCGGTTCGTGCGGCCGGCCGCCGTCATGCTCGCGGTCGTGGCCGGGCTGGGCTGCGTCCTGCTCGGCGTGACGTCGGTGCTCGCGCCGGCCCCGCCGGTCGCCGCGAACAACCAGGCACGGCCCGCCGCCCCGCCGGCCGCGTTGCTGATCCCCGACCTGGGCCTGGAGCTGAACCACGTGGTCGCCCTCGGCGTCACCCCCGGCGGCCGCCGCGAACAGCCGGGCACGACCCGCGGCGTCGGCTGGTTCGCCGACGGCCCGGCCCCGGGCGCCCCGGGCGTGGCGGTGCTGTCGGCGCACTCGGCCTTCGGGTATTCGCCGGGCGCGTTCGCGTTCCTGGGCAGACTCAAGCCGGGAGCGACGATCACGGTCCGCGACGCCAAGGGCCAGGAGATCCGCTTCACGGTCCGCAAGACGGCGGTGTTCCCGGCGGACGAGCCGGACAGCACACTGGTGGCGTCGGAGGGCCCTGGCCCGGAGCTGCGGCTGATCACCAGCGACGGGACGTACGACAGCACGGGCCTCAGCGATACGCGGGTGGCGGTCTACGCGACGCCGGCGTAACGGCTTCGGACCGCCGCGGCCCGAGGTCGCGAATGACTCCGCGACCTCGGGCCTTTTCGACTCGGTCTTCCGTCAGCCGATCAGCTCGCGCAGCTGCGACACCGCCGCCACCCGGGCCTCCCTGCCGGGCAGCAGCGGGTTGACGATCAGCGTCGTCGCGCCGGCCTCGGCGAAGGCCGCCACGCGCTCCTTCACGTAGCCCGCCGGGCCGACCAGCGAAATCGCGCGCAGCAGCTCGAGCGGGACCGCCGCGGCCGCTTCCTCCTTCTTGCCGTCCAGGTACAGGTCCTGGATCAGCTTCGCCTCGGCCTCGTAGCCGTAGCGGCACGCGAGTTCGTTGTAGAAGTTCTTGCCCCGCGCGCCCATCCCGCCGACGTACAGCGCCACCATCGGCCGCATGTGGTCGAGCAGCGGTTCGACGTCGTCGCCGATCGCCAGCGCGGTCATGACGAACGTGTTCAGCTCGCCCAGCGCCGGGTCACGCTTGGCCTTGCCTTCGGCCAGGGACGCGCCCCAGACGTCGGCCGCCTGCTCCGGGTGGAAGAAGATCGGCTGCCAGCCCTCGGCGATCTCGGCCGTCAGCGCGACGTTCTTCGGCCCGATCGAGGCCAGCAGCACCGGGATCCGCTCCCGGACCGGGTGGTTGATCAGCTTGAGCGGCTTGCCGAGGCCGGTGCCCTGCTCCGGCGGCAGCGGGATCGTGTAGTGCTTGCCCTCGTGCACCACGCGCTCGCGGCGCCACACCTGGCGGCAGACCTCGACGATCTCGCGGGTGCGGCCCAGCGGCGCGTCGTACTTCACGCCGTGGAACCCCTCGATGACCTGCGGGCCGGACGCCCCGAGCCCGAGGATGAACCGCCCGTCGGAGACGAAGTCGAGCCCGGCCGCGGTCATCGCGGTCAGCGTCGGCGTGCGGGTGTAGATCTGGAAGATGCCCGACGCCAGCTGGACGCGCTCGGTCTTCGCGGCCAGGTAGCCGAGCTGGCTGACCGCGTCGAACGAGTACGCCTCCGGCACGAAGACGACGTCGAGGCCGGCCTTCTCCAGTTCGACGACGTCGGCCACGCTTTCGGCGAAGCCTCCGGAGTAGCTGATCCCGGTCCCGATCCTCATGGGCGTCCTCCCGTGGTGAGCAAGCGCTTAGTCGCAGGTCATTATGCGCGCTGCGCGGACTCCGGCGATATGGGGACCGCCACTATCCACCCGCGACCACCGTGCCCCGCACGTCACCGAAGCCGATGCGCGTGCCGCCCGGGCCCGGCGCGGTCGCGCTGATCACCACCTCGTCGCCGTCCTCGAGGAACGTCCGCGTCACGCCGCCCGGCAGTTCGAGGGGCTCCCGGCCGCCCCAGGACAGCTCCAGGAACGAGCCGCGCTGGTCGCGCTCCGGGCCGGTCACCGTGCCCGAGGCGAACAGGTCGCCGGTGCGCAGGCTCGCGCCGTTGACCGTCATGTGCGCCAGCTGCTGCGGGGCCGTCCAGTACTGGGTCGCGAACGGCGGGCTCGACACCAGGTGGCCGTTGAGCCGGATCTCCAGTGCCAGGTCGAGCCCCCACTTTTCGGTGGTCCGGAGGTACTCGAACGGCTCCGGGTCCTGCGGCGGGCCGTCGACGCGCGCGTGTTCGAGCGCGGCCAGCGGGACGATCCACGGCGACACCGACGTCGCGAACGACTTGCCGAGGAACGGGCCCAGCGGCTGGTACTCCCAGGCCTGGATGTCGCGCGCCGACCAGTCGTTGACGAGGCAGACGCCGAACACGTGGTCCGCGAAGTCCGCTGTGGACACCCGGCTGCCCACAGTGGACGGTGTGCCGACGACGAAGCCGACCTCCGCCTCGATGTCCAGCCGCTGTGACGGGCCGAACGAGGGGGTGTCGGCGTTGCGTGGCTTGCGCTGCCCATGTGGCCGGACGATCGGCGTGCCGGACGCGACGACGGTGCCGGCCCGGCCGTGGTAGCCGATCGGCAGGTGCTTCCAGTTGGGCGGGAGTTCGTTGGCGTCCGGGCGGAAGATCTTGCCGGCGTTGAGGGCGTGGTGCTCGCTGGAGTAGAAGTCGACGTAGTCGGCGACCTCGACCGCGAGGTGGGTGGTGACCTCGGCCAGCGGAACCAGGTGCGGCCGCAGCCGATCGGCGTAGCGGGCTTCGGTGAACCACCCGGTGACGCTTTCGCGGACTTCGCGCCAGGTAGCGGGCCCCGCGGCCAGCAACGGGTTGAGCACACCGGAGGTGAGCAGCGGCGCGAAGGAAGCGGCGGTCTCGGCGGCCGCGGCGGTCAGGTCGAGCACCTGGTCGCCGACGGGCACGCCGACCCGCCGCTCGGGCGCGCCACCGGCGGAGAAGACGCCGTAGGGCAGGTTCTCGAGGCCGAACGGCGTCTCGTCGGCAAGGTCGAGCCAGGTCACGTTCACTCCTCGTCCCGGGCGGCTCGCGCCGCCACCCAGCCGGCCACCACGTCCGCCAGCACCGGCAGCGGCAGGGTTCCGCTGCCCAGCACCGTGTCGTGGAACTCGCGGATGTCGAACCGCTCGCCCAGCTCGCGCTCGGCCTCGGCGCGCAGCCGCTCGATCTCCAGGCGGCCCACCATGTAGCTGAGCGCCTGCCCCGGGAGACCCGCGTACCGGTCGATCTCCGCCTCGATCTCGATCGGCGCCATCGGCGTGTTCGCGACCAGGAAGCCGACCGCCTGCTGCCGGCTCCAGCCCAGCGCGTGCAGGCCCGTGTCCACCACCAGCCGCGCCGCGCGCATCGAATCCTGCGTCAGCAGGCCGAGCCTCGCCGTGCTGTCCGAGTACAGGCCCATCTCGTCCGCGAGCCGCTCGGCGTAGAGGCCCCAGCCCTCCGCGTACGCGTTGAACATGCAGATCCGGCGCAGCACCGGCACGCCGGTGAGCTGCTGCGCCAGCGTCAGCTGGAAGTGGTGGCCGGGCACGGCTTCGTGGAAGGCGACGGACTCGCTCAGTGTGCGCTGCCGCTGGTCGGCGTCGCGCGTGTTGGCGTAGTACGTGCCCGGCCGCGAACCGTCGAGCGACGGCTCGATGTAGTAGGCGATCGACCCGCTCTCGGCCTCCGCGTCGGGCACCGGCGCCACCCGGCACCGCTGCTCCGGCAGCCGCGAGAACCACCGGGGCGCCACGGCTTCCGCCCGCTCGATCGTCGCGCGGGCGGCCGCCAGCAGCTCGTCGCCGTCGCGCCAGCGCAGAGCCGGGTCCGTGCGGATCCGCTCGAAGATCTCCGCGAGCTCGGTCGTGCCGAACAGCTCCGCGCCCAGCTCGCGGTACTCCCCCGCCAGCCGCTCGATGATCGCCAGCCCGGTGTCGTGCAGCTCCTGCGGCGTGCGTTCGGTCGTCGTCTCGGCCCGTATCAGGGCCGCGTACCGCGCCGGCCCGTCCGGCAGGTCGCCGATGCCCGGCGACGTCTCGGGGCGCGCCACCGGGACGACCTCGTCGGCCAGGAAATCCCGGTACCGCCGGTAAGCCGGCCACACCACTTCGGCCAGCAGCCGGTCACGCTCGGCTTCCAGGCCCCGGACGGGCACCTTCAGCGGGTCGTTCTCCGGGGCGGCGAGGTACCGCTCGACGTAGCCGACGCCGATGCGCGCCAGGAACTCCGGCGGCGTCAGGCCGGCGGCGAGCGCGGCCCGCTGCCGCTCGATCACCTGGTCGAGGTACGTGCCGATCGCGGCCAGCCTGCTCAGGTAGCCGCGCGCCTTGACGTCGTCGTCGAGAATCGTCTGCGGCAGCTCCGTGAGCAGTTTGAGGGCCGGCGCGTCCAGCCCGTCGCTCACCGCGATGTCGGCCCGGCCGGAGTCGAGCACGTCGATCAGCGTGCGGGCCTGCCAGATCACGACGTCCCGCGTGACGCGGTCGTGCGGCGTCAGCGTCGCCGCCTCGATCGCCTCCGCCCGCGCGATGATCCCGGCGAGGCCGGCGCGGTGGTGGGCGGCGGCTTCGGCGGTCTGGTCGGCGAGCTTGTCGTGCGTGCCCGGCAGCCCGTACAGCGACGGGTACAGCGGCTCCGCCTCGAACATCAGCTCCAGGCACTCGTCGGCGAGCTTCCCGGGCGTGTCGCGGCGCCGCGCCACCCACTCGGCGACGACGCCGGCCAGCACCGGCAGCGGCAGGGTCCCGCTGCCCAGCACGACGTCGTGGAACTCGCGGATGTCGAACCGCTCGCCCAGGGCCTGCTCGGCCTCGGCGCGCAGCCGCTGGATCTCCAGCCGCCCCACCATGTAGCCCAGCGCCTGGCCCGGGTCGGCGGCGTACCGGTCGATCTCCGCCTCGATCTCCAGGCGCGCCATCGGCGTGTGCTCGGCGAGGTAGTCGACGGCCTGCTGCCGGCTCCACCCGAGCGCGTGCAGGCCCGTGTCGACGACCAGCCGGGCCGCCCGCATCGAGTCCTGGGTGAGCATCCCCAGCCGCGACACGTCGTCGGAGTACAGGCCCATCTCGTCGGCGAGCCGCTCGGCGTAGAGCCCCCAGCCCTCGCCGTAGGCGTTGACGTGGAGGATCCGGCGCAGCAGCGGCAGCCCGGTGAGGCTCTGGGCGAGGCACAGCTGGAAGTGGTGGCCCGGCACGGCTTCGTGGAACGCGATCGCCTCACTGGTGAACCGCGGCCGCTTGTCCGCTTCGTACGTGTTCGCGTAGTAGACGCCCGGCCGTGTGCCGTCGAGCGACGGCCGCAGGTAGTACGCGATCGTGCCGCTGGTGGCCTCGGCCGCCGGCACCGGCGCGACCTGGCACTTCTGCTCCGGAACGTGCGAGAACCACTGCCCGGCGACGGCTTCCGCGCGGGTGATGGCGGCCCGGGCGCCGGCCAGCAACTCCTCGCCGTCGTTCCAGCGCAGCGCCGGGTCGGTCCGGATCCGGTCGAAGATCTCCCCGAGATCCGTGGTGCCGAACAGCTTTCCGCCCAGCTCGTGGTACTCCCCGGCGAGCTGCTCGATCAGCGCCAGCCCGGTTTCGTGCAGGTCCTGCGCCGTGCGCTCGGTGGTCGTCTCGACGCGGATGAGCGCGGCGTACCGCTCCGGCCCGCCCGGCAGGGCACCGATACCCGGCGACGTCTCGGGCCGGGCCACCGGCGCGAGCTCGTCGGCCAGGAACGCGCGGTAGCGCGCGTACGCGGGCCGGACGACCTCGGCGAGCAGGCGGTCGCGCTCGGCCTCGAAGCCCTCGAGCGCATACGGCGGTGTCACCCGCAGCGGGTCGCTCTCCGGCGCGGCCAGGTAGCGGTCGACGTAGCCGATGCCGATGCGCACCAGGAAGCCCGGCGGCACCAGGCCTTCGCCCGCCGCCGCGCGCTGCCGCTCGATCAGCGCGTCGAGGTAATCCCCCAGGCCGGCGAGCCGGCTCAGGTAGCCGCGGACCTTCGGCTCGTCGTCCAGCACCGTCTGCGGCAGGGAGAGCAGCAGCTGCAGCGCGGGTGCGCCGAGCCCGTCGCTGACCGAGATCTCGGCGCGGCCGGAGTCGATCTCGTCGATGGCCGCGTTCGCCTGGGACAGCACGACTTCCCGGGTGACGCGCTCTTCGGCGGGCAACCCGGTGGTGTCGAGGGCTTCGGCGCGCCTGGCGATCGCCGCGTACCCGGCGCGGAGCCGGGCTTGGGCTTCGGCGCTCGGATCGGGCAGCTTGCCGTGGTCGCCGGGCAGGCCGAACACCGACGGGTACAGCGGCTGCCGCTCGAAGTCCAGCGCGACCAGCTCGTCGGCCAGCCGGCCGGGCGTGTCACGCTGCCCGGCCACCCAGTCCTCGACCACCTTCGCCAGCGCGGAGAGCGGCAGCATGCCGTGCCCCAGCACGACTTCGTGGAACCCGCGGATGTCGAACGCCGCGCCGAGCGCCTGCTCGGCCTCGGCGCGCAGCCGCTGGATCTCCAGCCGCCCCACCATGTACCCGAGTGCCTGCGCCGGCCAGCCGATGTACCGGTCGATCTCCGCTTCGATCTCCAGCCGCGCCATCGGCGTGTGGTCGACCAGGAAGTCGATCGCCTGCTGCCGGCTCCAGCCCAGCGCGTGCAGCCCGGTGTCGACGACCAGCCGGCCCGCCCGCATCGAGTCCTGGGTGAGCATCCCCAGCCGCGACACGTCGTCGGAGTACAGGCCCATCTCGTCCGCGAGCCGCTCGGCGTAGAGGCCCCAGCCTTCGGCGTAGGCGTTGAACATGCCGATCCGCCGCAGCAGCGGCAGGTCACGCAGTTCCTGGGCCAGGCTGAGCTGGAAGTGGTGCCCCGGCACGGCTTCGTGGAACGCGATCGCCTCGCTGGTGAACCGCGGCCGCTTGGCCGCTTCGTACGTGTTCGCGTAGTACGTGCCCGGTCGCGTGCCGTCGAGCGACGGCTGGAGGTAGTAGGCGATCGTGCCGCTGGCGGCGTCGGCCTCCGGCACCGGCGCGACCTCGCACTTCTCCGCCGGGATGCGCGAGAACCACTGCGGCGCGACGGCTTCGGCGCGGGCGATGGCGTCCCGGGCCGCGGACAGCAGCTCCTCGCCGTCGCGCCAGCGCAGCGCCGGATCGGTGCGCAGGCGCTCGAAGATCTCCGGGAGCTCGGTGGTGCCGAACACCTTCGCGCCCAGCTCGCGGTACTCCGCCCCGAGCTTTTCGATCAGCGCCAGCCCGGTTTCGTGCAGCTCCCGCGCGGTGCGCTCGGTGGTCGTCTCCGCGCGGATCAGGGCGGCGTACCGCTCGGCCCCGCCCGGCACGTGGGAGATGCCCGGGGCGGTTTCGGGCCGCCCGGCCGGCTCGACCTCCGTGCGGAGGAAGTCGCGGTACCGCGCGTACGCCGGGTGGACCACCTCGGCGAGCAGCCGGTCGCGCTCGGCCTCGAAGCCTTCGACGGCCGCGGTCGTGCCCACCTTCAGCGGGTCGCCGTCCGGCGCGCCGAGGTAGCGGTCGAGGTACTCGATGCCGACGCGGGCGAGGTAGGCCGGCGGCACCAGCCCCTCGGCCAGGCTTTCGCGCTGCCGCTCGGTCAGATCCGCGAGGAACGGCTCGATCGCGGCGAGCCGGGCCAGGTAGCCGCGTGCCTTCTTTTCGTCGTCCAGCTTGTAGTACGGCAGGTACATCAACAGGCCGAGCGCGGGCGCGGTGAGCCCGTCGCTGACCGCGATGTCGGCGGTCCGCGCGCCGAGCCGGTCGGCTTCGACCTCGGCGGCGGCGATCACGACCTCGCGCGTGACGGCTTCTTCCGGCGTCAGGCCTTCGGTGGCCAGTGCCCGCGCGCGGCCGGCGATGGCCGTGTACGCCGCGCGGAACCGCTCCTGCGCCGCCCGCGTCTGGTCACCGAGCCGGTCGTGGTCACCCGGCAGGCCGAGGACCGACGCGTTCAGCGGCTCCTGCTCGAACGACAGCTCGACGAGCTCGCTCGCCAGGCCGTCGACGGTGTCGCCGTGCCCGGCCACCCACTCGTCGACGACGGTGGCGAGCACCGACAGCGGCAACTGACCGCCGGCCAGCACGAGGTCGTGGAACGCGCGGACGTCGAACCGCGAGCCGAGCCGCTGCTCGGCGCGGGCCCGGGCGCGCTGGATCTCCCGCCGCCCCACCATGTACCCGAGCGCCTGGCCCGGCCAGGCGATGTAGCGGTCGACCTCGGACTCGATCTCCGCGCGCGCCTCGGGCGTGTGCTCGAGCAGGTAGTCGACGGCCTGCTGCCGGCTCCACCCCAGTGCGTGCAGCCCGGTGTCGACGACCAGCCGGCCCGCCCGCAGCGAGTCGCCGGCCAGCATGCCGAGCCGGGCGATGTCGTCGGAGTAGAGCCCCATCTCCTCGGCGAGGCGCTCGCCGTAGAGCCCCCAGCCCTCGACGTAGGCGTTGAACATGCCGACGCGGCGCAGCAGCGGCAGCTCGGTGAGCCCCTGCGCGATGCTGAGCTGGAAGTGGTGCCCCGGCACGGCTTCGTGGAACGCGGTCGTCTCGGCCATGTGCCGCAGCCGCTCGGTGGCTTCGTGGGTGTTCGCGAAGTAGATCCCCGGCCGGGAGCCGTCGACGGCCGGGCGCAGGTAGTAGGCCGCGGGCGCGCCGGGGGCGACCTCCGCGGGCACCGCCTCGACGGTGCACTGCTGCTCCGGGATCCGGCCGAACCACTTCGGGGCTTCCGCGGCCGCCCGGGCGACCGCCGTGCGGGCGGTCTCGAGCAGCTCGTCGGCACTGCGCCAGCGCAGCGACGGGTCGGTGCGCAGGCGCCGGAAGATCTCGGCGAGGTCGTCGGTGCCGAACACCTGCTGCCCCAGCTCGCGGTACTCGACGGCGAGCGAGGCGATGGTGTCGAGGCCGATCCGGTGCAGTTCTTCCGGGGTCAGGTCGGTGGTCGTGTGCGTCCGCGCCAGGCGGGCGTAGGTCTCCGCGCCGCCCGGCAGCCACGGGAGGCCGGGCCGGTCCGCGGGCCGTCCGTGCGGCTTGACCTCGGTGACCAGGAACTCGCGGTACTCGGCGAAGGCCGGCCGGACGACGTCGGCGAGCAGCTCCTCCCGCCGCCGCTCGAACTCCTCGTCCGGGGCGGGCTGGCGGCGCAGGGGGTCGGCGTCCGGGTCGGCGAGGTAGCGGTCGAGGTGCGCGACCGCGGCGTCGACCAGGTGGGCCACCGGGAGCAGGCCGGCGGCAATGCCCTCGGCGTGCCGCCGCGCGGCCTGGCGCAGGTGGCCGGGGATCGCGGCCAGCCGGCCGAGCTGGGCCTCGGCGGCCTCGCCCGCCGTCACGGTCGTCATCGGCAACGCCATGAGCAGGCCGGCCGCGGGCCCGATGGACAGGTCGGTGACCGTGAACTCGGTCATCCGGCTGTCGATCGCCGTGATCCGGTTTTCCGCCGTGGTGATCAGGACCTCGCGGGTGACGCGGTCCTCCGCCGAGAGGTCTTCGACGGCCAGCGCGCCGGCGCGTTCGACGAACGCCGCGAGCCGGGCCCGGAACGCCTGCCCGGCCTCGGCGGACAGGTCCGGCAGACCGGGCTCCGCCGGGCGGATGCCCAGGAGCGCGGGCATCAGCGGATCGGCGGCGAACAGCGCTTCGACGAACTCGTCGGCGAGTTCGGTGACCGCGGTCATGGCAGGACCCCCAGCTTCGACTGTTGTGCTCCCGGCCGACCCTAACGGAGATCACCGACAGAAACGCCGGACCGTTCGCCCGGGGCGGACGGCCTGCGGCACCGCGGATCGGCGAAGCGGTAGCGTTCGAGGGGTGGCCGTGACCGATCCCGTGGATACCCGCCTGCTCGCCGCGCTCGCCGACCTCGGCAAGGCGGCCGTGCACGAGCTCGCGGCCAAGGTCGGCATGGATCCCCGCGAGGTCGCCTACCGGCTGGTCGCCCTCTCCGGCAGCGGGCTGCCCCTGCTCGTCGGCGTCGAAAGCGACCCGAACGGCCTGCGCGCGGCCATCGCCGGCGCACCGCCCTCGTGGGCTAACCGGCCGCCGCAGCAGCAGTTCGCGCCGCCGTCGCAGCCGGTGCCGCAGCAGGCCGGACCGCAGCAGCAGGCCGGCCCGCCGCAGCCAGGGCCACCGGTGCCGCCGCCGGTCCAGGGCACGCCGTCGGGGCCGTACACCGTGCAAGGCGCCCCCTCAGGGCCGTACAACGTCCAGGGCGCGCCTTCGGGGCCGTACACCGTCCAGGGCACGCCTTCGGGGCCGTACACCGTCCAGGGCACGCCGTCCGGGCCGCACGCCGTCCAGGGCACGCCGTCCGGGCGGTACCCGGGCCCGCCGCCCCGGCCGCAGCCGCCGCGCCCGCCGTTCACGCCCCCGCCGGTGCCGCTCGACCCGGCCGTGAGCACGTGGGGCGTGCCGCAGACGGCGTCGTGGGCCCGCGGCGACGAACCCGCCCGGCCGTCCGGGCCCGCCGCGGGCAAGCGCGGCAAGCTGGGCGAGGTCATGGAGACGCAGGGTCTGGAGGGCGAGCAGCTGTCGGTGCAGCTGCTGGAGGTCCAGGACCCGGCCGACTACCTGTTCAGCGCGGCCGGGTACCGCCTGGAGGACGGCGAACGCGCGGTGGTCGTGCACACCGAGATCACCAACCGCGGGTCGATCCCGTTCGCGTCGCTGCCGGACAACTACCTCGAGCTGCTCGCCGCCGACGGCACGGCGATCGGCAAGGCGCCGGTGTCGCTGACGTCCCGGCCGCCGCACAAGATCGGCGTCAAGCCGGGCGAGACGCTGGGCGGCCACACCGTGTACGTCCTGCCCGACGCGACCCGCGTGGTCTCGGTGCGCTGGAGCCCGCGGCCGGAGCCGGACGAGCGCACGCTGACCTGGTCGATCGAGGACTAGTAGCTCTCCTCGCGCAGGGTGTCCAGTGCCTTCGCGAGGTCGTCCGGGTACTCCGACTCGAACTCGACCCAGCGGCCGTCCGCCGGGTGCGCGAATCCCAGGGTCTTCGCGTGCAGCCACTGCCGGCTGAGCCCGAGGTGGCGGGCCAGCACCGGATCCGCGCCGTAGGTCAGGTCGCCGACGCACGGGTGCCGCAGCGCCGAGAAGTGCACGCGGATCTGGTGCGTCCGCCCGGTTTCGAGCTTGATGTGCGCGAGCGACGCGGCGCGGAACGCCTCGACGACCTCGTAGTGCGTCACGCTCGGGCGGCCGCCCTGGACCACGGCGAACTTGTAGTCGTGGCGCGGGTGGCGGTCGATGGGGGCGTCGATCGTGCCGCGCATGGGGTCCGGGTGGCCCTGGACGATCGCGTGGTAGCCCTTGTCGACCGTGCGTTCCTTGAACGCGCGCTTCAGCACCGTGTAGGCGTGCTCGCTCTTGGCCACCACCATCACGCCGGTGGTGCCCGCGTCGAGCCGGTGCACGACGCCCTGGCGCTCGGCCGCGCCCGACGTCGCGATGCGCAGGCCGGCCGCGGCGAGGCCGCCGACGACGGTCGGGCCGGTCCAGCCGGGGCTCGGGTGCACGGCGACGCCGACCGGCTTCGAGATCACGACGATGTCGTCGTCGTCGTGCAGGATCTGCATACCCTCGACCGGCTGCGCGACGACCTCCACCGGGTTCGCCGGCTCGGGCAGGGTGATCTCCAGCAGGCCGCCGCCGGAAAGGCGGTCGGACTTGCCCGCGGGACGGCCGTCGAGCAGCACGTCCCCGGATTCGGCGAGCTCGGCGACGACCGTGCGGGACAGCCCCAGCAGCTTGGCGAGGCCGGCGTCGACCCGCATCCCGTCGAGCCCGTCGGGCACCGGGAGCATCCGCGAGCTCACGCCTGGTCCTCCTGCGTTTCCTGCTTCTTCTTGTCCTTGGTCGACGTGCCGTCGTAGTCCTTGCCGAGCAGCGACAGCAGCACGATCAGGGCGCCGCCGACGCAGATCGCGGAGTCGGCGATGTTGAAGATCGCGAAGCCCTTGCCGTTGGGGGCGAAGGCCGAGATGAAGTCGACGACGTGGCCCTGCAGGCCGCCGGGCGCACGGAAGATGCGGTCGGTCAGGTTGCCGGTGGCGCCGGCGAGCACGAGGCCGAGGCCGATCGCCCAGCCGATCGAACGCAGCCGCCGGGAGAGCCAGACGATCGCGATGACGACGGCGAGCGCGACGAGGGCGAGCACCCACGTCATGCCGGTGGCCATCGAGAACGCGGCGCCCGGGTTGCGGATGACCTGCAGGTAGATCAGCCCGCCGAGGATCCGCTGCGGCTCCTTGCCCTCCAGGTTGGCGACGACCAGGTTCTTCGTCACCAGGTCGATCGCCCAGAACACGACGGCGACCGCGAAGACCCAGCCGACCCGCCGCTTCGGCAGCAGCGGCTTCGCCGGGACCTCCGGGTTTTCGGGCGCGTCGGCCTCGGGATCGGACACGGTGTCGGGCACCGCTTCGGCGGGCGTGTCGGTGCCGGGTTCGGAGTGGCTGGGCTCGGTGCTCACCGGTCCATTGTCCACGGCGCTGGTCAGGCGGTGGCGGGCCCGTCCGGGCGCGGCCACAGGAGCACGGCGAACGCGGCCGCGAACAGCACGCCCGCGGCCACGAGCGCACCGGCGACCGGGGGCAGGAACAGCGTCGCGACCAGCGCGAACACCCCGGCGACGGCCGCCAGGAACCAGCTGCGTTCGTAGGCCGCCAGCACCAGCAGGCCCAGCGCCGCGAGCAGCGGGCCGCGCACGTCGGCGTCCAGCCGGAACTGGAGGGCGCCGGCCAGGTCGAGCAGCGGGACGGCGGCCAGCGCCCCGAGCGTGCCGAGGACGAACCGGCCCGGCCGCGGTGGCCGCAGCTGCCACCAGTACCAGGCGGCCACGGCGAGCACCACGCAGACGAGACCGGCGAGCCAGCCGAGCCTGGCCGGCGGCACCCCGGCGACCGCCACGGCGACGGCGACCGAACGCTGCTCGCTCGCCAGGCCGGTACCGCCGACGCCTCCCGTGCCGAGGCCGGGGCGGCCCTGCGGAGCTTCGAAGGTGTCCGGCACCAGGTCGACGACCACCATCACGAGCAGCGCGAACCCCAGCGCGGCCAACGGGAACCAGGACCGGCGAGAACTCCCCATCGCCTCAGGGTATCGAGCGCGGCTTTCCCCGCAGCAGGGCGGCGAAGGCGGCGGCGAGCAGGATCATGGCCGAGCCCAGCACGCCGGCCATGTCGGCCGAGAACACGACGGCGACCAGGGCGAACGCCGCCGTCGTCAGCAGGACGAACCGGCTGCGCTCGTAGGCGGCGAGGAGCAGCAGGCCGAGCGTGGCCAGGAGCGGGCCGCGCAGGTCGTCGCCGAGCCGGAACTGCCAGGAGCCGACCAGGTCGAGCAGCGGGAGGGCGAGCAGCGCGGCGACCGTGCCGAGGACGAACCGCCCGGTGCGGACGGGCCGCAGGGCGATCGCGTACCAGACGGCCGTGCCGAGGACGACCACGCCGAGCGCGACCAGCCACACGGTCTCGGTGGGCAGACCCGGGCCCAGCGCGTAGAAGTCGTCCTGGGACAGGAACTGCGGTCGGGTGGCGGCCGGTGCGGCCGGTCGGAGCAGGAGGTTCGCGGCTTCGGCTTGGGCTTGGCTGCGACGGGCCAGCAGCTGCGTCACGGCCAGGCCGATCTCGGCGAACCCCAGCAGCGCCAGCGGAAACCACGGCCCTCGCCCCATCGGCCCAGGCTAGCGCTCAGCAGAAGGGCGGCAGCTCGCGCGGGTCGCCGACCGGGGCCCAGCGGCCGTCCACCTTCGCGTACTCCCAGCGGGCCCCGCGCGCGACGATCTGGCGCAGCGCCAGGAGCAGGCGGTCGACGTGTTCCTCGGTGCTGCCGAGGCCGAGGCTGACGCGGACCGCCTGCTGCCCGTCGCCGCCGGTGACGCCGATCAGGCGCTTGGCCGCGATGTGGGCGCAGAAGGCGCCGTCGCGGACGCCGATGCCGTACTCGGCGGACAGCACCGCGGCGAGCCAGCCCGGGTCGAAGCCGTCGACGACGAAGCCGACCGTGCCGACCCGGTCGACCGGCGCGTCGAACAACCGCAGCTCGGCGCAGCCCGGGATGCTCTCGAGGCCCTTGCGCAGCCGGGTGAGCAGGGCCTGCTCGTGGGTTTCGATCGCGGCCCAGTTTTCGCTCAGGGTTTCGCACGCGACGCCGAGCGCGTACACGCCGACGGTGTTGGGCGAGCCGGCTTCGTGCCGCTCCGGGCCGGTGTTCCACACGACGGCGTCTTCGGTGACGAGCTTGGTCGCCCCGCCGCCGGCGAGGTACGGGCGGGCCGCGCGCAGCCAGTCGGCGCGGCCGATCAGCGCACCCGCGCCGAAGGGGGCGTACAGCTTGTGGCCGGACAGCGCGACGTAGTCGACGTCCAGGTCCTTGATCGAGATCCGGCGGTGCGGGGCCAGCTGCGCGGCGTCGAGCGCGACGCGAGCGCCGTGTTTCCGCGCCACGGCGGCGATTTCCGCCACCGGGAGCAGCTCACCGGTCACATTGGACGCTCCGGTGACGACGACCAGCCGCGGTCCCTGCGGGGCGGCCGCGAGCGCTTCGTCCACAGCGGACACCGCGGCGAGGCGGGTGCGCGGGGTCGGCAGGCGGCGGACGTTCGGCCCCTGCCACGGCAGGAGAGCGGCGTGGTGCTCGGTGTCGAACACGACGACGGTGGTGTGCCGCGGCAGGCTGCGGGCGAGCAGGTTGAAGGAATCGGTGGTGTTGCGGGTGAAGACGACGGTGTCGGTCCGCCGCGCGTCGACGAACCGGCGCAGGACGTCACGGGTGCGCTCGTAGAGCTTGGTGGAGACCTGCGAGGCGAAGCCGGCCCCGCGGTGGACGCTGGCGTACCAGGGCAGGAACTCGTCGATCTTGGTCCGGACGGCGTCGAGGCAGGGGGCGCTCGCGGCGTGGTCGAGGTTGGCGTAGCCGATGGTTTCGCCGGTCACCAGCGGAACCCGCAGCGACGCCCCCGCGACGGCGGGGACGGCCTGGGTTTCGAGCTGGGTGCGGTCGATGGCGAGAGTCATCGGGTGCCTCCTCGGCGATCCGGGGGACCCCGGCGAGGGGCCCGCGCTTGCCCGTCGCACGGCGCGACCGGCCCGGTCTTCACCCGGGGCACCCCACCGCGGTTGGAGGGTTGCCGGCCAGCAAGCCGGGGCTTCGCGCTGGCACTCATGACCTGAGCCAGAAGGTAACCGAGAAGGCGGCCGGCGGCCAAGTCCCACCTCACATTCTGAGACGGCGCTCACAGACGGTGAACGGAAGGCGCGCCCCAATGTGGCCTTGGTTGCGCTCAACGCACCCAATGTGGCCTTCGGTGCGTTGAGCGCACCGAAGGCCACATTGGGGCGCTGGCGACCCGCCAACACGGCTTGGCTTCGTGCGCGCAGGCGCGTCAGCGAGCTGCGCGGAAGCGGCCCGGCAGCTGGACCACCGCTCCGTCCGCCACGTGCGTCGCGGTGCCCGAGTACTGCTCCGCCCCGCCGCGAACCGCCAGCCGCCGAACGTCTTTCCGTCGACCGGCTCGCCGAGGGCCGCCGCCACCTCCGTCGACAGGCGGGCGAACGCGACGCCGTCCCAATCCCCCGCCGCCGCGTCCGGGAGCGTCCAGAGCGTGAAGTGCACGTGGGCGCCCGTGCTGCTCCCTCCGCACGGCAGTGCGTTGCCGGTCGAGCCGAGCACCCACCCGAGTGATCGACGGTCACCCAGTCACCGCCCGCACAGTGCTGCAGGTGGACCGTGCCGGCCAGCGGGGCGCGGACCGTGCCGTCGGCCGGGCTGAAGTCGATGGCGTTCTTCACCCCGGTGTTGCCGTCGTCGGAGTGGATGCCCGCCGAGTAGACCTGCTGGCCGGCAATGTTCACTCGAACGAGCGCACATTGAGCCAAAAGAGCGACTACAGGGAAGACTGTTCGTGAATTTCCTTCAGCGCCCGGATTCGCCCTTCCAGCGGGCCAGGCGCCCGGCCCGGTCGACCGCGCGCAGCCGGCGTTCGACGGCGTCGCGAACCGCGCTCGTCGTGACGACCAGCAGCTGGTCGTGCTCCTGCAGCCGGCTGGTCTTCTGCGGCGTGAAGCCCGCGCCGTCGCGGACGACCAGGCTGATCGTCGCCCCGATGGGCAGCCGCAGCTCGGACAGGTACACGCCGTGCAGCTTCGACCCGGGCTGGATCCGGACCTGCAGCAGCTCCGCGCCCATTTCGTCCAGCGGCGCGGAGTCGACCTCGATCTCGTGTGCCTCGGACTTCTTGGCCAGCCCGAGTTTGCGCGCGAGCGGGCCGAGCGTCGCCCCCTGCACCAGCGTCAGCACGATGACCAGCACGAACACCGCGTCGACCAGCCGCTGCGCGCCCGGCAGGCCCTGCGACAGCGGGATCATGGCGAGCACGATCGGCACGGCGCCGCGCAGCCCGGCCCACGACAGGAACGCCTGTTCCCGCCACGGCAGCCGGAACGGCAGCATCGACAGCACGACCGAGAGCGGCCGCGCCAGCAGCAGCACGACGGCGCCGGCGACCAGGCCCGGCACGATCGCGTCGAGCAGCCGGCTCGGCGAAGCGAACAGACCGAGCAGCACGAACAGCCCGATCTGCGCCAGCCACCCGAGGCCCTCGGCGAACGAGAGCGTGTCCGACCGGTGCGGCAGCCGCGAATTGCCGAGCACCAGCGCGGCGACGTAGGTGGCGAGCAGCCCGGACGCGTGCAGCAGTTGCCCGGACGAGTACGCCACGACGCACACCGCGACCGTGGCCAGCGGGTAGAGGCCGGTGGCCGGCAGCGCGGCCCGCCGCAGCGCGATCCCGCCGAGCCAGCCGAAGGCCAAGCCGATGACCAGGCCCGCCGTCAGCTCGTAGACCACCAGCAGCGGCAGCGTCCAGTCCACAGTGGTGCCTTCGGCCAGCACCACGACGGCGATGTAGGCCGGCGCGTCGTTGATGCCCGACTCGAGCTCGAGCGCGCCGGTGAGCCGTTTGCCGATCCCGGCCGTCCGCAGCACCGAAAACACCGCGGCCGCGTCCGTCGAGGCGAGCACCGCGCCCCACAGCAGCGCCAGCCGCCAGTCGAGGCCCAGCAGCCAGTGCAAGGCCGCGCCGGTGGCCGCGACGCTCACCACCACGGCCACTGTGGACAGTGCGATCCCGCGGCCCAGCGCGGGTTTCACCGCCGACCACCGGGTGGTCAGCCCGCCCTCGGCGAGGATCATGACGAGCGCGGCGAGCCCGAGCGACTGGGTGAGCTCGGGGTTGTCGAACCGGATGCCGAAGCCGGCTTCGCCCAGCAGGACGCCGATCCCCAGGTACAGCAGCAGCGACGGCAGGCCGAGCCGGATCGACACCCGCACGGCCAGCACGGAGGCGAGGAGCACGACGCCCCCGACGCCGAGCAGCACGGGAAGCTGGTTCATGCCCGCCTCCTCCCGAGTGCCGTGGGCCCTCAGAATAGTGAGGCGCAGGGGTTAACTCGTTCGTGTACCGCTGCCCGGCTCCGGCGACCCGGTGTGTTAATGCGCCGCGACGCCACCGAGCGCGTCGAGATCGACACCGAGAGCGGCGAACGGCGCGTGCGCGGCCGGCAGGACCTTGACCGCCCGGTGGCCGTCCCTGGCCACCCAGCCGGCGTCGACCGCCCGGTCGAGCAGGGCGGCGGGCAGGGCACCGGCGAGGTGGTCGCGGCGCTCCGTCCAATCCAGACAGTCCCGCAGCAGCGGCCGCCGCCCGGGGGCGACCGGCACGCCGAGGTCCGCCAGCACCGCGCGGCCGCGCGGGGTCAGCGTCAGCCCGTCGGCGGTACCGACCAGGCCGGCGGCGAGCATGCCGTCGCGCAGGGCGACGCCGAGCTCGCCGGCGAGGTGGTCGTAGCAGGTCCGGGCGAACCCGAGCCGCCGCGCCCGCAGCGACGACTTCAGGCCGGTCGGAGGCCGATGTTCGGCGTGCTGGGCCAGGTGCTCGATCAGCTCGGCGACGCGCGGGTCGGCGATCCGGACGTAGCTGGCCCGCCCCTGCTTGACGCGGACGACGAAGCCGGCACCGGCCAGCCGGGTGACGTGCTCGCTGGCCGTCGAGAGCGCGATCCCGGCGGCCTTCGCGAGCTCGCCGACGGTCCAGGCCCGGCCGTCCAGCAGCACGAGGCACATGGTGGCCCGGCTCGGGTCGGCGAGCACCGCGGCCACCTCGGCCAGCGCGATCGTCTCCATGTCCCCACGCTACGGCGGCGGGACTTCGGCCGTGGCCGAACCTTCGCACCCGCCGGGTCAGAGGGCCTTGAGGAACTTCGTGGCCAGCTGGACGGCCGGGCCCGAGTCGTTGGAGTTCTCCAGGACCACCGCGAACGCCACCTTGTCGCGGTAGCCCACGAACCAGCCCGTCGCGTTCGAACCGTCGCCGAACTGGGCCGTGCCCGTCTTGCCGAAGACGTTCCCGGCCGCGCCGGCCGCGCGGCCGGTTCCGCTCGTGACCACCGCGCGCATCAGCTTCCGGACCTCGCCCAGCGCCGACGCCGGTGGCGGCGAGTAGCCCTTGACCACCGTGGTCGGCAGGTCGTGCCACAGCCGGGGCGTGATCGCCTTGCCCGCGGCGACCGTGGCGGCCATCAGCGCGCCGCCGAGAGCGCTCGCCTGGATGCGGCCCTGGCCGAAGCCGTCCTCGACCTGCTCGTCCTTGCTCGCCGCCGGCTCGATCTTCCCCAGCTCGGTGTTGATGCCCGGGATCTCGTAGTCGGCGTTGAGGCCCAGCTGGTCGGCCGCCTTCTTCAGGCCGTCCGCGGGCAGGTCGAGCGCGAGCTGCCCGAACGTCGTGTTGCAGGAGCGCGCGAACGCCGTCTGGAGGTTCGTCGCGCCCAGCTCGAAGCCCTCGTTCTTGACCGTCCGGGTGCCGATCGTCGCGACGCCGGGGCAGTCGACCGGCGACGTCGCGGTGAGACCGCGCTGCTGGACCGCCGCCACCGCCGTCGCGATCTTGAACGACGAACCCGGCTCGTACAGGCCGTTGAGCGCCTTCGGGGCGTCCCCGGCGGCGGTGTTCTGCGCGACGGCGAGGATGTCGCCCGAGCCCGTGTCGAGGGCGACGAGCATCGCCGACCCCTGGTAGCCGTCCACCGCCGCCTGGGCGGCGTTCTGCGTGGCCAGGCTCAGGCTCGTCACGAGCGGCTTCGCGCCGTCTTCCGCCACCTTTCCGAACAGCCGCTCGACGCTCTTGCCGGCGGCGTCGACGCGCTCGACGGCGAAGCCCGAGCCCGCCGCGGCGGTGACCTGCCCGGTGAGCGCCGAGCGCAGCAGCGGCGCCGGGTTGCCGTCGACCGGCCGCACGCCGCCGGACCCGCTGACGAGCAGCGGCTTGCCGTCGCGGTCGGCGACCGCGACGGTGTCCTGCACGGCGGTGCTGATCACCAGCCGCTGGTCCGCCTCCAGCTTCGGGTGCAGCAGCGACGGCGCCCAGTGGACCAGCCACTTCCCGCCGTTCTGCACCAGCTCGAACGGCACGTCGTAGGTCCAGACCTGGCCCGGCTTCAGCGTCCACGCCATGCTGAACGTGCCGCCCGTCTGCTTCGCCCCGGCCGGGGCCGGCTGCAGGACGGTCAGCTTGGCGGTCACCGACGTCGGGTTCAGCGTGTTCCGGGTGGTCCGCAGGGTCACCGCGGCGGCCGCGGTGTCGTCGGTCAGCCGGGCCGCCGCGTCGGGGTTGTTCTCGGAAAGGTCCTGCAGGTACTCGGTGATCGCGGAGTTCGGGTCGATCGCACCGGGCCGCTCGACGGTGGTTTCCCCGGTGGCGGCTTCCGGCGTCGAATCCCCGCTGTTCAGCAGGAAGAACGCCGCGACCACGGTGACGACGACCAGCAGCGCGCCGCCGATCAGGATCCCGCGTCTCTTGCCTGGGCTCATTCCGGTTCCCCTCCCCCAAGGAGCCGGCCGTGGGTGGCCGGTCGAGTTCGCACCCTACCGGCCACCCCCGGCAATTCACGCCTTCGCGACCGCGACCGTGACCTTCGTGCCGTCCCCGACGGTGCCGGCGAAGCCCTCGGCGACCGGGCCGTAGGCCACCGACGTGGAGAGAGTCTCCGACGCCAGGAACTTCTCGTGGGTCCGGGCCGCTTCGACGACGTCGGCGGGCGCGTCGACGGTGAGCGCGATTCGGTCGGCGACGTCGAGCCCGGCGTCGCGACGGGCCTGCTGCACCACCCGGACCAGGTCGCGGACCAGGCCCTCGGCCGCCAGCTCCGGCGTCACCGCGGTGTCGATCAGGACCAGGCCGGACCCGCCGGGCAGTTCCGCCGCCGCGCCGCCGCCCTTGGCGACCAGCCGGCGCTCGAACTCGCCTTCCTGCAGGGCGATCCCGGCCGCGACCACAGCACCGCCCTGGAACGACCAGTCCCCCGCCTTGACGGCCTTGATCACCGTCTGGACGTCCTTGCCCAGCCGCGGGCCGGCGGCACGGGCGTTGACCGCGACCTCGAACCCGCCGTGCGCGGCGACGTCGGTGGTCAGCTCGACCGCCTTGACGTTCACCTCGTCGCGCAGGATGTCGGCGAAGGCGCCCATCGTCTCCGCGTCCGACGCCGCCACGACCAGCGACGACAGCGGCAGCCGCACGCGCAGCTTGTTGGCCTTCCGCAGCGACAACGCCGACGACGCCACCTGCCGCACCCGGTCCATCGCCGTCACGAGCGCCGCGTCCGCGGGCAGGTCGTTGGCGTTCGGCCAGTCGGTCAGGTGCACCGAGCGGCCGCCGGTGAGCCCGCGCCAGACGACCTCGGTGGTCAGCGGCAGCAGCGGCGCCGCGACCCGCGACGTCACCTCCAGCACGGTGTGCAGCGTGTCGATCGCGTCCTGGTCACCCGCCCAGAAGCGGTCGCGCGAGCGGCGGACGTACCAGTTCGTCAGGACCTCGAGGAAGTCCCGGACGGTCTGGCACGCGCCCGCGACGTCGTAGTTGTCCATCGCGTACTCGACGTCGGTGACGAGCTCGTGCGTCTTCGCCAGGACGTACCGGTCGAGCACGTTCGCCGAATCCGTGCGCCACTGGCCTGCCACACCCTCGGCGTTCGCGTACAGCGCGAGGAAGTAGTACGAGTTCCACAGCGGCAGCACGGCCTGGCGGACGGCGTCGCGGATGCCCTTGTCGGTGACGACGAGGTTGCCGCCGCGCAGGATCGGGCTCGCCATCAGGTACCAGCGCATGGCGTCGGAGCCGTCGCGCTCGAAGACCTCGTTGACGTCCGGGTAGTTGCGCAGCGACTTCGACATCTTCGCGCCGTCGGAGCCCAGGACGATGCCGTGCGAGACGCAGGTGCGGAACGCCGGCCGGTCGAACAGCGCCGTGGCCAGGACGTGCAGCAGGTAGAACCAGCCGCGGGTCTGCCCGATGTACTCGACGATGAAGTCGCTCGGGTAGTGGTGCTCGAACCACTCGGCGTTCTCGAACGGGTAGTGCACCTGGGCGTACGGCATCGAGCCCGAGTCGAACCAGACGTCGAGGACGTCCGGGACGCGGCGCATGGTGGACTTGCCGGTCGGGTCGTCCGGGTTCGGCCGGGTCAGCTCGTCGATGTAGGGCCGGTGCAGGTTGTCCAGCCGCACACCGAAGTCCGCCTCGAGCTCGTCGAGCGAGCCGTAGACGTCGGTGCGCGGGTACTCGGGGTTGTCGGACTGCCACACCGGGATCGGCGTGCCGAAGTACCGGTTGCGGGAGATCGACCAGTCGATGGCGTTCTCCAGCCACTTCCCGAACTGGCCGTCCTTGACGTTCTCCGGGTACCAGGTGATCTGCTGGTTGAGCTCGACCATCCGGTCCTTGAACTGCGTCACCGCGACGAACCACGACGACACCGCGCGGTAGATCAGCGGGTTCCGGCAGCGCCAGCAGTGCGGGTAGCTGTGGTCGTAGGTCTCGTGCCGCAGCAGCACGGCCCCCTGCCGCGCCGCGGATCCGGTGCCGTTCTTGAGGTCCCGCACGATGTTCGGGTTGGCGTCGAAGACCTGCTGGCCCTCGTAGTCCGGCACGGTGGCGTCGAACTTGCCGTGCGCGTCGACCGGCGTGACCGGCGGGATGCCGGCGGCGTCGGTGACGAGCTTGTCGTCGGCGCCGTAGGCGGGGGCGATGTGGACGATCCCGGTGCCGTCGTCGGTGGTGACGTAGTCGGCGGCCAGCACCTGATGGGCGTTCTCGGTCCCGGTGAAGTACGGGAACGGTGGGGCGTAACGGGTTCCGAGCAGCTGCGCGCCGGTGTAGTGGGCGACGACCGTCGGCTCTTCGCCGAATTCCCGCGCGTACGCGGCAACTCGCGCTTCGGCGAGCACGAACCGCTTGCCGTCGTTCTCGACGACGACGTACTGCACGTCCGGGTGCACGGCCGTGGCGAGGTTCGACGGCAGCGTCCACGGCGTCGTCGTCCAGATGAGCAGGTAGGCGCCGTCGAGGTCGTTCCCGTTGCCCTCCAGGCGGAAGCCGACCGTGACGGCCGGGTCCTGGCGATTGCGGTAGACGTCGGA
The DNA here is from genome assembly GCF_017308975.1 of Amycolatopsis sp. MtRt-6. Classification (GTDB taxonomy): domain Bacteria; phylum Actinomycetota; class Actinomycetes; order Mycobacteriales; family Pseudonocardiaceae; genus Amycolatopsis. Next base: position 3,714 of record NZ_JADWPD010000024.1, on the reverse strand, counting down.
GTCCATGCCCAGCTCGTGGTTGGACAGCGGCGTCGCGTCGCGCCAGCAGTACGGCAGGACGCGGTAGCCCTCGTAGACGAGTCCCTTGTCCCACAGGCGTTTGAACGCCCAGAGCACCGACTCCATGTAGGTGACGTCGAGGGTCTTGTAGTCGTTGTCGAAGTCGACCCAGCGGGCCTGACGGGTGACGTACTCGCGCCACTCGTCGGTGTAGCGGAGGACGGATTCCTGCGAAGCCGCGTTGAACTTCGCGATGCCCATCTCTTCGATCTCGGACGTCTCGGTGATGCCGAGTTGGCGCATGGCTTCGAGCTCGGCGGGCAGGCCGTGGGTGTCCCAGCCGAAGCGGCGCTCGACCTTGCGGCCCTTCATGGTCTGGTAGCGCGGCACCAGGTCCTTGACGTACCCGGTGAGCAGGTGGCCGTAGTGCGGCAGGCCGTTGGCGAAGGGCGGGCCGTCGTAGAAGACGTACTCGTTTTCGCCCTTTTCGCCCGCCGGGCGCGCGTCGATCGTCGCCTGGAACGTGCGGTCGCTCTCCCAGTAGGCGAGGACCTGCTTCTCCAGGGCGGGGAACGACGGCTGCGACGGGACTCCTGCGCCGTCGCCAAGCTGGGCCTGGGGGTACATCCGGGTGCTCCTCGGTTCGTCGCTCGCGTACGGACGACCGGCTCCCGCACCGGTCACCCACACGGGGACGAGACACCTTCCGGCGTTCCGCGGTACCACCCCGCTTGCCCGGCACTTGCTCCCGGGCCGCTCATTCGACGGCTGTCACGGGCCGCACCCGTCCGGTTCTACTGGGAGCGTGACGCTCGGTTCTTCCGGAGGCTCCCCGGTGATGGCCGGATCGACGCCGTGTTGCCTACCAGGTTAACTGGCCCGCGCAACCGGTTGTCACGAGGGGCACGTACGGTCACGCCGAGCGCGACCAGCCACAACGTCCCGGCGATCAGCCCCACCTCGTGCAGGCCGGTGACGAACGGGCCGTCCACGACGGTGCCGAGCACCGCCACGCCGAGCGCGCCGCCGGCCTGGCGAGCGGTGTTGTTGACACCGCCGGCGACACCCGAGCGCTCCGGCGGGATGCCGGCGACCGCGGCCGTCACCACCGCCGTCGTGAGCAGGCCCATGCCGATGCCGAGGCCGAGCAGCGTCGGCAGGAGCGCCGCGTACCCGCTGGTTTCGTTCAGCAGCAGCAGGGTGAACATCCCGAGCGCACCCAGGGCGAGCCCGGTGATCATCAGCGGGCGCGGCCCGAACCGGCCGGTGAGCCGGCCCGCGACGGGGGCCAGCAGCGAGAGCGGGCCGAACAGCGGCAGCAGCTCGAGCCCGGCTTCGAGCGGTCCCGCGTGCCGCACGCCCTGCAGGTACAGCGTCAGCACGAGGATCGTGCCGATGCCGGTGAAGTTCATCGCCGCCGCGACGAAGTTCGGGCTCAGCGTCCGCCGGGCGAGGTCCGGGGGCAGCATGGGATCCGGGGTGCGGCGCTCCACGGCGAGGAACGCGCCGAGCGCGGCGGCCGCGACCACCGCAGCCACGATGTTCCGGTCGATGACCGCGTAGATCCCGGCGCCGAGCGCGGGCACGGCCGTGAGGACGCCGGCGACGTCGATCCGCCGTCCGGGCTCGCGTTCGCTGTGTAGAACGAGCCGCTGGGTCGCGAAGACGGCGGCCGGCACGACGGGGACGTTGAGCCAGAACACCGGCCGCCAGCCCGCGGCCGAGACGACCGCGCCGCCGAGGACCGGGCCCGCCGCCAGGGCGAGCGCCGAGACCCCGGCCCAGACGCCGAGGGCCCGCGCGCGCTCGGCGTGTCCCGGGTAGGCGTTCGTGATCACGGCGAGCGTGCCGGGCAGCAGCAACGCCGCGCCCAGGCCCTGGCCGGCGCGGGCGGCGACGAGCAGGGACGCGGTGGTGGCGAGCCCGCACCCGACCGACGCCGCGCCGAACAGCGCGAAGCCCGCCAGGACGACCCGGCGGTGACCGAAGACGTCGCCGAGGGCGCCGCCGGTGAGCAGGAACGCGGCCAGGGTGACCGAGTAGCCGTCGACCACCCACTGCTGCGCCGCGAGGCCGGCGTGCAGGCCGGTGCCGATGGCGGGCAGCGCGACGTTGACGACCGTGACGTCCAGCTGCACCAGGAACATCCCGGCGCACATGGTGAGCAGGAGCATGTCCCCCAGTGGACCGCGCGGACACTTCCGTTTGGGTGGAAGCGTCGCGGGGGCACCCTGAACGGCGTGGAAGGCGACGCCGACATCGCCCGCACGGCCGCGTTGTTCGCGGACCCGGCGCGGGTCCGCGTGCTGCTCGCGCTCGCCGACGGCCGGGCACTGGCGGCGTCGGTGCTGGCCGCCGAGGCGCGGCTGTCCGCGCAAGGCGTCAGCGCGCACCTGGCGAAGCTGCGGTCGGCGGGCCTGGTCGTCGCCGAGAAGTCGGGGCGGCACCGGTTCTACCGGCTGGCCGGGCCGGACACCGCGGAGCTGCTGGAGACGTTGGCGCGGTACTCGCCGGCCCAGCCGGTGACGTCGTTGCGCGAGGGGACGCGCGCGGAGGCGTTGCGGACGGCCCGGACCTGCTACGACCACCTCGCGGGCCGGCTCGGCGTGACGGTCACGTCGGCGTTGCTCGCGCGGGGCGCCCTGGCCGGGCCCCGAGACACGCGACGGCGACCGGGCGACCGGATTTCGGCTCCGCTGCGCGAACACCCGTACACGCTGGGTCCCGCGGCGGCCGCGGTGTTCGGTGCGCTGGGCGTCGACGTCGACGTCGTCGCGGCGGAGCGGCGGCCGCTGCTGAGGTTCTGCCTGGACTGGAGCGAGCAGCGTCACCACCTGGCGGGCGCGCTGGGCGCGGCGGTGGCGACGCGGTTCCTCGACGCGGGCTGGGTGACGCGTCGCGCGCAGGCCCACCGCGCGCTGCGCCTGACTCCGGACGGCGCCCGGGCGCTGGAAACCCACCTCGGCCTCGCCGACCTGGTCGCTTGACGGGCATCACGTGTGATCCGGCGGGCATCACGCGTGATCAGAGAGGCATCACGTGTGATGGGAGGGGCGACACGGTCAGCGGTGGGCGGCTACCAGGGTGGCGTCGGGGCGGCAGACGGCGCAGGGGGTGAAGCCGAGCTGGCGGGCCTCGCCGACGCCGATCGGGATCGTTTCGCGGGTGCCGAGCCAGGTGCAGGTGCGCAGGTGGTAGCGGGGGTGCTCGTCGACCACCACGACCTCGTCCTCGAGGTCGGCCAGGACGGCGACGTCCTCCTCCGGGGTCTCTTCGACCCCCGGCTCGGAATCGGCCGTTGTTTCGGTCTCGGTGGAATCCACGGCCGGCTCGGGCGTGTCGGCCGGGTCGCCCAGGTCACCGGAGGCCGGGATCAGCGCGGTCTGTTCTTCCGCGACCGGCTCGGCAGGCGCCTCGGGCTCAGGCTCGGCAGTGACGGCCGGTGCGGCGGAGCGGCGACGGCGGCGCAGCCAGTCGGCGACCAGGAGCAGGCCGGCCAGCACGGACAGGCCGATGGACACCCACGCCCACAGCGAAGAAGCCGTCATCAGCGCCGTGACGAGCAACCCCAGAGCCGCCAGCACCAGGACCAGCACGATGTAAAGCACGCTGCATTACAGCACGAACCACGCCGACGCGGACCACGACCCGCCCACGGGTCGTACCGGATCGACTCCGAACCGTGGGGCCCCCCCCCCGCGGGGGGGGGCCCCG
>NZ_JADWPD010000023.1 GCF_017308975.1 Amycolatopsis sp. MtRt-6 | reverse complement strand
GCCGCGACGGGCCACCGCGACGACATCGTCACGGAACTCACGGGGGTAGGGCTTGGGCACGGTGACATCCTTCCAGGCGAGGCCGAAGCCTCACAGATGAGGTGTCAACCAGACCCTGGGCAGACCCTGGGTCCACACCAGCAGCGCCCGAGCGACCTCCGGCAGGCCGTCCACGTCGAGCTGAACCGTGATCGGGCTGGACCAGGCGTTGACGTCGACCGACGCGGCCGGCGGCAGCTGATACGAGTCGAGGTGGTCACGGATGGCGTCGAGGAAGATCATCAGCCGGTTCACGCGGCCACCCCCTCACCACCGTGTCGCAAATCCGCGACACCACCATTGGTCACATACGCCTCCAGCGCCTTCACCGTGCTGTCAGAGACCCACCCGGCCCGGACACGCAACGGTTCGCGGATGCCCTCGCCCCAGACGTAACCGACTCCGGCCTCAGCGTCGCCGATCCGGTTCGCCCACGCCCCGCGCTCATACGCCCCGTCACCCAGCACCATCCCGACGTGCGTCTTCGAGGTCACGCGCAGGCACACCCGCCGGGTGAACAGCTCCCGGACCGGCACGGTGTCCTTAGTGGGCTCCTGGACATAGCCACGGACCGAGATCCCCAACGCACGCCCTTGCGTCGTCAGCAGCGCGACGCGCTCCACAATGGCCTCGCGGGTCTTGCGGTCGGTGTACTTCGTCAGCGCGCCGATCTCGTCGAACTCCAGCAGCTCCAACGGATACTCCGTCGACACCGGGATCGTGCGCAGCCGCCCGGCGAACGCGCGCTTGCGCGATTCCATCTCCTCCACCAGGCCGTCAAGCAGCTCAACCGCGTCCTTGCCGCCCACGGCGTAGCGAGAGAAGATCCCGCGCCCGTAGGCCAGTTCCATGCCCTTGGGGTCGATCCCGGACATGCGCACCACCCCGGCCCGGATCGCCGGAGCAGCGGCCACGAGCGGGCACCACATGACGCTGTTCTTCCCTGCACCCGACGCACCGGCAGTCAGGCAGTGCGCGCCAGAGCCGAGCAACGGAACGCGCCAGTCACGGCCGTACTCGGTCCGCCCGGCCCAGACGTTGCGCAGGTCCACGCCGGTCGAGTCGACGCCGTCCGGAACCTGGGGGCCAGCCACGCCGCCGCTGAGCAGGTCACGGCGCTGGAAGTCGATCGATACGACGTTAGGGGCCAGCTCGCGGACCTGACAGCGAGTGACCTTCCGCGCAACGGCCAGAGCCCGGGCGGCCTCGTCGAAGTCCTCCGGCTTCTGCCCGGCCACCAGCTCCACCCGCACCTCATCCCACGAGGCACCCGACCGGACGCCGAGCACCTTGGGCATCCGGGTGCCGGAGCGGGTCGAGGTCGAGCGGGACAGTGCTCGTCGACGGCCGACGAGGTTTACGTTCACCACCACCGGCAACGCCTCGTCCCGCACCGACAGACCGCACGCGTGCAGCCACTCCGCCAGCTTCCGCCCGTAAACCACCCAGCGAGCCCACCACGAGCGCAGGAACCGCCAGCACCACTGATCAAACGAGACGGCATCGATCGCCCACCACGCCGCGAGGACCGCCGCGACACTGCCGAGGGTGATCGCCAGCGACAGCCAGCCGACCAGCTCACACCAGCCGTAGACCACGATTGCGGCGAGGCTGGTCCGCCACCGGTCACAACCTGCGCGAGCATCCACACCACGGCCTTGCACAGCCACCACAGGGCCACGAACACCACGGCCGCCGCAGCCAAGGCTTCCAGAATCGAGGCCAGGGCGCGGCCGATCTTATGCAGCACCCACACACCGAGCCCCAGCCCAGCCAGGGCCACTACCGCGAACCCGGGAGACATCACCGACCACCCCGCTTCACGTCGAGATCCAACGGCAGCATTCCCAAGCAGGGCGCGCACTTGGTCTCGCCGGGCAGGAGCTTGGCGAATCGCTTGCAGGAGGCGCAGCGCGTTCGGGTGACCCCCGTTGACGCGCGCCGGTTGTCATCGTTTAGCGTTGTCATTGTTCACTTCCGCTGGTTGTGGACAGCGCAGGAGCGGCAAGGTTGGTAGCCGGGCACCGCTTCTGCGCCTTACGGATCACACGCACCCGCAACAGGACGTGCTTCATCAACGCACGTCATAGCGCGCGTTTTTCGCTGATACTGTTGACTTTTCGCTCGTCTACATGGGACTAGTCAGCGGGCGTTCCTTCCGCCTGGAGTTCGGCCGAGATCTCACCCGCCTTCCGCTCCTCGTATCCGGCCCAGTACAGCGCCTCGTGGTGATGGCCCCGGTCGACGTCCGCGACGGCCTTGTACAGCCGCGCGTTGCCGAGGCGGAACGCCAGCCACACCGACGGGTTCGCGTCGTTCGGTGGCCGGCGGTCCATCACGACCTCGTGGGCGTCCCGCAGCGTCTTCGGCTCACCCTTGCGCACGGTCACGCCTCTCCGCGCGGGCTTCCAGCAGGGCCGCCAGTTCCTCGGCGTGGTCGCGGAGCCGGCGAAGGAACACCGCGCACCCCGTCCAGGCGGTCTGGTCCTCCGGCGGCACCAGCGTCACCACGCACAGCCCACCAGCCAGCACCAGGACCGGCGGATGCGTCGCGCCCGTCCCGGTCTCCTCCACCGTCACCTCGGTACCCGCGCCCACCGTCCAGCGCAGCCCCAGCTCGTCCCACGTTGCCGTCATGTCGTTCCCATTCCCGGGCCAGGTCGGCGAACCCCTCGGCCGCCGACTCCAGCGCCGCCACACACCACCACGGCAACCCCCGCACCTGCGCCAGCTCGTGCCACGCCCGCGACACCCGCCGAGCAGCATTCGCCGTGTTCGTCGCACTCACCGGCGACAGCACCGCGCGACCGTGTTCCCAGGCGGCCATGTAGTCCCGGTAGGCCTGCTCCCACGCCTCGACCTGCTCGCGGAAGCCCATGCCTGTCACGCCGCCTTCGCCGTCTCACTGGTCCCACCGGACCGAGACGGCTTGCTCGTGGCCTGCTTGAAGCCGGTCGCGCGGAACACGTAGGACTGGTACTTGAACTCGCCCTGTCCCGCCACGCGCGGTTCGGCCGTCAGGCCGTCCAGCTCGATAGGCCGCATCCCCGGCAGCGCCTCTGAGGTAGTCGGCACGGGCTGGACGTCGGCGAGAAGGGTGATCTCGAAGGAGGCTCGCTTGGCGCGGGTCTCGGCCGGGTCGGTGACCATGACCTTCCACTGCCGCTTACCCGTGATCTCGTCGACCCGCTGCCGCACCGGGCGATTGGCGGCGCGGTCCTCACGCGACTGGTACTCGTTGTCCGGCGACACCTCGCCCACCATCACCAAGCCCTGCGGAAACGCGTCATCGAAGTCGATCCCGAACCGGTGTCCCTTGTCGATAGCCATGCTGAATCCCTTGTGTCGTCTGTTAGTTGGTCTCTTCGGGCGGTTCTCCGCCTCGTGCCGCTGCGGCGTCCAGTGCCGCGCTGACCTCGTCCAGTTCCCTCCGCAGTACGGCGATGGCGTCGGAGTCCACGAGCAGGACCACCGGGAACGCCTTGCCGAACCGGACTTCCGCGCGGTTTGCGTACGTCAGCGCCCGGACACGAATCGGCAGATCAGCCGTGACGTGGATCTGAACCGTGTCGCGCATGCCACGCCGCGCCTACGCCGCACGTCGGCGAGGGACCGCCCGCTTGTCCAAGCCAGTCGGCCGGACGGCGGTTTCAATGATCACGCCTACCTCCTCGGGTGTCCTGGCCACCGGGCCTGCCCCGGCAACCTGACACCCAGACTCCGCCAAAACGCGGGACGTGATCACCACGTGGCGGGACATCTTGGGACGTCCCTGGTACCGTCGAAGACGTCCCTACACGTCCCAAGGGGTGCCGATGCCGAACGAACGCCTGCGTGACGCGCTACTGCGCAACGGCCTCACATTGGAGCAGGTCGCAAAGGCTGTGGGGGTGGATCAGAAGACCGTCGAGCGCTGGATCACCAAGAACCGGACGCCCTATCCCAAGCATCGGCACAAGATCGCCGCCATGGCGCGCGAGTCAGAGACTTACCTGTGGCCGGACTCCGTGGCCCCGGAGCGCAAGGCCGAGACGGCCGCCGCTGAACTGGTGCAGGTGTTCCCGCATCGCAACGCCGTCCCCGTCGAGCTGTGGGACCGGCTGATCAAGGAAGCATCGGAGACCGTCGAGATCCTGGTCCATGCAGCTCTGTTCCTGGTCGAACGCCCGCGGTTCATCAAGGACCTGGCAGCCAAGGCAGAGGCCGGCGCGAAGATCCGGCTCGTGTTCGGAGACCCCGGGGGTGACAGCGTCGCACTGCGCGGCGAGGAAGAGCAGCTCGGCGACGGGACGCTTGCGGCGCGCATCCGCAACGCCCTGGCGTTCTACCGGCCGCTGATCGGCGTCGACGGGGTCGAGATGCGGTTCCACAACACAACGCTCTACAACTCGATCTTCCGATTCGACGACGAGATGATCATCAACACGCACGTGTACGGGTTCCAGGGAGCCCACGCCCCATCCCTCCACCTGCGGAGACTCTCCGCCGGGGACCTCTTCGAGACGTACTCGGAGAGCTTCGAGTCAGTCTGGAACCTCGCTAAGCCCGCCACCTTCTAAGGAGGCAGCAGCATGACCCGAGTCGACTACTACAACGACCCGAACGCACCCAAAGCCAACAGCATCGCGGTAGCAGTGTCAGCGTTCATCCAGGACGACGAAGGCCGGATCTTGATGATCAGGCGCACCGACAACGACCTGTACTCGATCCCAGGCGGCCAACTAGAGCTCGGCGAGACGCTCGCTGAAGCTGCGGTCCGGGAAGTCCGCGAAGAGACCGGAATCGAGTGCGAAATTGTGGGCGTGATTGGCCTTTACTCCGATCCAAAGCACGTCATAGCCTATGACGACGGGGAGGTCCGACAAGAATTCTCAATTTGCTTCCGCGCCACCCTCCGAGATGGCACTCTTCGGACAAGCAACGAAAGCAGCGAGGTCGGCTGGATAAGTCTTCAAGAGTTATCCAGCCTAAATATCCACCCCTCAATCAGACTCCGGATTACGCACGCCACTGAAGAACCCCGGAATGTCTACTTCACTTAGTCATCCTAGTTCAGCCATGCAACATTCAATGCACGTATACCTTTAGGATTTTCGTCATCTGGCATAAAGGCTACAGTTACACCAGATTCCAAGTGAAACCAGTCCTGCTGCGACAAAAGGTCGCGAATGTGGAAGAAATAATCCCTGATTCCCGAAGTGATAAATCCGTATGCTTTATCCGGAACCAGTGTCTTTACTTGCCCGATCCGACGGTCGAGCGATGACGCGTCTGCACGCCTCACAAACTCAATCAACCTGGACTTGAAAGTGGCAACCTTCCTCCTCAGAAAATCATCTTCAATATGATCGCGCAAAGAATCACATATGCTCGCCAACAACAAGAGTCGATCACATGGCTCGCCGATCAGATACTCGACAGTTATACATTCTAACTGATGCAGCACCTCTTCTGCAAATTCCATCGCCCGATCAATAAATCCGTTGTCAATATCTAACTGCAGATTGTATGACGCAGCACGAAGAGCAATCACAGTCATTTCCACGCCATAGGGGGATGACCCTGGCACGGTAAGCACATGAATCGCCGAGTCGAAGGCTTCCCTAAATGAACCATTAGTCAGATTGGCCCACGAAATCTGCCTTAGCACAACCGCACTATCTGGATCCTTCCGAGCGGCTTTCCGGAGAAAAGTTAGACCACTGTCTAGGTCGATGTTCTCGTCAACAAGGAAAGAACCAAAGAAATAGTTAAGAGATGAACTATCTGGCGCCAGTTCGATCGCTCTATCAAAAGCGTTCCGCGCGGACGAGTAATCTCCAGACTGCGCGTAAATCTGAGCCTCCACGCGCCACGTCTCAAAGTAATTGGGAGACAATCGACGTGCCTCGGCGCAGTCTTGCAGAGCCTGGTCAAACTTTCTTATTTCGGCCTTTCTGCCAGCGGAACGAAGTACGCGGGCAGCACCAAATTCCCCCGCACTTACATCAAGCGTTCCCGGATCATAGGGAGATGCCGAGTTCTCATCACGGAGCGATCTTCCCAGCGCGATGAGACGCTGGTTGTTAGACTGAAATCTTTTACGATCATCAGACGATACGGGATGCTGCTTTTCCAGATACGTTCTACCAAACTCAGTGAGCTCGTAAGTGGTCTCGACTTCGCGTGAACCTGACTGAGTTCTCATATGGACAAAATTGGTAGTAAGCAACTCAAGAATTGCGGCCTGCGTCTGGTCGGCATTAAACTCACACAAGAAAGCAATCTCCGACTGAGTTCGCACACCAGGAAGGACTTGCATACACTTAAGCACAGTCTGCGCACCAGCACGAAGGAACTTGTGCACATTCGACATGCAATAGTCCAAGAACAAGCCGTTATCACGCAAAAGTTCCTCAGGCCGCTTCCCCGCCTGCACGCCAGACACAAACCACTTTATGTATGCCGGGCGGCCGAGCATTGCCTTGGACACCCGAGACATGCCGTCCTTATCCAGGGCTTTCAACGCGTCCACTTCACGCGTACGAGCCAAGACATAGAGCAAGCGCTCTGCTTCGTCGTCAGTAAGGGGACCAAGGTTTACTGGGTTCTCTACGCCAACACCGATTCTACTAGTGATAATCACCTTGCTTCCCAACGGGATCTCTAGTAAGAATTCCCGCAATCGGGCGTCCAGCACGGTCTCAAGATTGTCGAGAATGAGGAGCACCTTGAAGCTAGCCAGATAACTGAGGACCTCGTCGATCGGGTCACCCTCAAAGCTGCCAGCCAGGCTTTCCGCAGCACTAGCGAACAATCCAAGCGAGTCTTCGATTGCCCCACTTATCCTTACAACTTCACTTGTGGTCAATCGCTCCGACTTCGCAGTAACCCACACTATTGCATCAAAGTTTGCATTTGGGTCGTCCAGCAGGTCGTACGCAATCTTCAGGGCAATCGCAGTTTTGCCGATACCACCGTCCCCCAGAACAGAAACTACTGGGTACGCACCCTTGACGATCCTCTTGATTCGCTCTACTTGCTTTTTTCGACCAAAGAAGCCGGTCTCATCGAAGTCCGGAATCGGGAGATTATGCATCGGCCCAGGATCCGGGTCACCCTTGAGGTTGATATTAAGACTCAATACATAGGAGGGATTTTGGGATATTTTTTCAATAGCCAATCCAACATTTGGCCAGAGTTCCTTGTTGCCGTTAGTGCGAAGTGACCGACAAAAATCCAGGACAGTCGGCAAATCTTCGATCTCCATCGGTCTCGTGTGAGCAACACGATTTCGAATTGGAGCAATCTTGGAGATCGCTTGCGTTAGCCTCGGAAGCTCTTCTTTTAGGTCAGCGTCAACGTTATGAGAAAAGCGATTCAACAGCTGGATACCGTCGGCATAGTCTATGAACTGGATTAAAGTTCCCATTGAGAGCTGGGCACCCGAAATTCGTTCACGAGAACAACGATCAACGACTTTTTCATATTCGTCTTTTGTGAAGATATCCAGAGGCTCTAGATCGCCCACGGCTTCCTCGACATGCAATCGAGTATCTTCCTCAAGCGCAGATATAAGCGCGAAGCAAGTCAACCGTGTAGCGCTATAGCTCATCTTGTTCCTCAACTTCCTCAACATGAGAAGAGTCGTTTATTAAGACGGTTCGTTGCGAGCTGCCGAACTTGGCTCTATGGGATCAAGAGCGCGCCGCCGCTGGCGGCGCGCCTGTCGCCTACGTAGCCCCTCGCCTGGGCGGCCGCATCCGCTTCCGACACGGCGGGCTGCCGCTCCGCTCCGCCCGCCGGCCGGGCGGTGCGGCCGCCAGCGGGTCACCTGGCGCAGCGCCGCGCGGCGGCGGCACACGGGTCCCCAGAGCCAACGTCGGCCTCCTCTGCGAGCGGTCGTGACATACGGGTCGTTCGTGACTCGATCTCCGTTACGCACCGTCGTGAGAGACCTCCATCCCGACGCCGGATCGTGACAACGGCCGGTAGCACCGCGTCAAGACGGTGAAGCGTGTCTTGACCCGGCACCACCGGCCGCGTGCTGGCTTCGTATCGGGATGCAGGGGTAGGTGTGGCTGGTCCGCCAGGCCGTCTCCAGGCCGTCAGAGGCCAGGGAGCAGCGACAGACGACGAGAACTAACGAGACGCATCAGCGCAGCTCAGAGGCCGTTTGCGCGAAGTGAGGGAGATCAGCGAAATCCGGCTGAGAAATCCTCGACATTTTCGAGGGGACGCAGCAGATTCAGCAACTCATCGTGGCGCGGCGGATCCTCGGCAAGACAAGCGCCGAACTCAAGTAGTCGTGACGCGACGGAAAGGCCGCCCGGTCGCAGAGACCGGGCGGCCTTTCCGTCGCTATGGGTGCTGAGCGTGGACCTTCCACCGCCACTCGGTGAACCGAAGCCGCTCGAAGGTGATGAGCCCGACCACCAATGCGGCCACGACCAGCAGCAGTGCCGCGGCGGGCACGTGCTCGAGCGCCGGTGTCGCCGCGACCGGCAGGACGCCGAGGACCAGCCGCTGGACGTTCCAGCTGCCGAGGTTGCGCTTGCGCAGGGCGCTCTGCGCGATCAGGTAGAGCGCGAGGCCGCCGGTCAGCGTCCAGATCGGGATGCCGTGCAGTGCCTCGCCCGGCGTGTGGTGCTCGGTGTCGGCGATGTAGAGGAACGCCTTCTTCAGGCCGAGGGCGACGAGCACGATCCCGGCGATCAGCGGCAGGTGCAGGAACGTGTAGGAGTCGGTGGCGAGCTTCGTGCGCTCGGTCCCGGTCGCCTGGGTGAGCCGGTGCTCGGACACGCGCGCGACAACGTCGAAATAGGTCCACCACATGCCCCGCCGCCAGCGCCAGTCCGCACACGGCCGCGCCGGTGAGCAGCCACGACATCGGCAGCGAGCCGATCCCGATGCCGATCGCGACGATCGACTCGCCGAGCGCGATGATCACGATGAGCCCGAACCGTTCGGCGAAGTGCGCGGGGGCGTTGAGCCGCCAGCCCTCCGGCCCGGTGAGGAAAGCAGCCACGCCGAGCAGCACGACGCTGGGCAGCAGCCCGACGAACATCTTGAGCAGCACCCGCCGCAACCCGGGATCGTGCTTCGCGGCGCCGAGGTAGGCGACCAGGTCCAGCAACTGCACGAGCGCGTACGTAGCTGCACCAGCACCACCACAGGCCGGCGAGCATGGCCAGCCCCTGCCCCACACCGGTGAGGCTGAGGTGGTCGGCCATCAGCTGGGTGGTCTGGGTGATGGCGTAAACGAAGACCAGGTCGAAGAACAGCTCGATGGTCGAGACGCGGTGGTCCTCATCCGCGCTCACCAGGTGAAGACGTCTCGTGGGCGCGCCGAATTATGGACGAAACAAGGTCAAGGAGGTCTGTTTTCGCCGCAACGCCCTGCGTGAACATGGCCGAGGGTGCATGGGTCTGGGACAATGAGCGCGGGACGTGGGGAGGGTGTCGTGGTTTCCTATCCAGCCGCGCTGCACCGGACGATCATGACCGTGGACGTCGCCGGGTACAACCACCCGGCCCGGACCATGGCGCACCTGCGCGAGGTGCACGAAGCCCTGTGGCGGGTCCTCAAGGGCGGCTTCGCCGAGACCGGCATCCCGTGGGACGTCTGTTTCGTGGAGAACACCGGCGACGGCGCGATGATCCTTCTGCCGCCCGACATCGCGAAGGTCGACCTGGTGGCCCAGCTGCCCGAGCGCATGCACGCCGAGCTGCGCCGCCACAACGCCGTGCACTCCGAACCGGCGCAGATCCAGCTGCGCCTCGCACTCCACGCCGGTGAAGTGCAGAGCGCGAGCCACGGTTCGGTCGGCAAAGCGGTGAGCTTCACCTTCCGCGTGCTCGATGCCGCGGAAGCGAAGAAGGCCCAGAAGCTGACGGGCGCCGAACTGGCTCTGCTGGCCTCTGACGTCTTCTACCAGGAAGTCGTGCTCCAGGATCCGGCGGCGGCGCCCGCCGAGTACCGCCGGATCGCGGTCACCACGAAGGAGACGTCCACGGTCGCGTGGCTGCGGCTCCTCGGCGGTGAGCCCGCCGGTGAGCGCCGGCCGGACCTGCGGGCCGTGCCGTCCCCCGCCGGGTCCGCCATCGACCGGGTGATGGAACTGACGGAACTGCTCCTGGGCATTCCGGCCGTCACCGAGGAAAGCAGCCGGAGAATGCTGCTGAAGCGGCTCCGGCCGGAGATCGCGACGGTCGTGGCATATCACCCGCAAACCCGGCTGCACGTCCTGGAGATCGCCGGTACCTGTCTGCGTTATCGCGGTGGGCTCGCCGAACTCGTCGCCGCGGTGCAAATGCTGGAACCGGGATCGGTGCCGGTGCGGCGGCTGGTCGAGCGCGTTGGCAACTGGCCGGAAGAGAGCCCGGCGTGACATCTTTTTGGCAACCGGCGGCGGCCCTTTCGGCGGGTAAGATCTGCGCAACTGCGTTCGATCCGCAGGGGCGATGACGCCGGTTCCGTCCCGAGCGAGGTGGGTAGGGGGTGCTGCGCCAGGTGGCGGGACACGTAATCGGAGAAGCCGTCGTCGACGTGCTGGCCGAAGCCGGCCTGGCGGAGGAACTGGCCGTGGTGGTCAGCCTCGTCGGGAAGACCCTCGGCGTCGATCTGGCGGTTCCCCGGCACCCCACCCCGCGCAGTTCCCTGATCGAAGTCGTTTCCGCCTGTGAGCGCTATCAGAACGGGATGCAGGCGCTGGTCGGCGCCGTCGCCTTCATGCGGCCCGGATCGCCGGAGTCCGAACGCGTCCGCGATCTGGTCGAGCGGCCGCGGGTGCTCGACCTGCTGCCGCGCGCCGACCGCGACCGGTTGCACCAGTGGCTGGCCGACGTCGAGGTGCCCCGGCTCGGCGAGCTGGTGCGCCGGGCGAGCGGGCTCGGTTCGCCGTTGCCACCCAAGGTGCGCACCGCCTGGGAAGCGTTCACTCATTTGGCCGCTTTCAACGCGGACACCGACGGTATCCCGCCGGCGTTCACGCTTCTCGAGCTCGTCGCCCACCAGTGCGGCGGCGAACTCGGGCTGCGGCTGACCGAGTGGAACGACTACCAGGCCAGACGGCTGCGGCTCGAGGCCCAGCTGAGAGCCCGTCGAGCGACGATCGCCCTGCCGTCGAGGGAAGGGCGGCTGCACTTGATGATCCTGGTCGACCATGATGGGATAGACCCGGCGTTGTACCAGGTTTCCCATTGGTGTCAACGGCTTCCCGGGGAATGGCCGCCACCGCACGGCGGCACGGCGGAGGTGCGGGCCGCCGACCTCGAACGATACGTCGACGGCCTGGTGGTCGACGCGGAACGCGTCTGGGCCGATCACCGGGGTTCGGTCGCCCTCGAGTTCGTGCTCCCGCGGGCACTGCTGAACCTGCCCGTGCAGCTCTGGCACCGCGAACACGAATCCGGCATGCCTCGGCCGCTTTCGATCGACTACATCATTTCCGTCCGTTCGCTGGAGCGCATGCGTTCGAAGCACTGGCACCGGGTGTGGAACCAGCACTGGGAGGCGTTCATGGCGAACCCGTCCGCCGAGTGCGTGTACTACGAAAACGGCACTCAGGCTTCGGCGCTTGACGTGGTCCTTTCCGACCTCCGCTGGGGGCTGGTGGTCCTCGGTTCGGCTCCGCCGCGCGAAGCCGGCGGGGACGGAGACAGCCTGACAGCGGCTTTGCGGTCGGGTATCCCGGCGGTACTCTGGCACCCTGATGCACCACTCGACGTACTTCGGGAGTTGATCACCGAACTCGCCGAGGGTGAATCAGGCCTGAGCGATTTGCCAATGCGCGCGAAGAACTACCGGTACGCCAGTCTTCCCGAAACCAGCTTCCATCGGGATAATCCAGTGCGGGATCTGGTGGTGCTGTGGGACGATCCGAGCCGTCTCGTTCTTGACCAGCCGCCAGCTTTCCCGTGGCAGCGAGGGGATATCCGGGATGACCGAGAGCGAGCGTCTTGACGGGGGCGAGGCGGCGCAGGTTCGCGACGCGTCCCGCCTCGCGTCGTCGGACTGGTGGGTCTACCGCGGTACCGGACGCCCGATCCACGATCTGGGGTTGACGGACATCCTGCCCCCGCCACCGCCGTGGCGGGACTTCGACGGTGGCCCGTTGCCGGAATCGGACGAACCGCCGCGCGACGACCACGACGTCGCCCGGCGGCTCGGGAGCGAGCATTCGCAATCGGCTCAGCGCACTGGTCCGGCCGAGCTGGACATGATCAACGCCGCCCTCTACCTCCGGCGGCCCCTGCTCGTCACCGGCCACCCGGGCACCGGGAAGTCCACGCTTGCCTACCGGCTGGCCGCCGAGCTGCAGCTGGGCCGGGTCCTGCGCTGGCCGATCACCAGCCGGACCACCCTGAACTCCGGGCTCTACCACTACGACGCCATCGGCCGGATCCAGGCGGCGAGCGCCAGGTTCGCCGCCCGCGGCGAGCGCGCCAGCCCGGCACCCGAGCCGCCGATCGGCGAATTCCTCCGGCTCGGCGTGCTCGGCACCGCCTTCCTGCCGCGCCGGGTTCCGCGCGTTCTGCTGATCGACGAGCTCGACAAGAGCGAAGCCGATCTCCCCAACGATCTCCTCAGCATTTTCGAAGACGGCGAATTCCGCGTTCCCGAACTCGAACGCATCCGCAGTCACACCCCCGAAGCAACGGTGTTCACCGACGACCCCGGCGAGACGGCTCCGGTCGTCGGTGGGCGGATCCGGTGTCATGCGTTCCCGATCGTCATCATCACCAGCAATGGGGAACGGGAATTCCCCCCGGCTTTCCTGCGGCGCTGTCTGCAACTGGAAATGCCGGATCCGGACCCGGAGCAATTGGCCGCGATGGTCGTCGCCCACCTGCACGATTCGGAGGAGAACCGGCGCAAGCTCGGCGACGGCCTGCAGAACGAGCTGATCGAGCAGTTCGTGCGGCGCAGCGCGTCCGGCGACGACCGCCTGCCCAGCGGGAAGCTCTTGGATGCCATGTACCTCGCCACGTCCGGCGCCTACCGCGGCGACGCGACCTGGGAGCGGCTGGTGGACGCGCTTTGGCAGCGTCTGTCGGCGGTGCAATGACGTGGGCGGCCCGCCCTTTTCGCCGGTCCCCGGTCCCGTCGGCGCGGGATCGCGGTTCACCGGGGCGGGCGAACGGCGACCGTCCGCGGACCCCGGTCAGCCGGATGTGCGGGACGTCGCCGACGCGCTGTGGCTGATCGCGGCGACGCGGACCGACGAGACGCGGCTGCGGCCGGCGATGCCCCATCGCCCACCGGATGTCCCGCGATCCGGTGACCCGCTGCCGATGCCGCTGGAGCTGCCGCCCCCGGCGGCGCGGCCGGAGCCGGTTCCGGTACTCGAAAGCCCACGTCAGGTGTTTGCGGGTGCAGCGGCCGAAGTCCCGTCGGCTACGGATTCCGCACCGCAATCACAACCCGTCTCTGGATCGGTTCGGCCGTCCGTTATCGTTCGTGCCCTCCGCACGCTGAAGCGAAGGGTGCCGGCCTGGCATGAGCACGTTGTCATCGTCGACGAAGCCGCGACGGCCGAGCGGGTCGCCGAGAGCGGATTTTGGTGGCCGGTGACCGAACCCGAGCTCGAACGCTGGCTGGATCTCACCGTTGTGGTGGACACGGCTCGGTCGATGACACTGTGGCGGAGCACCGTGAAGGCGTTTCGCGCCGGCCTCGAACAACTCGGTGCCTTCCGGACGATCCAGTACCGCCGGCTCGACACGCAGAGTAGCGGCCACCGGCGTGGCCGGCCGCGGTTGTACGGCGAGACGTCGTCGTCGGCGCCGCGGGATCCGTCCGAGCTGATCGACCCCACCGGACGGCGGATCGTCCTGGTCGTCACCGACGGCGTCGGTGACCTTTGGCGGTCCGGCGGTGTTTCCGCCGTGCTCGCCGAGTGGGCGTCGGTGATGCCGACGACGGTCCTGCACGTGCTGCCGCAGCGGCTGTGGTCCCGGGGCATGGACCTGCACCGCGCGCGGCTGAACGTCCGGGTGCCGGTCGCGCCGAACAGCCAGTGGGGCTGGGAGCTGCCGGAGGCGTGGGCCGATCCGGAACTGGCGGCGGCCAAGGACGGCGGGGCGATCCCGGTGCCGGTGATGGAGCTCGGCCCGCGGTGGTTGCGGTGGTGGGCCCGGCTGGTTGCCGGTGAGCACAAGGGTTTCGTGCCCGCCCGGGTGCTGCTGAGCGGGCTGAAGGGTGCGCCCATCGAGGGCAGCGACGACCTCGTCGATCCCGGCAGTGCCCGTGAGCGGGTGCGCCGCTTCCTGAGCGTCGCCTCGCCGCCGGCCTATCGGCTGGCGACCATGCTCGCCGCGGTGCCGGCGAACCTTTCGGTCGCGCGGTTCGTCCAGGACGAGCTCCTTCCCGAGGCGCGGCCGGAGCACCTGACGGAAGTGCTGACGAGCGGGTTGCTGCGGCCGGCCGCGGCGGTCGGCGACGAGACGACGGTGTTCGACTTCCCGGCTTCGGTCCGGCAGGTGCTGCTGAGCGGGGCCCGGCGTGCCGACACCGCGGAGGTCGTCCGTGCCACCGAGGCCCGGTTCGGCACCATCACCCGGCTGCGGGATGCCATCGACGCCCCGGACGCCACCCGGGATCCGGACGCCCAGGCGGATCCGGCGCACGATGTCGCACTCGAACGGGTGGTAATGCAGGCGCTCAGTGGTCCTTATTCTTCCCGCGCCAGCCGAATTCGCTCGAAAGAGCGAGACTACTCCGGTGAACTTTCCTCAATAGCACCCGATTCAGCGACGGTGTCGTCGCCTGTTTCCGGGGTAACCGAAGATATCGCCCAAAAGAGAATACCGCCCTACGATTATGGTGAACCGGTGAGAGACACTATGGCGAAACCGCCCGTGCCCCCTGAGGCTTCCACGTCCGCAGTCATGGCCACCGGTGAGGTGGCGGACGACCCGGTTCGGCGGAGTCCGGAGTTGCACGAGCCTTCGCCGTCCCGGGACGGCGGGCCCCGGCTGGGCCCCCGGCCGATCTTCACCCTGGAACACGTGGACAGTCCGACCGAGGACGTCCCTCCGGTGTGGGGCAGCGTGCCGCCCCGGAATCCCAACTTCACCGGGCGCCGGGAACTCCTCCGCGAGCTGGGTGAGCGGGTCATGTCCGGCACCACCGCCGTCCTGCCGTCGGCCCTGCACGGCATGGGTGGCATCGGCAAGACGCAGATGGCCGTCGAATACATCTACGGCCACCTGCGGGAATACGACGTCGTGTGGTGGATCCCGGCCACCGAGGCCGCCCAGATCCGGGTTGCCCTCACCGAGCTCGCCCAGGCGTTGGGACTCCAGGGCTCCGGTGAAGCGAACACCGCCATCCCGGCCGTGCGCGAGGCGCTGCGGACCGGGCGGCCGTACCGGCGGTGGCTGCTGGTCTTCGACTCGGCCGAAGACGTCGCGCTGGTCCGCCAGTTCTTCCCGACCAACGGCCCCGGGGAAATCCTGATCACCTCCCGCAACGCGGAATGGGCCAGCGTCGCCCGGCCGCTGGAAGTCGCCGTCTTCGAACGCTCGGAGAGCGTCGAACTGCTGCGCCGGCGTGGTCCGGAGATCGACGTGGCCGAGGCCGAGCAGTTGGCGGAACGACTGGGGGACCTTCCGCTGGCGATCGAACAGGCCGCCGCCTGGCGGGCCGAAACCGGCATGCCGGTGCAAGAATACCTGCGGTTGTTCGACGAGAAAGTCGCGGAAATCCTCGACACCTCGAGCCCGGCGGACTACGAGGTTTCGGTCGCCGCAGCCTGGAACGTCGCGTTCGACGAACTGCGAACGCGAAATCCGGTGGCGCACCAGCTGCTACAGATTTGCGCTTTTTTCGCACCGGAGCCGATTTCGCGTGCATTCTTTTCTGGTGTCGGCAGTATTTCCATTCTGCCCGAGATCGACACGGCGCTGCGCGACCCGATGAAACTGGCGCGGGCCATCCGGGACATCAACCGGTACAGCCTGGCGAAGATCGACCACCGCACCAATTCGATCGTTCTGCACCGGTTGGTGCAGATCGTGCTGCGCAACCGCATGACACCGCAGCACCGTGCGGAGATGCGGCACGGTGCCCACCTGCTGCTCGCGAAGCGCGACCCCAACGACCCCACTTCGTCGAAGCAGTGGCCGCGCTACCAGGAGATCCTCCCGCACGTCTACCCGTCCGAGATCGTCGAATGCGACGACCGCTGGGTCCGCCAGCTGGTGATCAACCTGATGCGGTACCTGTACCAGTGGGGCGACCACGACGAGGCCCTCCGCCTCGCGGAATTGGCGCACCGCAACTGGACCGAACGGCTGGGTGCCGACGACGAGCAGACGTTGCAGGCCGCCGAGCGGCTGGGTTACTTCTGCTGGGTCACCGGCCGGTACGCCGAGGCGGCGGCGATCAACCGGACGATCCTCGACACGCGACGGGAGCTTTCCGGCGACAACAGCGAAGAGACGCTCGCCGCCCAGATCGCGGTCTCGGGCGACCTCTCCGCGCAAGGCGACTTCCTCGCGTCCCGCGACCTGACCGAAGATGTCTATCAGAAGGCCAAGGCGCTCTTCGGCGAGGACGACCCGGTCACGCTGCGCGCGGCGCGGATCCACGGCACGAACCTGCGTCTCACGGGTCAGTACCGCGAAGCCGCCGAGCTGGACGAAGCGAATTACCAGCGCCAGACCGAGATCCTCGGTTACGACCACGCGGAGACCCTGAGCTCCCGGGCGGGTCTCATCATCGACCGCCGGGAAGCGGGTGATTACGTCTGGGCCCGCGAAGAGAACGAGAAACTCGCCGAACGCGTGCGGGAACTGTTCGGCAAGGACAACGCGGAAACCCTACGCCGGATGGCCTACCTGGCGGTCTCCCGGCGCAAGGCCGGCGACCACGAAGCGGCGAAGGAACTGGCGGCCGCGGTGCTCGAGCGCTTCCGCGTGCGTTACGGCGAAGACAACTTCAACGTGATGGCCTGCGCACTCGGCTACTCGATCGACCTCCGCCACGCACAGGAACTGCGGTCCGCGCGGGAACTGGGTGAGCAGATCTTCGAGCGCTACCGGCGCAACCTGGGCGAGCACCACCCGCACACGATGGCCGCTGCCGTCGACCTGGCCGTGACCCTGCGGCTCTTCGGAAACGCCGCCGCGGCCAGGCAACTGGACGAGCGTTCCTTGGGACAGCTGCGCGAGGCGCTCGGGCCGGACCACCCGAGCGCGGTGTTGTGCGGGATCAACCTGGCGAGCGATCTCTCCGCGCTCGGCGAGACCGCGGTCGCACTGGAGCTGGGAACGAACATGCTGGCGCGAGCCGAGCGAGTACTCGGAAAGGACCACCCGACCACGCTCGCCGCCGCGCTCAACCGGGCACTCGACCTGCGCACGTCCGGGCAGAGCCAGGAAGCGGAGACGCTGTACGCCGATGTCCTGGCGCGATACCGGATGGTGCTGGGCGAGTCTCACCCCGGCACCATCGCGGCGTCGAAGGGCGTCCGCGCGGACTGCGACATCGACCCGCTGCCGCTGTAGTACCGATCCGGCCAAAAGCAGGCCGACGCCCACGCGGCACGTAACCGTTGCCGCGAAGTCATTCGGCCGTGACTGTGGGCGGATTGGTACTGATCGGCGCTGTAACGGGTTCAGCTGCGGACCGGCCGGGTGCCGGTCCGCAGCCAGCCGAGCCAGCCCGCGAGCTCGTCCGGTGTGTCCGGCGCGGCGCCGTCGGCCACCACCAGGCGGTGCACCGCCCGGACCAGCTCCGGCTGGTGCAGCAGGACCGACCCGGCCGGTCCGGTGGCGGACCGGGAGAGGGCGAGCCCGAGTCCCGTCCAGGCCGTCGGGCTGTCCGGATCGGCCGACAGCTCCGCTCGGTAGCCCTCGGCCGCCTGGCCGAAGTGGCCGGACACGTAGGCGAAGTCGGCCGTGGTCGCCCCCGGCACTTCCGGCCACTGCCGGGCGAAGCCGGCGGGATCGGCAAGGGTGAGCCGGGTCAGGTCCAGCCGGGCGTGGTGCCACCGGCCGTCGGGCACGGGGGTGGGGTCGGCGTCGGGCAGGAAGCCCAGAGCCGGCCGGGGGCGCTTGGCCGACCAGGCTTCGGCCAAGGTGCGGACGACCAGCGGGTCGGGCCGCAGGTGACGCAGCCGCCAGCCGGCGTAGTGGTCGAGGAGGGTCGCGCTCGCCGCGGCCGCCCGGGGCGTCGGCACCGGCTCACGCAGCCACGGTCCCAGCTGCTCGGCGATCCGGCGCAGGAACCGCCGGCCGTCGATGGTCAGCCCAGGATCGGCCCGGAGCACCTCCAGGACCTGCCACACCGCTTGCCGCCAGTAGGCGAATTCGAACTCGGCGATCCGCTGGAACGGCTCGTCCTCGAACCGGGCCAGCGCTCGCCAGAACGCCGTGACGCCGAAAAAGGCATACACGCCTTGGAAAACTCCGCCGATTGGCCGGGGATCGTCGCGCCAGGCGGTGTAGAACCGTTCGGCCGGGTCGTCCTGGTGCAGCTGCCGCAGGTGCAGCAACCCGCTGAGCCGGTTGTGCTGAAACTCGTGCACCAGTGATGCGGCGAATGATGCGGCATCGGTGGGCAGCGAAATGACCGCGCTGCCGAACGCCTCGCCACTCGACGCGCTCATGGTGTGGAAGGGCTGCATCGGCCGCGGCACGAGTGAACTGAACCCGACCGGGAACGCGTCCGCCGTGTCGGGCAGGCAGCGGACGATCATCCGCCAGGCGTCGTCGAGCAGGCGGGTCCAGTTCTTCCGTTCGTCCTCCGGAAGGCGTTGGGGGAGAACGGGCTCGAAGGAACCACGGTAGGGGTCGAGGTCGTCGAGGCGCAGGGACAGCACGCGGTCACCCGAAACGGCTGTCACCTGGCGCAAGCCCCACCAGCCCGGCCCGTCCGTGGCCGGGTCAGCAGGTGCCCGGACGATCTCACGGCCGTTGTCCAGTTCCAGCACGGTTCCGGTGCGGCGCACTTCGGCCACTGCCCACTCGGCGTCGTCCCGGAACCGGGCCACCCCGAGGCCGGGGAGCATCGCGGTGCCGGCCCAGACCGGGATGGTCGTGGTGAAGTCGAGGCCGGCGCGGATCGCCGCCGCGGCCGCCAGCGCGTGCAGGTGGCCGGTGTGCACCCACAGCGGACAGACGCCGGTGATCTGCTTGCGCAGCAACCGGATGGTGTAGCCCGCCCACGTGCCGGTGTAGGGATGGCCGAGCAGCAGGTCGACAGCCTCGGGGGCGAGGCTCTGCACCCGGGCCAGCAGGTCCCAGGCTTCGTCCGGGTGCGGGAGTGGGCCGTGCGACGACGGGTCCTTCGCCACGAGGTCGGTGATCGCGCGAAGCAGGAGCAACCTCCGGCTGCGTTCCGCTTCGCGCAGCAGCCGCATAGCGCTGATATCCCCGGTTCCGTTCGCGATCGCGTCGAAATCCGCTGTCCCGATCCGGTGCACCGGCAGTTCACCCGGTGTCACGTGTACCTGGCCCGCCGGCATGACGGCACTGCTAGTCGTGCCAGCTGTCGTCGCGCTTCATATCGCAGAACTGTGGGGCCGCCGACTGTTCGACCACACGGCGCAAGGCGCGTTGCAACTCCGGGTTGTTCATGGTGCGCAGCGCGCTGAGCGGCACCGCACTCAGATCGACCAGTGGTGCGCCCGGGTTCGGGTGTTCGAGAACTCTGTTCATGTCCCATCCCCACTCACGAACGGAAACGGCCGAGTCGCCACGTCCATGATGCCTGACCAGCGCCCCCGGCAGGAAGGGCGGAAGGTAGTGAACCGATCTGCGACCGGAGTTCAGGCAACGCCGAGGACGATGTGCAGCAACGTCGTCAGCTCCGCTTCGAAGTGTGGCCTCGCCGCCACGCGGCGGGTCCGGGCCAGGTCGTTCGCGATGGTCAACGCCGCATGCACCGTGATCTTCGCTTCGCGCTGCGGCAGTGAAGGCCGCACCGCCGACAGCAGTGTCACCCACTGGGCCACGTAATCCCGTTGCACCCGCAGCAGATCCGCCTTGTCGCGGTCCGGCATCGTCACGCGGTCCGCCGAGAACGACACCAGCAGCTCCGGGGTGTGCAAAATCGTGTGCACGTACGACGCTGCCAGCCTGCGCAGGGCCGATCGCTCGTCCGATGTGCGCAGAGCCCGCTCGGCCGCCAGGGCCAGCCTGTCCGCCGCTCGGTGGCCGATCGCCACCATCAGGGCCGCCTTGCTGGGGAAGTGGCGGTACACGCTGGGGCCCGCTATGCCCGCCGCCGCTCCGATGTCCTCCATGCTCACGTCGTGGAAGCCGCGCTGGGCGAACAGCGCCGTTGCCGCCGCCAGGACCTGCTCGCGGCGTGATGGGGTGCCGAGGCTCACCGGCGGGACGGACGGCGCTGGAGCCGGTGCCGGCAGTGTGGCGTTGAGCACATTCAGGGCCAGTTCGACCAGTAACTGCGCGAAGCGGCGGCGGGCCACCGACGTGTGGTGGACGCTCACGCTGCCGAACACCGACAGCGCCGCCCAGCAGAGCAGCTCCGCGTCTTCGGCGGGCAGCTCCGGGCGCCGGGCCAGCAGGGCCTTCGACCACGTCGCCAGTGCCAGCAGCGACCGGCGGGCGATCTCGCGCTGGTCCTCCTTCGGGAGGTGGCGGCCTTCCCAGCGCCACAGCGCCGCTATTTCGCGGCGCTCGACCGCCTGGGTGGCGAGCAGGCCCAGCAGGAACTCCAGCTGGTCAGCGGGGGGAACCGAGTCCGACAGCGCTTCCGCCGTCGCCTCCTCCAGCTCCTCGAAACCGCTCAAGACCACGTACGCCAGGATCGCCTGCTTGTCCGCGAAGTGCCGGTACAACGCCGGGCCGGTGACGCCCGCCGCGTCCGCGATGTCCTTGATGCCGACGCCGGGGAAGCCGCGGGCGCGGAACAGCTCCGCGGCGACCGCGGCCAGCTGGGCCTTGCGGTCACGAGGGCGAGAGCTGCGTTCGGTCATGGTGAGTGAACGATAGCGGCTCATGGCACACCTGCAACCCATTGACACCATGGGGTTATCCGGAGATATGTTAATGGGCATTAGCCCTACTGGCCGGTATACTCGGCCACGGCACGACGACGTCCGAACCCGCTCGCGAGGAGTTGTTCAGTGAGTAGCGAGGCCTACATCTACGAGGCGATCCGCACGCCTCGCGGCAAGAACAAGGGCGGTGCCCTGCACGGCACCAAGCCGGTCGACCTGGTGGTCGGCCTGATCAACGAACTGAAGGTCCGCCACCCGAACCTCGACCCCGCCGCGATCGACGACATCGTGCTCGGCGTCGTCTCCCCGGTCGGCGAGCAGGGCGCCGTCATCGCGCGTACCGCCGCGCTGAACGCGGGCCTGCCCGAGACTGTCGCCGGCGTGCAGCTCAACCGCTTCTGCGCCTCCGGCCTCGAAGCCACCAACACCGCCGCGCAGAAGGTCCGCTCCGGCTGGGACAACCTGGTCATCGCCGGTGGTGTCGAGTCGATGTCGCGCGTACCCATGGGCTCGGACGGCGGCGCGCTGTTCATGGACCCGGCCACCGCCTACGACAACTACATCGTCCCGCAGGGCACCGGCGCCGACCTGATCGCGACCATCGAGGGCTTCTCCCGCGAGGATGTTGACCGCTGGGCCGTCCGCTCGCAGGACCGCGCCGAGGCGGCCTGGTCCGGGGGCTACTTCGCCAAGTCCGTCGTCCCGGTCAAGGACATCAACGGCGTCACGATCCTGGACCACGACGAGCACCGCCGCCCCGGCTCCACCGTCGAGGGCCTCGGCAAGCTCAAGCCCGCCTTCGCCGGCATCGGCGAGCTGGGCGGCTTCGACGCCGTCGCGCTGCAGAAGTACCACTCGGTCGAGAAGATCGACCACGTCCACACCGGCGGCAACTCCTCCGGCATCGTCGACGGCGCCGCGCTCGTCCTCGTCGGCTCCGAGCAGGTCGGCAAGACCTTCGGGCTGACCCCGCGCGCCCGGATCGTGGCGACCGCGTCGATCGGCTCCGAGCCGACGATCATGCTCACCGGGCCGACCCCGGCCACCGAGAAGGTCCTGAAGACCGCGGGTCTCAAGCCCGAGGACATCGACCTGTGGGAGCTCAACGAGGCCTTCGCCTCCGTCGTGCTCAAGTGGATCAAGGACCTGCACCTCGACGAGGAGAAGGTCAACGTCAACGGCGGCGCGATCGCCATGGGCCACCCGCTCGGCGCCACCGGCGCGATGCTGGTCGGCACCGTGGTCGACGAGCTGGAACGCCGCCAGGCGCGCCGCGCCCTGGTGACCCTGTGCATCGGCGGCGGCATGGGCGTCGCGACCATCATCGAGCGGGTGTGAGGACCGAAATGCCTGAAAGCAAGACCATCCGCTGGGAGCAGGACTCCGACGGCATCGTCACCCTGACCCTGGACGACCCGAACCAGTCGGCGAACACGATGAACGCCGACTTCCGCGAGTCGCTCGGGGTCACGGTCGACCGCCTGGAGGCCGAGAAGGACTCCATCACCGGCGTCGTCATCACGTCCGCCAAGAAGACCTTCTTCGCCGGCGGTGACCTGAACGACCTCATCCAGGCCAAGCCCGAGCACGCGGTCGAGCTGACCGAGGGCAGCACCCTGATGAAGGGGCAGATGCGCCGCATCGAGCAGCTCGGCAAGCCGGTCGTCGCGGCGATCAACGGCGCCGCGCTCGGCGGTGGCCTGGAGATCGCGCTGGCGACGCACCACCGGATCGCCGCCGACTCCCACGGCAGCCAGATCGGCCTGCCCGAGGTGACGCTGGGCCTGCTGCCCGGCGGCGGTGGCGTGGTCCGCACCGTGCGCCTGCTCGGCATCCAAAGCGCGCTGCTGAACGTCCTGCTGCAGGGCCAGCGGCACCGCCCGGCCAAGGCCCTGGAACTCGGCCTGGTGCACGAGCTGGTCGGCACGGTCGAGGAGCTCGTCCCCGCCGCGAAGGCGTGGATCAAGGCGAACCCCGAGGGCGGCGTCCAGCCGTGGGACGTCAAGGGCTACAAGATTCCGGGCGGCACCCCGTCGAACCCGAGCTTCGCGGCCAACCTGCCGGCCTTCCCGGCGAACCTGCGCAAGCAGATCAAGGGCGCGAACATGCCGGCGCCGCGGGCGATCCTGGCCGCCGCGATCGAGGGCGCGCAGGTCGACTTCGACACCGCGATCCAGATCGAGACGCGCTACTTCATCCACCTCGCCACCGGCCAGGTCTCGAAGAACATGACGAAGGCGTTCTTCTTCGACCTGCAGACCATCAACTCCGGCGGCTCGCGGCCGGACGGCTTCGAGAAGTACACCGCGAAGAAGGTCGGCGTGCTCGGCGCCGGGATGATGGGCGCCGCGATCGCGTACGTCTCGGCGAAGGCGGGCATCGACGTCGTCCTCAAGGACGTCTCGCAGGAGGCGGCCGAGAAGGGCAAGGGCTACGCGGAAAAGCTGGAGCAGAAGGCGCTCTCGCGCGGCAAGACCACGCAGGAGAAGTCGGACGCGCTGCTGGCTCGCATCAAGCCGACCGCCGACCCGGCCGACTTCGCGGGCGTCGACTTCGTCATCGAGGCCGTGTTCGAGAGCGTCGAGCTGAAGCACAAGGTGTTCGGCGAGATCGAGAGCATCGTCAACGCCGACGCGGTGCTGGGCTCCAACACCTCGACGCTGCCGATCACCACCCTCGCCGAGGGCGTGCAGCGCACCGAGGACTTCATCGGGATCCACTTCTTCTCGCCGGTGGACAAGATGCCGCTGGTCGAGATCATCTGCGGCGAGAAGACTTCGCCGGCGACGCTGGCCAAGGTCTTCGACTACACGCTGCAGATCAAGAAGACCCCGATCGTCGTCAACGACAGCCGCGGCTTCTTCACCTCGCGCGTGATCGGCACGTTCCTCAACGAGGCCGTCGCCGCGCTGGGCGAGGGCGTCGAGCCGGCGTCGATCGAGCAGGCCGGTTCGCAGGCGGGCTACCCGGCGCCGCCGCTGCAGCTGATGGACGAGCTGACGCTGACCCTGCCGCGCAAGATCCGCAAGGAGACCCGCGAGGCGATCGAGGCGGCCGGCGGCACGTGGAAGGCGCACGCGTCGGAGGCCGTGATCGACCGGATGGTCGAGGAGTTCGACCGCAAGGGCCGCTCGACGGGCGCGGGCTTCTACGAGTACGACTCCGAAGGCAAGCGCACCGGCCTGTGGCCGGGCCTGCGCGACGCGTTCAAGTCCGGCTCGGCGCAGGTGCCGTTCGAGGACCTCAAGGAGCGGATGCTCTTCGCCGAGGCGCTCGAGACGGTCAAGTGCTTCGACGAGGGTGTGCTGACGTCGGTGGCCGACGCCAACATCGGCTCGATCTTCGGCATCGGCTTCCCGGCGTGGACCGGTGGTGTCATCCAGTACATCAACCAGTACGAGGGTGGCCTGCAGGGCTTCGTCGACCGGGCCCGCGAGCTGGCCGCCCGGTACGGCGACCACTTCGAGCCGCCTGCTTCGCTGGTGGAGAAGGCCGCCAAGGGCGAGATCTACGAATAAGCGGTGACCGAAGGGGCTCTCCCCGGCTTCGGCCGGGGAGAGCCCCTTCGTCGTGCCGATCACCCGATGGGGGACCGCGCCGGCGCGAGTACGGTGCTGCGGATGGATTTGCCCGTGCACCGAACGATCTTCCTGATCGACGTGGAGAAGTACGGCGACAAGAGCAGGACGACACCGGATCTGCTCACCCTCCGAAAAGGGCTGTACGAGGCACTGGAGACGGCCTTCCTCCGCTGCGAGCTGCCCTGGTCGGACTCGCGGCTCGACGACGCGGGTGACGGCCTCTTCGTCCTCGTGCCCGCCGAAGTACCCAAATCCGCTTTCGTGGAACGGTTTCCCGAGGAGCTGGCCGCGGCGGTGCGCGCCCACAACGACCGGCACCCGGAGCAGGCACGCATGCGCGTGCGCGTCGCCCTGCATGCCGGGGAAATCGCCTACGACGAGCACGGGGTGGCCTCGCCGGCGATCATCAAGGCGTTCCGGCTGCTCGACGCCCCCGTGCTGAAAAAGGCACTCGCCGATTCCGGCGGGGTGCTCGTCCTCGTCTGTTCCGCCTGGTTCTTCGAAGAAGTGGTTCTCCAGAGCGCGGACGCGAACGCGGCCACCTACCGGCGGGTCAAGGTCAAGGTGAAGGAGACCCGCGAGACCGCCTGGATCGCCCGGCCCGACGACCCGTACCCGCCCGCGGCCCGGCGCGCCGCCAGGAAGAGGTGGCGGGTCGCGGTGGCCGCGGCCGTGGTCGTCGCCGTCGCCGCGGTGGGGCTGAAGCTCGTCGCCGAGGCGCGCCGGACCACGTTCCTGGGTGATCCGCGGACCGTGGACCCGTGCGCGCTGACCTACGCCGAGGCGCTCAGCCACTACGGCCGGGTGGAGGCGACCGACCACTACGGCAACTTCGACCGCTGCGACGCCCTGGTCCATCTCGCGAGCGATCCCGGTGACGTCGTGGACGTCCGGGTGCAGCTCGTGTCGGACGCCTACGAACCCGGCCTGCCGGTGCAGCAGGACGGCGAGATCGGCATCCAGCGCCTGCCCGCCGAGCCGGACCGCTGCAGCCGCACCCTGCTGCTGCCCGACGACGCGCAGGTCATCGTCCAGGCCGACCAGGACGGCGACGAAAAGGTCGACCTCTGCGGGATGACCGAAGCCGTTTTGGCGAGTGCCCTGTCCCGGCTGCAGGACCACCGGATCAAGCGGCGCGAGCTCCCTGCCGGGTCCCTCGCGGTCAAGGAGGCCTGCCCGCTGCTGGATCCCGCGGCGGTCAAGGGCGCCCTCGGCGACGGCCCGATGGAACAGACCCCGTCCCTGACGAACTGGAGCTGCCGCTGGGACTACACCGACCGGCCCGGCGTCGTGAAGGTGATCTTCGACCGGACCCAGGCCGAGAGCCTGGAGGGCACGCCCCTGCCGCTGCCCGGCTTCGGCGCGCGGCTGCAACCGGCGGTCCGCAGCCGCACCAGCTGCGCCGTCGCGATCGTCTACCGCACCTACCCCGACGAGAAGCACGTCGACACGGCCGAGCTGGTGATCGTCGACGTGGAGAACAGCGCCGCGCGGCCGGACCGGCTGTGCGAGCCGGCCCGGCAACTGGCCACCACTGTCGCCCAGCGGCTGCGGTCCTAGGGTTCGAGCGCGAGGTGCGGCAACCGGCGGTCCAGCCACCGCGGCAGCCACCAGGCCTTCGCCCCGAGCAGCCGCATGATCGCCGGGACGACCAGGCAGCGGATCACCAGCGCGTCCAGCAGCACCGCGACCGCCAGGCCCAGCCCGAACTGCGCCAGCATCCGGGACGGGTCCAGCAGGAACGCGCCGAACACCAGCACCATGATCGCGCCGGCCGCGGTGATCACCGCGCCCGTCGAGGCGAGGCCTTCGCGGACCGCCAGCCGCGCGTCGCCCGTGCGGCGCCACTCCTCGTGCATGCGGGACACCAGGAACACCTCGTAGTCCATCGACAGCCCGAAGACGATCGCGAAGATCATCACCGGCACGAACGCCTCGATCGGGCCCGGCTGCGCGCCGAACCAGCCGTCGCCGAACACCAGCGTCATCACACCGAGGGAGGCGCCGATGCTCAGCAGGTTCAGCAGTGCCGCCTTGAGCGGGATCAGGATCGACCGGAACACGACCATCAGCAGCAACGCCGACAACCCGACGACAACCAGTACGAACAGCGGCAGCCGGTCCGCGACGGCGCCGGCGAAGTCCGTCGCGGCCGCGACCGAGCCGCCGACGAGGTAGTGGCCCGGCAGCGCCGGCAGGACGTCGGTCCGCAGCCGCGTCACCAGCTCGGCCGTGGCTTCGTCCTGTGGTGACGTCGTGGGGAACGCCAGCACGGTCCTGCCCATCGGCGGCAGGACGTGGGCGATCCCCGGGGTGGCCGCGAGTTTCCGCTGCAGCGCGTCGGTGTCGCCGTCTTCGGTGACGATCGCGAGCGGGCCGGTGAAGCCCGGGCCGAAGCCCTCGGCCAGCAGGTCGTAGGCCTGGCGCGTGGTCGAGCCGGCCGGGTCGGTGCTCGCGTCGGCGAACCCGAGCCGCATGCCGGCAGCCGGAATGGACAGTCCGATGAGGACGATCAAGCCGATGGCGAGCGGGGCCAGCGGACGACGCTGGACGCCGTCGGCGAGCCGTCGCCACGCCTTGCCGTGGTCCCGGCGAAGAGCGTGCCGGCGGATCCCGCGCTCGAGCCGCTTGCCGAACAGCGACAGCAGCGCGGGCAGGAGCGTGACGGACGCGAGCATCGTCATCAGGACGGTGAGCGCGACGGACAGCGCGACCCCGCGCAGCCCGCCGAGCCCGAGCGCGAGCAGGCCGAGCAGGGCGATGATCACGGTCGTCCCGGCGAACAGCACCGAACGGCCTGCCGTGTCGAGGGCGCGGCGGGCGGCCGCGTCGCGGTCGTGGCCGGCGAGGATCTCGGTGCGGTAGCGGGAAAAGATCAGCAGCGCGTAGTCGACGCCGACGCCGAACCCGACCAGCATCATCAGCGGCGCGGTGTAGCTCGCGATGTCGACGAAGTGAGAGACGACCGTGATCACGCCCAGCGTGCTGCCGACCGCGAACACCGCGGTGAGCACCGGCAGCCCGGCGGCGAGCAGCGAGCGGAACAGGAACACGAGGATGACCAGGGCGGCGAGCAGGCCGGCGCCTTCCGCGGGGCCGCCGCTCTCGGAGATCCGCTCGATCGGGTCGCCGGCGAGCGCGACTTCGACGGGCCCGGCCCGCTTCGCGGTGTCGGCGAACTTCACGATGTCGTCGTAGGGGAGGTCGGTCGAGGCCGCGTCGAAGGTGACGGTGGCGTAGCCGATCCGCCCGTCGGCCGAGAGCGTCGTCTCGGTCACCGACCGCACGTGCGGCAGCGACCGGACGTCGTCGAGCATGGCGTCGATCGGCGCGCGGTTCGCGGCGAGCCCGCCGTCGGCCTTCAGCACGATCTGCGCGCTCGCGCCGGACTGCGGGGAGTTCTCGAGCAGGTCCACGACCTGCTGGGATTCGGTGCCGGGCAAGGAGTTGTCGTCGTGGAACGCGCTGCCGGCCAGCTGCGAGGTGACCGTGACGCCGATGAGGACCAGCGCCCAGAGCGCGACGGCGAGCCACCGGCGGCGCTGGGCCCAGCCGGCCAGCCGCGCCAGGCTCCCGCCGGTGGTACGAGTGATGGTGTCCATGGGGGACAAGGATTCGCGAGAGCGGCCGTACCGCGCGTCGCGCAGCGGAGGACACTTCGCGTGCTACCGGCGGTGTCCCTTAAGGCCGATCCCGTACTCCCGCGGGGGTACGGGTCAGGGAGCCAGCCACCGCGGCGTCACGGCGCCGGACTCGTAGGCGAGGACGACGAGCTGGGCGCGGTCGCGCGTGCCGGTCTTGGTCATGATGCGGCTGACGTGTGTCTTCGCCGTCGCCGGGCTGAGCGTGAGCTCACGCGCGATCTCGTCGTTCGACAATCCGGCCGCGACCAGGGACAGGACCTCGCGTTCGCGGTCGGTGAGCCGGTCGAGCGCCGGCGACCGCGCCGGGCGGGTGCCGCGCGCGGCGAACTCCGCGATCAGCCGCCGGGTGATCGACGGCGCCAGCAGCGCGTCGCCGCGGGCGACCACGCGCACGGCGTGGATCAGCTCCGCCGGCTCGGTGTCCTTGACCAGGAACCCGCTCGCGCCGGCCCGCAGCGCGCCGTAGACGTCTTCGTCGAGGTCGAACGTCGTGAGGATGACGACCTTGGTGTGCACGCCGGGGTCTTCGAGGAGGTGCCGGGTGGCGGCGAGGCCGTCGAGCACCGGCATCCGGATGTCCATCAGCACGACGTCGGGGTGGTGGTCGTGCGCGGCCTGCAGCGCCTCGCGCCCGTCCGCGGCCTCGGCGACGACGGAGATGTCGTCCTCGCCGTCCAAAATGGACCGGAAGCCGGCGCGGACGAGCCGCTGGTCGTCGACGAGCAGGACCCGGATCATCGGCCCATCATCGCACCGGCAGCCGGGCGCGCACGCGGTAACCGCCGCCTTCGCGCGGGGCCGCGGTCAGTTCGCCGCCGAGCGCCCGCGCGCGTTCGGCCATCCCGCGGATGCCGTTGCCGGCCGGGGCCGCCCCGCCGTGGCCGTCGTCGTCGACAGCCACGGTCAGCTCGTCGGCGCCGTAGCCCAGCCGGACGACGACGGTCTTCGCGCCGGCGTGCTTGGCGACGTTCGTCAGCGCTTCCTGTACCACCCGGAAGGCGGCGTGCTCGACGTCCGGCGGCAGGTCGCGGGCGGCGCCGTCGATCTCGGTGCGCACGGTGAGCCCGGAGGCGCCGGCCGACTCGGCCAGCTCCGCGATCCGCGACAGTGACGGCAGCCCGGTCTCGCGGAGCATGCCGAGCGTCGCGCGCAACTCCTGGAGTGCGGTCTTGCTGGCGTCCTTGATGGCGGCGAGCGCTTCCTCGGCCTGCCCGGGGTCACGCCGGTGCAGCGCGGCGCCCGCCTGGACGTTGATCAGCGCGAGGTGGTGGCCGAGCACGTCGTGCAGCTCGCGGGCGATGCGCAGGCGTTCGCCGGTGGCGCGCGCCCGGGCTTCGGCCTCCTTGGTCCGCTCGGCCTCCGCGCGGTAGTGCGCGACGGCGCCGCCGGCGACCAGGGCGGCGAACCAGCCGGTCATCAGGAAGAAGGCGAAGTTGTCGACGTTCCGCCCGGTCGGCAGGCTGATCTCACCGGCCGCGACACCGGCCATCGCGGCGACGACGAGCAGCGCGGCGCCCCGGATCCGCCCGGCCGCGGCGGCGTTGTAGAGCGCGTAGGCGAAGGCGAGCAGGACGTGGCCGTCGGGGTCGGTGAGGGGGTAGTAGAGCGCGCAGCAGACCAGGGTCAGCGCGGCGACGCCGAGTGGGTGTCGGCGCCGGAAGAAGAGGGCGGCGCAGGCGAGGACGGTGAGGACCCACCCGATGCCGACGTGGCGGCCGGGCTCCGCACCGTTGTCGAGGATGGTGGCCAGCGAGCCGGCGACCACCGCGACGGTGACCGCGAGTTCGGCCGCGTATCGCCGTAGCCAGGACATACCGGCAGTCTAGGAGAACGGGGCACCGGTTTCCGGCTGTGACGAAACCGCCACTCGGACGGAAACCCGTCACCCCGTGGGTACAGTGCACGAAGTTGCATGATGCGTACTAAGTACACGCTTGGGGGTGTGTCGGTGTCCGGTTCCGGCCGCGCGGTCGTCGTGGTGCTCGCCTCGTGCGGGCTCGTCGCTTCGTTCATGCAGACGCTGGTCGTGCCGCTGATCCCGGTCTTCCCGCGGCTGCTGAACGTCCCGGCGGCCGACGCGTCCTGGGTCGTCACCGTGACGCTGCTGGCCGCGTCCGTCGTCACGCCGGTCAGCGGACGGCTCGGCGACCTCTACGGCAAACGGCGGATGATCCTCGTCAGCCTCGGCCTGCTCGTCGCCGGCTCGGTCGTGTCCGCGACCACCAGCGCGCTCGCGTTCCAGATCCTCGGCCGCGGGCTGCAGGGCTGCGCGATGGGCGTGATCCCGCTCGGCATCAGCATCATGCGCGACGAGCTCCCGCCCGAACGCGTCGGCGGCGCGATCTCGCTGATGAGCGCGACGCTCGGCGTCGGCGGCGCCATCGGGCTGCCGGTCGCGGCCGTGGTGGCCGAGCACGCCGACTGGCACGTGCTCTTCTGGACCGCCGCCGGGCTCGGGCTGGCTTGCGCGCTGCTGATCCTCACCGTGGTGCCGGAGTCGCCGCTGCGCACGCCCGCGCCGTTCGACTTCTTCGGGGCGTTCGGACTGGCCGCCGGGCTGCTCTGCCTGCTGCTGCCGGTGGTCAAGGGCGGCACGTGGGGCTGGACCAGCGCGCCCACGCTCGGGCTCGCCGCGGCCGCCGTCGTCGTCCTGCTCGCGTGGGGCGCCTACCAGCTGCGCCGCCGCGACCCGCTGGTCGACCTGCGGGTGTCCGCAAGACGTCCAGTGCTGTTCACGAATTTGGCGTCGATCATGGTCGGGTTCGCGCTGTACGCCATGGCCTTGTCGTTCCCGCAGCTCCTGCAGGCGCCGGCGTCGACCGGTTACGGGCTGGGCCAGACGATGGTCGAGTCCGGTCTCACGCTCGCCCCGAACGGCCTGGTCATGATGCTGCTGTCGCCGGTTTCGGCGCGGCTCATCGCCCGGGTCGGCCCGCGCCCGACGCTGATCAGCGGCGCGCTGGTGATCGCGGCCGGGTACGCGTTCGCGATCGTGCTGATGGACAACGCGTTCGAGCTGATCACGGCGTCGGTGATCATCGGCGCGGGCGTCGGCATCGCGTACGCGGCGATGCCGGCCCTGATCATGGGGTCGGTGCCGGTGACCGAAACGGCGTCGGCGAACGGCCTGAACTCGCTGATGCGCTCGGTCGGGACGGCGATCTCCAGCGCGGTGATGGCGGCGATGCTGGCCCAGCTGACGATCACCGCAGGCGGGCTGCCGGTGCCGTCGCTGTTCGGCTTCCGCGCGACGTTCGCGGTCGCCGCGTTCGTCGCGCTGGTGGGTGCGCTGCTGGCGGCGCTGGTCCCGGGGAAGCGGACCGCGCCGGCGCCGGCCGGCGTCTAGTTCTTGCGTGCCACCAGCGCCAAGCCGCCGCACTCCGCGGGGTTCGGCGGGACGTCCGCGGGGTCGTCCGGCCGCCACTCGGGGATGAACACGATGCCCGGCTCCACGATCTCGAAGCCGTCGACCAGGGCCCGGAGCTCGTCGGCCGAACGCGGCGTCACCGGGTTCGCGCTCTTCTGGTACATCGCGACGGCGCGGGCCGTGCCGTCGCTCTGCTGCTCGTAGGTGGCGGACGACAGCGCGAGGTAGCTGCCGGGCGCGAGCGCGTCGCGGTAGGCGGCGATCAGCCGGGCCGGGTCGCGCTCGTCCGGGATGAAGTGCACGAACAGCGCCATCACGACCATCACCGGCTGGTCCAGGTCCAGCAGCATCTCGGTGGTGTCGTGGTCGAGGACGTCGTCGGGGAACTCGGCGTCGGCGTGCACCATCACCGCGTTCTCGTTGTCCTCCAGGACGATCTCGCTGTGCGCGACGGCGATCGGCTCGTTGTCGACGTAGACGACGCGGGCGGCGGGGTCGATCGCCTGCGCCACTTCGTGCACGTGCCCCACGGTCGGCA
Source organism: Amycolatopsis sp. MtRt-6 (assembly GCF_017308975.1). Taxonomy (GTDB): domain Bacteria; phylum Actinomycetota; class Actinomycetes; order Mycobacteriales; family Pseudonocardiaceae; genus Amycolatopsis. Next base: position 148,285 of record NZ_JADWPD010000023.1, on the reverse strand, counting down.
TGCCGGAGCCGATGTCGAGGAACTGCCGGATGCCCTGGTCCATCCCGAACCGGATGGCCCGGCGCAGCCACTGCCGGTTCAGCCGCGCCCGCTCGCGCGCGTTCGGCTGCGCGGCGAGCACCTGCTCGGCGAACACCCGGTCGACGGCGTAGTTGAGCTGCCCGCCGAGGATGTAGTCGTAGACGCGCGCCGCGTTGGGCTTGTCGAGGTCGATGCCCCGCCGTGCGTGCTCGTCTTCGCTCATCCGCCGCTCCCGGATTCAGGTGTGCCGCGAGAATAGCCGGGTGCCCCGCTCAGCCGGCGAGGTGACCGGTGTCGTTCAGCGTGTGCAGTGTCCGGTTGTGGAAGCGGTCGTCCTCGGCGAGCACGGTGATGCCTCCGGCACTCGCCCGGAAGGACGCGTACGCGCAAGCCTCGACCGGCAGGCCCAGCCACGCTGCGACGACCCAGCTCAGCGAGCCGCCGTGGGTGACGGCCACCTGGTGTTCCGCCGTGCCCGACCGGATGCGGCCGACAGCGCGGTACACGCGTGTCACCCACTCGAGCTTGGTTTCGGCGCCCTCGACGCCCTCGTCGTGGTCAAGGCGCTCGCCGGTGGCCGGCGGCGGCACGAACCGCTCGTCGAGCCAGGCCTGCGGCCGCCCGCCCGCGACACCGTAGGACTTCTCCCGCAGGTCCGGCACGAGCACCGCGTCCACGCCGAAGCGACGCGCGATCGGCGCCGCGGTTTCGGCCGCCCGCCGGAGGTCGGAGCTGTACAGCTCGATCGTCGCCGCGGGCGGGACCAGCTCGCGCAGCCGGGCCGCGATCGCCGTCGCGTGGACCCGGCCACGGGCGGTCAGCCGCGAGTCGAACCACCCGCCGACCCGGCCCGCCACGTGGTGGGTGGCTTCGGGGTGGGTGACGACGTAGAGCCGGCGCACTAGTTCTTGCGGCCCACCAGGGCCAGCTGACTGGCCTGCTCCGGGTGCGCCCCGACCTCGGCCGGGTCGTCCGGGCGCCACTCCGGTGTGAACACGATCCCCGGCGGCAGGATCTCGAAGCCGTCCACCAGCGCGCGCAGTTCCGCACGCGATCGCGCGACGACGTCGGTGCCGCTCTTCCGGTACAGCTCCGCCGCGCGGCGGACCTCCTCGCCCTGTCCCTCGAACGTGCCCGACGACAGCGCCAGGTAGCTGCCCGGCGCGAGTGCGTCGCGGTAGGCCGCGACGAGCCCGGCCGGGTGCCGGGCGTCCGGGACGAAGTGGATGAACGCCGCCATGATCAGCATCACCGGCTCGGTGAAGTCCAGCAGCCGCTCGGTCGTCGGGTGCTCGAGGACGTCGGCCGGGAGCTCCGCGTCGGCCTGCACCATCGCCGCGTTGTCGTTGTCCTCCAAGACGATCTCGCTGTGCGCCACCGCGATCGGCTCGTTGTCGACGTAGACCACCCGGGACGCCGGGTCGATCGACTGGGCGATCTCGTGCACGTGCCCCACGGTCGGCATGCCGGAGCCGATGTCCAGGAACTGGCGGATGCCCTGCTCGGCGCCGAACCGGACCGCGCGGCGCAGCCACTTCCGGTTGAGCAGGGCCAGCTCCCTGGCCTCCGGCCGCACCTCGAGGATCCGCTCGGCGAACTCCCGGTCGATCGCGTAGTTGAGCTTGCCGCCGATCAGGTAGTCGTACACGCGTGCCGCGTTCGGCCTGTCGAAGTCGATCCCGCGGCTCGCGTGCTCGTCGGTCGTCACCGTTCCTTGCGGGCCACCAGGGCGAGCCCGCCCGACTGCTCCGGCGGGTCTTCGAGCGGGGCGTCCGGGCGCCACTCCGGCGTGAACACCACGCCGGGCGGCAGGATCTCGAACCCGTTCACCAGCGCGCGCAGCTCGTCGGCGGAACGCAGCGTCAACGGCGTCCCGCTCTTCTCGTACAGTGCGACCGTCCGCTGTGTCTCCTCGCCCTGGCCGTCCCACGTTCCCGACGACAGCGCCAGCAGGCTGCCCGGGGCGAGCACCTCGCTGTAGCGCGCGATCAGGCCGGCCGGGTCGCGGGAGTCGGGGATGAAGTGGACGAACGCCGCCATGATGACCATCACCGGCTTGCCGAAGTCGATCAGCTCCGTCGTGGTCGGGTGCTCCAGCACCTCGTCGGGGTACTCGGCGTCGGCCTGCACCATCACCGCGTTCTCGTTGTCCTCCAGGACGATCTCGCTGTGCGCGACGGCGATTGGCTCGTTGTCGACGTAGACCACCCGGGACTTCGGGTCGATCGACTGGACGACCTCGTGCACGTGCCCGACCGTCGGCATGCCGGAGCCGATGTCGAGGAACTGCCGGATGCCCTGCTCCGCGCCGAACCGCGCGGCACGGCGCAGCCACGCCCGGTTGACCAGCGCCATGTGCCGGGCGTTCGGCAGCACGCCCAGGATCTGGTCGGCGAACATCCGGTCGACGGCGTAGTTGAGCTTGCCGCCGATCATGTAGTCGTACACGCGCGCAGCGTTCGGCCGGTCGAGGTCGATGCCCCGCTTCGCGTGTTCGTCTTCGCTCATCCGCCGCTCCCGGGCTCAGGGGTGTGACGGGAGAATAGTCCGTTTCTACAGCAGCGGCGGCACCGCGGCGTCGATGAGGTGCGGGCCGGGCTCGGCGAAGGCCCGCTGGAGCTGTTCGGCGAGCTCTTCGGCGGTGGTCGCGCGCGACGCCGGGACGCCCATGCCCTCCGCGATCTTCACGAAGTCCATGTCCGGCCGGGACAGGTCGAGCAGGTCGTTCGCCTTCGGGCCGCCCGAGGCCGCGCCGACGCGCTGCAGCTCCAGCCGCAGGATCGCGTACGCGCGGTTGTTGAGCAGCACCGTCGTGACGTTCAGGTTCTCCCGCGCCTGCGTCCACAGCGCCGAAATCGTGTACAGCGCGCTGCCGTCGGACTGCAGGTTGAGCACCGGCCGGTCCGGCGCCGCGACGGCCGCCCCGGTCGCCACCGGCATGCCGTAGCCGATCGCGCCACCCGTCAGGGTGAGGACGTCGTGCCGCGGCGCGCCGGCCGTCGCCATCGGCAGCATCAGGCCGGACGTGTTGGCCTCGTCGGCGATGATCGCGTTGTCCGGCAGCAGCGCGCCGATCACCTCGACCCAGTTCTGCGGGGTCAGCGGCCCGCTCGGCAGCGCCGGCCGGGACGCCGGGGCCAGCACCGGCTCGGTGTCCGCGGCGACCAGGTCGGCGACCTCGTTCAGCGCCCGCGTGACGTCCTGCCCGACCGCCGCAAGCGTGTGCACCTGGGCGCCTTCGGGCACCAGGTCGCTCGCCTTGCCCGGGTAGGCGAAGAAAGACACCGGCGCCTTCGTGCCGGCGACGACGACGTGCTTGATCCCGTCGAGCTGGTAGGCGACCTGCTCGGCGAGGTAGCCGAGCCGCTCGATCGACGGCAGCCCGGCGCCGCGCTCCAGCCGGGCCGGGAACGTCTCGACGAACGCCTTCGCGCCGGTCGCCGCCGCGATCCGGCTCGCGGCCCGCAGGCCTTCCTCGCGGCACGCGCTGCCGCCGACGAGCAGCGCCACCGGCTCCCCGGTGCCGAACACCGCGGCGATGTCCTTGACGGTCGTGGCGTCCACGGCCTGCGGCACGCGCGGCGGGATCGGCGCGCAGGTCTCGCCGCCCTCGCCCCAGGAGGCGTCCGCGGGCAGGATCAGCGTGGCGACGCGGCCGGGCGCGTCCTGCGCGGCGGCGACCGCGGCGGCGGCGTCCGCCCCGACGTCCTTGGTGTGCTCCGAGCGGCGCACCCAGCCTTCCAGCGAGCCCGCGACGGCCTCGATGTCCGACTCCAGCGGCGCGTCGTACTGCTTGTGGTAGGTCGCGTGGTCGCCGACGACGTTGACGATCGGCGTGTGCGCGCGGCGCGCGTTGTGCAGGTTCGCCAGCCCGTTGCCCAGGCCGGGACCGAGGTGCAGCAGCGTCGCGGCGGGCTTGTCCGCGATGCGCGCGTAGCCGTCGGCCGCACCGGTGACGACACCCTCGAAGAGCGCGAGCACGCCCCGCATCTCCGGGACGGAATCGAGCGCGGCGACGAAGTGCATCTCCGACGTGCCCGGGTTCGCGAAACACACCTCGACGCCGGCGTCGACCAGCGTGCGGATCAGGGACTGGGCGCCGTTCATCTCGCTCATGCTTTTCCTTCGGGGAAGAGAACGCCGGGGTTGAGGATCCCGGCGGGGTCGAAGCTCTGCTTGATCCGGCGCATCAGCTCGATCTTCGCCGGGTCTTCGAGCTCGGAGTGGTAGTGCGCCTTGGTGCGGCCGAGGCCGTGCTCGCCGGAGATCGCGCCGCCGAGTTCCATGGCGTAGGCGAAGATGTCGGTGAGCAGCTGCTTCCGCTTGGGCGCGTCCTTGCAGAAGATGCCGAGGTGGACGTTGCCGTCGCCGGCGTGCCCGCAGCCGAGCGCGCCGCCGCCGGCGGCCATCGCGAGCTCCCGCGCCCTGGTGATGAACTGCGGCATCGCGGTCCGCGGCACGACGACGTCGATGACATCGTCGGCACCGGCCGCCTTCGCGGTCCAGAACGCCTTCTCGCGGGCTTCGATGAGCTTGCGGGCGGCGTTGCCTTCGAGGACGTAGACGTCGGTGGCGCCCAGTTCGCCGAGCAGCTCGCCGACGGTTTCGACGTCTTCCCCGAGGCGGCCGGTCTCCCGGTTTTCCAGCGCCACCACGAGGTACGCCTCGCTGGTCTCGCGGATCTTGTCCGGAACACCCAGTTCGAGCTTCTCGTTGTAGACGATCGCCGCCATCGTCAGGTTGTCGATGTACTCGAGGATGTGCGGCGCGAGCCCGCTGGAGAGGATGGCGGGCACGGCGGCCATCACCTGGCCGAAGTCGCCGAAGGGGGCGAGCACCGTGGCGCCGTGGGCCAGCCGCGGGTGCAGCTTGACGGTGATTTCGGTGGCCAGCGCGAGGGTGCCCTCGGAGCCGATGATCAGCTGCGTGAGGTCGTAGCCGGTGGACACCTTCGACGTCTTGCCGCCGGTCCGGATGATCTCGCCGGTCGGCAGCACGGCCTGCAGGCCGAGCACGTTGTGGCGGGTGACGCCGTACTTGACCGCCCGCATCCCGCCGGCGTTGGTCCCGACGTTCCCGCCGACGCTCGCGCTGAGCTCACCGGGGTAGACGGTGTAGCCGAGCCCGGCTTCGGCGGTCCTGGCGTCGAGCTCGGCGAGGGTCACCCCGGGCTGGACGACGGCGACGTGGTTGCCGGTGTCGACCTCGAGGACGGCGTTCATCCGCTCGAAGGAGATCAGCAGCCCGTCCGCCGTCGGCCGGGCGGCCCCCGACAGCCCGCTGCCGGAGCCGCGGGCGGTCACGGGGACGTTGTGTTCCGAAGCGGCCTTCAGCAGCTCCGCGACTTCTTCGGCCGTTGCCGGCTTCGCGACGTACGCCGGCTTCTGCGGCTCCGCCGACAAAGCTTCGTCGTGCGCGTAGTCCTCCGGGATCGCTTCGCCCGTGAGCAGGTTCTTGGCCCCGACGATCTCGGCCAGCCGTGCCGCCACGTCGCCCATCGGCAGTTTCTCCTCCGCGCCGTTGCTGTGGTTACCGCAGCGTAGTACGTACCGGCGGTACGCCGCCATGAAGGGTTTTCATGTTCTTCTTGCTCCATTCAGGTAGAACTCCCGCCATTGCCGTTCCTGTCCGGTCTGCCGTGCTTCTCCTTGATCGGAGGCACCGTCGCGAGCGGTCGGAGGGGCGGAACATGAATGGTCTCGACCCGGTGTTGCGGGAAGTGCGCGAGCTGATCGACCGCCCGCGCTGGAGGTGGTCCAAGAGGCACCGGGACGACCTGCGCGGGGAGCAGGCGCTGCCGCTGCTGTGCCTGATCGGCGAGCCGGGCGCGACCGAGGCCGTGACGGAGGCCCTGGCCGCCCGGCTCAACCCGGATCCGGCCCGGCTCGACCGGGCGCCGTCGCGGCTGATCCCGTCCGCCTCGGTCGACGCCACCCTGATCACCGTAGATTCCGGGGACGGCCGTCCGGTGCTGCCGTTGCTCAACCACCTGGTCAAGCACCTGAGCTCGGACCGGTTCGGGGCGGGCAAGGAGATCCCGTTCCACACCTTCCGCCTGGTGGACTGGCTGACCCGGCACAGCAAGTCCACGCTCGAACGCGATCAGCAGGCACCGCTGCGCTCGAAGCTCCTCGAGTGGTACGCCCCGACCGCGCCCGAGGACGAGAGCACCGAACTGCTCGGCCGCATGGTGACCGCCGTGGCGCCGGAAAAGGCGCTCGCGCTGACCAGGCTGATGCCGCGGCTGCTGTCCCGGTTCGGGCGGTGGCTGTGGTTGCGGGGGCTTCGCGGCGGTGAGCCTCGGTGGCTGATGCGGCAGCAGTTCATGGTGCCCAAGCATTCCGCCGATTTCCTGGGGTTCGCCCGGCGGCTCACCACCGACGCCCGCAAGTACGAGAACCTCGAACAGCTGAAGCTGCTCCTGGTCCACGCTTTCCTGCGGGACCTGCGCCTGTTCTACGGAACTCGCACCTGGTGGCTGCGCCGGTGGCGGCGCACCGCCTACCTCACCGCCGTCCTCCACGGGATCACCGAGGCCAACGGAGGCTGGGAGCTCCTGCGCCTGGTCAACGACGTGCGCAACCAGACCGGCGAGCACGACCCGTTGCTCGTCGTCGCGACCGCGACGGACGTCCCGGACAGCCTCGACGTCAAGCCCGGCTCGGTCCGCACGATCGAGGAGAACGTCGCCAGCTGGAAGGACAACCTGCCACGGCGACGGCAGCAGTTCCGGCCGGCGGCCCGGTTCCTCGTCATCCGGCTCGACGGCGAAGATCCGGTGTCCCGGCACGACGCGGGCAGCGGCCGGCACTGGGAACCGAGGAAGATCCCCTGGTTCGCCCGCAAACCGGCCGTGGTCACCGCGGTGCTGCTGTTCCTGGCCGGGACGGGCGTGATCGCGTGGACGACGCGGCCGGAGCCCGTCCCCGACCCGTGCGGGGTCGCCGGATTCCCGGAGGCGGGCGCCGTCCTGATGCCGGAGACCGGGGAATGCGTCGGGGTGAGTGCCGGCGGCTACGTCTTCGGCAGCACGGACAAGCTGCGCAAGGCCCAAGAGGCGGTGTTCGAGCAGAACGAGATCGCGGAGCGCCTGCACGGCACCAACCCCGACCGCTCGATCGTCACGCTGGTCTACTTCGCCGAACTGACCCATCCCGACACCCGGGAAGGCACCGACGACGCCGAGGCGGAGGAGGTGACCGGGCTGCTGATCCAGCAGTCGCAGTACAACACGGTGGGCAACTCCACCGAGGACGCCCTGAATCCGCTGCTGCGGATCGTGATCGCCAACGGTGGCTACCAGATGCGGCACGCGCGGCGCGCGGTCGACCAGTTCATCGCGCCGCTCGCCGAGCGGGACCCGACGGTGATGGGTGTCGTGGGTGGCGGCCGGAGTGTCACCCAGACCGAGAGTGCCATCGGCGCGCTCGGGGCGTTCGGCATCCCCATCGTGGCCACGACGCTGACCGGGGACTCGCTGCCCGCACTGTCACCGCTGTACTTCCAGCTCGTCGCGGGCAATCGCCCGCAGGCACGGCTGGCCGCCGAGTACGCCGCGGCCACCCGGCGGACGGTGACCGTCTACCACCCCGATCTCGCCCAGGAGCCCGACCAGTACCTCAGCTCGCTGCGCGACAGGTTCGCCGAACTCGCGCACGGGAACCCGTCGATCCGATTGCGCCAGTGGCGCACGCCGTCGACCGTGCGGGTCGACTGCCGCGCGGACGACATCGCGTTCTACGCGGGCCGCGAGACCGGGTTCACCGACTTCCTCAACCACGTCCTCGACGACTGCCCGGCCACCGGCAAGCCCACCATCATCGGCGACGACGCGGTGACCCGGTTCATCGCCCAGGGGGAGAGCCGCCGGTCCGACCGGTTCTCGAACGTTTCGCTCGGGTACGTGTCCCTGGCCAACCGGGTCGTGCTCGCCGGCAGCTCCTGCGTCTCCGAGGGAAAGCCCGCCGCGGGCAGCGACCCGGACGGTCAGCGGCCGCTGACCATCTTCTGCACCGGGCTGAAAGGGCTGTACTCGCCGCGGGAGGACCGGCCGGCCGCCTGGCAGGCGTTCGGGGCGGAGCTCGCCGCGCACGGCGGCAACCGCCGCTGGACCGGGGAGCGCGTCGGGACTGCCTACGACGCGGCCGGGCTGTACCTCACCGCCGTGAACCGCAACAAGCTCCGGGCGGTCCCCGAGGCAGGCAAGCTCGCCCCCAACCGGGCGACGGTCGCCCAGGAGTTCCGCGAGTTCGACTGCTCCGACCCGATGAGCGCGGCTTGCTTCAAGGGCGTGTCGGGCCGGATCGACTTCCGGGCCGGCCGCGACGGGGCCGGCCGGCCGCTGGCCGTCGTCACCATCAACGACATCACCGCCATCGACGCCAACCCCGTCTGCACCTTCCGCTTCCAGGACAGCGCGCCCTGCCCCTGAGTTCCGTAGTCAGTTTTCCGCGGCCAGAGCCTCCTGGAGCAGCGTCAGCGCCTGCTTGGCGACGACGTTGAACAGGCCCATGGTCGTGTCCGGCCGGGCGAACAGGACCAACAGGACGGACCCCTGCACGGGGAAGACGCAGACGTGGCCGAGCGAGCCCTGGAACATCGCCCCGCGAGCTTCGCCGAGGCCGGCCTGGCCGACGAACCTCGTGGCGAGCCCGACGGCGGCGGCCGCCATGGCCGCGACGCTGTCGTCTTCGATTTCCCGGGTGTCGCTGGCCAGCAGCAGGCCGTCGCGGCTCGCCAGCAGGAGCCCGGTGATGTTGGCCCGGTCGACCTTGTCGCGGATCTCCGCCAGTGCCCCGGCCGCGGCCGCGGCTTCGGGGTGGGGTGGCTGGGCCTGCCGGATGCCGTCCGGAAAGCCCGGGGCCGCGCCTTGCTTGCGGGTGGGTAGCGGGATCGGGGCGCCGGGCGTCCCGGCCTGCATCCCGGTCACACGACCAGCTCGGCTTCGATGTTCTTCAGGTAGTGCCGCGCCAGCGCGAGGTTGGCGCGTTCGCGGTCCAGGACGAGGTACAGGAAGAGCGAGGAGTCGTGCTTGGCCGGCTTCAGCAGGCGGATCAGGTGGTACTGCCGGCCCAGGGTGATGAGGATGTCCTCGATGTCGTCGTTGAGCCGGAGCGCGGAGATCACCCGCAGCTTGGCGCGGACGACTTCGGTGTTGCCGGCGGCCGCGGTGTCGAGGTCGAGCCAGTCGCCGCCGCCCAGCGTCCCGAGCGCCATCCCGCTTTCGTAGTCGACCAGGGCCGCGCCCACCGCGCCGGAGATGGAAAGGGCTTCCTTCAACGCCGTTTCGATGTTCATCGGGCTCGCCTTCTCCTTGTTCCCGCGGTGGCCGGATTTGATCACCCTAGGGTTGCCCGATACGTCCGCATATCCCTGAACGGCCTAATCGTCCTGGTCTGTTGGCGCTAACAAGGAAGGTCGGCTTCACGGAGAGTGTTCACCGTAGATTTAGCTCAGGCTAAATCTCTAGTGGGTGACGGCGACGGCGGCGAAGCTTCCGGCATGACCTCGACGTACACCTTCGAAGACGGGCGTTCCGTGCACCGCTTGGGTTTCGGCGCGATGCGGCTCACCGGGTGGGACCACGTGAAGGACGGCGCGGCTGCTGTCGCGCGCCGCGCGGCCGAACTGGGCGTGACGTTCTTCGACACCGCCGACGCCTACGACCTCGGGCTGAACGAGGAGCTGCTCGCCGACGCCCTCCACCCGTACCGGGGGCTCTTCATCGCCACGAAGTGCGGGCACGCCCGCCCGAGCCGCGGCGAGTGGGTCCCGCTCGGCCGGCCGGAATACCTGCGGCAGCAAGCGGAACTCTCGCTGCGACGGCTGCGCGCCGACTGCCTCGATCTGCTGCAGCTGCACCGCGTCGACCCGCAGGTGCCGCTCGCCGACCAGGTCGGCGCGCTCGCCCGGCTGCGGGACGAGGGCAAGGTCGCGCGGATCGGGCTGTCCGAAGTGACCGTCGCGCAACTGGCCGAGGCGCGGGCCATCGCACCGATCGCGAGCGTCCAGAACCGCTACCACCTGACCGACCGCGGGTCCGACGACGTGCTGGCCTATTGCGAGCGCGAGCGGATCGCGTTCGTCCCCTGGCTCCCGATCGCCCGCGGCGGCCACGCCACGGCGGGCGGGGCGGGGTGCTCGCCAAGATCGCGGCGGACGTCGGCGCGACACCCGCTCAGGTGTCCCTCGCCTGGCTGCTGCGCCGGTCGCCGGTCGTCGTCCCGATTCCGGGAACGTCGTCGCTCGCGCATCTCGAAGAAAACTGCGCCGCTGCGGACATCGTGCTTTCCGACGCCGATTTCGAGCGGCTGACCGCGCTGGGGTGAGCCGGGCGCACGACCGCGCAATTTTCCCGCCGCTCACCGACGGCAGCGTGGCGTACGTCGTGAAGACGGCGGAGTACGTCTCCGGGCAGGTCAGAAGATCCAGTCGTAGCGCGCCCACCCGGCCTGCACCAGCTGGCCGGTCGAGGCGTCGAACACCGTCTCCGGCTGGGCGGCGTTCCAGCGCCGGGAATGCAGGACTCCCCGGAACTCGCCGCTCGCGGTGATCCGGGCCGCGAAGTCCGGGTACTCGTCGGCGTTGAAGTCCGGGAAGAGGACGAAGTCGGCGCTATTCATCCCGGAGCCGATGATCTTGTACCACTTCGCGACGGGGTTTCCGTTGGAGTCGACCTCGGCGAAGATGTCCAGCGCCCACATCGTGCCGTCGGTCTGCGTGATGACGATGTCCTTGAAGTAGTCGCCCGTCAGGTCCGCGAGGTTGATGTCGGTGAGGTAGCCGGCGCCGTTCAGCAGCGCTCCCCGGTTGCTGTACGACGGCTTTCCGTTGACCATCCCGTCGTTCACGTAGAGGTAGACCGACTGGGCGCCGGAATCGCGGAAGACGATGTCCGCCCGGCCGTCCGGCTCGAGCGGGTTGTTCGGGTCACTGCCGACGTAGTCGGTGAGCAGGGGCAGCATGTTCGGCGCGAAGCCCTGCAGGAACCCGGTGTCGGCGGAGAGCTGCGGCGCGCCGGCCACCACGCCCTGGTTGAACGCGGCGTACATCACGCCGGCGCTGTCGATGCTCGCCACGTCGTTGCGTCCGTCGCCGTTCAGGTCGCCCTGGCCGAACCACACCCGGTTCGGGGTGGTGGCCCGGACCTGGACCGGCGCGGCCAGCGTGGCGGCTCCGGCCAGTGCCCCGCGGCCGGCGTGGACGTCGAGCCGTCCGGTGGCCCGGTCCCGGGTCAGCACGTCGTCGAGCCCGTCACCCGTCACGTCGTTCGCCGTCGCGGTGATCGAGGCCCGGGCCGCCGGTGCGGACTGGTGCCGCGCCATGGCGGCGAGCCCCGGGCCGACCGTCGGCAGGCCGGCCTCCGTCGTCGCGCCGGCCGGTGTTCCACCCAGTGTGATCTGCCAGGACACCATCGCGACGACGGTGGCCAGAACAGCTTGCCTTCTGCGCATCTCGAACCCCCCGTTTTCCTGTGGTGGTGGAATCAACCCCCGGCCAGTGCGGCGGCCAGTGCGGGCACGAATTCGCCCTTCGCCGAGCCGGGTGCGGTGCCGCACGGGCCGTCCGACGTGCCGGGCAAGGTGATCCACGCCTGCTGGAGCCCGGCCGGCTGGTTGGTGAACGAAGCACTCGGTCCCAGCTTGGCGCCCGCCGGGTTGCACGCCGAGGTGACCGGAGCACCGTTGCGGGCGCTGTCGGCGAACGCCGTGTAGTCACCACGGCCGGTCAGGCTCTGCACGGCCGACCGGATCTGCTGCGCTCGACCGGCGGCCAGTTCCGCGCCCGGTGCGTAGCCGCCGACGTTGAGCGAGAAGCCGTCGGCGCGGGCGAGGCCGGCCGCGGCGAGCCGCTGGGCCAGCGCGTCCGGCGGCACCGCCGCGGAAGTGGCGTCGAGCAGGGTTCGCGCGTCCGGTGCGAGGCCGCGCAGGGAATCGACGGCGGCGGCGAGGTACCCGGTCACCGCCGGGTCCGTTCCGCAGCGGGAACCGAGCAGCCCGGGTTCGAGGACCACGATGGCCTTCCGGTCGCCGATGCCGCGGGCGAAGGCGTCGACGAGCCCGGCGGCACCCGGGCGTGGGCAGGCTTCTTCGGCTCCGGCGAAGCTCGCGACCAGCAGCGGCATCATCCGGGCGTCCGCGGCCGCGGTCACGTAGGCACGGACGCGGGTGGTCAGGTCGGTCTCGGCGGCGGTGAACCAGCGCGCCGAGGGACGCACGCCGATGGTGCGTTCGATCAGCCCGGCGTCCGGGGCGCCGGGGTGGGCGCGCGCCCACGTCAGCGCGGCGTTGCCCGGATCCGGGTACACCTGGGCCAGCCCGTCGAGGACGCGGAGGTCCGGGGCCGGACCCGGTTCACCCGGTGGTGGCGTGACGCACCCCGCCGCCAGTGCCGCCACCGCCAGCAGCACCGTTGTGACCAGCGGCCGCCTCACCGGGCCGCCTCCACCGGCTCCGCGAGCGCGTGGGCGAACTGCCGGAGCACCTCCGCGGCTCGTGGCTCGGGGAGTTCCTCGAGCAGTGTCGTCGCCTTCGCCAGCTCCATCACCCGGGCTCGTTCCAGTTCGGCGATCAGGGGTTCCCGACGGTACCGGATCTCCTCCTCGGTGCCGTGGCCGAAACGAGCGGGGATGCCGGACAACCCGCTCGCGAGCGTGCTCGCCAGCGTCGTGTCGAGCCTGGTCCGGCGCCCTTCGAGCACACCGAGGTCCTCGGTCACCAGGAACAGCCGTCCGCAGCTGCGGCCGAACCGGCGCAGCACGCCGATCGTGCCGTCCGCCGCTCCGGCCAGGTGCGCGCCCATGCGGGCCGGGAACTCGAAAACGCCTTCGAACAACGCGACCACCGCGTCTTCCGCGCGCGACTTCACGAGGGCGCCGAGCCAGCCCGCGAACGCGTTCGCCAGATCCGGGCGGTGCCGGGTGAGGAGACCGGTCGCGGTGGCGAGCAGGTAGTCGGCCGCGATCACCGCCGAGGCGTACCGCCAGTCCACGCCCCGGCGCAGCGGTGTCGCCTCGCTTTCCGGGACGGTGTGCGCGACGGCGCCGAGCAGGGCGAGCTCGATCGCCGCGGCGACCGGCGCGTGTCGGACGTCGGGATGGTCCCCGCCGGACATCAGCGCTCCGGCGAGCAGGGTCGACGGCCGCACCCCGCGATAGCCCTGGCCGCCGAGCGTGTGCACGGCGAGGAACGGCCATTCCGCACCCACCGTCCGCACGATGACCTCGTTGCAGGACAACGTGAACGGCGCGAGGTAGGTGCGCGTGGTCTCGGGCAGCCGGTGCCGCGTGGTGAGGCTCCGGTGCGCGATCGGACCGCCCAGCAGCACCACCCGGTGGCCCTGGCGGAAGAACGGATGGTCCGAACGCGCCGAGCTCGACAGGATCCGCCACGCCAGGTGGTAGTGCCGGACGGCGTGGCGCGCGGTCTCGAAGTACCCGACGAACGCGGAGCGCAGGCCCGCCCGGTACGCGTCGGCCATCCGGTCCGGTGCGCCGCGGTGCCCGGTGACCGCGGCGGCCGCGATTTCGGCGCTGCGGACCGCGTTGGAGATGCCGTCGCCGGTGAACGGGTTGACCAGCCCGGCCGCCTCGCCCAGCACCAGCGTCCGGCCGCGCACGGCCGATTCCGGGGCGAACGCGGCGTTGACCGGGTACTCCGCCAGCGGGCCGGCCGGGGTGGCGCCGGCGAGGCGCGGGTCGGCCTCCCGGACGACCCGCACCACGGTGTCCAGGTCCGGCCGGACCGGCCTCATCACCGTCAGGGTGACCGTGGCCAGGTCCGTGCTGCCGGGCACCGGCACCACCCGCACCACGACGGGCAGGGCACGGGGATCGTCCGCCGCCGGCTGGGTCAGGTGGACGAGGACCTCGTGCCCCACCGGGCAGCCCCGCCAGGTCCCGGTGGTCGCGACCCCGTGGCCGGTGCGGCCGGACGCGTGCGCCGCTCCGGTCGCGTCGAGCACGATCTCCGGTGCCTCGCCGCCGGCTCGCTCCGCTTCGGCGGTCACCAGCCGGACGCCCGCGTCCCGCGCGGCCGCGCGAAGGCCGGCCAGCAGCGTGACGCGGGAGGTGATGGCCAAGCCCGGATCGGCGTACCGGCGTGGTGCCTCGCTGCCGAAGGAGAGCACGACCTCGGCCACACCGGCCGCGCCGGGCATCGAAGCGGTGCGTTCGTGCACCAGCTGCCGGTCGGCCGGCGGCCCCGGCGAGCCGGCCAGGACGACGTCCAGCCCGGCCTCGGCGAGCAGCCGTGCGGCGGTGCAGCCGGCGACCCCCGCACCGACTACGAGAGCGTCCATACCGCGTCGGTCACCTCCCGCAGCGCTGTCCACGCCGGCGTGGCTTCGAACGGAGCGAGCGCTTCGAACGCCCTGGCCCGGTGCCGGCGCGCTTCGGTGATCGCGTACTCGACGCCCCCGGCGGAGACCACGATTTCGCGGATCCGGGCGAGTTCCGCGGCGCCGATCTCGGGCGCCAGCAGCAGCGGTCCCAGCTCGTCCGGACGGGCCCGTACCGCGTGCAACGTGGGGAGGCCGAACAGGCCGAGCTTGTGGTCGGTGCCCGCCGGTTTCCCCGCGTTCCCCGGCAGGAAGTCCTTGCAGTCGTCCTGGATCTGGAAGCACACCCCGATCTCGATCGCGAAGGCCGCCACGGCCGGGACGAAGTCCGCCCCGGCCCCCGCGCAGCCCGCGCCGAGCACGCAGCACAGCTTGAACAGTTCGGACGTCTTCCGCTGCACCATCGCCACGTAGTCGTCGGTGCCGAACTCGGTGTCGTACGCGCGCTCGACGTCCATCATCTGGCCGAGCGCCATCGCCGCGCCGCAGCGGCCCCACGCGCCGGCGACCACGGGGCCGAGATCGGCCGCCTCCTGCCCGACCAGTGCGACGCAGGCCGTGCCGGCGAGGAGGGCGGTGCCGGCGCCCACCCCCTCGTGCGCCGCAAGCATCCCGCGCCGCGTCGCGGCCCGGTCCACCACGTCGTCGTGCAGCAGGGACGCGAGGTGCAGCAGCTCCACGATCGCGCCGATCCGGACCAGCTCGGCCGGGTCCGGCCGCCCGCCCGCCGCGGCCGCGGCGACCAAGGCCGACCGGACTCCCTTGCCCGGGTTGTGGATCAGCGGCAGCACGCACGGCCGCAGCCGGTCCGGCAGGTCCGCGGCGAGTTCCAGCAGCCGGGCCCGGACGGCACGGCGGAACACCGGTTGCGGGAACACGACATCCCGGTCGGCGAGGGCGGTCACGCCCCGCGCCCCGCGGCCGCGGCGGCACTCATCGCGGGCCGCGCCAAAGCGGACGCAGCTGGCCGAGCGCCTGGACCGTCGGCACGGCGGCCACGGCGTCCCACACCGCGTCGAAGACGTCGTCACGATCCATGAACGCGATCAGCTGCTGGTGGGTCATCCCCTCGGTCCGGCGGACCAGCGAATTGAAGATCTGGTTGGTCGCGGTGGTTTCCTCGGCCGTCATCCTCGTCTGCAGGGACGCGAGCCCCAGCGCGGCGTCGTCGATGTGCTCACGGGTCACCACCAGACCGGGGCGGTCCGGGGCGTCGACGGCCGCGTAGACGAAGTCCCGGTACTTCTGGTACATGCTGGCGGCACCGGCCTTCTCGCTCGGCGACGCCTCGACCCCCTCGGTCCGGCTCAGGATCACGTTGTTGTTGAGGTAGAACAGCTGCACCAGGAAGTTCCCGGTGTAACTGCGCGCCATGAACCCGTCCCGGATCCGGTCGGCGAGCGGGACGTCGTTCTGCAGCGGCAGGTCGTACATCGAGGCGACGCTGTCGGTGGCCAGGCAGCTGAAGACGCCGAGGTCGATGCCGATCCGCGTCTCGCCGTCCCCGCCCAGCCGGACGCCCGAACCGGAGTCGCCCGGCCAGCCGAACTGCCGGATCCCGATGACGTCGTCGAACCACGCCACCCGCGTGCCGCCGCTGATCTCCATGAACACCGGGAACTTGACGTCGACCGCGTGGATGCGCGACGACGTGTACCCGGTTCGCGCACCCGCCTTTTCCAGCGGCTTGCCGATGTCGGCCGGTCCCGGCACCGCGATGGCTTCGGGCGTCAGGAGGTTGGCGCCGATCTCGCTCAGCGCGGTGTCGATCTTGCAGATGACTCCGTACAAGTTGAAGGGGTCCGCGGCGAAGTACAGGCCGACACAGGGGTTGTCGACGGTGAACGGGCCCATCCGCGCCCCCGCCACCTGGTCGCTGAGCTCCTTGGCCACCGCCGGCGTGAGGCGCGCGATGGCGACGTCGACGAGGTTCGGGCGGGCCGGCCCGAACGTGAAGGGCTTGAACCTGGTCACGTTCGCGACGACGTCGTTCGCGCTGGTCGAGAACGGCTGCCTGATCTCGTTGCCGATCGAGGAACTCGCGTTGTTCGCCACGAGCACGTGGTTGTTCGACAGGATGGCCGGAGCGCCGTCCGTGACGTCGCGGACGATCGCGCCCAGCGTCCCGTACGCGCTCGTGGCGAGATTGCTGATCTGCGCGCCCTGCAGCAGCGGGCGGAACCGTTCCGTGATCGTGGGTCCCGGCGGCTCGAACTCGGGATCACCGAGCAGGGAGAACGGGCCGGCCTGGTAGACGTCGACGCCGTAGTTGCGGTTGCCGACGCCGACCTGCCGCGGCAGGACGTCCTCCTCCAGCAGCAGGCCCTCCGGCCGCTTCTTCGTCACGAAAGCCACGACGACCGGCTCGTCCGTGGTCTCCCCGTCGCGGACCCGGTAGGCGACCCCGGCCCCGTTGAACCCACGGCGGTGCGAAAAGCCCCGGAGCAGGTCCTCGCGCCCCTGGCGCAGGGCGTTGCGCGTCGATCGCGAGATGGTCATCTCAGCCACCTCCCGGTGCGGCGGCGGACATCCTGACCGCGAACCGCCGCGCGTAGTCCAGCCAGAGCTCGGCGCCCGGCCGGGAAGCCGGGTCGAACCGCGGAGCGAGGGTGGCGACACAGAGCGCGACCACCGCGGCGAGCCCGCCGGTCCGGTGCTCGGTGACCTGCTCTCCGAAGCGGCGTACCACGGTCTCGGGGTCGTCGGTCACCGCCACGACCGGACGGACGGTCCGCAGCCCGTCGAGCACCTCGGCGCGGCCCGGCGCGGGCAACCGGTGCCAGGCCTGGCGCAGCCGGGCCGCGGTGATCCGCCCGCCGGCCGGCTCCGGTTCGCCGAACGCGGGGAACGGCACCGGCCGGACCGCGATCGTGGCGGTGATGTGCAGCAGGAGGTCTTCGTCGGCCGGGCGCAACGCGGTCTCGGCCGCCGCGGCGCTCGGCGTGCCCACCGCCAACGCGGCCGCGCCCGCCAGTCCGGCACCCAGTGCGAAGCGCCGGGTGATCGGCCGGCGCGTGAACGATGACAAGATCGACACCCCCCCAGGTGGAATTCACGCCCGAGCGCGGACGCGGAGAATTTCCCCTGGCCGCGAGCGCTGGAAACGCTTCCCCACCGGACGATAGAACACCCGAACGCGGCCGTCATCGACCAAACGGGGTACCCGGGGATCATCGCGCACCGCCGGCGCCGGGAGTTGCACCCGGCGCCGGCGTTGGGGCGCAAGGGAAATTCAGGCGCGCGCGAACGAGAGCGTCTCGCCCTCGACACCCCGCAGCCACAAGTCCTGCGCGGCCGCCGCCATCTCGGCCAGGCCCTCCTCGATCGTGGCGAACACGTTGCCGGGCACCCAGCCCGCGTCGCCGTTGATCAGGAGGTTGTTGCGCCCGTAGAAGATCGCCAGGTCGGTCGCGCCCTGATCGCTGTGCGCCTCGCTGCCTTCGTCGTAGCCGTACGCCGGGTTGCCGATTTCCCAGGCCTCGAAACCGAAGTAGACGACGTCGCCGGGGATCGGCGTGATCGTCGGGTTCTCCCGCCCGGGCTTGGGTTCCGCGAACGGCGGCACGAGCGTGTAGACCTCGTTGCGCGCGTACTTCGCGTGGTAGGCGGAACCGCTCTGCGGCAACGCGTCCCAGACCGCCTTGCACGTCCGCGGTGCTTCGTCGTCGAGCAGCCGCGCCCGGCAGGAGACCCCGCGCTTGTCGAGGGTGATCGTGATGTACCGGGCCATGTTCAGCTCCCCGTGACCGAAGCGACGACGTCTCCCCAGATCCGCAGCGCGTCGTCGACCTGCTCGGCGGTGACGACGAGCGGCGGCACCATCCGGACGACGTTCATGTACGGCCCGCAGGTGAGCAGCAGCAGGCCGTTCTTCGCCGCCGCCTGCTGAGCGGCCTGCGCGGTGGCCGTGTCCGGCTCGCCGTCGGCGGTGGTGAACTCCGAGCCGACCAGCAGCCCGAGCCCGCGCACCTCGCCGATCGACGGCGTCTTGTCCGCGATCACCCGGGCGCCTTCGAGGAGCTGGCGGCCGCGCTCGGCGGCGTTCTCGACCAGGTTCTCCTGCTGGATGACCTCGAGCGTGGCGATCGCGGCCGCGCACGAAACGGCGTTGCCGCCGTACGTCCCGCCCTGCGATCCCGGGAACGCCTTCGCCATCAGCTCCTGCGAGGCGGCGATGCCCGAGAGCGGGAAACCGCTGGCCAGGCCCTTCGCGATGAGGACGATGTCGGGGGAGACGTCGAAGTGGTCGTGGCCCCAGAACCTGCCGGTGCGGCCGAACCCGGTCTGGATCTCGTCGACGACCAGCAGGATGCCGTGCCGGTCCGCGCGCTCGCGCAGCCCGGCCATGAACTCGCTGTTCGCCGGGACGTACCCGCCTTCGCCCAGCACCGGCTCGACGAACATCGCGGCCGTCTCGCCCGGGGCGCTGACCGTCTGGAACAGGTAGTCCAGCTCGCGCAGCGCGAACTTCGTCGCGGTCTGCTCGTCCCAGCCGTAGTGGTAGGCGTACGGGAACGGCGCGACGTGCACGCCGGCCATCAGCGGGCCGATGCCGGCGCTGAACCGCGTCCCGGACGTCGTCATGGTCGCCGCCGCCACGGTCCGGCCGTGGAAGCCGCCCTGGAAGACGATGACGTTCGGGCGTTTTGTCGCTTGCCGCGAAAGCCGCAACGCCGCTTCGACGGCTTCGCTGCCCGAGTTGGCGTAGAAGAGCGAGTCGAGGCCGCTCGGCAGGACGCCGCCGAGCCGCTCGGTCAGCTCGAGCAGCGGCTTGTGCATCACCGTCGTGTACTGGCCGTGGACGAGCTTGCCGATCTGCTCCTGCGCGGCCCGCACGACGTGGGGGTGGCAGTGCCCGGTGCTCGTGACGCCGATCCCGGCGGTGAAGTCGAGGTGGCGTTTGCCCTCGACGTCGTAGAGGTAAACCCCTTCACCGTGGTCGACCACGACGGGCGTTGCCTGCTTGAGCAGCGGAGAGAGCTGGGCCACAGCGTGCTCCTCGATCGGTCTGAGCGGGTTGTCGATTGTTGACAATATCCATAGCATGGCCCTCGGGACAACACGTGAGGAGCAAGTCGGGATGAGCGCGAGCACCGAGTCCGGCGTCGTCGAGGCGGTCGGCAAGGAACTGTTCATCGGCGGCAAGTGGGTCGCCGCCCAGGACGGGAAGACGTTCCCGGTGGTCGACCCGGCCACCGGCAAGGAGCTGTGCCGGGTCGCCGACGCTTCGCCGTCGGACGGCGTCGCGGCGCTGGACGCCGCCGTCGCGGCGCAGGCGGACTTCGCGAAGATGGCGCCCCGCGAGCGCGGCGAGATCCTGCGCCGGGCCTACGAGCTGCTGATGCGGCGCCAGGAGGAGCTGGCGCTGCTGATGACGCTCGAGATGGGCAAGCCGCTGGCCGAGTCGAAGGGCGAGATCGCCTACGCGGCGGAGTTCTTCCGCTGGTTCGCCGAGGAGGCGGTCCGCATCGACGGCGGCTACGCGACCGCCCCGAACGGCGTGGGCCGGTTCCTGATCACGAAGCAGCCGGTCGGGCCGACCCTGCTGATCACGCCGTGGAACTTCCCGATGGCGATGGGCACCCGCAAGATCGGCCCGGCGATCGCCGCCGGCTGCACGTCGGTGATCAAGCCGGCCGCCCAGACGCCGCTGTCGATGCTCGCGCTGGCCGGCATCCTGGCCGAGGCCGGGCTGCCCGAAGGTGTGCTCAACGTCGTCACGACCACCGACTCCGGTGGCGTGATGGAGCCGCTGATCCGCGACGGGCGCGCGCGCAAGCTCTCCTTCACCGGCTCGACCGGGGTCGGCCGCAAGCTGTTGGAGCAGTGCGCCGACAAGGTCCTGCGGACGTCGATGGAGCTGGGCGGCAACGCGCCGTTCCTGGTCTTCGACGACGCGGACATGGACGCCGCCATCGACGGCGCGATGCAGGCGAAGATGCGCAACATCGGCGAGGCGTGCACCGCGGCGAACCGGTTCTACGTGCAGCGCGGCGTCGTCGAGGAGTTCTCGCGGCGGCTGACCGAGCGCATGCGGGCGCTGCCGATGGGCCGTGGCACCGAGCAGGACGTCGTCGTCGGCCCGCTGATCGACCAGAACGCCGTGGACAAGGTGACCGAGCTGGTCAAGGACGCCACCGACCGCGGCGCTCGCGTCCTCACGGGCGGTTCGGGCGTCGACGGGCCCGGCCACTTCTACCAGGCGACCGTGCTCACCGACGTCCCGCAGGAGGCGCGGCTGACGCACGAGGAGATCTTCGGGCCGGTCGCCCCGATCACGCCGTTCGACACCGAGGAAGAGGCCGTCGCGAAGGCCAACGACACGGAGTTCGGTCTGGTCTCCTACGTCTTCACCAGCGACCTCAAGCGCGCGCTGCGGGTCTCGGAAGCCTTGGAGGCCGGCATGATCGGGCTCAACCAGGGCATCGTGTCGAACCCGGCGGCACCGTTCGGCGGGATCAAGCAGTCGGGGCTCGGCCGCGAAGGCGGCTCGGCCGGCATCGACGAGTTCCTGGAGACCAAGTACATCGCGGTGGCACTGTGACGGCCTACCGCATCGCGAGCATCCCCGGCGACGGGATCGGCGTGGACGTCACGGCCGAGGCCCGCAAGGTCCTCGACCGTGCTGCCGCGCGGTTCGGCTTCTCGCTGGAGTGGACCGAGTTCGACTGGAGCTGCGAGCGGTACGCCCGGGTCGGCGCGATGATGCCGGACGACGGCGTCGCGCGGCTGTCGGCATTCGACGGGATCCTGCTCGGCGCGGTCGGCTTCCCCGGCGTTCCGGACCACGTTTCGCTGTGGGGCCTGCTGATCCCGCTGCGGCGGGCGTTCCAGCAGTACGTCAACCTGCGGCCGGTGCGGCTGCTGCCGGGCACGACGTCCGTGCTGGCCGGGCGGAAGGCCGAGGAGCTGGAGCTGGTCATCGTCCGCGAGAACTCCGAAGGGGAGTACTCGGCGGTCGGCGGGCGGCACAACGCCGGCCGGCCGGACGAGTTCGTGTTGCAGGAGTCGGTTTTCACGCGCGTCGGCGTCGAACGGATCATCCGGTACGCGTTCGAGCTGGCCCGGACGCGGTCCGCGCGGGTCTGCTCGGCGACGAAGTCCAACGGGCTGATCCACTCGATGCCGTTCTGGGACGAGATCTTCGCCGAGGTCGCGGCGGAGTTCCCGGACGTCCACAGTGAACAGATGCACGTGGACGCGTTGGCGGCGCGCATGGTGCAGGCACCGGACCGGCTCGACATCGTGGTGGCGTCGAACCTCTTCGGCGACATCCTGAGCGACCTCGCGGCCGCGATCACCGGCGGGCTCGGCATGGCACCGTCCGGCAACATCAACCCATCGGGTGAATTCCCGTCGATGTTCGAGGCGGTCCACGGGAGCGCTCCGGACATCGCGGGGCAGGGGATCGCCAACCCCGTGGCGCAGATCCTGGCGGCCGCGATGCTGGTCGAACACCTGGGCGAAACCGTTGCCGCGCAAGCGATCCGCACCGCGGTGGACCGGGTGCTCGACGAGGGCCGCGTGCGCACGCCCGACCTCGGCGGCACGGATACCACAGAACGGCTCGGCACGGCGGTGGCCGAAGCGCTGGGCTGAGTTTTTGTCGGTGCCCTCCGGCACGGTGGACCACGAGCCCACCGAGGGGGAGGAGTCACCGATGTGCTTCGAATGCGAGAACCGGGACAGACCGGGGTATGTGGAGCGGCTGCGCGCCGGCGTGGCCGACCGGGGCTGGCTCGTGCAGGGCGTGGCCGGATCCGGGCCGTACCCGCCGTGGGCCTACACGATCGGCCTGAGCGGGTACGGCCTGCCGGAGCTGGTCGTGACGGGCCTGCCGGCCCTCGCGGCGGGCAGCCTGCTGAACTCACTGGCGTCCCGCGCCCTGCACGGCCCGCCCTTCTCGGCGGGCGAACACATCCCGCTGCGCGACGGCCCGCTGATCGAGATCGTCGAGCTCACCGAGCCGTCGGCCCACCTGCACTTCGCGGTGGCGTTGTACGGCCCGGAAATCCGCGCGCTGCAGGCGGTCCACGCGGACGCCCGCGGCCGCTGGCCGTGGTCACCCGACTTCCGTGACGGCGAAGGCGGCCAGCCGGTGCTGGGGGTGCGCCGTGCCCGCTGACACCACATCTCCGAAGCCCGCCCAGTCACGCGAGATGCCCGCCTGGTCACGCGAGATGCCCGTCCAGTCACGCGAGATGCCCGCCCGATCACGCGAGATGCCCGTCCAGTCACGCGAGATGCCTGCCCGATCACGCGAGATGCCCGTCCAGTCACGCGAGATGCCCGTCCAGTCACGCGAGACCGCGCCGTCCCGCCCGGCTGCCCGGAAGCTTCTTTCACCGCGACGTGCCGCTGAGGGGCGTGTGGCGGTGGGCCCGTCCCCCGCTGCGCCGGAACTCGGGCCGCGCGTGCGCGGCCGGCTGGGTCCGGACCAGCCGCGTGACGCACACGCGGACGATCTCGACCGCGAGCTCCGGGATCGCGCCCCAGCCCGAGTCCGCCCGCGCCAGCCGGTCTTCGACCGCGTCGAGGACTTCGGCGAGGGCGACCTCGGCGTGCGGTGTCACCTCGCGGACGGCGTCGGCCAGGAAGGTCAGGATCTGCTGGATGGAGGCGCCCTGCCCGGACAGCGTCCGCGCCGCGAGGACCGCGCGGACGCCCTTGAGCTCGAGGGTCCCGTCGGCGTGCCGGACCAGCACCCCGGCCTCGACCAGGTCGGCCAGCAGCCCCGGCTGCCGCCGCACGGCCTCCCGGATCGCGGGGCCGAGGTCGGTCAGCTCGCCGAGCACCAGGTCGGGTTCCAGCAGCGCGCGGACCGCGTCCAGCGGCAGGCCGCGGCTCTGGAACTCGACCACCTGCCGCATCCGGGCCAGGTGCTGCTCGGTGTAGCAGGGCGTGCGGCCGACGCGCGTCGGCGGCGGGAGCAGGCCGCGGGCGTGGTAGGAGCGGATGGTCCGGGAGGACAGCCCGATCGTCGCCGCGAACAGGTCGGCGGTCATCAGCGCACGGGTGTCCAGGAGATTTCTCGGGCCTCTTTCGTCACCGCGCATGACACCGGCCGTCCGCCCGCGGTGCGGAAAAGACAGCGTTGCTCGGAAAAGAATAAGGATACACAGGTTCCCCTCGTCCCTATGATCATCCAAGAACGGGCTCACTCCCCGTTCGAATTCTGCCAGTGGCACCATAAGTTGGACATAAGTATTGCCCCGATGGCCTATCCATGCGGCACATGCTGCGTCGAAGGGTGGCAGTGGGTGCGGGCGAAAGGAGCAGCAACCGGCCATGCGACGTTCTTCCGGAAGGAAACGCTTCCTTTTCTTCGAATTCGCGGAACAGCGTGCTACGTCTTGTCGAGAAACGTCGACGTTGTCATCCTGTCGCGTGCGCGTCCGAGCGGGGCTGCCGGCCCGCCGAGCCGGGGTTGCCGTTCACGACCGCAATCCGATCGTCACCGCCAGGCCGCCGTCGTCACCCGGCACGGCCTGGATCGTGCCGCTGTGCGCGCGCACGATCGACGCGACGATCGACAGCCCGAGCCCGACGCCGGGCCCCCGGCCCGTCCGGTCCTCCCGCAGCTGGCGGAACGGCTCGAACAGCGCGGGAATCGCGTCGGCGGGCACCGCCCGGCCGGTGTTGGTCACCGTCAGCGCGGGTTCGGCGGCCACACGGACGCGGACCGAGCCGCCCGGGCGGTTGTACTTGATCGCGTTGTCGATCAGGTTGGTCACGAGCCGGTCGAGCAGCAACCGGTCGCCGCGCACGGTCCGCGGCACGAGCTCGGTGCCGAGCGTGATGCCCCGCTCCTCGGCGGAAACCCGGTGTTGCAGCACGGCTTGGGCGACGACCTCGTCGAGCCGGACGTCGGTGCGGTCCCGGAGGCCGCGGTCGCTGCTCGCGAGCACCAGCAGCCCGTCGATGAGCTCCTCGCTGCGCGCGTTCACCGTCAGCAGCCGCTCGCACAAGCGCCGGGCGGGCGCGTCGGCGGGCATCTTGGCCATCGCGACCTCGACCATCGTCCGCTGCGTGGCCAGCGGGGTACGCAGCTCGTGCGACGCGTTGGCGACGAACCGGCGCTGGCTGTCGAACGATCCGGCCAGCCGGTCGAGCATCTCGTCGAAGGTGTCGGCGAGCTCGGTCAGCTCGTCGCGCGGGCCGGGCATGCGGATGCGCTCGTCGAGACTGTCCGCGCCGAGCTGCCGCGCGGTGGCCGTCACCCGGTGGACCGGGCGCAGCAGCCGGTGCGCGGCCACCCAGCCGAGCCCGAGTGCGAGGACCGCGGTGGCGGCGAGCGCGATCCCGGACTGCACCAGGAGCGTGTTCAGCATGTCGGCCCGGTACTGCTCGATGTTGCGCTGCACGACTTCGGAGCTGAGCCCGCCGGTCGCCCGAGGTCCGCCGAGGTCGACGCTCTCGCCCGGGGTGGTCGTCTGATCGGCGGAATTCTGGCTCGCCTGCCCGGGCAGCGCGCCGCGCACGAGCAGGAAATTGAGCCCGAGCAGAACCGTGCCGCTGACCAGCAGCAGCCCGGCGAAGACGATCGCGAACCTGGTTTTCACGGAGAATCGGCGGACCATGGCTCCCAGTCTGACGAAATCGGCCGTAAGCCGGGCATAAGGACCAACGCTTACGACCGGGAGATCACCCGCCGGGTACACCTTTTCCTGGACACGGAAAACCCGGGGAGGTACAGACCATGAGCGCGAAAAGCCGAATGATCTTCGCGGTGCTGGCCGCCGCGCTGACCGTGACGGCGTGCGGCCCGGCCGACGCCGGCCGGGACGTCGCGTCGGTGCCCACGACGTCGGCGACCGGCACGTCCGGCGCGGCCCAGAACGGCGCCGAAGACCCGTTCACGAAATGCATGAAGGAGAACGGGGCCGAACCGGGGACGCAGCTCGGTGAAATCGGAAGCGGCACGGTGACGCAGGGCACGCAGTCGCCGGAGCAGCAGCGCAAACAGCAGGAGGCGATGGCGAAATGCGGCAAGCACCTACCCGACGGCGGGAAGCCCCAGCCGCTGAGCCCGGAGGCGCTGGAGCAGGGCCGCAAGTTCGCGAAGTGCATGCGTGACCAGGGAATCGCGTTCCCGGACCCGGATCCGAACACCGGCGGGTACCAGGCGCAGCCCGGCGCCGTCGTCGAGCCGATCCCGGACGGCGTGGACATCAACGATCCCGCCGTGCGCGCCAAGTACGACAAGTGCGCGCAGGTGGCGGGCGGCGCGTCGGTCGTCCGGCCGACGAAATGACGGCGGGCCCCGGCGTCGCCCGGCGGCGTCGCCGGAGACGGGCCGGGCTCGCCGCGGTCGCCGTCGCGGTGCTCGCCACGGCGGGCGTGGTCGGTTTCACCCGGTGGTCGGTCAAGGGCCGCACGGAAGCGCCGAAGACGCCGGCCGCCCCGGCGACGGCCGAGGTGGTCAAGACCGACCTGGTCGACCGGATCACGGTGACCGGCAAGGTCGGCTACGGCCCCGGCCGCCCGGTCACCTCGGCGCGGCCGGGGACGCTGACCTGGCTGCCCGACCCGGGCGCGGTGATCGACCGTGGCCGTCCCCTCTACGCCGTGGACGCCAAGCCGGTGATCGTCCTTTTCGGACGGACGCCGGCCTACCGCGACCTCGCGGAAGGCGCGGAGGGGCCGGATGTGCGGATCCTGCGGGAGAACCTCGCCGCACTGGGCTATCGCACGGCCGACAAGACCGGCACGTTCGGCGCGTCGACGACAGCCGCGCTGAAACGCTGGCAGAAGGCGCTGCGGGTCGAGCAGACCGGCCGGATCGCCCTGGGCGACGTCGTCGTCATGCCCGCGGCGGTGCGCGTCGCCACGGTGTCCGCGCAGCTGGGCGCGCCCGCCGCCGGCGAGGTGCTGACCGTCGGCGGTACCGAGCGGCTGGTGACCGTCGAGCTCGAGGAGGCACAGCGCGGCCACGCGGCCGTGGACGCCAAGGTCCGGATCGAGACGGCCGGCAGCCACGACACGCCCGGCACGATCCGCGCGATCACGGCGAAGTCGGCCGACGACAAGTCCGGCGGCAAGACCACGAAGTACGACGTCACCATCGCGCCGGACGACTCCCGGGCGAACCTGGCCGAAGGGGCCTCGGTCGACGTCGGGTTCGACGGCGAGAAGCGCGCCGGCGTGCTGGTGGTACCGGTCGAGGCGTTGCTCGCGCCCCGCGAAGGGGGCTACGCGCTCGAGGTGATCGAAGGCGCTTCGCGGCGGCTGATCCCGGTTGAGCTGGGCCTGTTCGCCGACGGCAAGGTCGAGGTGTCCGGTCGCGGCCTGGCCGCGGGCATGCGGGTGGTGACCGCGTCGTGAGCGCCGTATTGGAACTCGAAGGTGTCACGAAGGTCTACGGCGGCGGTGTCGCGGCACTGCGGGACGTCTCGCTGCGGGTCGGGGAAGGGGAGCTGATCGCCATCGTCGGGCCGTCCGGCTCGGGCAAGTCGACCATGCTCCACCTGATGGGCACGCTCGACCGGCCGAGCACCGGCCGGGTGCTCGTCGGCGGCCAGGACACCGCGAAGCTGGCCGACCGGCGGCTGGCCGCGTTGCGCGCTGGCTGGATCGGGTTCGTTTTCCAGCAGTTCCACCTGATGCCGGGGATGACCGCGCGGGAGAACGTCATGGCCGCCCAGGTGTACCGCGGTGTCCCGCCCCGGCGCCGCCGGGCCGCGGCCGACCGCGCGCTCGCCGGCGTCGGCCTCTCCCGGCGGGCGGACCACTTGCCGAGCGAGCTGTCCGGTGGCGAGCAGCAGCGGGTGGCGATCGCGCGCGCGATGGTCAACCGCCCGATGCTCGTGCTCGCCGACGAGCCGACCGGCAACCTCGATTCGGCGGTCGGCGCGGACGTGCTCGCCCTGCTGCGCGAGCTCAACGCGGCGGGGACGACGATCGCGCTGATCACGCACGACCTGGCGATCGCCGCCGCGCTGCCGCGGCGGGTCGAGATGCTCGACGGCGAGCTCCGGTACGACTCGGGGGTGCGGGATGCCTGAACCACCCGAACCGGTTCGCTTGGGCCCGCGCGAACTGCTGGGACTCGGCACGGTCGGCCTGCGCACCCGCCCGATGCGAACGGCGCTCGCGGCGCTGGGCATCGCGATCGGCATCGCCGCGCTGATCGCCGTCGTGGGGATCCCGGCGTCCAACCAGGCGGCACTGCGGACCGAGCTCGAAGCGCTGGGCCCGAACCTGCTCACCGTGGCGCCGGGACGCGATGTGGCGGCGGGAACCGACGCGAAGCTGCCCGCGTCGGCGCCGGCCATGATCCGGCGGATCCCGCCCGTGCAGTCGGTCAGCGCGACCGGGACGACGTCGGCGACGGTGCGCCGGACCGACCACGTGCCGGCCGACCGGACCGGCGGGATCCGGGTGAGCGCGGCGAAACTCGACCTGCTGCCGGTGCTGCACGGCACGGTGCGGACCGGGACGTTCCTCACCTCGTCGACCGCTGAGCTGCCGGTGACCGTGCTCGGCGCCCGCGCCGCGGAACTGCTGGCCGCCGAGCCGGGACGGCTGGTGTGGATCAAGGACCGCTGGTTCTCGGTCGCCGGGGTGCTGGACGCGCTGCCGCTCGCGCCGGAGATCGACAACTCGGTGCTGGTCGGCTGGCCCGTCGCCGAGCGGCTGCTCGGGTTCGACGGCAGTCCGGGGTTCATCTACCTGCGGGCGGACTCGCCGGCCGTGGACACGGTGAAGTCGGTGCTCGGCCGGACCGTGAACCCGTTGCACCCCAACCAGGTCCTGGTGAGCAGGCCGTCGGAGGTGCTGACCGCGCAGCGGTTCGTGGAGCGCGCGTATTCGGCGCTGTTCCTCGGGCTGGGCGCGATCGCGCTGCTGGTCGGCGGCATCGGCGTGGCCAACACGATGGTCATCTCGGTGCTGGAGCGGCGGCGCGAGATCGGCCTGCGGCGGGCGCTCGGTGCGACCCGGGGCCACATCGGCGGCCAGTTCCTCGCGGAGTCGGTGCTGCTCGCCGGGCTCGGCGGCGCGCTCGGCCTGCTCGTCGGCGTCGCGGTGACGGCCGGGTACTCGGCGGCCCAGGGCTGGCCCACCGTCCTGCCGCCCGCGGTGCTCGCCGGTGGTGCCGGGGCGGCGGCCGCGGTGGGCGTGCTGGCCGGGGTCTACCCCGCGGTGCGGGCCACCCGGCTGACACCGACGGAGGCATTGGCCAGTACGTGAGAACGAGCCCGGGCCCGTGACCGAGGGGCGGTCACGGGCCCGGCGGATCAGCCGCGGGTCTCGACCCAGGTCGCCACCGGGGAGCAGTCGATCACCAGGTACCAGGATCCGGCGCCCCACCACGGGGTGCCGATCACGCGGCCGTCCGGGCACTGGATGCGCAGCCGGATGGCGCCCGAATAGACGGTGCAGGTCAGGGCGACACGGCTGGGGCCCAACGTCGTGTAGTTGCAGATCCAGGAGGCCTGGACGCTGTGCACCGCCTGGATCGCGGCCGGTGCCGCCGCCGCGGTCGCCGGTGCCACGGCGGCGAGGCCGCCCGCGAGCGCGAGGGCGGTGATCGAGAGCTTCGCCGTCCTGCCGATCGAGGAGATCCGCTTCTGCAAGGTCATTTCGTCCTCAATTCGCCGGAAGGGCCCGTGACCAGGGGGATTGGTCACGGGCCCGTGGTCCGACCGGGGGTCAGCCGATCGAGTCGATCCAGGAACCGGTGCGCTGGTACGGGTAGCAGTCGGTCGAAAGGTGCACGTAGCCGTTCTGGAAGTACCCGGTGGCGATGTAGCCGTAGCCCGAGCAGTAGGACCGCAGGCGGATGGCACCGGAGTAGATGTTGCAGTACGCGTCGGCGCGGTAGTAGCCCAGCGTGTAGGTACAGCTCCACGAGGCCTGGACGCCGTCCGCCGACTGGATGGCGGCGGGCGCCGCGTTGGCGGTCGCCGGTGCCGCGGAGGCGAAGCCGCCCACCAGCGCTAGCGCTGCGAAGGAGATCTTCGCCGCCCTGCCGATCGAGGAAACCCGCTCTTTCAAGGTCATTTCCGTCCCTCCCGGTGTCGCATTTGGCCCGAACACTGGAAAGAATGTCGCGGAATTTCCGCGTTGCTAAGAAATGGAAGATAGGACTTCCAGATCGGCGGTTCTTAGCAGCATTGCGGCGAGGCGGGAAGAAATGGAAGAAATCGCTTCCGCGGCCGGCGCTTATGGCGGTCTTATCCGCGCGCTGGCACAATGATCGGGTGCGCGTACTCGTGATCGAGGACGAAGTGATGCTCGCGGAGGCCGTCGCGGAGGGCCTCCGCGAAGCGTCGATGGCCGTGGACCTGTGCTTCGACGGCGCGGACGCCCTGGAACGCCTGGCGGTGAACCGCTACGACGTCGTGGTCCTCGACCGCGACCTGCCCGGCGTGCACGGCGACGACGTGTGCCGCGCCGTCGTGGCCGAGGGCGGCGAGACACGGGTGATCATGCTGACCGCGGCCCGCGAGGTACCCGAACGGGTGCACGGCCTCGCGCTCGGCGCGGACGACTACCTGACGAAGCCGTTCGCCTGGGACGAGCTCCTGGCGCGGGTCCAGGCGCTCGGCCGCCGGGCCCGCGCGGCGGTCCCGCCGGTGATGCGGGTGGCGGGCATCGAGCTGAACATCCCGCTGCACCAGGTGACCCGCGGCGACCGGCACATCTCGTTGTCCCGCAAGGAGTTCGCGGTGCTCGAGGTGCTGATGCGCGCGGAAGGCGGCGTGGTCAGCGCGGAGAGCCTGCTGGAACAGGCCTGGGACGAGAACATCGACCCGTTCACCAACGCGGTCCGGGTGACGATCATGACCCTGCGCCGCAAGCTCGGCGACCCACCGGTGGTCCGGACGATCCCCGGCATCGGCTACCGCCTGCAAGCCTGACGACGCCCCCGCAACCCCCCCCCGCCCCCGGCGAGCCGTGTCGACCCCGCAATCACGCGTGTCGACCCTCCCGTCACGCGTTTCCCGGCACCGGCGGGGCCTGCCCGTCCGTCAGGCTCGTGCCCGGCGCGAGCCGCTGCACCGCGTCCTCCATATGCGCCTCCAGCAACGTCAGCGCCGTCTCCTCGTCGCCGGCACGCAGGGCCTGGATCAGCTTCGTGTGCTCCTCCACCCGCTCCTCGACGCGCTGGTACGTGCTCTGCAACGCCGTCAGGCACATCCGCGTCTCGATCAGCAGCGTCCGGGCCATCCGCACCAGCCGCTTGCTGCCGGAGGCGTTGATCAGCGCCTCGTGGAACTTCAGGTCGGCGGTGGAAAGCGCGCTGGGGTCGTCCTCGCTCGCCGCCGTCGCCATCTCGGCGACGGTCTGCTCGAGCACGTCCGCGATGCGGTCGCGGTCGCCGCCGCGGAGGGCGCGCAGCATGGCGGCTCGCTCGATCGCGGACCTGGCCGCGTAGATGTCGTAGACGTCGCCCGGCTCGAGGTCGATCACGAACAGCCCACGATGTCTTTCGCTGCGCAGCAGCCCTTCGGACACCAGGTGCTGCATGGCTTCCCGGAGCGGCCCGCGTGACACCTGGAACCGCGCGGCCAGCTCGGTCTCGCCGAGCTGCGTTCCCGGCGGGAGGGCGCCCGTCATGATCGCGTCACGCAGCTGGCGGGCGATGACGGCGGCCGTCGACTCGCGGCTCACCGGCTCGATCTCGGGCAGCATGCCCGGTGGCAGGGCCATCTCAAGCGCTCCCGCCCGGCAGGTGCCGGAAAAGCGCGCCGAGCGAGCGGACGAGCCGCTGCTGGCCGGTCAGGCGCAGGCCCTCCCAGACCGTCACCTGGTTGGCCGTCAGCACGGGCTTGCCGAGCGCGGCCTCCACGGCGTTGATCTCGCCGAGGGTGCGCATGGCGGTGTCCGGCACGAGTACCGCCTGCGCGTCCGGGTGGTCGTGGCTCACGGCGAGCTCGACGACGGCCTCCGGGCTCATCGCGCCCACCTCGGCCGCGGTGATGATGTCGGCGCTGGCCATCGAGACGACCTCGATGCCGCCGGCCCCGAGGAAGTCCGCGAACAGCCGGGCGATGTCGTCCGGGTAGCTGGCGGCGACGGCGACGCGTCGAACGTCCAACGCGCGTGCGGCGTGCACGAACGCGAAAGACGTACTGGAGGCCGGGACTCCGGCGACCGCGGCGAGGCGGTCGGCCTGGTTGCGGGCGCCCTCCCAGCCGTAGACGAAGCTGCCGCTGGTGCACGCCCAGATGACCGCGGCCGGCTCGTGCTTCGCGAGGAGGGCGGCGCCGTCGGCGAGCCGGGCTTCGCTGCCGAGGTCCAGCAGCTCGGCCACGGCGTGCTTGTCGGTGCCGTAGATGTGCTCGACCGCCAGCCGGATGTCGCCCTCGTCGACGGCCGTGCCGCCGAGCAGCTGCTCGGCCAGCGGGTAGTCGTCTTCGGCCGCGTGGTCGGGGTAGATGAAACCGATGGTGGTCACGGAACCTCCGGAGGGGACGCAAATTGTCGACAATCCTAGAGGGTTGGTCAAGGAAAACCTTCACGACACGTCACGGAGCCACCTCCCGGGTCCGACGATGGGGAGGTTCATCCGGCGCAGGCACGCCCACATCGTCAGCTGGTTGGCGGTGAGCACCGGCTTGCCGAGCGCGGCTTCCAGCGGCTCGATCAGGTCGTAGGTGGGGAGGTTGGTGCAGCTGACGAAGATCGCTTCGGCGTCGCCGTGGTCGGCGGCGAGGATGCGCTCGGCGATGGTCCGGTAGCTGACCTTCCAGATGCCGCCGCCCAGCCCGAGGTGGTCGCTGGCCACGGTGGCGACGTCCAGCTCGGCGAGGAACGCGTGCAGGGCCTGGGTCAGGTCGGCGTCGTACGGCGTGAGCACCGAGACGCGGTGGAGGTCGAGCTGGTGCAGCACTTCGGCCAGCGCGCCCGAGGTGGTGACGGCGTCCGGCGCGCCGGCGTCGCAGATCGCCTTGGTCAGCGAGCGCTCGTAGTCGACGCCGTTGACGAAGCTGCCCGACGTGCAGAGGTAGGCGACGACCTCGGGCTCGACGTGCAGCACGTCGCGGGTCGCGCCGGCCAGGTGGTGGCTGTCGCTGACCAGGCGGGCCATCTCCATGCTGACCGGCACGGGCTCGTACGGCGTGCGGGCGAGGTGGAGGGACACCTCCATCGGCACCCAGCGCCAGAGCTCGCGCTCCAGCGCCAGGTCGAAGGGGGCGATGACGCCGATGCCGCGCTGGGCGAGCGGGCCCTCGAACGCCAGGAAGTCGAAATCCAAGGCTCAGCCTCCGGAATACGTCTGAACTTGACAGTCCGGTGCTCCGGGGGTCGTTCCTCGGATTGTTGACAATCATACGAGTGACTTTTACCGTGTCAACGTGATCGCCTCGGAAACCCGGGAACTCCCCGTCCTGGCAGTGCTCTGCGGCGAGTCCCGCCCACCGGACATGCGTGCTGTCGAATCCGGGGCGGTCGTGCGTTACACGGACGCGGCGGGCCTCGCCGAAGCGTTGTCCGGAGCGGACGCCCTCTTCGTCTACGACTTCCTGTCGACGGCCGTTCCCCAGGCGTGGCACGCGGCCGGCCGGTTGCGCTGGCTGCACATCGCCAGCGCGGGCGTCGACCCCGTGCTGTTCCCCGGGCTGCGCGAGAGCGACGTCGTCCTGACGAACTCGCGAGGAGTCTTCGACGACGCCATCGCGGAGTACGTGCTGGGCGTCGTGCTCGCCTTCGCGAAGGACTTCGCGCGCTCGCACGACCTGCAGCGCGAAGGCCGCTGGCTGCACCGCGAGAGCGAGCGGATCGCCGGGCGCGAGGTGCTGGTCGTCGGCACCGGGCCGATCGGCCGGGCCATCGCGCGGCTGCTGCGCGCGGCCGGGATGCGGGTGCGCGGCGCCGGCCGCCGGGAGCGCACCGGCGACCCCGACTTCGGCGTGGTGCACGAGTCCGCGCGGCTCACCGAGGTCCTGCCGCACGCCGACTACGTCGTCGCGGTCGCGCCGCTGACCGAGCAGACCAAGGGCCTGTTCGACGCGCGCGCGTTCGCCGCGATGAAACCGTCGGCGCGGTTCGTCAACGTGGGCCGTGGCGAGCTGGTGGTGACGTCGGATCTCGTGGAAGCGCTGGAAAGCAAGGCCATCGCCGGCGCCGCGCTCGACGTCTTCGACACCGAGCCGCTGCCGGCCGACAGCCCGCTGTGGACGCTGCCGGACGTGCTGATCTCGCCGCACATGTCCGGCGACTTCGTCGGCTGGCGGAACACGCTGGTCGAGGTGTTCACCGAAAACTTCCGCCGCTGGCGCGCTGGGGAGCCGCTGCGCAATGTCGTGGACAAGACGCTCGGTTACGTGCCGTCGGGGAACCAGGGAGCCGGATGAACGACAGGATGCTGACCGCCAGCGAGCTCGTCGCCGCCTACGCGACCGGTGAGCTTTCGCCGGTCGAGGCGACGCAGAACGCGCTGCAGGCCATCGAAGCCCGCGACGGCGAGTGCAACGCCTACTGCCTCGTCGACGCCGACCGCGCGCTGGAACAGGCGAAGGCGTCCGAGGTCCGCTGGCGCGACGGCAACCCGATCGGGTGGCTCGACGGCGTGCCGTCGTCGATCAAGGACATGTTCCTCACCCAGGGCTGGCCGACCGTGCGGGGCTCGAAGAGCATCAGCCCGGACCAGCCGTGGGACGTCGACAGCCCGGTCGCCGCGCGGATGCGCGAGGCCGGCCTGGTGCTGCTGGGCAAGACGACCACGCCGGAGATCGGCTGGAAGGGCGTCACCGACAGCCCGCTGTGCGGCATCACGCGCAACCCGGCCGACCCGGCGAAGACGGCGGGCGGGTCGAGCGGCGGCAGCGCCGCGGCCGTCGCGGCCGGGATGGGCGAGCTGTCGGTCGGCACCGACGGCGGCGGCTCGGTGCGGATCCCGGCGTCGTTCTGCGGCATCGTCGGGCTGAAGCCGACCCACGGCCGCATCCCGCTCTACCCGGCGAGCCCGTTCGGCCCGCTCTCGCACGCCGGCCCGATGGCGCGCTCGGTGGACGACACCGCGTTGCTGCTGGACGTCCTTTCGCTGCCCGACCACCGGGACCCGGCCGCGCTGGCGCCGCCGACGGGGTCGTTCCGCGAGGCCGTCCGGCGTGACGTGCGTGGCCTGATCGCCGCGTTCTCGCCGACGCTCGGCTATGTCGACGTCGACCCCGAGGTGGCCGCGATCGTCGCGGAGGCGGTCCGCGCGCTGGGCGACGCCGGCCTGCACATCGAGGAGACCGACCCCGGGTTCGCCGACCCGAAGCCGGCGTTCGACGTCCTGTGGTCGTCGGGGGCGGCGAAGCTGCTGGACACGTTCCCGCCGGGGTCCGAGCAGCGGACCGACCCCGGCCTGCGCAAGGTGTGGGAGCTCGGCCGGAAGTGGACGGCGGGCGACTACCTCGACGCGACCGCCGAGCGCGCCGCGCTGGGCATCCTGATGGGCGAGTTCCACACGCGCTACGACGTGCTGATCACGCCGACCCTGCCGATCGCGGCGTTCGAGGCCGGGCACGACGTGCCGCCGGGCAGCGGGCTCAGCGAGTGGCCGGAGTGGACGCCGTTCACGTACCCGTTCAACCTGACTCAGCAGCCGGCGATCAGCGTGCCGGCCGGGCGCACGTCGGCCGGACTGCCGGTCGGCCTGCAGATCGTCGGGCCGCGGCACTCGGACGACCTCGTGCTGGCCGTCGCGAAGCTGCTGGAGGAAGTGCGGCCCTGGGCACCCGCCTGACCACACGTGCGGGTGAAACCCGGACCGCCGCGGGAGAAGCTGTGCCACTGTCGGCCGGGTGAACGCTGAAGGCTGGCGGTACGAACGAGCCATCCCGACCGTCGACGTCACCGGGCAGCCGACGCGGGTGGTCGTCGGCCTGGTCGAGCAAGGCGACCGGCTGGCCGCCGCACTGCGGATCGACGACGGCAAGGCGGCGCTGGTCCCGCTGGAGATCGGCGGCGAGCTGCTGAAGGCGCTGCGCGAGACGCTGGAGAACTGGTGGCGGCTCGACGGCCACCGCGATCTGACGTCCCGGTAGGCCGGCCCGGGCTGACCGGCGTCGTGCGGGTGGGCCCGGGAGTCCTCACAGCGTGTAGCGCGTCCCGTCCGGCGGCAGTGACGCGCCGGCCGCCAGCACCGCCGCGTGCTCGGGTGACGCCGGGTCCAGCGCCGGGTTCGTGTTGTTCACGTGGGTGAACGCCCAGGGTCGCCCGGCGACCCGGGGCAGGCTCGCCGTGATCGGCAGGTGGCCCATCGCGAGCTGGTCCGGCCCGCCGACGCCGGCCATCTCGTCCGGCGCGAAGAACGTCCCGTCCAGCAACACGAGGGACGCGTCCGCCACGAACGCGTCGAACCCGGCGGGCCGGCTCCGCAGGCACGGCGCGTACACCAGCACCCCGCCCGTCGCCGGGTCCGTGATCCGGTACGCGACCACCCACGGCCCGCCGGACTCCACAGTGTACTTCGGCCGCTTGTCGCTCACCGGTAGCACCTCGACGCGCAAGCCCGGGATGTCCACGGAAGACGACCACGTCCACCTGCCGTAACTGTCCACAATGGAAGACAACGGCGACAGCGCCGACAGCACCGCCGGCGGCGCCCACACCGGGAGCCCGCCCGACTCGCGCAACATCGGCAGGCCCAGCGTGTGGTCGAGTTCCGCGTCCGTCAGCAGCACCCCGCGCAGCGGGATCTCCCGCGGCCCCGGCCCGGCCCGCAGCTCCGGCGTCCCGAGGATCTGCGCCCGGATGTCCGGTGAACAGTTCAGTAGGTACCAGCCGGCGCCGTCCGCGCTGATCGCGACGCAGTCCTGTGTGCGCGGCGGCAGTCCGGCCGTGCACAACGAGCACGCGCAGTTCCACTGTGGACACCCGCCGCCCGCCGCGGTGCCGAGCAGGATCACCTTCACCGGCGCATGACCAGATCGGTCACCGGCGGCCGCGACAGGACCAGGTCGACCACGCCACGCTCGGGCGACCGCGAGCACACCGGGTCCGTCGCCGCGGCGTCGCCGGTGAGCAGGAACGCCTGGCAGCGGCAGCCCCCGAAGTCGAGGCCGCGGCGGTCGCACGTGCGACACGGTTCGGTCATCCACTCCTCGCCTCGATAAGCGTTGAACGACGACGACCGGTACCAGATCTCGGCGAGCGGCGTGTCGCGCACCGAAGACAGCGAAAGCGTCGAGATCGCCGACGCCGCCGGGCACGGCAGCACGGTCCCGTCCGGCGCCACCGTCAGCTGCCGCGCGCCCCAGCCGTACATGCACGGTTTCGGGTACGGCTCGTGGTAGTCGGCGACGACGTAGACGATCTCCATCGTCCCGCGCAGCCGGGCCACCGCCGCCCGCACCACCGGCTCCGCCGCCGCGAGCTGCTCGGCCGTCGGCATCAGCGCGTCCCGGTTGCGCAACGCCCAGCCGTAATACTGTGTGTTCGCCAGCTCCAGCCGGTCGGCGCCCATCCGCTCGGCCAGCTCGATGATCCCGGCGAGCTGGTCGTGGTTGCGCCGGTGCAGCAC
This sequence comes from Amycolatopsis sp. MtRt-6, assembly GCF_017308975.1. GTDB lineage: Bacteria > Actinomycetota > Actinomycetes > Mycobacteriales > Pseudonocardiaceae > Amycolatopsis. The sequence continues at coordinate 111,465 of NZ_JADWPD010000023.1, read as the reverse complement.
CACGTTCAGCGACAGCGGCAGCCCGGCCTCCTTCACCACCGCGGCCGCGGCGAGCTTCCGGTCGTGCGCCTTCGCGCCGGCCAGCAGATCGGCCCGCTCGCGGGTCGCGCCCTGTGCCGACAGCTGGACGTGCGCCAGGCCGCGCGAAACGAGGTCGTCGAGCCGCGAAGCCGTCAGGCCGAGCCCCGAGGTGACCAGGTTGACGTAGCAGCCGAGCCCGTGCGCGTGCGCGACCAGTGCGGGCAGGTCCGGCCGCAGCAACGGCTCGCCGCCGGACAGGTGCACCTGCAGCACACCCAGTTCGCGAGCCTGGGTCAGCACCGACAGCCAGTCCTCAGTGGACAGTTCGGCGGCGCGGGCGGTCAGTTCCACCGGGTTCGAGCAGTACGGGCAGTGCAGCGGACAGCGGTGGGTCAGCTCGGCCAGCAGGCCCAGCGGCGGGCTCACGTCCATGCGACGACCCGCCGTTCGCCCAGCCGCGCCAGCACGGAAAGGACGTCCTGCGCGACCACGCCCGAATACCGCCGGGAAAGCGCCGTCGTGATTTCGGTGACGGACCGGGTGCCGTCGCAGAGCTCGAGGATCGCGGTCGCGGTGGCGTTCGGCACCAGGACGCCTTCGGGGAACAGCAGCACGTGCGTCTCCCGGACGTGGTCGAAGGACAGCCGCACGCCGCGACGCAGCTGCGGAACGGACTCGGCGGTGATCACGCGGCCGCCCGCTCGATCGCGTCGAGCATCGACCACAGGACGTCGCACTTGAACGCCAGCGCCGCGATCGCGCGGTCCTGCTGCTCGCGCGTGACGCAGTGGCGGACCACGATGTCGAGCGTGTCCTTGCCCTCGCCGGCGACCTTGTCGATCCGGTTGGTGAAGTAGGCGAGGTCCTCGCGGGCGATCCACGCGTAGTGCGCGAGCATGTCCGCCACTCGCTGCTGCATCAGGTGCCCGGCGAACATCTCGGTCAGCCCGGACGCGACGGCCTCCTGCCACGGCTTCGTGCGCGCGAAAGTTACGTAGGCGTCCACCGCGAACCGGACGCCGGGAGCGACGTGCCGTTCGTCGAGAACCTCGTCGCGGGACAATCCGACGGACGTGCAGAGCCGCAGCCAGCGTTCGATGCCGCCGGTCCCGGCGCTCGTGCCGTCGTGGTAGACGATCCGGTCGAGCCACTGGCGGCGGACCTCCGGCAGCGGGCAGTTGCTGATGATCGCCGCGTCCTTCTGCGGCAGTACGCACTGGTAGTACCAGCGGTTCGCCGCCCAGATCCGCAGCGCGCGCTCGTCGAGCTCGCCCGCGTGCAGCCGGCGGTGGAACGGGTGCGTTCCCCAGTACCGGCCGGAAAGACCGCGCAGCGCCTCGATGAAGGCGCTTTCCGGCAGTGGCTCGACCGGCATCCGTCAGTCCGCCATGCGGGCCGCGTAGGCGGTGACCTCCATCGGGGTTTCGTACTCGACGAAGTCCGGGGTCGTCCACTCCTCGGTCATGCCCTGCTCCTCTCTCCGGGGTGATCGTCGCCACCCTAGGAGCGCGCGGAGCGGACTGACCAGCGAGCCCGGCGGGATTCCTCCCGATGGCGGAGCCGGTGAGCGGGCTACCGGACCGCGGCTTCGAGCTCCACCAGGGCGGTGTCGAGGTGGCTCAGGATCCGCTGCAGGTGCGGGACGCTGCGGCGGCACCCGGTGACGCCGAAGTCGAGGTTGTCGCCGTTGCTCGTCAGCGTGATGTTCACGGCCTGGCCGTCGAGCAGCACCGACGCCGGGTAGATGCCGTCGAGCTGGGCGCCGTTCCAGTACATCTGCTTGCGCGGGCCGGGGACGTTCGAGATCACCAGGTTGAACGGCGGCCGCGTGTTCTTGACGATGCCCGGGATCGGCGAGACGCCGAGCTGCGCGACGTTCACCGCCGAGAGCAGCAGCGTCTGCAATGGCGTCAGCTCCGAGAACAGCCGCTTGCCGTTGCGCATCGACTGGTGGATCGTGACGAGCCGCTTGCCCGCGTCCGGCAGGTCGGTGGCCAGGTTGCACAGCAGCGCGCCGATGTTGTTGCCCGCGGCCTCGCCGGGGTCGTTCTGGCGGCGCAGCGACACCGGCACCATCGCGATGAGCGGCGCGTCCGGCAGCGCGCGCTGCTCGATGAGGTAGTCGCGCAGCGCGCCCGCGCACATCGCGAGCACGACGTCGTTGCGCGACACCCCGGCCGCGGTCGCCACCTGCCGGACGCGGTCCAGCGACCACGACTGGGCCGCGAACCGCCGCGCGCCGCCGATCGGCACGTTGAGCATCGTCTTCGGCGCCTGCCCCGGCAGGGTCAGGGTGTGTTCGCCGAACGCCTCGCGCGCCACCTTCATCGCGGCGGGCGCCAGGCCGGCGAGCTGGTTCGCGGTCTTCCTGGCCGTCCCGAACAGCGACCGGGGCCGCTTCGCGCGTTCGTCGCCGGGCTTGCGCCGGGTGCCCCACCACGGCGGGCAGTCCAGGTCCGCCGGATCGTCCGACAGCGTGCCCTGCAGCTGCCGCAGCGCGGAGACGCCGTCCATCAGCGCGTGGTGGACCTTGGTGTAGACGGCGAACCGGCCGTCGGCGAGCCCCTCGACGAGGTGCGTCTCCCAGAGCGGGCGGTGCCGGTCGAGCAGGGTGCTGTGCCAGCGGCCGGTCAGCTCCAGCAGCTCGCGGATGCGGCCCGGCCGCGGCAACGCCGAGTGCCGGAAGTGGTAGTCGAGTTCGAGATCGGTGTCGTTCGCCCAGGCCACGTGGCCCATCGTGTTCACCGGCCGGGCCGGGCGGCGCCGGAACACCGAGCGCATGTTGTCCGATTCGAGCAGCGAAGTGCGGAAGTCGCGCAGGTACTCCGGGCCGGCGCCGTCGGGTTTCTTGAACAGCTGCAGACCGCCCACGTGCATCGGATGCTCGCGCGTTTCGACGAGGAGGAACATCGAATCGGTCACGGGCATCATCGCCATGGGACATCACCTCTCGAGCTCGGCACGCCGACTCTACGCGCTCGGCGGCCGCCGGTGGATCACGTTCTACTCTGGCGAGTATGACCGCCCGCGGCGCAGGGGAAACGTCCTTGCCTCCGATGGCCGAATGCGTGGTGATCGGCGGGGGCGTGATCGGCGTCAGCTGCGCGTTCCGGCTCGCCGAGGCCGGCGTGGACGTGCTGCTGCTCGACCGCGGCGAGCTGGGCGGCGGCTCGACGGCGAAGGCCGCGGGCGGCATCCGGTCGTCGTTCACCAGCCCCGTGAACGTCGAGCTCGGCCTGCGCGGGCTGGCCGCGTACAGCGCTTTCTCGCGCGACTTCGGCACCGAGATCGACTTCCGCCGCGACGGCTACCTCTACCTCGTCACCGACCCCGCCGACGTCCCCGCCTTCGAACACTGCGCCGAGCTGCAGCGCGAGCACGGCGTCCGCAGCCGGCTGCTCGACGCGGGCGAGGCGAAGAAGGTGCTCCCGCTCGTCGAGACCGACGGCGTCGTGGCCGCGCTGTGGTCGCCGGACGACGCCAAGGCGACGCCGGACGCCGTCGTCCAGGGCTACGCGCGGGCCGCCCGCGCGCACGGCGCGAAGCTGCGGACCGGTGTCGAGGTCACCGGGATCGAGCGCGACGGCGACGCGCTGACCGGCGTCCGCACGACGGCGGGGTTCGTCCGGACCGGCGCGGTGGTGTGCGCGGCCGGCGCGTGGTCGGGCCGGATCGGCGAGCTGGCCGGGCTGGACCTGCCGGTGCGGCCGTTCCGGCGGCAGGTCGCGTTCACCGGGCCGGTGCCCGGGCTGCCGGAATCGGTTCCGCTCACCATCGAGATGCCGTCGGCCTTCTACTTCCACCGTGAAGGCCCCGGCCTGGCGATGTCGTTCTCCGACGGCGACGGCGTCCCGGGCTTCGACACGCGGTACGAGGCGGGCGAGTGGCTGCCGCGGCTGGCCGAGCTGGCGGGCCGCCGGATCCCCGCCGTGCTCGACGCCGGCATCCGGACAGCCTGGGCCGGGCTGTACGAGACGACGCCGGACCGCAACCAGATCATCGGGGAAAGCATCCTGCTGTCGCGGTTCTTCTACGCGACCGGCTTCTCGGGCCACGGCTTCCAGATGGGCCCGGCCACCGGCGAGCTGATCCGCGACCTCTACCTGGGCCGACCGCCCGCGGTGGACATCACCGGGCTCGACGTCCGCCGGTTCGCGACCGGAACGGCGAGTGCCGAGCACAACATCGTCTAGGGGCTGATTGCCCGATCGTTGAACGATCTGGCAGTATCCGAGCCGTGGCTGTGAGTGGTGCTCGGGAGCTGGTGGACGCGCTGGAAGCGCTCGGAACGGAGATCGTCTTCGGCCTTCCGGGGGTGCACAACCTGCCACTGTGGGAGGCGCTCGGTGAAGCCCGCATCAAGCTGGTCGGCGTTCGCCACGAACAGACCGCCGGGTACGCCGCCGACGGCTACGCCCGCGCCACCGGCAAGCTCGGCGTCGCGCTGGTCACCACCGGCCCGGGCGCGGCCAACACCCTCGGCGCGGTCGGCGAAGCCATGGCGTCCGCGGCGCCCGTGCTGGTCATCGCCACCGACATCCCCTCGACGCTGCGGCGGCCCGGCGTCGTCCGCGGCGTGCTGCACGAGACGTCCGACCAGCAGGCGATGTTCGCGCCGGTCACCAAGGGCGGCTTCACCGTGCGGGCCCCCGACCAGATCGGCACCACCGTCCACCGCGCCGCCCGGCTCGCGCAGCTCCCGCAGAGCGGCCCGGTCTACCTCGGCGTGCCGACCGACTACCTGCGCCAGCAGGTGCCCCGCCGCCGTCCGCCCGCCCCGCACCGCAAGCCCGACGTCGACGTCCCCGATCTCGCGCGCGCCGAGGCGATGCTGTCGGACGCGCACCACCCGCTGATCTGGGCCGGCGGCGGCGCGTTGCGCTCGGGTGCCGGTGAGGCGATCGGCGCCCTCGCCGAGAAGCTCGCCGCGCCGGTGATCACCACGTTCGCCGCCCGCGGCCTGCTCCCGCTCGACCACCCGTGCCTGGCGCCGAACCCGGTGCACACGCCGGAGGTCGGCGAGCTGTGGGACGAAGCCGACGTCGTGCTCGCCATCGGCACCGACTTCGACGGCCTGATGACGCAGAACTGGCGGATGCCCAAGCCGCCGCGGCTGATCGCGGTCAACGTCGACGCCGACGACGCCGCCAAGAACTACCGGCCCGACCTGACGCTGGTCGGCGACGCGCGCTCGATCGTCGAACGGCTGCTGCCGAAACAGCGGGACGGGCTCGACGACATCACGCTGCGGCTGGCCGGCATCGGCCGGCGCGTGCGCCAGCGGGTCCGCGACGAGGAACCGCAGGCCTACGACTTCCTGTCCACTTTGGACGAAGTGCTGCCGACGGACGCGGTGCTCGTCTCGGACATGTGCGTCGCCGGGTACTGGGTCGGCGGCTTCCACCGGGTGCGGGCGCCGCGCAAGCTCGCCTACCCGATGGGCTGGGGCACCCTCGGCTACGGCTTCCCGGCGTCGCTCGGCGCGGCGGCGGCCGGCACCGGGCGCGCGATCTGCATCACCGGCGACGGTGGTTTCCTCTACGGCTGCGGCGATCTGGCGACGCTCGCGCAGGAGCAGCTGCCGGTCACCGTCGTCCTGGTCGACGACGGCGGGTACGGGATGCTGCGTTACGACCAGGACCGCGAGGGCCTGCCGCACCGCGGGGTCGACTGGGACAGCCCGGACTTCGTCGGCCTGGCCCGCTCGTTCGGGGTGCACGCCGACCGCGTCTCCGGCTTCGGGCGGGCGTTCCGGCGGCTGCTCGGCGAGTTCGTCGAGTCGGACGAGCCGAACGTGCTGGTCGTGAAGGCCAAGCTGAAGCCGCCGCTCAACACCTCGCCGCGGTGGTACCGGACATGAGGATCGGCGTCGACATCGGTGGCACGTTCACCGATCTCTGCGCGGTGGACGAGACCGGGATCGTCGCCGTCGGCAAGGTCCTGACCACGCACGACGAGCCGGCCCGGGCGGTCGAGGAGGGCCTGGCCGCGCTGCTGCCGGACCTCGGCGCCGTCGAGCAGGTGGTGCACGGGACGACGCTGGTCACGAACGCCCTGATCGAACGCACGGGCTCGCGCACCGCCCTGCTGGCCACCGCGGGCTTCCGGGACGTCCTGGAGATGCGTCGCGAGCACCGGTACGAGCTGTACGACCTGGGCATCGAGCTGCCCACGCCGCTCGTGCCGCGGCACCTGCGCTTCGACGTGCCGGAGCGGATCCTCGCCGACGGTTCCGTCCACACCGGACTCGACGAGGAGTACGTGCGGAAGCTCGGCCGCGAGCTGGCCGCGCGGGGGATCGAGGCGGTCGCCGTCTGCTTCCTGCACTCCTTCACCAATCCCGCGCACGAACGCCGGGCAGGCGAGATCCTCGCCGAGGTCGCGCCCGCACTGAGGGTGGCGCTGTCTTCGGAAGTCGTCCCCGAGATCCGCGAGTTCGAGCGCACGTCGACGACGGTCGCCAACGTCTACGTCCAGGACCTCACCGAGCGGTACCTGCGCGATCTCGAACAGCGGCTGCACCGGCGGGGGATCCCGCGCGCGCCGCACATCATGCTCTCCAGCGGCGGTCTGGCCACTGTGGACACCGCGGCCCGGTTCCCGATCCGGATCCTCGAGTCCGGCCCGGCGGGCGGAGCACTGGCGGCCGCGGAGCTGGGCCCGCCGGACCTGCTGGCCTTCGACATGGGCGGCACCACGGCCAAGCTGTGCCTGATCGCCGGGGGCGAGCCGCTGGTGACCCACGAGTTCGAAGCAGACCGCAAGTACCGGCTGCTGCCCGGGTCCGGGCTGCCGGTGCGGGTGCCGGTCACCGACATGATCGAGATCGGCGTCGGCGGCGGCTCGATCGCCCGCATCGACGCGCTGGGCCTCCTCACCGTCGGCCCGGATTCGGCCGGGTCCGAACCCGGCCCGGTCTGCTACGGCCGCGGCGGCACCGAGCCCACGGTCACCGACGCCGACCTCGTCCTCGGCTACCTCGACCCGGGCTACTTCCTCGGCGGCAGCATGCGCCTGGACGCCGACGCGGCGAGAGCAGTGCTCTCCGAGCGGATCGCCGCTCCGCTCGGGGTGAGTGTCGAAGAAGCTGCCTGGGGCATCCACGCCAGCGTCAACGAGGACATGGCCAACGCCGCCCGCGTCCACGCCGTCGAGCGCGGGCACGACCCGGCGAAGCTGCCGATGTACACCTTCGGCGGGGCGGGCCCGGTGCACGGCGTCGGCGTCGCGCGAGCACTCGGGGCGCCGTCGGTCGTCGCACCGCCCGCCGCCGGGGTGCTGAGCGCGGCCGGGTTCCTGACCGCGCCGCTGGCGTTCGACTTCGTGCGCTCGGCGCGCGCGGCCGTCCACGACCTGGCGTGGGCGCAGGTCGACGCGTTGTTCGCCGAGATGGAGGCCGAGGGCGCGGCGCTGCTCGCCAAGTCCGGAGTGGACGACGTGACGCACCACCGCGTCGCCGAGATGCGCTACGCCGGGCAGGGCTACGAGATCCGCGTCCCGGTCCACGATGGTCCCTGGCCGGAAACCCTGATCGGCGAGTTCACCCGCACCTACCGCGCGCTCTACCGGCGCACCGGGCCCGAGGTCGGCGTCGAGGTCCTGAACTGGCGGGTCGTTTCGAGCGGGCCGAAGCCGGCCGTGATCCTGCGGCTGACCTCGGCTTCCTTCGGCGAGGCGCGGAAAGGCACCCGGCGGGCCTGGTTCCCGTCGACTGGTGGATTTGTCGACACGGCCGTGTTCGACCGGTACCGGCTGGCATCCGGAACCCGCGTCGACGGACCGGCCATCGTGGAGGAACGCGAGTCCACAGTGGTCGTCCCGCCCGGCGCGCACTGCGTCGTCCGGGACGACGGCGCGCTGGAGGTGACGGTGTGAGCGTCGACCCGATCCTGGCCGGGTTGTTCGGCAACCGCCTCCACTCGATCCTCGCCGAACAGCAGAACGCGCTGGTCAACACGGCCTTCTCGGCGGTCGTGCGCGAGTCGCTCGACCTCGCCTGCGCGGTGTTCGACTCGCGCGGGGAGATGATCGGCCAGTCCGTCGGCGGCACGCCGGGGCACATCAACGCGATGGCGACCGGCATGCACCACTTCGTCGCGGCGTACCCGCCGGAGACCCTCGCACCCGGTGACGTGCTGCTCACCAACGACCCGTGGCAGACCGCGGGCCAGATCAACGACATCACGGTGGCGACCCCGGTGTTCCACGGCGGCCGGCTGGTCGCGTGGTTCGCGTCCTGCTGCCACGCGCCGGACATCGGCGGGCGGCTGGTGTCCGCCGAAGCGCACGAGGTCTTCGAAGAAGGCCTGCGCCTGCCAATCCTGAAGTTCCTCCGCGCGGGCGAGGTCAACACCGATCTCGAACGGCTGATCCGGGCGAACGTCCGGACGCCGGAGGAGACCATCGGCGACCTGTACGCGCAGGTCACCGGCAACGAGGTCGGCGCGGCGAGCCTGCTGCGGCTGCTGGACGAGCTCGGCCTGGACAGTCTGGTCGAAGTCGCCGCCGAGATCATGGACCGTTCGGAGCGGGCGTTGCGCGACGCGCTGCGGGAGCTGCCCGACGGCACGTACACCAACGAGATCGTCACCGACGGCTTCGCCGACGAAGAGATCGTCCTGCGCGTCACGGCCACTGTGGACGGTGACGAGATCCACCTCGATTTCGCGGGTTCCTCGCCGCAGAGCCGCCGGGGGATCAACGTCGTGCTCAACTACACGCGGGCGTACGCGTCGTTCGCCGTAAAGGCGGCGATCTCGCCGGAGGTCCCGCACAACGCCGGGTCGTTCCGGCCGGTGCGCGTCACCGCGCCCGAAGGCTCGGTGCTGAACTGCCTGCCGCCGGCGCCGGTCGCGTCCCGGCACCTGATCGGGCACTTCCTGCCGTCGTTGCTGATCGGCGCGCTGCCTGCCACGGCGATCGCGCCCAGCGCGGACGCGTTGTGGATGACCATCTGGCGCGGGCCCGGGTTCATGCTCAACGTCTTCCAGACCGGCGGGATGGGCGCGCGGCCGGACAAGGACGGCTTGTCGACCACCGGGTTCCCGAGCGGCCTGCGGTCGACGCCGACCGAGGTCATCGAGACGATGGCGCCGCTGGTCCAGCACGCGCGCGAACTGCGCGTGGACTCCGGTGGCGCGGGCCGGTTCCGCGGCGGACTCGGACAGGTGACCACGATGGGCGCACTCGGCGTGCCTTCCTGGAGCGTCAACGGGAACGTGGACCGGGTACGCGCCGCGGCGTCCGGTGTGGCCGGCGGACAGCCCGGTACGCCCGGCCGCTTCGGCCTGCGCGGCGGGGCGGACCTGCCCGCGAAGAGCCGGGTGCCGCTGGCCGCGGAGTCCGTCGTGGACGTCACGCTGCCCGGTGGCGGCGGGTACGGGCCGCCGTCCGAGCGGCCGGTGGCGGCGGTGCTCGCCGATGTCGTCGAGGGTTACGTCTCGGTGGCCGCGGCGCGCGAGGTGTACGGCGTCGAAGTGCGGTACCTCGGGGAGCCGGACGCGCTCGTCCGGCTGCCCGGGGACTACGCGGTGGACGAAGAGCAGACAGCACGACTGAGAGCGGGGCAGTGAACATGGGTCGGTTGGCCGGCAAGGTTGCGGTCGTCTTCGGCGGCGCGCGGGGCATCGGCCTCGCCACGGTGAAGGAGTTCCTCGCCGAGGGCGCGACGGTCTTCGCCGCCGACATCCGCGAGCCCGCCGAGGAGATACCCGGCTACTCCGTTGTGGACGCCACGGACGAGGAGCAGGTCGGCGCGTTCGTCGACGGCGTCATCGCCGAGGCCGGCCGCATCGACGTGCTGTTCAACAACGTCGGCATCCACCTCGGGAAGTCCCTTGTGGACACCACGCTCGCGGAGTTCGACAACATCTTCGCGCTCAACGTCCGGGCCGCCTTCCTCGGCACCCGCGCCGTGCTGCCGCACATGATCGAGCGGAAGGCGGGCAGCATCGTCACGACGTCGTCGAACGGCGGCGTGATGGGCCGTCCCGGCGACCCGGTGTACAACGCCACCAAGCACGCGCTGGTCGGGCTGACCAAGTCCATCGCCGTCGCCCACGCCCACCAGGGCATCCGCGCCAACACGGTGAACCCGGGCGCGATCGACACGGACATGCTGCGCAGCACGCTCAACTCGCCGGAGGAGTTCGAGACCAAGCAGCACCAGCTGGTCGCGAGCACGCCCGCGGCCCGCGTCGGCGAGGCCTGGGAGGTCGCGAAGGCCGTGGTGTTCCTGGCGAGCGACGAGTCGCGTTTCATCAACGGCGTCGTGCTGCCGATCGACGGCGCGAAAGCCGCGGGGGCGATGCCGGGCAACCGGTACAGCCTCGATTTCGAACTCGGCGTCAGGTAGTGCCGTGACCGTCGATGCCTCGGGACTGGAGAGCGCGCGGCACCTGCTCGAGCGCAGCGGCACGGCCGAGCGGGTCGCGGCGATCCTGCGCCAGTACATCACCGACGGCGTCTTCGCCCCCGGTGAACGGCTGTCCGAGCCGGTGATCAGCTCGGCGCTCGGCGTCTCGCGCAACACGCTGCGCGAGTCGTTCCAGCTGCTGGCTCACGAACGGCTGGCCGTGCACGAGCTGAACCGCGGCGTGTTCGTGCGCGAGCTGACGACGGAGGACATCGAGGACCTCTACGTCGTGCGCCGCGCCACCGAATGCGGTGCCCTGCGCCGCGCGGCCGAACTGTCCACAGTGGATCTCTCGCTGGTGGAGAAAGCGCTGCACGACGGCCGGGCGGCGGCCGAGGCGGAGGACTGGCCGTCGGTCGGCACCGCGAGCATCCACTTCCACCAGGCGCTCGCGGACCTGGCCGGCAGCGAGCGCCTGTCCGCGACGATGCGCCAGGTGCTCGCCGAAACGCGGTTGTTCTTCGTGCTCAACGAGAACACGCGCGAGTTCTACGAGCCGTTCCTGGACTACCACGAGAAGATCCTGCGCGAGCTGCGCCGCGGCCGGTTCGACGCCGCGGAGGCCGCCCTGGACCGCTACCTGCGTGCCGCCGAAGCCCGGTTGCTCGAGCTCAGCGCACCGGTGCCGGGAACCGGGAACACCACGCCGGCGGAGTAGACCTTGCGGGCGGTGACGGGGTGGTAGCGCCCGTCACCGCCGGCCACCCAGCCGAGCCAGGCGATCGTGCGGAGGACGGAACACACGCGGTAGCCGGCGGCGGGCGGCTCGGCGGCGCGGGCCGTGGCGGCCGGTGCCGAGGCGAACAGCACGGCGGCCACGGCGGCGGCTGTTCTCGCACGTCGGAAGCACACCAGTTCACTCAACCCCGGGACAACCCCCGACCGGAAAGGATTCGAGCCGGTTCAAATCCGCCGCCCCGGCTGCTACCGTCGGTCAGTGTTCACGCTGCGGGTCGATGCCGAGACGGTGGCCAGGACACGGTTTTCCCCGTCGCTGGCGGCGGAGTCGCTCGCCTGGCTGAAGCTCGCCGCCGACGCGGCCCGGCACCCGGTGTTCGGCGATCCCGGCCCGCGCGCCCGCGCGGCGCTCGCCCACCCCGACGTCGCCCTGCTCCTGGACCTGCTGCCGCGCCCCGGCGAGGTGTACACGCCGGACCTGCTCACCCCGCAGCCGGGCACGGCCACCCGGCCGCGTGACCTGCTCGACGAGCAGCTCGCCCGGATCGAGGCGACCACCCAGGACGAGATCGAAACCCAGGTGCTCGCCTACACGCGGGTCCACTGGACCAGACCGCTGCCGGCCGCGGCCCGGCGGAGCGTCGAGTCGGGGTCGATGCCCCGGCGGCTGGCCAACGGCCTCGCCCGGTTCTGGCGCGAGGCGCTGGCCGGGGACTGGGCGGGCCTGCAGGCGGTCCTCGACCGCGACATCACCCACCGCGCGCAGGCCATCGCCCGCCACGGCGTCGGCGGGGTGCTCGGCGGCCTGCATCCCACGATCGGCTGGGCGGGCGACGCGATCACCGTCCTCAAGCCGTTCGACGGCGAGGCCGACGTCTCCGGCCGGGAGCTGGTGCTCGCCCCGGGCGTGCTCAGCTGGCCGGGCACCAGCATCCAGATCGACGTCCCCGGCCAGGTCGTCCTCTGCTACCCGGCGCACGGCGTCGGCACGGGCACCGACCAGCGGCCGGGCCGGATCGCCCCGGTCGTGGGCGCGGCCCGGGCGGCACTGCTGGCCGACCTCGAACCCGCGCGGTCGACCGCGGAGCTCGCCACCCGCACCGGGTACAGCCCGGGCACCGTCTCCTACCACCTGAGCGCGTTGCACCGTGCGGGCCTGGTCAGCAAGGTCCGGGACGGGCGGTACGTGCTCTACCGGCGGACCGCCCAGGCCGTCGCGCTCCTCGAGGCCGGGTAGAAAGCGAGCCATCGATGCCCCCTGCCGTCCGCCCGCTCGACGGGATCAAGGTCGTCGACCTCTCCCGCATCCTGGCCGGGCCGTACTGCACCCAATACCTCGGCGAGATGGGCGCGGACGTCGTCAAGGTCGAGCCGCCCGGCCACGGCGACGACACCCGCGGCTGGGGGCCGCCGTTCGTCGGCGACGAAGCCGTCTACTACCTGGCGGCGAACCGGAACAAGCGCGGGATCGTGCTCGACCTCAAGAGCGACCGCGGCCGGGAAGCCCTGCGGCGGCTGGTCGCGGACGCCGACGTCCTGGTCGAGAACTTCCGGCCGGGCACGCTCGAGAAGTGGGGCATCGGGTACGCTGAGCTGTCCGCGCCGAACCCGCGGCTGATCCACGTGTCGATCACCGGGTTCGGGCAGACCGGCCCGTACCGCGACCGCGCGGGGTACGACCTGGTGGCGCAGGCCCTCGGCGGCGTGATGTCGCTGACGGGCGAGCCGGACGGCGCGCCGGCGAAGGTCGGGCTGCCGGTGGCGGACCTGAACGCGGGGACGTGGGCGATCATCGGCGTGCTGATGGCGTTGCAGGCCCGGCACACCACGGGCCGCGGGCAGTACCTCGACGTGTCCCTTTTGGACAGTCAGCTGGCCTGGCACGTGTATGCGGCCGGCGCGGTGTTCCATGACGCGCCACGCCCGCGCCGGATGGGCTCGGCACACCCGAGCATCGTCCCGTACCAGGGCTACCACGTCGCCGACGGCTGGCTGGTCATCGCGGTCGGCAGCGAGAAGCTGTGGCACGCCTTCTGCGGGGTGCTCGGCCTGGACATCGCCGCCGACCCGCGGTTCTCCGCCAACGCGGCGCGCGCGGCCCACCGCGACGCGTTGAACGAGCTGCTGGAGCCGGTGCTCCTGACGCGCACGGCGGCGGAGTGGATGAAGGCGTTCGACGCGGCGGGCATCCCGGCGGCCCCGGTCAACGAGCTCGACGACGTCTACGCGGACCCGTGGGCGGCGGCGCGCGAGCAGGTGGTCAGGCTGCCGCACCCGACGGTGGGGACGTACGTCGGCACGGGCTTCCCGGTGAAGGCCTCGGACACCCCGGCGCGGCCGACGTCCGCCCCGCCGACGCTGGGCCAGCACACCGGGGAAGTGCTCGCCGAGCTGGGGTACTCGCCGGCGGAGATCGCGGAGTTCCTGGACTGATGGTAGGGATGGGGGCAGGACTGAGGAGGACCGATGTCAGCACAGCACGCCCTCTGGCACCCGTTCGCCGACATGGGCGCGGTGGACGGCGACCGGATGGTCATCACCCGAGGCGAGGGTTCGTACGTCTGGGACGACGCCGGCCGCCGGTACTTCGACGCGACGGCGTCCCTCTGGTACGCGAACTTCGGCCACGGCCGTCCGGAGATCACCGAAGCCGTCGCCCGCCAGCTGGGCGAGCTGGACTCGTGGAACCTGTTCGGCTACAACGCGAACCGGCCGGCGATCGAGCTGGCGGACCGCGTGGCGGAGCTGGCCCCGGAGCCGGGCTCGAAGGTGTTCTTCGGTTCGGGCGGCGGCGACGTCGTCGACACGGCGGTGAAGCTGGCCCGCGCGTACTTCGCGCAGACGGGCCGTCCGGAGAAGGTCCACGTGATCGGCCGGGCCCAGGGCTACCACGGAACGCACGGTTTCGGCACGGCGGTGGGCGGAATCCCGGCGAACGCGGCAGGCGTCGGCCCCCAGCCACCATCGTTTTCCCACGTCGCCTTTGACGACGCGGCCGCGCTGGAAGCGGAGATCGCTCGCATCGGCGCGTCGCGCGTCGCGGCGTTCTTCTGCGAGCCGGTGATCGGAGCGGGCGGCGTCCTGCTGCCACCGGAGGGCTACCTCGAGGAGGTGGCGGCGATCTGCCGCCGTCACGAGGTGCTGTTCGTGGCGGACTGCGTGATCGCGGCGTGGGGCAGGCTGGGAACGTGGTTCGGCATCGACCGCTGGCCGGTCCGCCCGGACATGATCACGACGGCGAAGGGCATCACGGGCGGAACGATCCCCCTGGGGGCGCTGGTGGTGGCTCCCCGCGTGGCCGAGCCGTTCTTCACGGGAGCACCGGGAGCCCCGATCTTCCGCCACGGCCCGACGTACGCGGGCCACCCGGTGGCGTGCGCGGCAGGCTTGGCAACGTTGGACATCTACGAGCGCGAGAGCTTGATCCCCCGCGGACGCGAGCTGGAGAAACCCCTGGCGGACGCGGTATCCGGGGTCAGCGGGCATCCGCTGGTGAAGGAGGTCCGGGCCGGGTTGGGCTTCTTGGCGGCGGTGGAGCTGACGCCGGAGGTGGTGGACGCGGACCCCGGGGCGCCGGTGAAGCTGCAGCGAGCATGCCGGGACGAGGGCGTGATCGTGCGGAACCTGGGCCGTGGGGTGGCGGTGTCGCCCCCGCTGGTGGCGGCCGAGCCGGAGCTGGACCTCCTGGCGGCGGCCCTGCCGAAGGCATTGGACCGCTTGGCGGCGCAGGTCTGAGGTCGCGAATGACTCATTCGGGACGTGGGAGGTCCCGAATGAGTCATTCGCGACGCTTGTGCCGGTGGGGCCGGAACTCGCGTGTCCCAGCCCCGACCGCACCCAACCAAGCCGGCGGCGACCCCCCAGCCCACCGCCGACCCAGACTCATCCCGGCCCAGCGCGCCCCGGTCCGGCCTCGGCCGAACCCGCCCGAACCTCAGGAAACGCAGAACTCGTTCCCCTCCGGATCGGCCATGGTCACCCAGCTGTGCGGCCCCTGCCGCCCCCGGTGCAGGAACTTCGCCCCGCGAGCGGTGAGCTTCTCGACCGCCGCCTCGACGTTGGCCGCCCCGACCCACACGTCCACGTGGATCCGGTTCTTCACCGTCTTGGCCTCCGGCACCTCCTGGAACAGGATCCGCCGGGGCGGTCCGTCCGGTGGCGAGTCCGGATGCCGGATGCCCGCCCCCGTTCTCCACACCAGCGAACCCCGGTAGGTCCGCGTCTCCGCCTCCTTCGCGTACCCCTTCGCGATCATCTCGCGGATGAAGTCCTCGTCCGTCGGTTCCACGGACCAGCCGAGCGTCTCGGCCCACCAGTCGGCGAGCACGTGCGGGTCGGCCGAATCCACCACTACCTGGAAGTCATACGCCATACCGGCACGTTAACGACCGAGTCCGACATTTTCCGGAGCATCGGGTCCTCGGGCACCACCGTGAAGCGCCACTTGTCCACGCCGCCGCCCATGATTTCGGCGTACCGGCGGGCTCCGTCGGCGTTGGCGAACCGCACCTGCTGGCCGTTCGTCAGGTGGGTGATCTTGACCGCCACGACTACCTCCCGAAGTTTGTGGGCCGGCCCGCGGAGCTTCCCCCTCCGGGACCGGCAGGCACAGTAGAACACATGTTCGACCACGCGCGCCACTCTCTCCCCCAACTAGGGGAGCACCAAAAGAAACCGCAGGTCAGAGCGTTCTGATCAGCGCGACGCGCGGCCAGGCGTCGAGGCCGCGAGCCGCTTCGGCACGGCGGATCGAACGCAGCCCGTCCCCGATTTCCGCCTCCGGGACGACCCCGAACCCCAGCCGTTCGTAGTACGGCGCGTTCCACGGCACGGTTTCGAACGTGGTGAGCGTCAGTGCCGGAAGCCCGCGCGCGCGGGCCCACTCGGCGAGCGTCTCGATCAGCGCGCTGCCGATTCCCCGCCGCGCGTGCGACGGCCGGACCGAGACCTGCTCGATGTGCGCGCACCCGTCGACGACCGCCGCGATCAGGTAGGCCACCGGCCGGTCGGCGGAGTCGGCGCTCACCCACGCGCGGCCGGCGGCCTGGTACACCGCCAGGGTGGCCACCGAGCCGGGGTCGTCGTCGGCGATCGCCGCCATGCCGACGTCGCGGAACAGCTCACCCGCCTCCCGCTCGACGTCGATGAGCGCGGGCAGGTCGTCGGGCCGGGCGAGTCGGATCACCCGGGCAGTTCTACGCGCCCGGGCGGATTTCTCACAGCGAATAAGCCGCGATCGCCCGCTGGATCCGGATCGCGTACTCCTGCAGCGCGGTGATCGCCGTGTGCCGCGTCTCCTCGGTGATCCGGGCGGCCGGGCCCGCCATGCTCAGCACGGTCGGCCGCCTGCCGATCGTCTGCACCGGCACCGAACAGGCCCAGACGCCTTCGTCGACCTCGCCGGAGCTGACCGCGTACCGGTTCTCCAGCGCCCGCTTCAGCTCGTCGCGCACGGCGGTGCCGCGCCGCTCGACGATCGACGCCCACCGCCGGTCACGTTCGATCTCCGGCAGCAGCGCGAGCAGCATCTTGCCGGACGCGCCGACGCCGAGCGGCAGCGAATGCCCCGGCTCGAACGTGAACCGCATGGCGCGGTCGCATTCGACGCGGTCCGCGCAGACGGCCGAGTCGCCGAACTGCTGGAACAGCATCACCGTTTCGCCGAGTTCCCGCGCGGCCTCCTCCATCGCCGGCCGCGCCAGCCGCACCATGTCGTTCGCCAGCTGCGCGGCCCGCGCCAGCGGCATCACCTGGCTGGTCAGGTGGTAGTGGCCGGCCCGGCCCTCCTCGAGCAGCTGCAGCTCCTTGAGCAGGGCCACGTAGCGGTAGGTCGTCGCCACCGGGGTGCCGATCGTCGCGGCCAGTTCGGCGACGCTCGCCTCCCAGCGGAGCTCCGAAAAGGCCAGCAGGAGTTGGAGGACCTTGCGGGAACTGCTGGCGCCCGGGGTGCGGCGCGGGGAAGTGGTGGCGGAACCGTCGACGGCACTGACGGCAGGCGTCATCATGACCTCTCGGTGAGACAAAAACGACCTTCGCTATCACACGGGGTGAATAAATTAGCACGTAGTGTGAAAGGAAGGCCAGCAATCCCCCGCGGTATTGAATATCCACCGAAATGTGCCGAACTGCTTTTTGTTGTAGTACGACCGCCGTTTCCGGACGCCCGCTACGCGCCGCGCCGGTCAGCGGTGAGGAACGGCGTCAGCAGGCCGGGGACGGCCCGGTCGGCGAGCGCCAGCCCGTCGGCTTCACCGACGTCGAGCACGTGGTACCTGCCCTTGCCCGCGGCGACCGGCGCGATCAGCGTGACCAGCCCGGCCCGGCGCTGGAAGTACGAGCGCTCGACGACGATCCCGGTCAGCCCGTCGCAGCGCACAGCCGCCGTGCCGCGGTCGAGCGAGCCCGACCGCGTCACCAGGTAACGGCCGGTGAGCGCGTGGCCGAGGCTGCGGTAGCGGTCCCAGCCGACCAGCGCGGCGACCGGCACCAGCACGAGCGCGACCTGCCACGGCCAGTCCGGCAGCGCGCCGAGCCACGCCAGTCCGTAGAGCGCCGCGGCGAGCAGCAGCACGCCGAGAACGGCCCGGGACAGCCGCCGGTACAGCGCCCGGCGTGGATGCCGCGCCAACGGCGTCGCGGCGAGGTCCTCGCCGAGCACCTCCGCGACGACCTCGTGCGCGCGTCCCACGGGCGCCGGCGGCAGCAGCAGGCTGCCGCCCTTGTCCGCGCTCTTGCCCTCGCGCAGGCCGGCCGCGATGGCGACGCAGCGGGCCCCGCCGGCCAGCCGCAGCGGCAGCGGCTCGCGGATTTCGGCGCCGCGCAGGCGGTCCTCCTCGATCGACACCGACCGCGTCGTGATCAGCCCTCGCCGGACGTGCAGCGTGCCGGCGGGCTCGCGGGTGAGCCGGAAGTTCCAGAACGACAGCACGTACCCGCCGATCGACAGCAGCGAGACGAGCACCAGCAGCCCGGCGGCGGCCAGCACCAGGCTCAGCCACACCGGGGTGTCGGCGAAGTGCCCGACGACGACCTGGACCAGCGAGAACTGGATCGGGTCGAAGTGCAGTTCGTGCGCGAAGTGGTAGACGGTGCCGACGGCCGCGCCGACCACCGCCAGCCCCGACAGCGTGAACGGCGCGTACCGCAGCCACCGTTTGCCGACCGCGGCGATCAGCTGCTCCGGCGGCGCGGCAGCCTCTTCCGACGCCGCCTCGGCCTTGCGGTGCAGCAGCAGCGTCCGCAGCCGCTGGGCCTCGGCGATGGTGACGGCGTCGAGGACGAGCTCGTCCTTGCCCGGTCCCTTGCCGTGCGAGTGCCGCCCGGTGCCGATCCGCGCGGCGGCCAGCGAGAACAGCCGGTGCTTCGGCTCCGACGTCACGTCGACCGTGCGGATCCGGTCGCGCGGGATGGCCCGCTGCTTGCGCAGCAGCAGCCCGGTGTGCCACTCGACCTGCGACCCGGTGATCCGGTAGCGCGAGGTCAGCACGTGCGAGACGCCGGTGAACACGGCGATCGCGGTGAACACCAGGCCGATCCACTGCCACGGCTCGCCGTGGCCGAACAGCAGCGCGCCCAGCAGCACCGGCAGCGACTTCACCAGGTCGAGCACGGGCCGGATGAGCAGCATGCGCCGGTCGAGGTGGTGCCACGGCGCGTCCTGCGTGCCCTCGGCTGGCGGGGTGATCACTTCGGTCGTGCTCACGTCGCATCGCCCCGCACGGCCTGGGTCGTCTTCGTCAGCTCGTCGGCCAGCGCGAGCGCGCGGTCGTGCGCCAGGCCCGCGATGCGCAGCGGGCCGGCCGCGGACGCCGTCGTCACGGTGATCTTCGCCAGCCCGAACAGCTGCTCGAACGGGTCGCGCTCGATGTCGACGGTCTGGATCCGCGAGATCGGCGCGATCCGCCACTCCTGCTTCAGCCAGCCGGACTGCGTGTAGACGGCCTCGCCGGTGACCTCCCAGCGGTGCACGCGGTAGCGCCACTGGGGCATCACGACGAGGTGCAGCGGGCCGAGCACGCAGGAGAGCACCAGCGTCACGGTCAGGAACGACGGCGCGTCGTCGCTGGTCACCACGATGAGCGTCTGGACGCCGATCAGGATGATCCACAGGATCGCGGCGGTCACCGTCCAGTAGCCGATGGCCCGGCGGCTGACCCGGTGCGCGGGCGGCCGCAGCCGCGGCGCCGTGTTCGTGGTGTGTTCGCTCACCGCTCAAGCGTGCCCGATCGGGGCCTTGCGTGCCCAGGACAGTTGTCACGATGCCGATCCGTCCCGGCCTCGACCGCGTGCCGTTACGATCGGCGACACCGTCGGCGGAATGGAATCCCACCCGGGGTGTGTTGTGCTTGACGGACAGACGTGTGCGAGAGCAGGAGGATCCGGTGGGACTCGATCCCGACGACCTGTACGAGGTGGACTCGGACGTCCCCGACCTGACCGGGGTGGTGCTGCTGCACCACTTCGAAGGGTTCATGGACGCCGGCTCGGCGGGCCGTCTGCTGGCCGAGCACCTGCTGGGCGGCGAGCACCGGGTGGTCGCCCGCTTCGACGTCGACCGCCTCATCGACTACCGCTCGCGGCGGCCGACGATGACCTACGCCGTCGACCACTGGGAGGACTACGACGCGCCGGAGCTGGTGGTGCACCTGCTGCACGACACCGACGGCACGCCGTTCCTGCTGCTGTCCGGCCCGGAGCCGGACCACGACTGGGAGCGGTTCTGCGCGGCGGTCCGGAACCTGGTCGAACGCTGGGGCGTCCGGCTGACCGCCGGGTTCCACGGCATCCCGATGGGCGCGCCGCACACCCGCCCGCTCGGTGTCACCGCGCACGCCACCCGCAAGGACCTGGTCGGCGACAACCAGCCGCTGCCGAACCGGCTGCAGGTGCCGGGCAGCGTCGCCGCGCTGCTGGAGTACCGGCTCGGCGAGTGGGGCCACGACGCCATCGGCTTCGCCGCGCACGTGCCGCACTACCTCGCGCAGTCGACGTACCCGGCGGCGTCGCTGATCGTGCTCGACGCGCTGAGCCGGGCGACCGGCCTGAGCCTGCCCGAGGGTGAGCTGCGCGCGGCCGCGGACCTCGCCGACGCGGAGATCAACCGGCAGGTCGCGGAGTCCGACGAGATCGCCGACGTCGTCCGCGCCCTGGAGCGCCAGTACGACACGTTCGTCGAGGCCTCCGACCGGGGCAGCCTGCTCGCGGAGTCGGTCGAGCACATGCCGACGGCGGAGGAGCTCGGTTCCCAGTTCGAGCGGTTCCTGGCCGAGCAGAACGGTGGCGAAGGCCCCGAGCGGTGACGGCGCGCTACGACGAGATCGGCGTCGGCTACGCGCAGGGGCGGCGCACCGACCCGCGCTGGTTCGAGCCGGTGGTGGCCGCGCTGGGGTCCGCGGCTTCGGTACTGGACGTCGGGTCCGGGACGGGTTCCTACGAGCCGCCGGCGCGGGACGTCGTCGCGGTCGAGCCGTCGGCGGAGATGATCCGGCAGCGCGCGGTGGGGGCGGCGCCGGTGGTGCGGGCGGTGGCGGAGGCGCTGCCGTTCGCCTCGGGCCGGTTCGACGCGGCGCTGGCGGTGCTGACGGTGCACCACTGGCCCGACTGGCGCGCCGGTCTCGCCGAGCTGCGCCGGGTCGCGTCCCGTCAGGTGGTGCTGGCCTACGACACGGCCCTGCACAGCGACTTCTGGTTCGTCCGGGAGTACGTGCCGGAGGTCGCCGCCCTGGAGGCGTCGCGGCCGTCGGCGCCGGAGATCGCGGACTTCCTCGGGGCGGCTTCGGTGTTGCCGCTGCCGGTGCCGTGGGACTTCACCGACGGGGTGTTCCCGGCGTACTGGCGCAGGCCGGAGGCCTACCTCGAGCCGGCGGTGCGGCGGTCGTGCTCGGCGCTGGCGCAGACAGCGCCGGAAGCGGTGTCCCGGGGAGTGGCCCGGCTGCGGGACGACCTGGAGTCCGGCCGCTGGCGCGCGGACCACGCGGAGCTGCTGGACCTGCCGGAGTGGGACGCGGGCTTCCGGCTCATCGTGGCGTAGCGGCTCACCACTCGCCGCGGGCGAGCTTGCCGACGCCGTCGACGGTGTCGCGGAACCCTTGCTCGCCCAGGACGGCTCGCAGCCGCGCGTTGAACTCCTCGATCGCCGGGCCGACACGGGCCAGCGCTTCCTCGCCGGCCTCCGTCAGCCGCAGGGAGACCGCCCGGTGTTCGCGCGGGTGCGGCCGCTTGGCGACCAGGCCCGCGTCGACGAGCCGGGTGACCATCGCCGTCACGGCTGACTCGCGCTGGCCGAGCTGTTCGGCCAGCTCCCGCTGGGTCAACCCGCCTTCGCGGACGGCGAAGAGCGCGCCGAGCTGGGCTGTGGTGATGCCGGCCGCGGCGAGGCAACGGCGGTCGGCCGCCACGCGCAGGCGGTGGGCGGCCTGCTGGAGCAGGAAGAACAGGCGCTGATCGGGTTCGGGCACGCCCCGATCTTGACAGCCTCGGCGGTCCCGCGCCATTCTGACTTCACTAGTGAAGTGAGGGGTCATGCTCGATTTCGCAGCAGCGCGCGCGGGGCTCGCGAGCCAGCCGTTCAGCCGCCTTCTCGGCGCCCGCCTGACCGAGTTCGGCGACGGAGCGGCCACGCTCGAACTGGACATCCGCGAAGAACTCCAGCAGCAGAACGGTTACCTCCACGGCGGAGTGCTGGCCTACGCGGCCGACAACGCGCTGACTTTCGCGGCGGGCACGGTCCTGGGGCCCGCGCTGCTGACGGCCGGCTTCACGATCGACTACCTCCGCCCTGCGGTGGGCGAGGTCCTGCGCGCTCGTGCTGTCGTCGTGCAGGCCGGGCGGTCGCGGGCCACCTGCCGGTGTGAGGTGTACACAGTGGACGGTGATGGGGAGGCGGTGCTGTGTGCTGCCGCGCAGGGGAGTGCGCGGTTGAAGCGTTAGCCGTGGCGAAGTCTCGGCAGGTTGCCTGTTGTGCCGCGGTTTCGGCTGTTGATCAACCGGGCCGGGCGCCGCAAAGCCGAGGTTCCTGCCCTGTCGGAATCCCCTCGCTTCTCGGGGGCCGCAAATTCGCGGCGACGTTGGCGACAGCACCAACGTCCATCGGTCGCCCGCGAAGGAGCGCCCGTCGCGGGCCCAGTGCAGCCGGTTCTCGATTTCCCGGTGTCGGCGTGGGGGGTGGCGATGGACTCCCGCGCCGCTGGGGCGGGCGAATGTGCCGCGTGACGATTTGCCGTCCACCGCGGTCGCCGCGGGGATGGCGGTGAGCCGGCCGCTGATTGCGGCCTCGAGTCGGGCCGGCACCCGTTGTGGTGCGTCGGCGGCCCATTCCCCGATCGCGGTGAACGACTGCGCTCCCGCAGCGACCGCGACCGGCGCCCGGACCGATCCCAGCGAATGCCGCACCCCGCGCCGCTTCCGCGGATCAGGCACCAAGGTCAGATGATCGCGCAGATCAGATCATGGGTTTCGCCAACCGCATGATCACCACCGAGAGCCGTGCCTGCTGCCACGACACGACTTTGCCGGAACCGCGGGGGCGCCCCCCGGGTCCAGCGTATCGGCCGCCACGGACAAAACCGTCGCCAACGGCCATGATCCGGCAAACTTGTCCACAACGAACCCGGCTTGTGGACAACCGCTCTGTTCACCGCCCGTCGGCGCGCGAAACCCTAGCCGTGGCAACCTTCTTCGTTCAACGGCCCGAACGACGGCAGTACCAGCCCGCAAAGATACCCGTCGATGAACCGGCCTGTCCCGGCGATATTGGTCCCCAGCCGGACGAACGGCGCGAAACCCCGGATCCCCGCCGCCAGCGCGTCCTGGTTGCGTTGCAGCATCGACGTCAGCTGGTCCAAATCAGCCAGCAACGGACCGACCTGGGACTCGCCGATCAGCCCGGACAGCTCCGACGACAACCGCCGGGAGCCGTCGAGCAGCGTGCTGATCGCCGTCTCGCGGTTGATCACCTCCGCGAGCAGGTCGTTGCCGTCGTCGAGGAGCCGGCGCACCGCCGCGTCGCGGTCGACCAGTGTCTGCGAAATTACGCGGGTGTTGCCCAGCAACGCAGCCAGCCGGCTGTCGCGCGAGGCGATGGAATCCGACAGCCGGGAGAGCCCGGTCAGCGCGGCGCGGACGCTCTGCGGCGTGTTCGCCAGCGTCGCCGACAACGTGTCGAAACTCTTCGCCAGCTGCGTGGTGTCGATCCGGTCCACTGTGGACGAAAGCTGGCCGAACGCCGCGAGGATGTCGTAGGGCACGGTGGTCCGGGACCGCGGGATCGGCCGTCCCGGGTCGAGCGTGCCCTCGCCCTGCGGGTCGAGAGCGAGGTACTTCTGGCCCAGCACCGTCTTCAGCCGGATCGCCGCACTCGTCGCGTCGCCCAGCCAGGCGCCCTTGGCCTTGAACGACACCAGCACGTGGTCGCCGCGCAGGCGCACGGCCGACACCCGGCCGACCTCGACGCCGGCGATGCGGACGTCGTTGCCCTCGCTCAGCCCGGCCGCTTCGCCGAATTCGGCCGAGTAGGTCGTCCCGTCGCCGAGCACCGGCAGGGAGCGCACGTTCAGCGCGGTGACCACGCCCAGGACCAGCACGCTCAGGCCGGCGAGTGCGGTCCTGACCGGAGCCCGAGGTGTTGACATGGCGTCAAGAGTGACCCACCTCACGCCGGGCCGCCACCCGAGTCCCCCGATGAGCGGAATCCGGCGCGGGGTACTCACGGTATTCCAGCGCGTTGGCCGCGCGGTCGGTCATCCAGGTGAAGATGCCGCCGAAGACCCGCGTGCTCAGCATCCGGTAGGCGCGGTTGCGGCCGCGGATCTTCGCGGCCGTGCGCGGCACGAGGAAGTTGCCGGAGCCCCTGCCGTTCTTCTGCCCGATCGTGGCCGGCTTCCGCAGCCGTTCCTCGTACTTCGCGAACGCCGTCACGTGGTCGCCGCCGGCCGCGGCGAGCTCCCCGGCCAGCACCTGGGCACCCATCATCGCCAGCCCGGTGCCGGACCCGCCCGGCCCGGCGCACCAGGCGGCGTCGCCCAGGAGCACGACCCGGCCCTTCGACCAGCGGCCGAGGTGGATCTGGCTGACCGAGTCGACGTACAGGTCGTCGGCCGCGGGCAGCGCTTCGAGCAGCTTCGGCACCTCCCAGCCGGTGTCCGCGAACAGCCGCGCGATCAGTGCCCGCTGTTCGCCGGGACCACGGCGCTGGAACTCGACGCCGTCGGCCGCGAAGACCAGGCCGACGTGCAGCCGGTCCGGCCGCCGGTGGCTGCCCACGGTCACGCCGCGGCCGGGTTCGTTGTACATGATGCTGGTGTGGTCGAGCCCGAGGTGGTTGGGCGCGGTGAACCCGGCGATGCCGTAACCCAGGTCGGTCCGGAAGCCCGGCTCCGGCCCGAAGGCGGCGGCCCGCACGCCGGAGTGCACGCCGTCGGCCCCGACGACCAGGTCGAACGTCCGCGGCGCCCCGTGGTCGAAGGTGACTTCGACGCCGTCCGCCGTCTCGGTGAGGCTCGTGACGCGGTCGCCGAAGACGTACTCGGTGTGGTCCGCGGTGCGCTCGTACAGGATCCGCGCGAGGTCGCCGCGCAGGATCTCGACCTCGCCGCTCCAGGCGGAGCCGGGCACGGTCAGCGCCGGACGCCCGTCGAGGCCGAGCACGGTCTGCTCGCCCATCGCCGTCTCGTGCCGGCGGATCTCGTCGAGCACGCCCATCGCGGCCAGCAGCTTCAGCTGCTCACCGCGGAAGTCGACGGCCTGGCCGCCGGGCCGCGGGGCGGGCGCGGACTCGACGACGGTCACGCGGTAGCCGCCGCGCCGCAGCCAGTGGGCCGCGGACGGGCCGGCGATGCCTGCCCCGGAGACGAGCACGGTCTTGGTGGTCATCGGTGGTTCCTCTCGAGCCGGTGGGTGCCGACGTCGAGAGTGCGGGCGGGCGCTGACCGTTCTCGCACGGTCCGCTGACGGCTCGGCCGCCCGCGCGCGGTTGCAGTCGCTAACATGACCCGGGTGGACCGTGCCGCCGAAGGCCGGATCCAGGAGGACGGCGAGGGCGTCGTCGAGGCACGCATCCTGGAGGCCGCTGCTCACCTGATCGCCGAAGAGGGCTTCGGCCGGCTGAAGATCGGCGGCGTCTGCGCCCGCTCGGGCTACGCGCGGTCGGTGGTCTTCCAGCACTTCGGCGACAAGGACGGGCTCGGGCGGCGGCTCGTCGAGCACGCCGTCGAGCAGTTCACCGACGCCTACAGCGAGGCTGTCGCGGCCCGGACCGGGTCGGCGAACGCGACGCCGATGGACATGCTGCGCGCGCTGCTGGACATCATCTTCGAGCTGATCCGCA
This sequence comes from Amycolatopsis sp. MtRt-6, assembly GCF_017308975.1. Taxonomy (GTDB): domain Bacteria; phylum Actinomycetota; class Actinomycetes; order Mycobacteriales; family Pseudonocardiaceae; genus Amycolatopsis. Next base: position 86,029 of record NZ_JADWPD010000023.1, on the reverse strand, counting down.
CGATGCCGACGCTCAACCAGGCGTTCCTGGCGCTCTGGGGCGACGCGGCGGCGGAGTACTCGGGCCTGCGCGGCGCGCTGACGGAGGCCGACCGCCGGTTCCGGTTCGCCATCGCGCAGACCGTGGCCAGCGGGGTCGCGGACGGCTCCATCACCGGTGTCCACGACCCCGACTCGTACGCCTCGGCGCTGCTCGCCCAGCTGCGCGGGATTTCGATGCAGGCCCTGATCGACCCCGACGGCGTCGACCTGCGCGGCCTGCGCGCCGAGCTGGAGCGCGGCGTCGACCGGCTTTCCGCGGGCTTCCGCGGCACACTCTAGAGGGCGTACACGATGCTCCGCAGCACGATCACGCCGATGAAGACCAGCGTGAAGGCCAGGTCGAGCGAGAGCCCGCCGATCCGCACCGGCCGCACGACCCGCCGCACCGGCCCGATCACCGGCTCGGTGGCGGCGTAGGCCAGCCCCCGCGCGCGCCGCGCCCACGGCGGCGTGTTCGCCACCGCCGCGACCCAGTCGAGCACCATCCGCGCGACCAGCACCAGCAGGTACAGGCTCAGCAGGAATCCGAGCAGTGTTCCCAGCGCACCCATGGGTCCCTCCGTTCTCCACCTGGAGAACGCGCGGGCGGCGCCGGGAGTGCCAGGTCTGTCCGGTTCACAGCATTTCAACAGGATCGGGGTGACGACGGTCACCGCGCCTAGGGTCACCCGCCGAAGGTGACCACGAGCCGTCCGTCGGAAGCGAAGGACCATTTCATCGTGCCGGCGTAGGACGAGCAGCGTGACCCGTTCCTGCCGGTCCAGAACTGGTCCGAGCTGTCGACGTCGCCGACGGTCTTGTCGTTCGAGCCGCCACTGGCGAACCGGCACGAGGTGTCGTTGCGGAACACCGAAGTCCCGGTGTCGAAGGAGAAGTTGCGTTCGGCGTTGTCGATGCCGACGTTGTCCGAAACGGTCATCGTCCCGGGGTTGCTGTTGTAGGTGAACCCGTGGTGGCCGTTGCGGTAGGCGATGTCGCGCCGGACGATGTGGTTGACCGCGATCTTGTCGCCGCCGAGCTTGTAGCCGTTGCGGTCGCCGTTCTCGTTGACGGTGCCGTTGCTGAGGGTGCCGTTGGCGTAGGCGAGGGAGTCCTCGATGGTCACCGGGCCGATCGGGCCGGTGTCGGTCTTGGTGTAGAGGTCCCAGCCGTCGTCGATGTTGTGGTGGGCGACGTCGTAGCGGAAGACGTTGCCGGGGCCGGCGGTGAGCTTCGCGGCGAACCCGTCGGCGTCTTCGCCGTCGGAGTCGGCGTTGTCGTGCGACTCGGAGCTGACGACGAGGTTGTTCGACGGCCACTGGTCCTTCGGCGTGCTGGAGGCGATCCGCGAGATCTGCAGCCCGGAATCGCGGTTGAAGCGGGTCACGACGCGTTCGATGACGTTGTTGCTCCCGCCGACGAAGATCCCGTTGTCCCCGGCGCGTTCGACGACGATGCCGGCGACGCGCCAGTACGACCCGTTGACGGCGAGCCCCCGGTTGGCCGGATCTTCTTTCATGGCGGAGAAGTTCAGCACGGGCTTCTCGCCGGCGTAGGCGGACAGCGTCTTGCGCGCGCCGGAGGTGCCGTTGTTGCCCGGCGCGATGGTGACGGTCTGGGCGTAGGAGTAGGTACCACCCCGGAGCGAGATGGTGCCACCGGCACCGACGCGGGTGAGGGCCGAGGTGAGTGTGGTCGGATCCGATTGCGTACCGGCGGCGGAGTCCTTGCCGTTGGGAGCCACGAACAAGGTGGTGGCAGCGGCGGCGGACGGCGGTGCGAGAGCGGCCATCGTGACCAGCGCGGCGGCCGCTGTAAGCGCTTTCTTGGTGCTTCCGTGTGAACCCATGCGCGCCTCCTTGCGAGCAGGAAGTTGCCGAAGCCGAGAGCGCTCCCGGAGAACCGGAGCGGGGTCTGTCGGTGAGGCGACGGTAGCACCGGGTAGCGGCGGCTCGAGTGGGCCAAGCGGGTCGTCTGTACTGAAAACGCTTTCAGAGCGGCGGTGACGCTCACCGAGGAGGCAGCCGGCCCCCGGAAACTGTCGGTGTGTCCCGATAAGCTGGAGACCGGGGGGCGGAGGCCCGCGCCGGTGGATACTCACCCGGTGCCGAAGCTCCCGAACGACGCACCGTTCCCCTTCCACGGCCGGATCGTCTGGCTCACCCCCGGCCAAGGCGGCCGCACGACCGGCCCACCGCAGCCGGCCGACGGCCACACCTACGCCGCGAACGCCTACGTGCCGCCCCGGACGGCCGTCACCGGTCTGGCCTCCTTCGTCCTTCGCGGCTTCGAACCCGGCGCCCTGGTGTCCACCGCCGACGGCCGCTGGCTCGTGGTCGAGAACACGGGCGCGTTCCGGGTCGAAGCGGGCACCGTCGTCGTCATCACCGAAGGCCCTAAAACGGTCGGGTACTTCCACGTCGAGCACGCCGGGTAGGGGGTGGGGCTTCCGAGCGCCGCGGCGATGGACCATGATGGCGCGAACAACGCGGTGGGGCTGACCGCAAAGGATGCGTGTGGTGCTGGAGTCGGTCCCTAACCGTGCCCGGCGTACGTCCGGGGAGCCCGTCGACGACCTGTCGGCGACACTGGTGCGGGCGCAGCGGGGCGACGAGGACGCCTTCCGCCTGCTGTACCGGTCGGTGCAGCCCGGCCTGTGCCGGTACCTGCGGGTCCTGGTGGGACAGGACGCCGAGGACGTCGCCTCCGAAGCGTGGCTGCAGATCACCCGTGACCTGGCTTCGTTCCGCGGTGACGCGGACGGTTTCCGCGCCTGGACCGCGACGATCGGGCGGAACCGGGCGCTGGACCACCTGCGGCACCGGCGCCGCCGCCCGGTCGCCGAAGCGCCGGCCGAGTGGTTTCCCGAGCGGCCCGCGCCCGACGACACCGCCGGGGCGGCCATCGAGGCGACGGCCACCGAGGCGGCGCTCGCGCTGATCGCCACACTGCCGCGTGACCAGGCCGAAGCGGTGGTGCTGCGGGCCGTGGTCGGGCTCGACGCCAAGGCGGCCGCGGCCGTGCTGGGGAAGCGGCCCGGCGCCGTCCGCACTGCCGCCTACCGGGGACTTCGCACGCTCGCCGACCGGCTCGGCGGCCGGGTGTGACACTTTCGAGCGGCCCGACGCTGAGGGGTGTGTGATGAGCAAGCAGCAAGGACGCCGGATCGACCGGCACACCGCGGAGCAGTTGCTGCGGGGTGCGCCGGCCGACGCCCCGGACGCGCTGGCCGGCCTGCTCGCCGCCGCGGCCGCCCCACCGCGCGACGGCGAGCTGGGTGGGGAGCCGGCGGCCATGACGGCGTTCCGCGAGGCGGCTCAGCATGCCCGTTCCCCGCTACGCCGGAGCCCCTCGATGATCAAGACAAGGTGGGCGAAGCTGCTCACGGTGAAGGTCGCGGCCGCCGCGGCGGCGGTCTTCACCGTCGGCGGCGTCGCCGCGGCCGCCGTCACCGGCGCGCTGCCCTTCCAGGCCGGTCACGCGCCGTCCCCGGCACCCGCGGCGTCCAGCCACGCCCAGCCGCCCGCCGGCGACTGGGCGACCGAGACGACGAAGACGCACGCGCCGGACGGAACCCGGCCGGCGGACCAGCCGTCGCCGTCACCTTCGCTGGTGGGGCTGTGCCACGCGTACAGCGCCGGCGACAAGACCGAGCACGGCAAGGCGCTGGAGAGCCCGGCGTTCACCGCGCTGATCACGGCCGCGGGCGACAAGGCCAAGGTCGACGGCTACTGCGACGCGCTGCTGAAGGACGAAGCCGCGAAGCCGGCGCACCCGACCGGCGCACCCGCGGACCCGGGCAACTCGGACAACGGCAAGGACCACCCGACGCCGGCGCACCCGGCCGGAGCGCCGGCCACGCACCCGTCCGGCCCGCCGGCCACCCGCCCGAATCGCTGATCCGAACCGGCCAGCGGCGATTCCCTTCCCTCCCCCCGAGGGGATCGCCGCTCCCTGGACGGGCGGCGGCCGAACCCCATCACCGGGCCGCCGTCCGTCCACGAACTTCACGGAACGAGGAGTATCCGGCCGGACGTCCGCCCGGCCTCCAGGCGCCGGTGTGCTTCGGCCGCGTCGGCGAGGGGGAGGACGGCGTCGATGGCCGGCCGTGGCACGTCGCCGCGTCCGGCTGCCGCGAGGAACTCCGGGTAGTCCACGCCGAAGATGCCCGCGGCCCAGCCCGGACCACCACAGCCGACGACCTGCAGGCCGCGTTCGCGGATCTTCGCCGAGTCGACCACGGCCGGCGCGCCGCTGAGCGTGCCGTACAGCAGGATGCGCCCCGTGCTCGGCGTGAGGACGTCGAGCAGCCGCCCGGCGACCGCTCCGCCGACCATGTCGAACACGACGTCGACGGGCTCGGCGGGCAGCAGGTCCGGCCAGTCGGGCTCGGAGTGGTCGACCACCACCTGAGCGCCGAGAGCGCGCACCCGATCCCGGCCGGCCGCGGTGCCTGCCGTGGCGATCACCCGGGTGGCGCCGAGTTCGCGGGCCCGTCGCACGAGGTAGCCGCCGATCTTGCCCGACCCGCCCTCGACCAGCACCGTCTCCCCGCCGGCCAGCCCGGCCTTCCGTGCCAGGCCGAAGGCCATCGCGCCGGACGCCGCCATCGCGACGGCATCGGTGGGAGAAAGCCCGCTGGGCACGGCTGCCGTCATCGCGACGTCGACGGCGGCGTACTCGGCGTAGGAGCCCCGGCCGCCGGTGATGGCGACAACGCGGGTTCCCTCGAGCGCGGGGTCGACACCTTCGCCGATCCGCTCGACCACGCCGACGGCCTCGGCGCCGAGTACCAACGGGAACGGGAAAGGCATCGGAATGGCGCCGGACCGCAGCATCGTCTCGCCGCTGCTGACGGCGGCGGCCTCGACCCGCAGCAGTACCTGCCCCGGCCCGGGAGCGGGCACGGGGAGGTCTTCCGGGACGAGCACCTCGGGGCCGCCGGTTCCGCGCAGCACGACGGCGAGCATGAGTACCTCCTAAATGAACCTTCGGTCCAGTTAATTCTCGGTACTATATGAACCGACGGTCCAGTTGTCCAGGAGGGATGCATGCCGGAGCCGAGGCGGGAGCGCGCCGACGCGGCCCGCAACCGGGCGGCAATCTTGGCCGCGGCGGAGGAGTTGCTCGTCGCGAACGGCCCCGATCACGTCTCGCTGGAGCGGGTCGCCCAGGCCGCGGGCGTCGGAAAGGCCACCGTCTTCCACCGGTTCGGCAGCCGCTCCGGGCTGATGCGGGCCCTGATGGAAGACCGCGTGCGCAAGCTGACCGAGACGATCGAGACCGGGCCCCCGCCCCTCGGCCCTGGGGCACCGGCCACGGATCGATTGCTCGCCTTCCTCGACGCGGTCGTCGACCTCGCGACACGCAACGCCGCTCTGGTTGCGGCGTATGAAAAGGCGGCCGGGGAAGAGCGCCAGGCCGGCGATGTTTACCAGTACTGGCACCGCCACGTGAGCGGCTTGATCGCGCAGGCCCGCTCCGGGCTGGACGCGGAACTCCTGGCTCACATTCTCTTGGGAGCGTTGCACAGCGACCTGGTGGTCCACTTGGTCCGCCGCGGCGACACCGATCGGCTGAGGACGACACTTCACGAACTGGTCGGCAGCCTGCTTGCCCCGAAGGCGCGGTAGGCCGGGCGACGACGTGGTTTCCTGAAGTGGCCGGCCGAGGCAGTCAGCCGTTGCCCGGCGCGACCAGGGCGGTCAGCAGGCGGGGCAGCACCTGGGTCACGTAGCGGTTGTCGGCCCGGTCGGGCAGCTCGCCGAGGATCGCGCGTTCGAGCATGGTTTCGTACAGCCGGACGATCGTGATGACGGCGCTCTCGGGTTCGACGGTCAGGCGCAGGTCCAGCCGGCCGAGCATGTCGAGCAGGATCTCGGTGAGGGCGTCGTGGAACCGGCGCTCGGCGGCCGCGGTCGGGGCGCGCAGCTCGGGCTGGCGCAGGGCCTGGGCGCGGAACTCGACGTTGAGCAGGTACCAGGTCTCGTCCGCGGTCAGTGACTCCATGAAGAGGGCGCCCGCCTCCTGCAGCACGCGCGTGACCGCGTCCGCGGACGCCGGGTCGACCGCCGCGGTGGCTTCGGCGACCGCTGTGCGCAGGCGCTCCGTGCGCTCCCGCATCCGCACCTCGTAGACCGCGAGGAACAGCTCCTCCTTGCTGGCGAAGTTGGAGTAGAAGGCGCCGCGGGTGAACCCCGCGCGGTCGCAGATCAGCTCGACCGGCGCGTCGCGGATGCCCATTTCCGAGAAGACGTCGTGCGCCGCCTCGATGACCCGTCGCCGCGTCTCCGCGCGTCGCCGCGTCATCCCTCTCGGGCTCGCCTCGCCGGTCGTCATGCCGTCACCTTACTTTCCCTGATCCACCCGGAGGAGTGATGCGATGCACTCCGCATCGGATACATCTTGCATTACGATACACGACGTATCCAACGTGGTCAGGAGTCCTCGTGTCGTCGTTCCTCTACCGGCTGGGCCGCGCCGCCGCCCGTGCCCGGGTGCTCGTGCTGGCGCTGTGGGTGGTGGTGCTGGCGGCGGCCGGCGGGGCGGCGCTGCTGTTCAACCAGGGCACCGATGACGCCTTCGCGATCCCCGGCTCGGAGTCGCAGGACGCCCTCGACCACCTCGGCCGGGTTTTCCCCGAGGTCAGTGGCACGTCGGCCCAGCTGGTCCTGGTCGTTCCGGAGGGCGCGAAGGCCGACACCCCGGGCAACCGCGCCGCGGTGGCGCAGGCGGTGACCCGGATCGGGAAGCTGGATCAGGTCGCCACGGTCGTGAACCCGTTCGACGAGAACGTCAACGGCGCGGTGTCGGAGGACGACCGGGCCGCCTTGCTCGCCGTGCCGCTGAAGGTGCAGCTCGCCGCCGTCGAGCCGGCCACCAGGACCGGGCTCGCGACGATCGCCGAGGATCTCGGGAAGCAGACCGGCGCGAAGGTGTACACCGGCGGCGACGCGTTCTCCGACCGGGTGCCCAAGCTGAGTCCCACCGAGGGCATCGGCCTGCTCATCGCGCTGCTGGTGCTGGTGTTGATGTTCCGGTCCCTGATCGCCGCGGTCATGCCGCTGGTCACCGCGGTCCTCGGGGTCGGCGTCGCCATCGGGCTGATCTTCCTGGCCACGCTGGTCACGCCGATCTCCTCGACCGCGCCGATGCTGGCGGTGATGATCGGGCTCGCCGTCGGCATCGACTACGCCCTGTTCCTGCTCTCGCGGCACCGCGACCAGCTCGGCGAGGGGCTCGACGTCGAGGAGTCGATCGCCCGGGCCACCGCCACCGCCGGCTCGGCGGTGATCTTCGCCGGCCTCACCGTCGTCATCGCCCTGCTCGGGCTGGCCGTGGCCGGGATCCCGTTCCTGACCACCATGGGCGTCGCCGCCGCGGTCGCCGTCGCACTGGCGGTCGCGATCGCCGTCACGCTGGTGCCGGCGCTGATGTCCTTCGCCGGCAAGCGGTTGCGGCCGCGCGCCCCGAAACCGAAGCGGACCCGGCGCCGCCGGAAGCCGCAGATCGCGCGCTGGTGGGTGCGGACCGCGACGAAGGCACCGCTGGTCACCGTGCTCATCGTGGTCGCCGGGCTGGCGATCTGCGCGATTCCCGCCACGAGTCTGCGGCTGGCGTTGCCGGACAACGGCACCGAGGAACACGGCAGTCCCGCGCGTGACACCTACGAGGTGGTCAGCGAGCACTTCGGACCCGGCTACAACGGCCCGCTGATCGTCACCGCCGACATCATCACCAGCACCGACCCGATCGGCCTGGTGAACAAGCTCGCCGACGAGATCCGCCGCGTCCCCGGCGTCGCCTCGGTTCCCCTGGCCACCCCGAACCCCAAGGGTGACACCGGGATCATCCAGGTCGTCCCCACGACCGCGCCGGACTCCGCGCAGACCGACGACCTGGTCGCGAGGCTGCGTGGGCTGGAGCCGCACTTCCTCGACGCCTACGGGACGCAGACCGCGGTCACCGGCATCACCGCGGTCGGGATCGACGTCTCCGCCCAGCTCGGCAGCGCGCTGCTGCCGTTCGGGATCCTCGTCGTCGGGCTCTCGCTGATCCTGCTGGCCATGGTGTTCCGCTCGATCTGGGTGCCGGTCAAGGCCACCGCGGGCTATCTGCTCTCGGTCGCGGCGGCCTTCGGGGCGACGTCGTTCGTGTTCGTCCAAGGGCACTTCGCGGACGTCCTCAACGTGACGCACACCGGCAGCGTGATCAGCTTCCTGCCGATCATCCTCATGGGTGTCCTTTTCGGACTGGCGATGGACTACGAGGTCTTTCTCGTCTCGCGAATCCGTGAGGACTACGTCCACAAGGGCGATCCGCACCACGCGATCGAGTCCGGGTTCGTCTCCGCCTCGCGCGTGGTGGTCGCGGCGGCGGTGATCATGTTCGCGGTCTTCGCCGCGTTCGTCCCCGAAGGCAGCGCCACCATCAAGCCCATCGCGTTCAGCCTCGCCGTCGGCGTCTTCATCGACGCCTTCATCGTCCGCATGACTCTGGTGCCGGCGGTCCTCGCGCTGCTCGGCCGCCGCGCCTGGGGACTGCCGCCGAAGCTGGATCGGGTGCTGCCGGTGTTCGACGCCGAGGGTGACGCGCTCGTGCACGAGCTGCGGCTCGCCGACTGGCCCGGCACCGACGAGGCGGTCAGCGCCCGCGGCCTGCGCCTGGAGGACGACCGCGGCCATCCGGTGTACCGCGACGTCGACCTGCGCGTCCCCCACGGCGGTGTGCTGGTGCTGCACGGCACGGGGGCCTGCGGCAAGACCGCGCTGGCGTACACGCTCGCCGGCCGGGTCACCAAGTTCACCGGCGACCTCAAGGTGCTCGGCCGGGTGCTGCCCCAGCACACGCACGCCCTGCGCCGCGAGGTCGCCGTCATCCCGTGCCGCGCCGCGATGGACCCGGCCCGGCAGATCGCCCGCGACGGCGACGCCGGGCTCGTCGTGGTCGACGACGTCGACCTCGTGCTCCGCGCCGACATCCGCGACCACGTCCGCAGGCTCGTCGCCGAGCGGGGCGCCACGACCTTCGTGCTGACCTGCCAGGATCCCGAGCGGATCGCGGACCTGCTGCCCGCGGACGCTCACCGCCACGCCCTCACCGCCCTCCAGCCCGCCGAGGTCTTCTGATGCTCAAGCCCTTCGCCAACTCCGCCCGTGCCCTCGCCACGGGCCCGCTGACCTGGCGCACCTGGACCGGCCTGATCGCCGTCCCGCTCCTCATCATGGGCCTGCTCACCTGGGCGTTCTGGGCACCGGACACCAATCACGGCACCGCCAAGGCCGCCGTGGTCAACAACGACGAACCCGTCCAGGTCAACGGCCAGACCATCCCGCTCGGCCGGCAGCTCGCCGGATACCTCACCCACAGCGAAGATTCGGCCTACGACTGGGTGCTCACCGACGCCGACGACGCTGCCGCCGGCCTCGCCGACGGCAGCTACGCGGCCACGGTGACCATCCCGAAGGACTTCTCCGCCCGCGCCACCTCGGCCGCCACCGCCAAACCACTCGAGGCCCGCCAGGCACAGGTGCGGGTGCGGACGTCCGACGCCGCCGGCGTCAGCGATCCCGGCCTGGCGGACCACATCGCCCAAGCCACGCAGCGGACTTTGAACCAGCAGGTCGTCCAGACCTATTTGGACAACGTGTACGTCGGCTTCACGACCCTCCACCAGAAGGTCGGCCAGGCCGCGGACGGCGCGGCGCAGCTCGCCGACGGAACCCGGCGGCTGGACGACGCCGCCGGGCAGCTGCGCACCGGCGCCGACCAGCTCGCCGCCGGAACCGCCCAGCTCGCCACCGGCTCCGGCAAGCTCGCCGCCGGGCTCACCCAGGCCGAGCGCGACACCGCGCAGCTGCCCGCGCTGACCCGGCAGCTGGCCGACGGCGCCGACCAGGTCGCCGACGGCAACGAACAGCTGGCGACAGTGTTGGTGTCGCTGGCCAACCGGATCATCGCCGCCATCGACGCCGTCCCCTCGGCCGGCAGCGCGGCGAAGCAGTTCCGGCAGCTCGCCGACGAGTGCACCGGCACCCCGGCGTTCTGCGGCGAACTCCGGGCGACCGCGGACCGGTTCACCACCGACGCGGGGAAGATCGACGGGGTCAAGGCCACCGTCCGCGCCAACGTCGTCAAGACCCGCGACGCCGTCCAGGCCCTGGCCACCGGGGCCCGCAAGGTCGCCGACGGCAACGCCCAGCTCGCCACGAAGTCCAAGGAGCTGGCCGCCGGCATCGCGTCCGCCGCCAGTGGCGCGAGGCAGCTCGACGGCGGCGTCCGGCAAGCGAACTCCGGCGCGCAGAAACTCGCCTCCGGAGCCGGACAGCTCAAGGACGGCACCAAGCAGGCCGCCGACGGCGCCGGGGAACTCGCCACCCAGCTGGACCAGGGCCGCGACCAGGTGCCCAGCTACACCGACGCCGAACGCGCGCACCTCAAGACCGTCGCCGCGGAGCCCAGCACCGCCACGACCGACGGCACGCCGATCGGCACCCTGGCCCTGACGCTGTTCGCCGCGCTCGCCCTCTGGGCGCTGGCCCTGGCCACCTACATCGTCACCCGGGCCGTGCCGGACGGTGTCCTGACCGCGCGCGAGCCCACCTGGCGGATCATCCTCCGCGCCGCCATCCCCGGCGCGACCGCGGCCGCCCTCGCGGCACTCGCCATCACCGCGATCGCCGTCCCCGTCCTGAAACTCGGCGTTCCCGGCGCCGTCGGCTTCCTGCTGATCGCGCTGCTGGCCGCGTCGGCGTTCGTCGCGCTCAACCAGGCCGCCACGGCGCTCTTCGGCCGTGCCGGCCGGATCGCCTCCCTGGCCGTGCTGGTCCTGGCGGGCGCGACCGGCGTCGTCTCGACGCTCCCCGGACCGCTGTACGCACTCGCGGACTACCTCCCGACCCACGGCGCGGTCCTGGCGCTGCGCGCCGCGGCGACCGACGGCACCGGCCTCACCACGGGCGTCGCCCAGCTCGCCGCGTGGCTGGTGGTCGGCACCCTCGTCTCGATCCTGATCACCGATCGCCGCCGCTACCTGTCCGCCAAGAGCATCCGGCTTCGCCACGCGCACCCGCTCGCAGCCGTCTGACGAGAGGCCCCGCGCCGGATCGTGCCTGCCGAGCCGCCCGAGCAGCGGCTCACTGCTCGGAGCCGGTCAGGCCGTGGAGGACGAGGTTCGTGACCACGTCGGGGACGCGGTCGTCGCCGGTGGGCAGGGTGTGGTTGAGGCCGGCGAGCATGAAGCCCACCGCCGTGGCCACCAGTTCGGGGTCGCCGGGGAGCGGCTCGCCGCGGTCGCGCCGGTCTTCCAGGTGCTTGCGCAGTGGGGCCGTCCAGGTGGCCAGTTCGTCCCGCAAGCGGCCGGAGGCCGGGGCGGCGGCGGTCGCCGACTGCAGCAGGGCGATGGCCGTGGGGCGGTGGGTGCGCAATGTGGTCCAGCAGGCCGTGACGTGGCCGCGGATCGAGTCGTCGGGGGCCGGTGGCTCGGCGAGCTCGCCGCGCAGCACGGTGAGGAGCTGCTCCTTGTCGCGGAAGTGGCTGTAGAACGACCCCACGGCCCGCCCGGCCGCGGCCGCGATGTCGGTGACTTTGGTGTCGAGGTAGCCGCGCTCACCGAACAACCGCTTCGCCGCGGTCAACAGGTCCGCCCGGGTGCGGCTCGCCAGCTCGTCCCGCGTGCTCATCAGCCGGTGACGTGGGGGAGGAGCCGGGCCGAGGAGTCCCGCAGCTGGTCCCGCACGGCGTCGATGTCCACGTCCAGGAGGGTGTGGTCGCGTTTGCGCCAGCGTCCGGCGATCATGACCGCTTCGATGTCGCGGGCGGTGGCGTGCAGGGCGGCGGCGATCGGGTTCGGTGCCGGGGCGTCGATGACGACGAGATCGGCTTGCATGCCTGCGTCGAGCCGGCCGACGCGGTCGGCGAGGCCGAGAGCGCGGGCGCCTTCGACAGTGGCCCAGGCGAGTGCCTGCTTGGCGGTGATCGTCGTGGTGAGGGCGAAGGAGCCGGTGGTCTGCCGGTGGTGGTCGTGGTCGTGGCCGCGCTGGTGCGCCAGTGCGGTGCGGGCGGCGGAGAGCACGTCGGCGGGGGTGACGGCGTCGGTGTCGGTGCCCAGCGAGGGCGCGGCGCCCAGCCGGAGCAGGTGCCCGGTGACGGGGAAGCCGTGGCCTTGGCCGAGTTCGTTCTCGGGCGTGCTGGTGATGCTCGCGCCCGCGTCGACCAGGATCTTGAGCCACTCTTCGGTGAGCCCGGCACCGTGGACGACGTTGGTGTCCGGGCCCAGCAGCCCGGCGGCCCGCACGGCCGCCCACGCGGGCCCGGGTGCTCCGCCGCTCTGGTGCATCGACACGACGAGCCCGCGTTCGGCGGCGGCGCGGAAGTCGGCGATCGCGGTGTCCGGTGTGGACAGTTGCGGGCCGCGGACGGCCACGCCGATGGTGAGCAGTGGTCCGCCGGCCAGGCGGTCGACCTCGCTGAACGGATGGGTCGCGTCGGGCGCGGAGTAGGGAGTGCCGTGCAGGAACACCCCGCGGATGCCGGAGGCGCGGAGGCCGTCGAGGGCGGCGTCGGTGTGTTCGGGGGTGGGGGTGTTGTGGCACCAGTCGCCGAGGGTGGTGGTGCCGCGGTCGAGCTGGCTCAGCGCGCCGGCGAGGGTGCCGATCCGCATGTCTTCGGGGCGGTAGTGCCCGGCCACGGCGCCGTGCATGCGGCCGAGGTAGTCCGCGAGCGTCCAGTCGGTGCCGACGCCGCGCAGGGCCGTCTGCCAGGTGTGCAGGTGGGCGTTGACCAGGCCGGGCAGGACGATCCGGTCGGTGAGGTCGACGATCTCCGCGCCGGTCGCGTCGAGGTTTTCGCCGACGGCGGCGATGGTGCCGCCGTCGATCAGGATGTCGGCGTGTTCGGTGTCGGGGCGGTGCGGTGCCATGGTGATCACGCGTGCGCCGCGCAGCAGGGTGCGGCTCATGCGGCCACCTCCGGGGTCATGGCGCGCACGGCCGCGCGGGTCGACTCGAGGAAGTCGTGGGTCGCGATGTGCCCGAGGTAGCCGTCGGGCCGGACAAGCAGCAGCGCGTCACCCTCGATCCCGTAGTCGCGGCGGAAGCTGCCCGGTCCGTCGACGGTGATCCGCCGGAGCGGCGCTCCCGCGGCCGGCCAGGCGAGTTCGTCGCTCGCTGCCGCGGCCTGGGTGCCGTACGCGACCAGGGTGAAGTGCGGGCCCCGGTAGACGTCGAACAGCCGTGAACCGCCCAGGTCGGTGTCCGGTGCCCGGTCGCCGGCCTGCAGCGTCGTCGTGCGGTCGGTTCCGCCGGGTGCGAGCGGGCCGCCGTGGTAGGTCAGCGACAGCTGCTGTTCGTCCTTGCCGCGGCGCAGGCTGGAGGGGTCGAGTTTGGCAAGTCCTTCGTACTTCTTCGTGGACAGGCCGAGCACGCCCGCGGCGATGGGCAGGCGTTCGGCTTCGTAGGTGTCGAGCAGCTGTGGGTCGGCTCCGGCGAGGACCTGGGCGAGTTTCCAGCCGAGGTTGTAGGCGTCCTGGATGCCGGTGTTGAGACCCTGGGCCCCGGCGGGGGTGTGCACGTGGGCGGCGTCGCCGGCGAGGAAGACCCGCCCGCGGCGGTAGGCCTCGGCCAGGCGGATGTTGGGCCGGAACACCGACCGCCACCGGATGTCGCGCACGGCGATGTGCCGGTTGCCGGTGTGCGCCCGGATCCGCCGGGTGATCGCTTCTTCGCCTTCGGGCGGTTCTTCGTCCGGGGAGAGGCGGATCATCCACTGGAACAGACCGGTGTGCGGCAGCGGGCAGGCGCCGGCGAACCGGCCTTTCACGCCGGGCCAGACGTGCCACCGGTTTTCGGACAGGCCGGTGGTGACGGCGTCGACGATGAGCATCCGGTCTGCCTCGCGGGTCTCGCCGAGGAAGCCCAGCCCGAGGTGCTTGCGGACGGCGCTGGCTCCGCCGTCGGCGCCGACGAGGTAGCGGGCGGTGATCTGTTCGGTGCCGTCGTCGCCGGTCACGGTGGCGGTGACCGACGTGGCATCCTGGGTGAATTCGGTGAGTTCGCGGCCGTATTCGACCTTGCCGCCGAGCTGCTCGAGCCGGTCGTGCAGCACGCTGTCGGTGCGGTACTGCGGCATCAGCCGGGTGTTCGGGTAGGGGACGTCGGCGCTGCGGTCGCGGTTGCGGAACATCCGCCACGGAACGGTGACCGGACCCAGGTGGATGCCGAGGCGGGGGTAGTCGCTGCTGCCGGCGAGGACGTCGCCGAGCACGCCGAGGTCGTCGAACACTTCCAGGGTCCGCGGCTGGATGCCCTTGGCGCGGGAGCCTTCGAAGGAGTGCGGGGCCTTGTCGACGATCCGGACGGCCAGGCCGCGGCGGAGCAGGTCGATGGCCAGGGTGGTGCCGGCCGGGCCGGCGCCGGCGATCAGGACGTCGAGGGGTTCGTTCATGGTTGGAGCCGATCCGGGTGGGGAACGGCGAACGACGCGAGCAGGTCGCCGACGTCGTCCGGCCGTTCGTAGGGGGCCATGTGGCCGCATTCGGTGATGACGTGGGTCCGCCGCGGGCGCAGCAGTTCGCGGACGGTGCCGAGGTGGGTGATCGGGGTGACCTGGTCGTCGTCGCCCCACACCAGCAGCACCGGAAGGCCGAGGCTGCCGGTCCGCCGGAAGAGCTCTTGCCGTTCGTACAGCGGGAAGTCCTGCAGGGTCTGGAAAAACGCGTAGAGGGAGCCTTCGTAGCGGTAGGCGTCCCGCACCATGGCGACCAGCCGGGCGGAGAGGGCGGGGTCGCGGACGTTGTGCCCGAGGTGGCCCTCCAGGAGGTTGCGGCCGAAGCGCCGGGCGATGACTCCGGCGAGCAGATCGTTGCGCAGCAACCGCTGCGGCAGCGGACGCGCACCCAGCCCGGCCGGGCCCACGATCGTGAGCGTGGCCACGGCCGCCGGGTCCCGGTTCGCATAAGCCATCGCGACCAGGGCACCCATCGACGTGCCGACGACGTGGTGCGGCCCGGTGAGGCCGAGGGCGGCGGTGAGCTCGGCCAGCTGCCGGACGAACAACGCCTCGTCATGAGCGCCCCGGACCCGGTCGGAGTAGCCGCGGCCGTAGGCGCTGCAGGCCAGGGTGCGCAGGCCGCGGGCGTGCAGCCGCGCGGCGAGTGCGTCCCAATAGGACAGCGGGATGGTGATCCCGCCGACCAGCACGGCGAGCTCCCCGTCCTCGGGGCCGGTCAGCTCGTAGTGCGTCACCCCGTCGGACAGGGCGACGAAGCTGCCGCGCAAGGTCCGGCGTGCGGTCGCGTCGAGCCGGCGGTCCTCATCCGAGGCGACGAAGTACTTCATCGCAGGAACTCCTCGATCGCCGCGGCCACCCAGTCCGGGTCCTCTTCCGGCAGCAGGTGGCCACCGTCGGCGTGGACGCGCTCGGTGGCGCCGGGGATGTCGCGGGCGAAGTGCTGCCCATCGACACTCGCGCTGCGCAGAACCAGCGTCGGCACCGCGATCTTCGGGATTTCGCCGCTGCGGTCGGGCTGGTCGGTGTTGGCGAAGTCGACGAACGCCGACCGGTTGCCCGGACGGCTGGTCAGCGCGTGCACCCGGTCGACCATGGCGTCGTCCACGATCGCGGAGTTCGCGCCGACGGCTTCGCGCAGCCCGCGTTCGGTCGCGCCGCGCGGGAGCCAGCGCCGCAGCAACGGGCGCAGCAGCGGGTTCCGGGCCAGCCGCAACCCGGCGGGCAGCGTCTTCTCCGGGTAGCCGGTGGCGTTGACCAGCACCAGCGCGTCCACCCGGTCCGGGGCGTCCAGGGCCAGGTTCCACGCGATGTTGCCGCCGAGCGAATTGCCCGCCAGCGCGAAGTGCGGCACATCGAGGGCGGTCAGGAAGCGGGCGATCGTGCCCGCGTAGGTCCGGACGCGGTAGTCGCGGTCGGGCCGCGGCCCCGTCCGCCCGAACCCGGGCAGGTCCGGGCGGATCACGTCGTGTGACGCCGACAACAACGCCGCTACGCGCTCGAAGCCTTCCAGGGACGACCCGCTGCCGTGCAACAGCACCACAGTGGGCCCTTGACCTGCGCGTTCGTAGTGCACGCGCAGGCCGTCGACCGAAACTGACCGGGTGTGGGTGGTCTTCATAATGGCAACAGTGTTGCCGTTATTGCGGAGGGTGTCAACCGCGGCCATACTGGGCGGGTGACCAGTTCGTCCCCGGCCGCTCGGCGGTCACGTGGCCGTCCCGCCGTCCCGCTGGACCGGATCCTCGCCGCGGCGCTGCGGCTCGTCGACGAGGAAGGCGCCGAGGCGCTGTCGATGCGGACGCTCGCCCAGCGCCTCGAATCCGGCACGGCCACGCTCTACCGCCACTTCGGCAACCGGGCGACCTTGATCACGCACGTGGTCGACCGCGTTTTCGGTGAGGTCGACCTGGACGCCGCGTCGCTGGCGGAACTGGACTGGGACCAGGCCTGCCGGACGGTCGCGCGGGCGATGTTCGAGGCGCTGGGCAGGCACCGGCGGATCGCGCCCCTGCTGATGGAGCAGACGCCGACCGGCCCGAACGCGATGGTGCTGCGAGAACGCTGCCTGGCCATCCTCCTCGACGGCGGGCTCCCGCCGCACCTCGCCGCGCGCGCCTACGCGACCCTCGCGCGGTACGTCCTCGGCTTCGCGATCCAGCTCGCCGGATCGGGCGACGCTGCCGAGCAGACGCGGGCGTCGGCGCACTTCCACCACGTGTCGCCGGCGGAGTTTCCGGCCACCCTCGCGGTCGCGGACTCGCTGCCGGTGCCGCTGGAAGACGAGTTCGCCTTCGGCCTGGACCTGATCGTCAACGGCCTGCGCGCGGCAGGACGAGCAGGGTGATCGAGTTCGCCGGGTACGTCGCGGTGACGCGGCCGCGGTGCACCGCGAGGTCCTGGCCCCGCACGATCGAGGAGAGATCGGCCGGGCTGTAGGTGAACCGCTGCGCCTTGCCGGTGCCGCAGCCGGTGATCGACAGCGGAGAGCTGAGTTCGGTGCCGGTCTTGTTGATCACCATGAGCGTGAGTGCCCCGTCGCTCCGGCGTTGCGCGCCGTAGATCGCGAGCTGGCCCTGGTCGGTGCTGGCCGCCGAGACGCTGATGTCGCCGAACTTGCTTCCGGCGCCGTCGTAGTTGCGGTACATCCGGAACGCGTACGCGCCCGGGTCCGTGGGCTTGGGCTCGCCCCAGATGGTGGCCAGGTCGAGCCCTTCGCGGCCGAAGATGCCGAGGACGTCGGCTTCGGCGAGGGCGCCGTTGATGTCGTCGAGGGCGCCCCAGTTGTACTCGGTGATGGCGGTCTTGGTGCCGGGGTTGTACTGGGCGATCCACTGCTTCATCGTGCGGATGAACTGCAGGGGTGGCGCGTTGACGCCGGTCGGGCCGATCCAGGACTCCTCGACGTAGGACGGGTCCCACAGCGAGCGGGTCGACCGCAGCCGCCACGCGTTGGCTTCGGGGGTCTTGTCGCCGCTGATCTGCGGGTAATAGTGCTGGTCGAAGTAGTCGAGCAGCCGCTTGCCCGCGGCGTTGCCCGCGTCCTTCATGTTCTTCAGGAACCACTGGGACAGGTTGAGCCCGCCGTGGGCGGCGGCGTCGGCGCCCGGCGCGCAACCGTCCACACCGGACGCGACCCATTCGCAGTAGCCCCACCCGGACGGGCCGAGGACCGCCGCCCGCGGATCGGCCTTCTTGATGGCCGCCGCGGTCGCGGTGCTCTTGGTGCCCAGTTCGTCGTTGGACACGGGCTGGGGGTGGACGTCGCGGTGGGTTGCGCTCCACAGCACCGGTTCGTTGTCGAGTTCGTAGATCGGGACGCCGCCGCGCGCCGCCGGGCCGAACTGGTTCACCAGGTGCGACACCATTTCGCCGGCGAAGGACGCGTCCGCCGGGATCGAGGTGTCGGTGGGCTCGGCGCCGGTGAGGTCGGTGTTGTTCAGGCGGCCGTTGCCGCAGTTGGCGTCCCACTGGTCGAAGCTGTCCTGCTGCGGGAACCGGGTCGCCGGGAACCCGCAGGCGAACGGGTGGGACGACGGCGAGTCCTTCGCCACCCAGCCGGACATGGGCACGGTGACCACCTGCTTGATCCCGCGGTCCCGGTTGCGCTGGACGTAGGCCTCGAGGGTGTTGTCCGGCCCGGCCACGATGTTCTCGAAGTACCAGTCGCTGCCGGTGTTGTAGGTGTGGTTCTTGAAGTTGTAGCGGCTGGTCGCGTTGCCGCCCCAGCGCGAGACCGGGATGCCGAGCTCGGCGACGAGTGCGGGGTCACCGCCGTTCATCCCGTAGATGTCGGGACTGATCGCGTGCCGGGCCGCGAACAGGTCCACCGACAGGCTGGGCCCGGCGGCGGAAGCCGGTGGTGCTCCGGTGGTCAGGAGCGCCGCCACCAGGCAACCGGTCGCGGCGAGGAATTTCCCGGACCGTAGGCGATTCCGCCGCTGAGCAGCCACCTGGAACTCCTGACGTCGACGTATGGGAGCGCTCCCATACGATACACATCCGCCACGGCGGCGGTTTGTAACTTTCCTCGGAGCCGGAACGCTGTGTCAGGCGGCGGTGTCCGGCCCGGTCGCGGTCGCGTCGAGGTCGGGCAGCGGGCGACCGCAGATCTCGTGGGCTTCGGCGGCGGTGAGGCCGAGCATGCGCAGCAGGTCCTCGGTCACCTGGTCGGTCGTGGCGGCGTCGTCGCGCTCGGGCCGGCAGTGCAGCAGGTGGCCGAGGCCGAGTGCGGCCCCGGCGACGGTGACCATGGCGAGTTCGGCGTCGGTGACGGTGAAGCGGCCGGCTCGCACGGCTGCCTCGATGTCGCGACGGGCACGGGGAGCGAGTCCGCTCTCCGAGGTGGCGAGCTCGAGGCCGTGGTGGAGGAGCACCTTGCTGAGTTCGGGATGCCGCCGGTGCAGGCGCCCGGTCAGCCGGAAGCTCTGCGCGAAGACCTGTGCCGGGTCGTCCAGGCCGGTGGTCAGCTCGTCCAGCAGGGCGCCGTGGACGTCGAGGGCGTCCTCGATCGCGGCCTGGTAGAGCTGCTCCTTCGTCTCGAAGTGGTTGTAGAACGACCCCATCCCGACGTCCGCGGCCTGGGTGATCTCCAGGATCGGCACCGCGGTCCGCCCCTCGGCGATGAGTGCCTGGGCCGCCCGGACCAGGGCCGCGCGGGTGCGCGCCTTGCGCCGTTCCAGTCGGCTCGGAGCGTGCTCCGGCATCCGTGCTCCCGTCTTCGCAGGTCCAAGCCGCATCGTAGCCCACGGCGTCACTGGTGAGGAAATCGTCAGAAACTCTTGACTGAGGATATGCTCGTAAGTGACGATATCGTCATCAACGTGGATGGAGGAGCCATGGGAGATCCGCACAGCGGGCTGCACAGCGAGCGCGGCGCGCTCGCGGGTGAGCACCCCGGCCGGGCGGCGAACCCGGTGATCAAGGTGCACGACCTGGCCTGGCTCGAGTTCGAGAAGCCGGACCTGAAGCGGGCGGAGGTGTTCGCCCGGGCCTTCGGGTTCACCACCGTGCTCAGCACCGGCCGCGAGCTGCACCTGCGGGGCACCGATGCCGGCGCGCCGTGCGTGATCATCCGCAAGGGCGCCCGGTCGAAGTTCCTGGGGCCGGCGTTCCTGGCCGCCACCCCCGGCGACGTCCTGCGGCTGGCCGAAGCCACCGGCCGGCCGGTCGCCCGGCTGCCGGAGACGCTGGGCGGCGTCGTCCTCGACCTGCCCGACCCGAGCGGCCTGCGGGTCCGGGTCGTGTCGGACGCGCACGAGCTGCCCGCGCTGCCGCCGCAGGACCCGCAACAGCTCAACTTCGGCCATGAGGTCCGGCGGGTCAACGCCACGCAACGCCCGCCCCGGGCCCCGGCGCTGGTGCAGCGGCTCGGGCACGTGGTGCTGCAGACGACCCGCTACCGCGAGGCACTGGACTGGTACCTGGACCACCTGGGCCTGATCGTCAGCGACTTCATGTACCACCCCGGCCAGCGCGGGCGCGGGCCGGTCATGAGTTTCATCCGGTGCGACCGGGGCGCGACTCCGGCCGACCACCACACGCTGGCCATGGTGCTCGGCCCGGCCGACCGCTACGTGCACTCGGCCTACCAGGTCGCGGATCTCGACGCGCTGGCCGCCGGTGGCGAGTACCTGCGCGAGCACGGCTACCACCATTCGTGGGGCATCGGCCGGCACATCGAGGGCAGCCAGCTCTTCGACTACTGGCGTGATCCGGACGGGTTCATGGTCGAGCACTTCAGCGACGGCGACCTGTTCGACAACACCCTCGAGCCCGGCTGGGCCCCGTTGACCACCTCCGGGCTGGCTCAGTGGGGACCGCCGGCCACCGCCGACTTCCTCGGCGTCAAGCCCGGCAAGGAATCCCTGCGCGAACTGCGCGCGGTGTTCTCCGCGCTCCGCGAAGACAACGAATTCGACGCCCGGCGCTTGCTGGGCCTGCTGAAAGTGGCCCGCTCATGACCTTGACCGTCCTGCGCACCGCCGACGCCTGGTACCTCGCCACCGCGGCCGGCGCGGCGAAGATCCCCACGACGGCGACGACCACCGCCGAACTGCTCGCCGACCGCGCGGCGATCGCCGCGGCGGGCCCGTTCACCGACCGGGTCGAGGACCTCGCACTGGTCTCCCCGGTCACCGCGCCCTGCCGCGTGGTGGCCCAGATGACCAACTTCACCTCGCACGTCACGGACGCCGGGATGGACCCGAAGACCGTGCCCCTGACGTTCTTCCGCAAGTCGTCCGGGTCGATCAGCGGCCCGTTCGACGACGTCGTCAAGCCGCCGCACGTGCGCCTGCTCGACTACGAGGTGGAGATCGGGCTGGTCATCGGCCGGGAGATCCCGGTCGGCAGCGAGATCACCGACCCGGAGGAGTGCGTCGCCGGCCTGGTCGTGACCAACGACGTCTCCGCCCGCGACGTCCAGCTGCCGCAGACCCAGTTCTACGAGGCCAAGTCGTACCCGACGTTCACCCCGGCCGGGCCCGCCCTCGTCCTCCTGGAGGCCGGTGAGCTGAAGCGGTTCGCCGACCTGCGGCTGCGGCTGTCGGTCAACGGCACGGCCCGGCAGAACGCGGTCGTCGGCGACGACATGATCTACCGCCCGCTCGAGGCCCTGCGGGCCCTGGCCCGGTTCCAGCGGCTGGATCCCGGCGACCTGGTGCTGACCGGGACTCCGGCCGGCACCGCGTTGTCCGCGCCGCCGAAAGCCGTGGAGAAGATCGCCGCGCTGCTGCCCCCGGCCCTGAAGTGGAAGCTGTTCTTCAAGGGACAGGCGAAGAATCCGAAGTACCTGGCGGACGGCGACGTCGTCGAGGCGTCGGTCGCGACCGACGACGGTGCCCTCGATCTGGGCACCCAGCGCACGGTCGTGAGGTACCGGCGATGACCGGCGCTTCCCTGTGGCCGCGCTACGCCGGACCCGCCGACCTGGCCGCGATCGAGGCCGTCCCGCTCACCGAACGGGGCCTGCCGGAGTCGACCTACGCCCTGCTGCAGCGGGCCGCCGGATGGTGGCCGGATCGCCCGGCGACCACCGTGCTGCCCGAGGCCGCGCGGTGGCGGGAGCCCGTCCGCCGCACGTTCGGCGAGCTGCTCGCCGATGTCCACCGCTACGCGAACCTGTTGCGCGACCTCGGGGTCGGGCGGGGCGATGCGGTCGCGTTGATGTCGCCCAACTGCGCCGAGCTGATCCCGGCGACCCTGGCCGCGCAGCTTGCCGGTGTCGCGGCGCCGCTGAACGGCGGCCTGTCCCGCGACCACCTCGGCGAGCTGCTTCGCCTGTCCGGCGCACGCGTGCTGATCACCGCCGGGCCGGAACTCGCCCCGGAAACCTGGGACACCGCCCGGACGCTGGCCACCGAGCTGGACGTCGTCCTCGTGCTGCGCCCGACCGGCGCGGCCGGCGAACCGCCCGCGTTGCCCGCCATCGACGGGGTACGCGTCGGCTACCTCGCCGAGCTCTCCGCCACAATGGACCCGTCCGATTTCGCCGGCGAACCCCCGGTGGCGTCGGATCTGGCCGCGTTGTTCCACACCGGCGGCACCACCGGCGCGCCGAAGCTGGCCGCGCACACGCACGCCAACGAGGTCGCCGACGCGTGGATGATCGCGGCGAACTCGCTGCTCGACGTCGGCTCGGTCGTCTTCGCGGCGCTGCCGCTGTTCCACGTCAACGCGCTCGTGGTGACGCTGCTCGCGCCGCTGTTCAAGGGTCAGCACGCGGTGTGGGCCGGCCCGCTCGGCTACCGCGAACCCGCCCTGTACGGGCAGTTCTGGAAGATCGTCGAGCACCACCGGATCGCGGCGATGAGCGCGGTCCCGACCGTGTACGCGGTGCTCGCGCAGTGCCCGGTCGACGCCGACATCGCCAGCCTGCGGTTCGCCATGGTCGGCGCTTCACCACTGCCGGCCGCCGTGCGCGAAGGCTTCCAGGCACACACCGGCGTCACGCTGGTCGAGGGCTACGGGCTGACCGAAGCCACCTGCGCCAGCGCGCGCAGTTTTCCCGATGTGACGCGCCCCGGCACCGTCGGGCAGCGCCTGCCCTACCAGCGGATGCGGGTCGTCCACCCGGAAACGGGGGAGGAGCTGCCCCGCGGCGAGACCGGGGTGCTGGCCATCAGCGGCCCCACGGTGTTCCCCGGCTATGTCGTCGGGCGTGACGAAAACGCGTACATCCTGGACGGCCTCGGCAAACTCCGCGACGGCTGGCTGAACACCGGTGACCTGGCCCGGCTGGACGCCGACGGGTTCGTGCACCTGGCCGGCCGGGCCAAGGACCTCATCATCCGCGGCGGCCACAACATCGACCCGGCGATGATCGAGGACGCCCTGCTGACCCACCCGCAGGTGACCGCGGCCGGCGCGGTCGGCCGCCCCGACGAGCACGCCGGCGAGGTGCCCGTCGCCTACGTGACCCGCACACCAGGCGCCACGGCGACCGAGGCCGACCTGCTCGCCTGGGCCGCCGACCGCGTGCCCGAGCGGGCCGCCGCGCCGAAGGCCGTCACCGTGCTCGACGCGCTGCCCGTGACCGACGTCGGCAAGCCCTACAAGCTCGCGTTGCGCGCCGACGCGACCCGCCGCGCGATCGCCGAGGCCCTCGCTCCGTTCGATCGCGTGACCGTCGACGCGGTGATCGAGGACGGCACCGTGACCGTCGTGATCACTCTTCCGTCCGAAGTGGACGAATCCAAGGTGAGGGCCACCCTCGGCCGCTACACCGTCCCTGCCCGCCTGACCTTCGGAGAAACCTCATGATCGCGTTGTCGGTTCTCGGGGCGGCCATCTTCTTCCTCTTCGGCGCGGCCAAGCTGTTCGCGCTCGCGCCCATGCGGGAACGCGCCGCGCACGCCGGCTTCTCCGTCACCGCCTACCGCGGCATCGGCGCGCTGGAGATCGCCGGGGCCGCCGGTCTCCTGGTCGGCTTGGCCGTGCCGGTGCTCGGCGCACTGGCCGGGGCCGGCCTGCTCCTCCTGCTCGCGGGCGCCCTCGTCACGCACGTGCGCAACCACGACAAGGCCCGCGACCTCGTCCCGGCGCTGGTCTGCGCGGTGCTCGTCGCCGGCTACCTCGTGGCCCTCGGGGTGTCGCCGTGAGGGTGCCCGTCGTCATCGTCGGGGCGGGCCCGGCCGGGCTGACCGCCGCGGCGCTGCTCGGCCGGTACGGCGTCGAGTGCCTGGTGCTGGAGCGGTGGGAGTCGGTCTACCCGCGGCCTCGTGCGGTGCACCTGGACGACGAGGTGCACCGCATCCTCGGGCGGCTCGGGCTGGCCGGGGAGTTCGCCGCCATCTCCTGGCCCTGCCACGGGCTGCGGCTGCTCGATCCGGACCTGCGGGTGCTGGCGGAGTTCCGCCGTTCCCCGGGCGGCGGCCGGCACGGCTACCCGGAGGCGAACATGTTCGACCAACCCGACCTGGAGCAGCTGCTCCGCACCCACCTGGCGACGGCCGGCACGGTCACCCTGCGCGGCAACACCGAGGTCACCGGTATCCGGCAGGACGGGACCGGCGTGCGGGTCGAGACGACCGACCGCGGCACCGGCGCGCGCGAGACGATCCACGCGGACTACGTCCTGGGCTGCGACGGCGCCAACAGCCGCACCCGGACGGCGATCGGCGCGACGATGGCCGACCTGAAGTTCGACCAGCGCTGGCTGGTGGTGGACGTCGCCACCACCGCCGACCTCGGCCAGTGGGAAGGCGTGCACCAGGTCTGCGACCCGCACCGCGCGGCGACCTACATGCGCATCGGGAAAACCCGCCACCGCTGGGAGTTCCGGCTGCTGCCGGGGGAAACCGCCGGCGACTTCGACGACGTCCGTCGGCTGCACCCGCTGATCGCGCCGTGGACCGGGGAGATCGACCTGGAGATCGTCCGCGTCGCCGAGTACACCTTCCGCGCGCAGCTCGCGGACCGGTGGCGCGACCGCCGCGTGTTCCTGCTCGGCGACGCCGCCCACCTCACACCGCCGTTCATCGGCCAGGGCATGGGCGCCGGGCTGCGCGACGCGGCCAACCTCGCCTGGAAACTCGCCGGTGTCCTCGACGGAACCCTGCCCGCCAGCGCACTCGACACCTACGAGGCGGAGCGCAGGCCGCACGCCCGCGCGATGATCCGGCGGGCGGTGCTGGTCGGCAAGGCCATGACCGAAGGCGGCCGGTTCGGCGACCTGATCCGCCGGGTGGTCGCGCCGCGCCTGAACGGCCGCGTCCTCGACAGCGCGACGCCGGCACTGCACCGCTCGGACCTGGTCGTGCGGTCTCGCTTCCGGTCGTCCCTGGCGGGACGGTTGTGCCCCAATGCCCTGCTCGACGACGGAACCCGGTTCGACGACGTGGCAGGCGGCCGCTTCGCCGTCGTCACCACGAGCACGCCGTCGGAGACCGAGCGAGCCGCCATCCGGGAGTCCGGCGCGGTCCTCGTCACCACCCGGATGTCCGGCGAGCTGCACCGCTGGCTGCGTACCGGCGCGGCCGTCGTCCGACCGGACGGCACGGTGCTGAGCGCCGCTGACAGCCTCTCGCGGTGCTGGTACCCCTGACAAGGAGCAACGATGCCCCAACGCCACGAAGTGCCGGTGTACCGGCCGGACATCTATTCGCCGCAAGCGATCCTGGACCCGTACCCGCACTACGCGAACCTGCGTGAACTCGGGCCGGTGGTGTGGCTGCCCAAGCACAACGTCCACGCGCTGCCCCGCTACGCCGAATGCAAGGCCGTGCTGCTGGACGACAAGACCTTCGTCTCCGGCGACGGCGTCGCCCTCAATCCGATCGCCAACCGGCTCTCCCGGGGCACCACGCTCAACAGCGACGGCGAAGACCACGCCCGCCGCCGGGCCCTGGTCGCTCACCGGCTGACACCCCGGGCGCTGCGCGCGATGCGGGACGTCGTGGAACGCCAGGCGGCCGAGATCGTCGACGCCGCGGTCGCCCGGCGCACCGTCGACGGCGTCGAAGTCGCGGCCGCACTGCCCGCGGCGGTGGTCCCCGACCTCGTCGGGTGGCCGGCGGAGGGGCGGGAGAACCTGCTGCGGTGGGGTGCGGCCACCTTCGACATCCTGGGGCCCTTGAACGGCCAGGCAGTGCAGGCGGTCCCGGCCGGCCTGGGCATGGCGCGGTTCGCGCACACCGTCGCGAAGCGGCGGAATGTCCTGCCCGGCAGCATGGGCGACGACCTGCTGCGCGCGGCCGACGCGGGTGAACTCCCGCACGCCGAGTGCCCGGCGCTGATGGTCGACTACCTGGTGCCGTCCCTGGACACCACGCTCAGCGCGATCGCGAGCGCCCTCCACCTGTTCGCCACCCACCCCGGCCAGTGGCAGCTCCTCAAGGCCGACCCGGGCCTGATCCCCAACGCGGTCAACGAGATCGTCCGCTACGAATCCCCGTTGCGTGCCTTCAGCCGCAAGGTCGCACGCGACACCGAGGTCGCAGGCACCGCACTGCCCGCGGGCTCCCGGGTCCTCGTCCTCTACGCCTCCGCCAACCGGGACGCGCTGGAGTGGGACGACCCCGACACGTTCGACATCCGCCGGGACGCCGCCCGCCAGCTCGGCTTCGGCCACGGCACGCACGGCTGCGCCGGGCAGGGCCTCGCCCGCCTGGAAACCCAGGCAATGCTGCGCGCGCTCGTGACCCGCGTCGACCGGATCGAGCCGGCCGGGCCACCCGAGTGGGCGCGCAACAACATCATCCACCGCCTCGGGCGGCTCCCGATCGAACTCGTCCCGGCCTGAAAGAAGGACATCCGGTGCAGATCTCCGCCGACTACGACCGCTGCGAAGGCCACGGCCTGTGCGCCGAGCAAGCTCCCGCGATCTTCGAGCTCGACGACGACGCCGAACTCGTCCACCACTTCGAAGGCACCGACATCCCGCCGGGGCAGCTCGCCGCCGCGCGGGCGGCCGTCACCTCGTGCCCGGTCGCCGCGCTGCGGGAGCTCCCGTGACACCACCGCGCTCGATCGTCGTCGCCGGCGAGTCCATCGCCGGCATCACCGCGGCGAGGGAGCTGCGAGAACGGGGCCACGCGGGTCCGATCACCGTGATCGGCGCGGAAGAGTGCGGCGCCTACGCCCGGCCTCCGCTCTCCAAGGCCGTGCTCAAGGACGACCGTGCCGACAGCACGCTCGGCTACCGGCTCGACGGGCTCGGCATCGACGTCGTCCGCTCGCCCGCGGTGACCGCCGACCTCGACCGGCGGGTGGTGGCCACCGCGAACGGCCGGGAGATCGGCTACGACGCGCTCATCATCGCCACCGGCGCTCGTGCCCGGCGGATCGCCGCTCCCGGCCAACGCGGCGAAACGGTACTGCGAACCCTGGACGACGCACGCCGGCTGCGCACACGGCTCGACGCCGCTCGTTCGGCGGTCGTCGTCGGCGCCGGCTTCCTCGGCCTGGAAGTCGTCAGCGCCTGCGTGGCCCGGGGCATCCCGGTGACCGTGGTCGACGTCGACCCGCCGCTGCGCCGCATCCTCGGCCCGTTCGTCTCCGGGGCGATCACCACGCGGGCCGAAGAACACGGCGTCCGCGTCATCGTCACCGGAGGACCGGCGAAGTTGACCGGCGATCCGGTCGACGGCGTGCGGCTGGCGGAGGGCACCGCCCTCACCGCCGACCTGGTCGTCACCTGCTGTGGCGAGGTGCCGAACACGGCCTGGCTGGCGGAAGCCGGACTGGCCGGTCCCCACGGCGTCGCCATCGACCCGGCCTGCGCCACCGCGATACCGGGCGTGTTCGCCGCCGGGGACGTGACGTGCCTTCGCACCGGCGGGACGCGCACCCCGTTCTGGTCCACCGCCGTCGCCCAGGGCAAGGCGGCCGCCGCGTCGGCACTGGATCTTGTCCCGGCGGGGCCGCCGCTCGACGACTACTTCTGGACGGAGATCCTCGGCCTGGCCGTCAAGGTCGTGGGCCCGTTGCCGCCACCCGGCGAGCCGGACCTCGTCGAGGGAAGCGTGCCAGGCGGATCGGCGCTGCTGACCTGGTTCGGCGAAAACGGGCAGCGCACTGTCGTCGCGTACGGAAAGCGCGTTCCGGTGCCGAAGCTGCGTGCACTGGCCGGCTGACGGCTGGTCACTTGGCGATGAGCTTCGCGGCGTCGGGGGCGTAGACGGTCATCCAGTGCGGACGCAGCCGGTAGTAGCACACGTCCTTGTCCCAGTCGGTGTGATCGCCGTAGAAGTCCTTGAGGTACGCGAGCAGGTCTGGCCAGTCCGCAGCCGGCTCGCCGACCTCGGGGTTGAGGATCTCCACTGTGCCGTGCGTGAACACGCCCAGGTCCTCGCCGCGCATGTGCGCGACGCTGGCGGCGGGGCGGGCCGCGAGGTGCCGGGCCTTGGCGGCGCTGCGTGCGGTGCCGAAGTACCACTTGCCGTGCAGGAAGTGCCCGTCCACGCCGCTGATCCGCGGCTCGCCCTTCGCCGTCACGGTGGACAGGGCGAGGGTGCACATGCCGACCAGGATCCGGGTGAGCTGCTCGGCGGTCGAGGTGTGCTCGGCGACGATCGAACGGAGGTGATCGGTGGAGCGGGACAGCGATGCGTCGAGCAGGGCCTGGAGCTCATCGAGTTCTTCGGGCGTTTCACGCATCAGTTCACAATAGCCACCGCCGGACCTGGCAGGGAGCTGACAGAGTCCGGCCGCTGATCGCAACGCGACACGCTCGCAACAACCCGGTTCAGGTCGGCTACTTGTCCTTTTCGGACAGTGGCTCAGGTCCCCGGTCGGTTCCCAGGCCGCCGCATCCACAGCGGTTCGCGTCCGTGCGCAAAGACTTCTCCTGCGGGCAAACCTCAAGCAGTGCCCGGCGGGCGGAGGCCGGCGAGGGTGACCTCGACCAGCCGCTCGGCCGCCGCGTCGGAGGGGAGCCCGCCGGCCGCGGTGAGGGCGTGCAGGCAGTAGGTGGCCAGTTCCTCGGCGGCGACGTCGTCGCGAACAGCGCCGGCCTCGGCTGCCTGCTCCAGCAGTTCGCGGAACATCTCGTGCAGATGCCGTTGTGCGTGGGCGACGTGCTCGTCCGGGTGCAGGAGGGCGGCGAGTTCGGCGCCGTGCGGCTCGTTGTGGTGCCGCACCCTCTCGCGGTGGATCAGGGCATAGGCCTTCAGGACGCGTTCGAGGCGGGCGGCCGGGTCCGCGGTCTGGTCGCGGACCGCGGCGAGTTCGTGCAGGTGCGCGCTGATCCGGCGTTCGTGCCAGGCAGAGAGGATCGATTCGACGTCCGGGAAGTACTTGTAGAGCGTCGCCCGCCCGATGCCGGTCTTCTCGGCGATCTTCGACATCGTCACCGACGTGAGACCGTGCTCGGCGACCAGTGCGGCGGTCGTGTCCAGCGTCGCGTCGCGGACCGCCTGGCGGTGGGTCTCGATCGTCTCGTTCCACAGCTTGGGCACCAGCGGAGGATACACAACGGCACGGTCAATACAGCAAGGATTGACAGCGACACTCTGTCTCGATAAAACTTGCCGCATGGTTGAAGCCAGGGCACACCCGCAGGTCGTGCGCGGTCCCGACGATCTCTACGTCACCCGTCCACCGTGGGACATCGGCGCGTGGTTCGCCGCCCTGACGAGGAGCTGAGCCATGCCGGCACGCCGAGGCCATGGGAGCCCGGAAGCCGCACCGAGGCCAGGAACGTCCCGAGGTGGTCCGTGTCGAATGGACCGACGAGGCGGGGCTCATCGAGTTCACGTGGGGCCGGTGCACGCTGCGGAGCACCGCGGAGGAACTGGCGGTGCGGCTCGACGTGGACGGTGACGACCGGCTGCGGGTGATCCGGGATCTGCTCACCGCCGACCTCGAGCGGTTCGGGCAGCGGGAAGGTGTGAAGGTCATCTGGCAGGGAGCGGAAGCGCCGGCATCCGACGTGGTGAGCCGGCGTGGGACGAAGATCGCCCTGGTCGCGGCGGTGGTGCTGGCCGTCGTCGCGCACGTCGCGGTCGGCAGCGCCGCGCTCACGTCGTGGCGCTGGACCAGCGTGGCCGCGGACGTCGTGCTCGCGGTCGTCGTCCTGAAGATCGTCGTCGTGGCCGTGCTCGCCCGGCGGCGGGTGCGCGCGCACCGCATCCCGAGCTTCGCAGCACATGCGCGGAGGAGGGCCGTCAGGTCACCGGCGCCGACCCAAGACCGGCGACCAGGTTCCCACTGACCGCGGCAGGCCTGCTGACGGCTCTCACGGGCACGAAACCAGGCTGGTCCCGACCACCAAAGCGACGGCGACCGCGGCGGGCGCGACCAGTGCGGCGAACCCGCCGGCCACGGTCACCGCCCGGGACACGAGTCGCGAGCCGGTGTGGGCGGTGAGCCGCTGCAGCCGGATCGTGGTGTCGCCGCCCGCCATGGCCAGCGACCGCCGGGGACCCTCGACCGCCCGGATCGACAGGAGCGCGGATCGCAGCGGCTCGCGGCCGCACTGCTCCGCCGCTGTCCGGTCGGCGGCCAGCTCGACCAGCAACTGGACCGCGCCGGGCAGCTCCCGCAGCAGCGGGACGAACCCGAGCGTGCGGCCCAGGACGTCCGCCACCGCGGTGAGCAGGTGGTGCCGGCTGTGGACGTGGGCGCGCTCGTGCGCCAAGACCGCGCGCAGCTCCCCGGCCGACAACCGGTCCTTCAACCCCGTGCTGGCGACGATCAGCGCCTGGCGGCCGCCGAGGCTGTAGGCGACCGGCTCGTCCTCCGGCACCCAGAGGGTCGGCAGCGGGCGGCCGTCGGCCGAGCCGGACAGCCGCAGCGCGAGCAGGTGGCGGCGGTGCAGGACGTTGCGGCGCCGGCGGCGGCCGGCCGAAGCCAGCGCGAGCCGGGCGGCCGCCGCCAGCACGACGGCCGTCGCGATGCCCCCGGCGATCGGATCGAGGGCGGGCAGGTTGCCGTGGCCGACCGCGGCCCAGCAGTCGTGCAGCACGGCCAGGACGGCCGCGGCCGGGCCGTGGCCGGGCAGCACCAAGAGCAGCACACCCGCGATGGTTCCGGCGATGAGACCGGCCGCGGTGAGCAACCACCAGGTCAGCGCCGTGCCCGGGCTCACCAGGGCGGAGAGCCTGCTCAGCGGCCGCGGTGACCACCAGCCGACCACCAGGACCCCGAGCAGGATCGCGGCCGCCGTGATCACCGCTTGCGCGGCTTCCGGCGCAGTGCCTTGCGGAGGAAGTCCGACTCTTCCTCCGACGTCGAACGCACGAAGTGCAGCAACACCGACTCCCGATCGCCGCCGGAGTCGAGCAGCTCCCGCAGCATCTGCGCGGTGGCCTCCTCGCGGGAGGTGACCGCGGTGTAGTGGTAGGCGCGGTTCTCCATCTCCCGGACGACCCAGCCCTTGCGGTGCAGGTTGTCCAGCACCGTCATCACGGTGGTGTAGGCCAGGTCGCGGTGCCGGTTGAGCTCGTCGAGCACCTCGCGGACCCGCATCGGTTCCGTCGCGCTCCACAGCGCGTTCATGACCGACGCCTCGAGCTCGCCCAGCTTCAGCATGGCACCTCCGCGCAAAAGGATACCCGTCCGGCCGGGATCACCCGACGATGCGCCGGGCACCCAGCAGGTGGCCGTCACCGCGCTGGGGACGCACGTCGACCAGCTGCCCTTCGGTGGGGGCGTCGACCATCTTGCCGTCGCCGACGTACATCGCGACGTGGTGGATCGCCGCCGCGTTGCCGGTGCCGTCGTCGTAGAACAGGAGGTCACCCGGGACGAGCTGGTCGAGCGGCACGGCCTTGCCGGCGGTGAACTGCTGGCGGCTGGTGCGCGGGATCGTGACGCCGGCCTGCTTGTACGCCCAGGACGTCAAGCCGGAGCAGTCGAACTCGCTCGGCCCGGTGGCGCCCCACTCGTACTCCGAGCCACGCTTGGACAGCGCGGCCTGCAGCGCGTCGTTCGCGGCACCGGGCGGACCGAGGTACGAGCCGTTGTCCTGGACCGTGCCGAGCTTTTTGCGGTCTGCGGAGGAAAGATTGCCGAGCGCCTTGCGGACTTCGGCGATCTGTCCCTTCAGGTCCTCTTGGCGCTTGCGGACGTCGTCCAGCGCCGTGGCCGCGTCGTCGGCGGCCAGCTGGGCCGTCTTCTGCGCGTTCGCCGCGGTGGTTTTCGCGTTTTCGGCCTGGTTCACGGCGTCGCGGAGGCCACCGAGGACGACGGTCTTCTGATCGGCCAGCATCGACAACGCCGAAGCGCGGTCGAGGAACTCCTGCCGGTTGCCGCTGTCCAGCAGCATCGCCGCGTTGCCGAGCTGCCCGCCGTCGAGCGCGGACAGCGCGATGGTGTCCACTTGCGGCCGGAACTGCGCGACGGCCGCCTGCGCCTTGCCGAGGTCGTCGTTGGCCTTGGTCACGTCCGCGTTCGCCTTGTCGCGTTCGGCTTGCCGCGCGTTCAGCTGGTCCTGCGCGGTCAGCAGGTCCTCGTCGGCCTTGGCCGCCTGCGCGCCCAGTTCCTGGTAGCGCCGCATGGGGTCCTGGCTGCTGGGTGGCGGTGCCGGCTGTGCGCTCGCGGGGAGTGTTCCCCAGCCGATGAGCAGCAGTGCGGTGGTGGCGGCGAGCGGATGTCGCAGGGATCGCCGGTGCGGTGTCACGGGTTCTGAATCTCCTGCCGCGAGGACGGTCAACTAATCGGAGTAGTACTAGCCGGGTAGTTGTCTGTCCTCTGTGAAGGCAGGCGACGGCCACCCCGGGGTAACTCGGGGTGGCCGCCGGGAGTCGGGGGATCAGCTCTGCGAAAGCAGGCCCTGCATCTCCGTGATCTCCGCCTGCTGGGTGTCGATGATCTTCTGGGCAAGTGCCTTGGCGTCGGCGTTGCTGCCCTTGGACAGCTCGGTCCTGGCCATCTCGACCGCGCCCTGGTGGTGCTGGATCATCATGTCGAGCCACATCTTGTCGAACTCGGCGCCCTTGGCCTGCCCGAGCTTCTGCATGTCGGCGTCGGACATCATGCCCGGCATGGAGCCCGTCGACCCGTGATCCATGCCGGGCATGCCCGGCGTCGACGAGGCCGAGGGAGCGCCCCAGGCGGTCAGCCAGCCCTGCATCTGCCGGATCTCCGGGTCCTGGGCCTTTTCGATCCGGCTCGCCAGGTCGACGACCTTGGGGTTGGTGCTGCGGGACGGCACCAGCTTCGCCATGTCGAGGGCCTGGCTGTGGTGCGGAACCATCTGCTGGGCGAACGCGATGTCGTCGGCGTTGTGGCCGGCCGCCTGCCGGCTCGGGGCCGGCGCCGGCGCGGACGCGCTGGAGCTCATGCCGGACATGGACGCGT
This sequence comes from Amycolatopsis sp. MtRt-6, assembly GCF_017308975.1. Taxonomy (GTDB): domain Bacteria; phylum Actinomycetota; class Actinomycetes; order Mycobacteriales; family Pseudonocardiaceae; genus Amycolatopsis. Next base: position 53,261 of record NZ_JADWPD010000023.1, on the reverse strand, counting down.
GGTCGCTGCTGCTGCACGCGCTCAGCACGAGCGCGGAGATGGCGGCGACGCCGCTGACGAGCAGAGTTTTGCGCATGACAAATCCTTCTCTGTGAATTGCTGCTGTAAGACCGGTGAGGACCGCGGAGAACGCGGCCGGTCAGGTCCGCAGAACGCAGAGAGAGGTGAGGATCAGCCGGCCACGTCTGTCGGGTGGACGTCCGGGTGCGGGGGAGCCGCGAGGACTTGCCGGCGGGAGAACTTCCGCCGGCCGCGACCGGCTGAGCGCCAGGAGGGCGAGGAAAAGAGCCACCACCGCACCGACCACGGCCATGCAGAGGTGGCGGAGATCGTGGGCACCGTCCGGCATGCCGGGCTGGTGTTCGCCGGAGCCCGAGTCGACGACCGCGGACGACTCGGCTTGGGAAGCCGGCATGGCGTGCGTCACGGAGCCGTGCTCGGGGCTCGTCGCCATGCTGACGTGGTGCATGGCGGCAACGCAGAGCGCGAGCGCGCACAGCAGCAGGACCTGCTGTACTTTGCCGAGCCGGGTCGCCGCCACGTCTCCACGGTACTCAGCCCTCCGCGGGCTTCCGCTAGGTGGGGTAGTACGAGAACCGATAGTTGAGGTGCGTTCCGTCCGTTCTTCGAGAGGTCGATGGTCGGTCGGCGCGATCAGGTCAGAGCCGGAGTGCCATGCCGGCCGAGTGTGGCGCGGTTTCCGCGAAGCCGTACTGCGTGTAGAGGTGGCGTGCGTCGCCCATGATCTTCTTGCCCAGTCCGATGACGCGGCCCATGCCCACCGGGTGGTCGTCGTGGTGGGCGACGACGGAGTACCAGCTGCCGGCGCCCGCCGCTGCCGCCGCGGTCGACTTGGGACTCGGTCCGCCGGCGACCCGCAGGCGCTGGCAGGCCTCGACCGGAGGTGTTTCGGCTCGGACGACGTAGGTCACGGCACTCCGGTGGTTCGGTGGCACGTCGGCGCCGTCAGCGGGTGGCGTGCGGGCCGTGGTCGCCGAGCTGGGCGTCGAACCAGGCGTGGAGGGCGGTGCGAAGCCCGGTGTCGCCGGCGGTGTAGGTGGCGCGTGCTCCGTCGGGGGTGTTTTCGTACTCGATGGTGATCCGCCCGCCGTGTGCTCGGAGCGTGGCCAGGCCGGGCATCTCGGTGCCGTGGATGCGGGCGGGGTCGGTGAAGTCGCCGCGGCGGAAGCGGTCCACCTCCGCTGTCAGGTGCTGCTGGATGAGGGTGATCTGGGCGGTGTCGCGCGGGTCGTCGGCGACCACGGTCTGCACGCCGCCGGTGCCGGACTTGGTGAACCGGTGGGTCGTGCGTTCGAGGTCGAAGGGCATGACGGACGCGCCCCGCTCGGCGACCTCGGCCTGCCGGGCGGAGGTCGCCGAAGGGTCGGCGGCGCAGCCGCTGCCGAGCGCGACGGCAGCGGCGGCGGCCACCAGCAGCAGGGTGCGGTCAGGTCGGTTCACCGGTGGCCTCCGCGAGGATCTGGAGCGCGCGCACCACGGTGGCGCGTTGGTCGTCGGGTATGCGTTCGAGCAGGACGGTGAGCCGGTCCCGGCGGGCGTCGGCCTGCCGGGCCGCGGCGGTGGCACCGGCGTCGGTGAGCACCAGCAGCACGCCGCGGCCGTCGCCGTCGGCTGTTTCCCGGTGCACCCAGCCCCGGCCGGCCAGGTTGGCGACCAGCCGGCTGACGGTGCTCTTCTCCAACCGCAACCGGCGGGCCAGCTCCACCTGGCGAAGCCGGCCCGCACGGGCGATCTCCACCATCGCGTGTGCCTCCGAGACCGGCAGCGGCTGCCCGCACGGCGTGCGCTCGGGCTGGTGGAGGCCGAAGTTGCGGACGAACCGCATCAGCGCCTCCTGCGCCGCGTCCGTCTCCCCGCTCTGCATGGTTCGACCATACAACCAGATGGTTCGACGATGCAACCTTCATTGGTCATTCCACATAGGACACCAAGGTCATCATGGTCGACTCCCCGTGGCCGCCCTTGCCCTCGGCGCCCGCGTTGACCAGACGCAGCCGGATGCGCTGCCCCGGCTTGCCCGCGAACGACGTCGGTGCGGTCGCGGTCCTGCCGTTGCCGAGGAAGTGCAGGTACGTGACGTCGCCGGCATCGCCGCCAAGAAGGCCGGACTTCGGATCACATCGCCGTGAGATCACCCCGGAACGCGGCGAGCAGAAGACCGGACAACGGCCCCAGGGCGAGCGATCCCACCGTGGCGGCGTATGCGGTGGTGGCGGCCCAGCGGTCGACGACGGCGGTTTCCGGGACCTCGGCGGACCGCACGGCCGGGGCGATCCAGCGGAGGTAGTAGAAGAGGCTGGCGACGGTGTTGACGGCGGCCACGACGACGAGCCAGCCGTACCCGCCGTCGAAGGCCGCGGTGAAGACGGTCAGCTTTCCGGCGAAGACGGCGGTCGGCGGGGTGCCGACGAGGCCGAGCAAGCAGATCACGAGGCTCACGGCCAGCCACGGGCGCCGGCGGAGCAGCCCGCGGTACTCGTCGATCAGCTTCCGCCGCGGGAGGGCGCAGACGACCGCGAAGGCGCCGAGGTTGGTCAGGGCGTAGGCCGCGAGGTACAGGAGCGTGCCCGGGAGCGCCAGCGAGCTGCGGCCGGCCACGACGACGGCCATCAGCAGGTAGCCGACCTGGCTGATCGTCGAATAGCCGAGCAGCCGGCGCACGTCGCGCTGGAAGAACGCGGCCAGGTTGCCGAGCGTCATGGTGACCGCGGCGATCAGCGCCACCAGCAGTGGCCAGTCGACGTTCGAACCGGACATCGCCGTCGCGACCAGCCGGTACGCGGCGACGACGCCGCCGATCTTCGGGACGGTGGTGAGGAACGCCGCGGCGGGCGGCCGGGTGCCTTCGGTGACGTCCGGGATCCAGAAGTGCGCCGGGACCGCGCCCAGCTTGAACAGCAGCCCGGCCAGCACGCCGACGAACCCGGCGGCGACCGCGGCGGCAGGCGCGGCGCCGAGTGACTTCTGCAGGTCGGCGTACGTCGTCGCGCCGCCGACGCCGAAGAGGACCGTGGCCCCGGCCAGCATCGTGATCCCGAGCAGCGCGCCGAGCAGGTAGAACTTCAGAGCGCCTTCGGTCCCGAGGTCGTCCTTGGCGAACCCGGCGATCGCGTACAGCGGGATGCTGGCCAGCAGGTACGCGGCCACGAGCAGGAGCAGGTCGTTCGCGCCGGTGAGGACGATCGTGCCGAGGGCCGCGAGCAGCACCAGGACGTACAGCTCGCTTTCGCGCGGCGACGCCCGGAACTCCCCGGCGCTGACCCCGAGCGTGATCAGGACGGCGACCACGACGATGAGGCGTCCGGCGTTGGTGGCGACGTCGATGGCGTAGCTGTCCCCGAACACCGTCCGGGCCGGGTCGTTCCAGACCGCCACGGTGGCGACCAGGGCGGCCGCGCAGGCGAGGGCGGTCAGCAGCCGGACCGGCCACTGCCGCTGCCGGGGCAGGTAGGACCCGAGCAGCAGCCCGGCGACCGCGGCCACGGCGAGGATGATCTCGGGCAGCAGCGCGAGGGGGTCCTCGTTCATCATCTCCACGGCGCGGTCACCTGGCCAGCAGGCTCAGGACCGACTGCGACGCCGGTTCGATCAGGTCGAGCAGGAACCGCGGGAAGACGCCGACGACGACGGCGAGCACCAGCAGGGGCGCGATCGAGGCCCCTTCGGCGGCCGTGAGGTCGGCCGTGGGCTCGTTCGCCTTGCCCAGGAACACCTTCTGGAACGCGCGGAGGAACAGCGCGGCCGTCACCAGGATGCCGAGGAAGGCCAGCACGGTCGCGACCGGCGCCGGGCCCAGCGAGCCGGTGAAGATCTGGAACTCCGCGATGAAGCCGGAGAACCCGGGCAGCCCGAGCGAGGCGAACGCGGCGGCCGCGGTCAGCCCGGCGAACCGGGGCGCGCTCGCGGCCAGGCCGCCGTAGCGGTCCATGTCGTAGGTGCCACCGCGTTCGTAGAGGGCCCCGGCGAGGAGGAACAGCGCGCCGGTGATGAGGCCGTGGCTGACCATCTGGGTGACCGCGCCGGTGACCGCGAGCTGACGCGCTTCCACGTCCGAGCCGGCGATGAGCCCGGCCGCGCCGACCGCGAGCACGATGTATCCCATGTGGTTGACCGACGTGTAGGCGATCATCCGCTTGAAGTCGCGTTGTCCCAGCGCGACCAACGCTCCATAAAGGACGCTCACGACGCCGATGACGACGAACACGACCGCGTGGCGGCGCCAGGAGTCCGGCAGGATCGGCATCGCGATCCGGACGAACCCGTAGGTGCCCATCTTCAGCAGGACCCCGGCCAGGATCGCCGACCCGGCCGCGGGCGCCTCGGTGTGCGCGGGCGGCAACCACGTGTGGAACGGGACGGTCGGGGTCTTGATCGCGAACCCGACGCCGAGTGCGAGCAGCACCAGCCCCGCGGCCCAGCCGCCGCCGGCCAGCGGCGTCTGGCGGGTCAGCTCCACGATGTCGAAGGTGTGCGGCGACGCCGTGACGTACAGCGCGATGAACCCGACCAGCAGCGCCAGCGACCCGACGAACGTGTAGAGGAAGAACTTCAGCGCGGCACGGGCGGCGTCCCGGTGGCCCCAGCCGGCGATCACGAAGTACATGCCGACGATGGACAGGTCGAAGAAGACGAAGAACAGGATCAGGTCGAGCGCGACGAACAGCCCGAGGCTGACCGACTCGAGGAACAGGAACAGTACGGCGAAGGACCGGACGCGATGGTCTTGCCGCAGGGAGTACACCGCGCAGGCCAGGAACAGCACGGCCGTGAGAGCCAGCAGCGGCAGGCTGAGGCCGTCGACGCCGAGGTGGTAACCCGAGCTGATGCTGGGGATCCACCGCAGGTTGACCTCGTAGGCGTAGCCGTCGCCGCCGGGGTAGCCGATCCAGAGGGCGACGACCAGGGCCAGCTCCACCGCCGCGGCGGCGACCCACCACCAGCGGACGAACCGGGCGCCGGCGCGCGGCAGCACCAGCGGCACCACGGCGGCCACCAGGGGCAGGAACACCACGACGCTGAGCACGCGCTACCTCACGTTCGTCACAGGATGATCAACAACACGGCCAGTACGCCCAGCGCGACCGCGGCCTGGGCGTAGTAGTGGTGCAGCTGCCCGGTCTGCGGCCGCGGCGCCTGCCGCCCGAGCGCGCGAGCACCGCGGGACACCCCGCGGACGACGGCTTCGATCGACACCTCCACGCGGACGTCGGCCAGCTTCCCGAGCGCCGCGCCGGTCGCGGCGGCCACCCGGACGCCGCCGTCCACGACCTGGTCGTCGAACCGGGCGAGACCTCGGGCGAGCCACATCGCCGGCGTCGCCAGGGCGACCTGGGCAACCCGCTCCAGCCGTAACCAGCCGGCGAGGACTCCTGCTTCCGGCAGCGCCCGTCGCCGGACCCAGAGCCCGGCCCCGGCGACGCCGACGATCGCGAGCAGGCCCGACGCGGCCAGCTCGGCCCAGCCGGGTGTCACCTCCGGAGCTCCGACGAGCAGGCCGATCCCGAGCAACGCGGCCGCCGCGGCGAGCACCGGCAGCGGCCCCAGCAGCAGCGGACTCAGCCGCCGCTCGGCCACCTCGGCCGGCTGCCACAGGATCACCAGCACCCGGCCGACGTACGCGCCGCTGACCAGGGCGGCCGCCAACCCGGCGACGTACAGCGCGGGGGAGTCGGCCAGGGCCGCGGCGAGCACGGCGTCCTTGGTCACCCAGATCGACAGCGGCGGGACCCCGGCCAAGGTGAGCGCGCCGATCGTGAACACCACGCCGAGCAGCGGATACCGGCGCGCGGCACCCCGAAGGCGCTGCAGATCCTTGGTACCGAGGGCGACCAGCCAGGCGCCGGCGCCGAGGAACAGCAGGCTCTTGGTCGCCGCGTGGGCGACGAGCTGGCCCGTCCCGGCGGCGGCACCGCCGGCACCGGCGGCGAGCACCATGAACCCGAGCTGCGAACACGTCGACGCGGCCAGCACCTGCTTGAGGTCGCGCTGGACCACGGCGACCGCGCCGAGCACCAGCGCGGTCAGCACGCCGATCCAGGCCACCGTGCCGGCGGCCCAGCCGGTCGCGGCCAGCAGCGGTTCGACCCGGATCAGCAGGTACGCCCCGGCGGCGACCATGGTCGCCGAGTGCAGCAGCGCCGAGACCGGGCTCGGGCCGTCCATCGCGCGGGAGAGCCAGAAGCTGAACGGCAGCTGCGCGGACTTCCCCAGCGCGGCAAGCGCGATCCCGGCGGCCACGGCGTCCCGCCAGCCGCCGGCAGCAGCGGGCAGCCCGGCCAGGCTCAGGCCCGCGACGCCGCCCGCGAGCGCGGCCCCGGCCGCGAGGTACAGGCCGAGGTCGGCGGTGCGCGTCGTGAGGAACGCGATCGCGCCGGAGCTGACGCGGTGGTCCTCCCGCCACCAGAACCCGATCAGCGCGTACGAACACGCGCCCATGACCTCCCAGGCCATCAGCAGCACCACGAGGTCCCGAGCGGTGACCGTCACGAGCATGGCCGTCGCGAAGACCAGCATCAGGCCGTGGAAGCGGGCCCGCGACTCCGCCGCCCCGAACTCCCCGGCGGCGAAGACCAGGACCGCCACCAGCACCACCGCGACCGTGACGACCATGACCGCGGACAGCCCGTCCACGGCGAGCCCGACCCGCAGCCGGGCCAGCAGCGGAGCCGACACCTCGGGCCGCGCGATCGCCGCAACGACGGCCAGGACGAGCGTGACGACGGCCGTCCCGACGCCGGCGGCGGGCGCGACGCGGTCCGCGGCACGGCCGGTGAGCAGGAGCCCGGCGCCGGCGAGCAGGGGGAGGGCGATCAGCAGCCAGAGGGTCATCGGCTCAGCCCTTGAGGTCCGCGGCGGAGTCGGTCAGGTCGACGTCGCGGCGCCGGAAGATCGCCGTGACCACCGCGAACCCGATCGCCATGTCGACCGCCATCAGCGTCACCGCGACCAGCACGACGACCTGGCCGTCCGGCCGCGCCGGCGAGGCGAAGTACCAGAACGCGGCCCCGGCGACGATCACCGCGTTGGCCATCAGCTCCAGGCCCATCATGATCATGACGATGGACTGCTGGGACAGCGCGCCGTAGAGCCCGACGCTGAACAGCGCCGCGGCGAGGAGGAGAAACGCCTGCAGGGTCACCGGTCCAGCCCTCCCCGGATCGGGTCCGTGGGCCGCTTCTCCCGGAGCCGGTCGCCATAGCGGTCGTAGCGACCGCGGTGGTGGGCCAGCACGACGGTGGCGACGATCGTGGCGAACAGGCACAGCCCGAGCACCATCATCACCAGCATTTTCGAGCCCATCAGGGCTTCACCGAGCGCTCGCGTCGGATCCGCCGGCCGCGGCTCGTCCGACGTCGGCCAGTCGACCAGGAAGATACCCGCGGCGAGCGCGGCGAACACTCCGGCCGAGATGGCCAGGGAGCCCTTCTGGTTGTGCACCATGGTCATCGGCATCAACCCGGCCGGGTTCATCATGTACATGATCATGAAGACGACCATGACGACCATCTCCATGATCATCATGAGGATCACGAGCACGCCCAGGTAGGCGAGGTTCAGCAGGAGAACCGTCCCCGCGGCGAAGACGAACGAGGCCAGCAGCGCGAAGGTCGCACGCGCCATCGAGTCCACCCGGAACACCGCGATCCCCGTCACCACCGCACCGACCGCGCACACCCAGAAGGCGACTTGTGTCCACATGCGACGGACTCCCTTCAGCGGACGAGGACGACAACGGCGACGACGAGCGCCTGGACCAGCGTCAGCGGGATGAGCACGACCCAGGCGATCTCCTGGTAGCGCTCCATCCGCAGCGTCGGCAGCCGGCGCTTGACCCACACCAGCACCGCTAGCACGGCCAGGGTCTTCACCAGCGACCACAGCCACGCGGGCAGCAGCGGCCCGGACCCGCCGCCGAGGAACAGCGGCACGGCGAACGCCGCGCCCGAGGTGAGCAGCAGCCACCGGGCGGCGGCGAAGACGAGCCGGTCGGCGCCGGACAGTTCGGCGGCCGCGCCACCGGCGGCGTCGGCGGCGACCGGGTGGCCGAACGGGCCCCAGAACGCCATCGCGAGCACCGACAGCAGGTAGACGACGAACGCGACGGGCATCCACACCACGAACCACAGGGAGTCCTGCGCGGCCACGACGTCGGCGACCCGCAGCGAACCGGCGCCGAGCCCGGCGGTGATCAGCGCGAACATGTGCGGCAGCTCGTAGGCCAGGCCCTGCGCGATGAACCGGTAGCCGCCGACCAGGCCGTACGCCGAGTTGGCGCCCCAGCCGACCAGCCAGACCGCGGCCCAGGCCACGACCTCCATCGCGTTGAACCAGACGATCCCGATCGGCAGGTCCGCCACCGCCCACCGGCCGAGCGGCGTCACGAGCGAGGCGAGCACCGCGGCCGTCAGCAGCGCGAGAGCACCACCTCGCCCGAGCGGGACGTCGGCCGCGATCGTGCGGCGGCGTTGCTGGACGAGCAGTCCACCGGCCTGGCGCAGGGGGAGCGTCAGCGCCGTTCGCCCGGGCCCGCCGCTCGCCCGTTCCCGCAGAACCGCGTCCCACGAGGCGGTCGCCGTGGCCAGGATCGCGAGCACGACGGGCAGCAGCAGGCCGCCCCACCAGGGCAGTTCTTCAACCATGGGAGACCCGCAGGCGTTCGAGGTCGGGATCGAAGCTCGCCACGACCAGCCGGGCAGCCGCGAGGTCGGTGCCCGCCAGCAGTGCTGGCAAGGCGTCGAGGATCTGGGCCGGGTCGTCGGTCTCGGCCGGGTTCGTGGCCTCGTCGATCCAGCGGATCAGGCGGTCCCACCCGTCACCGGAGCCGGCCTGCGCGCCGACGCCGGTCAGCGACCAGCGCAGGACTCGTGAGCGGCGGACCCGGTTCGCCCAGCGCGTGAACCGCGAGCCCGGGTCCTGGCCGGCGAGCAGGTCGTCCCGCAGCCGCGCGGCGACGACGGCGGCGTCCTCCCAGCCCGCGACGGTCAGCAGCCGCACGCAGCTGTCGAGCCGGCGTGCGCGGAGCCGGGCTTCGCCGTCCCAGAACGCGCGCGTGCCGTGCCGCGGCGTCAGGACGGTTCCGACGGTCGCCTCCTGCACGACATCGCCCTGCATCCGGACGCGGACGAGCAGGCCGGCCGGCCAAGCCGGGAGTACCGGGCCGAGCGGCACGGTCAGGCGGTCGAGCTTGAGGCCGTCGCGGTCGGCGGCCCGGTCGGCCATCGGGATGCCGCCGGGCATCTCCATGCCGCCCATGTCGTGTCCGTGGTGGTGCCCGTGGTCCATGTGCTCGGAATGGCCACCGCCGGTGTGGTGAACGTGCTCGGCGGCGGTGTTTCCGGCGGACGACGAGCGTTGCCCGGCTCGCGATCGCAGGCGCACCTCGGCCTCGGAAAGCGCGGCCGCGACCTCCGCCGGATCCGTCAGGCCGATGCGCACGCGAGGCGCCGGAACCAGCTGCCACACCGCGTCGGCGAACGGTGTCATCGCCGGGTCGTCCGCACCCGCGACCACCAGGAGGTTCGCCTCCGCGGGGCGCAACGCGGGCCGCCAGCCGCGGCGGCGCGTCTCCCCCTCGACGGCGAGCCGGACACCGGTCGCGCCGACCGCGGTGGCGATCAGCGGCCGGACGGGCGTCCGGCCGAGCAGCCAGGCCGTCAGGTCCATCGGAAGACGCCTTCACGCCACGCGTACCAGACGCCGGCGAACAGCACGGCCAGGAAGGCGAACATCTCGATCACCGCGGGGGTCCCGACCTCCGCGACGACGAGCGTCCACGGGTACATGAACACCATCTCCATGTCGAAGGCCAGGAAGACCATCGTGATGGTGTACCACCGGACGTGGTAGCGGGAAACCGCGTGTTCGGCCGGCGAGCCGCCGGAGAGGAACGGCAGGACGTCCCGGGCCATCGGCGTCAGCCGGACCAGCCTCGCGACGCCGTAAACCGCCGCGGCGAGCACGAGGACGCCGGCGAGCACCACGAGCGCACCCTGCACCGCGCCTCCCCTCGGCCACGCCGATCTACTAAGCAGCCTAGAGGACCGAAAACCTTCAGGCAGCTCGAAATCGGATCATACATACGGGTAGGGGGTAACGCTATGGGTGCGCGCCGGGCCGGGTGGCATCGCCCCCGGCCCGGCGGCCGGATCAGGCCGTCGGCCGGGTCGCCCCGGCGTACTGGCTCTGCAGCGGCGAGATCTTGACGACGTCGCCGGTGGTCGGCGCGTGCACCATCTTGCCGTCGCCGATGTACATCCCGATGTGCGAGACCGGCGAGTAGTAGGCGACGAGGTCGCCGGGCTGCAGCTGGTCGCGCGGCACCGGGGTGCCGAACTGGGCCTGTGCCGCGGAGTTCCGGGGCAGGGTGATGCCGGCCTTGTTGTACGCCCACAGCATCAGGCCGGAGCAGTCGAACGTGCCCGGCCCGGTGGCGCCCCAGACGTAGGCGCTGCCGAGCTTGCTCAGCGCCGCGTTGACCGCGGTCTGGGCGGCCGCGGTCGGGGCCTTGACGTTGGGCGCTTTGCCGCCCGTGTCCCGCTGGGCGGCCTTGTCCGCGGCGCTCAGGGTCCGGTCGGCGGCCTTGACCTGCTCGATCTGGTCGTTGAGCGTTTTCTGCTTGGCCTCGATGTCCTGCGTCAGCTTCGCCGCGGTGTCGCGTGCGTCCTGCGCCCGCTTCGCCGCGTCACTGGCCTTGGCCGCGGCGTCGGTGGCTTGCCGGATGGTGCCGGTGAGGTTGTCCAGCGACGCGTTCTTGCCCGAGGCCAGCACTTCGAGTGCCGAGGACCGGTCGAGGAAGTCCTGAGTGGACGTGCCGGACAGCAGGGCGGAAAGCTTGTTCAGCTGGACGCCGCTGGTGAACGACGCGCCGGCGAACTTGTCGACCTCGGCCTGGTACTTCTTCTGGTTCTCGCTCGCCGCGGCGGCCTGGGCCTTCGCCGCGTTGACGTCGTTGGTGGCCTTGTCGAGGTCGGCCTGCTTGGCCTTCAGGTCTTCCTGGGCCTTGAGCAGGTCTTCGTTGAGCTTTTCGGCCTGGGCCGCGAGGTCGCGGTACTTGGCCAGGGCGTCCGACCCGGTGGGCGGAGCTTGCTGGAAGGGGACTGGGGCGGCGGTGGCCGTCGGCTGGGCGACGGTGACCACGAGGATCACCGAAGTCGCTGCGAGGACACCTGAAACCACGCGCCTGATGGAATGCGACTGCACGGTCGCGCGGGTCTCCTTTGCTCGTCGTCCGCCGGACGGCACCGGGACGACGAGCCGGGCATCTCTGCTCACTGTCCCCTCGCGCTGTTTTGCGCAGCGTGAGCCGCAACAGGTGGTGCGCGCGGTGTGGTCCCGGTTTCCGGCTCCCCGACAAAGCCGTTCCGGCGGTGATCGCGCGGTGCCGTCGGTCGACGGCAGCTGCCGCAAGATCTCGGCCAGGTTACGAAAAGATCTTGTTCCTGTCCACCCCATCCGGGAATAAAGTCGTTGCAGGCAAACAGCTCACCCTCTGCTATTGCCAATAGTGCTGAACACGAAGCGAAGTGGCACGGCACTGAAGAACAGCGGCGCGAGTTCCTTCCGCGGTGCGCACGCGAGCTGTCGGCGTTCGCGCTCACCGAAGCGGAGATCGGCAACGACCCCGTGCCGGACCACGCATCGGAGACCTGCCGGATGCCGCGCTCGCGCACTTCGCAGGAACTCCTCGACCAGGCAAGGGAAGTGCTCGCCTCCGGGTTGTCGGGCGGTGACGACCCCGCGGCCGCCATTCGATGCGCTCGACTGGTCCACGCCTACGAAACCTTGTTCTTGGTCGTTCGCGGCGGTTGCGTGGGTACCCCCAGGGGGTGTAGGAAGTGGCGAGATCATCAATACCCCAAGGGGGTAAGGAGGAGGAATCGTGGCAGTGCAACCTCGTCTCCGCGTGCAGCACGTGGCCCGTTCTCCGATCGCCCGCGCTGTCGTCGCCTGCGCGTTCGGCTGTGCCGTGACCGCACTCCGTGCCGCCCAGGCGGCTGCGGCGACATCCCGGTGTCAGATGGTCCGCGATCCCGCCCGGCAAGGAACATCGGTCGACGGCCGGGAGGCGGCGCTGATCGCCTTGGTCGTGCTCAACCAGCTGACCGGCGGCCTCCAGCCTGCTCGCCGGGCTCGGGGTGGACGAGATCCAGCTCACTTGAAACCCATACCCCCTAGGGGTACTGTGAAGGTATGAACGGCTACAGCGGCGACAAGGACGCCTTCCTGCAGCGCATGCGCCGCGTCGAAGGCCAGGTCCGCGGCATCGCCAAGATGATCGAAGACGACAAGTACTGCATCGACGTCCTGACCCAGGTGTCCGCGGCGACGAAGGCCCTCGAAGCCGTTGCGCTCGGGCTGCTCGAAGACCACCTGCGGCACTGCGTGGCCCAGGCGGCCGCGGAAGGCGGCGAGATCGCCGACACCAAGGTCGCCGAGGCCAGCGCGGCCATCGCGCGCCTCGTCAAGTCCTGACCCCTGTCATCCACGAGGGAGAACCCATGACCACCAGTACCTACACCGTCACCGGCATGACCTGCTCGCACTGCGTGTCTTCGGTCAGCGAAGAGGTCGGCGCCCTCGAGGGCGTCACCGACGTCGCGGTCGACCTGCCCACCGGGGCCGTCACCGTCACCAGTGCCGAGCCGATCGACGAGGCGCGGGTCCGCGCCGCCGTCGAGGAGGCCGGCTACACGCTCGCCGGGTAAACCCGGCCATCACGCGAGGGAAGCAGACATGAACACCACAGCACGGCTCGCCCTGTTCGGCGGAACGCTCGCCCTGCTGGCGGCCGGGGGATTCGCCGTCGGGAACGTGGCCGGCCCCATCTCGACCGCGAGCAGCGAAAACGCCGCCCACGGCGACACGGGCGCCGAGCACGCCGGCATGACCGCCGCGCCGGCTTCCGGCGAACTGCCGGGCGGTCTGGCGTCGAGCAAGGACGGCTACACGTTCACGCCGGCCGGCACGACCCCGGAGCCCGGCCGGTTCTCGTTCACGATCACCGGCCCGGATGGCAAGCCGGTCACCGGGTTCGACGTCGAGCACGAGAAGAAGCTGCACCTGATCGTGGTGCGCCGGGACACGTCGGGTTTCCAGCACGTCCACCCGGAGATGGCGCCGGACGGCACGTGGAGCGTCCCGTTGACGCTGCCCGCGGCGGGCTCGTACCGGGCGTTCGCCGACTTCACCCCCACCGGTGGCAAGGGGATGACCCTCGGTGCCGACCTGTCCGTCGCCGGTGACTACCAGCCGGCGACCTTCGCGCCCAGCCGTACCGCGCAGGTCGACGGCTACACCGTCCAGCTCGCCGGTGACCTGACCGCGGGCAAGACCTCGCCGCTGACGCTGACCGTCAGCCGCGCCGGAGCGCCGGTCACCGACCTGCAGCCCTACCTCGGCGCCTACGGGCACCTGGTGGCCCTGCGCGAAGGTGACCTGGCCTACCTGCACGTCCACCCCGACGGCGAACCCGGTGACGGCAAGACGGCTCCCGGGCCGCAGGTGAAGTTCGCCGCCGAGGTGCCCAGTGCCGGGGCCTACCGGCTGTTCTTGGACTTCAAGCATGGTGACGTCGTGCGGACCGCCGAGTTCACCCTCACGACCGCCGGGACCCCGGCGCCGGCACCCGCGCCTGCTCAGGCGCCGGAGCCCGCCGACGGCCACGGCCACTGACCGCGGAAGGGAGACGATCATGACCGAGATCGAACTCGCGATCGGTGGCATGACCTGCGCGTCCTGCGCGAACCGGATCGAGCGCAAGCTGAACAAGCTTGACGGTGTCACCGCGTCGGTCAACTACGCCACGGAGAAGGCGCGGGTGCAGGCGCCCGAGGGCGTTGACCTGGCCACGCTGGTGGCGACGGTCGAAGCTGCCGGGTACAGCGCCGCCGTGCCCGAACCGGAGAAGCCCGAACAAGCGGCCTCCGAGGCGGATCCGTTGCGGCAGCGGCTGATCACCAGCGCGGTACTCGCCGTTCCGGTGATTCTGCTGGCGATGGTGCCGGCGTTGCAGTTCACGTATTGGCAGTGGATTTCGTTGACGTTGGCGGCGCCGGTGGTGACGTGGGGGGCGTGGCCGTTCCACCGGGCGGCGTGGACGAACCTGCGCCACGGTGCGGCGACGATGGACACGCTGGTGTCGATGGGTGTGCTGGCGGCGTTCGCGTGGTCGGTGTGGGCGTTGCTGTTCGGCACCGCGGGGACGCCGGGGATGGTGCACCCGTTCGAGCTGACGATCGCGCCGTCGGACGGTGCTGGCAACATCTACCTCGAGGTCGCCGCGGGGGTCACCACGTTCCTCCTGGCCGGCCGGTACTTCGAGGCGCGCTCGAAGCGCCGTGCCGGCGCCGCGCTGCGGGCGCTGCTGGAGCTGGGCGCCAAAGAGGTCGCGGTCCTGCGCAACGGCAGCGAGGTGCGGATCCCGACGGCGGAGCTGGCGGTGGGGGACCGGTTTGTCGTGCGGCCGGGTGAGAAGATCGCCACCGACGGGGTGGTTGTGGAGGGCAAGTCCGCGGTCGACGCCTCGATGCTCACCGGCGAGTCGGTGCCCGTCGAGGTCGGCGAAGGTGACGCGGTGACCGGCGCGACGGTCAACGCGGGCGGCCGGCTGGTCGTGCGCGCGACCCGGGTCGGCGCGGACACGCAGCTGGCGCAGATGGCCAAGCTCGTCGAGGACGCGCAGAGCGGCAAGGCCGAGGTGCAGCGGCTGGCCGACCGGGTGTCCGGGGTGTTCGTGCCGGTCGTGATCGGCCTGGCCGTGGCCACCCTCGGCTTCTGGCTCGGCAGCGGCGTCGGGACGGCGGCGGCGTTCACGGCGGCGGTCGCGGTGCTGATCATCGCCTGCCCGTGCGCACTCGGGCTGGCGACGCCGACGGCGTTGCTCGTCGGGACCGGCCGCGGCGCCCAGCTGGGTGTCCTGATCAAGGGGCCGGAGGTGCTGGAGTCGACGCGGCGGGTGGACACGGTGGTGCTGGACAAGACCGGCACGGTCACCGCGGGCCGGATGACGCTCGTCGGCGTGCACGCGGCCGACGGTGTCGAGGAGGCGGAGCTGCTGCGGCTGGCGGGTGCGCTGGAGGACGCGTCGGAACACCCGATCGCCACCGCGATCGCCCGTGGTGCCCGCGAACGGGTCGAGCTTCCCGCGGCCGAGGACTTCACGAACGTCGAAGGCCTCGGCGTGCAAGGGATCGTCGACGGGCACGCGGTTCTGGTGGGCCGCACGGCGTTGCTGGAGGACTGGAGCCAGCCACTGACCGACGACCTCGCCGCGGCGAAGGCCGAAGCCGAGCAGCGCGGCCACACCGCGGTCGCGGTGGCGTGGGACGGCGCGGCCCGCGGTGTCCTGGTGGTCGCCGACGTCGTCAAGCCCACCTCGAAGGAGGCGATCGCTCAGCTGCGCGAACTCGGGCTGACCCCCGTGCTGCTCACCGGTGACAACACCGCCGTCGCTCGCGCGGTGGCCGACGAGGTCGGGGTCGACGAGGTGATCGCCGAGGTGCTGCCGGCGGACAAGCTCGATGTCGTCAAGCGGCTGCAGGACGAGGGCAAGGTCGTGGCCATGGTCGGCGACGGCGTGAACGACGCGCCGGCGTTGGCGCAGGCCGACCTCGGGCTGGCGATGGGAACCGGCACGGACGTCGCGATCGAGGCCAGTGACATCACCCTCGTCCGCGGTGACCTGCGGGCGGTGGCCGACGCGATCCGGCTGTCGCGGCGGACGTTGCGCACGATCAAGGGCAACCTGTTCTGGGCGTTCGCCTACAACCTCGCGGCACTGCCACTGGCCGCGGCGGGCCTGCTGAACCCGATGATCGCCGGGGCGGCGATGGCGTTCAGCTCGGTGTTCGTCGTCGGCAACAGCCTGCGGCTGCGTGGCTTCGCCTCCCGGGCCACCGCCCGGCCGAGCCAGGCCTGATCACCGTACGGGCCGGGCCACCACACGCCGGTGGCCCGGCCCCGCGACCAGCGACGCGGAGCTCGACACCGACAAGGTGCGGGCGGCAGTGGCCGACGCAGGCTACGAGATCGTCGGCTGACCAGTGGCCGAACAGCCGGATTCGAGGCAGCAGGCCGCGCGTCCACGGAAGCCTGACGGCGGGTGTCCACTGCGCGGCGAGCATTCCGCCGCGCAGGTCAGGCGTAGCCGCGCTTGAGCATCATGCCCGCGGCCTTGTCGAACTCGGCGTCGGTCGGGATGGCGAAGTCCAACGCGTTGGCGTAGCGGGTGATGATGTTGAACACGGCTGCGACCGCGGCCGCGTCGTCGAGCTGTCGCCGGGTGGCCCCTGCGGCCAGCGCTGCGCGGACTTGCCCGCCCTGCAGTTCTTCGGGGCGCAGGGTGATCGTTTCCAGAACGGCGAGCGTGGCGCGCAGGGGTGCCGAGATCGGCGCGGTGTGGTAGTCGGCGAGGGTCGCGTCGGCCACCGCCTTGTCCATCCCGTGCACGGCGATGGCCCGGTGCGCCCCAACGCAGAAGGGGCACGAGTTCCACTTTGGCGACCATCGCGGCCATCAGTTCCCGCTCCGCGACCGACCATTCGCTCAGCCCGCGCATCGCGGCTTGCGTCCACGCGCCGAGCGCTGTCCCGACGAAACCCTTGTGGTAGAAGGCAACCCGGGCCGCGTCAGGCAGGCGCGCGCCCAGCGCCAGCGAAATGACCCGGATCAGCATCCGGGTGCGCGGACCGTCGCCGCGTTCGACTTCAGGCAGGCGCATCGGTCGCCTCCGCGATCACTCGGGCGGCGGCGTCCCACCGGGCCAGGCCCGCGCCGACGCAGGCGGACATGACGATCTCGAACGCGGCCTTGTCGCTGCCGGTCGCCTGCGGGACGGCGTCGACCTCGGCGTCGGTGACCTGGTAGGAGGCGTCACCGATTCGGCGGGCCAGGTCGTCGTACGGTTCGGCGATGGGCGGCCCGCCCGCCGCTCGGGCCGCCACCGCGGTCCGCAGCACCACCTCGGTGATTGCGGTGTCGCCGGCCATCGCCTCACGCAACGTTTCCGCGCGATGGCGGTGCGAGTCGTCGGTGCCTGAGCTCACGTGACCTCCGGGATCGGGTCCGGGTGTGGACGGTATCCGCTTCAGGCCCCGGCGGCATCCCGTTGCGTCGCGGCGCGGAACCGGTCCAGGTACAGCGGCCACCCGTCGCCGGCGCCGAGGCTGGTGAAGCTTTCCCAGCCTTCGCCGTGGCGGTCGAGGTGCCGGTGTTCGAGGGCGACCCGGGTCCGCTGGGCACCTTCGGCGATGAATCGGATCTCCACTTCGCTGGTGTGGCCGGGGTCGGGCTCCAGCTGCCAGCGCGGGCTGATGTCCCAGCTGAGGACCAGCCGCTCCGACGGTTCGTAGGCGAGGACCCGCGCCCAGGTGCACCGGCTGCCGTCGGTGCCGACGTCATACACGGTGCCGCCCGCATGGGGCTCCAGCACGGTTCGCTCGATCGGCACCGCGAGGAGGTTGTGTTCGCGGGGCTTGATCTCGTCGAACCGCCCGGTGAACACGCGGAAGGTCCGCTCCTGGGGGACGTCGACGACGATATCGGCCTGAACCGAGGTCACGGCAGTGCTGCTCATGGGTTGTGGGTCCTTTCAGCGAGTCTTCGGTTGACGCACCAGAGGACGAACAGGCGCCCGGCTTCTCGACAGCTCACCTCATGGAGTTTCGAGGGCGTGGATGCGACCCGCGAGGTAGCGCAGGTCAGCGGGGTTCGTGGCGAGCTGGTGAGCGCGCCGGTACGCCTCGATCGCGGCGTCGGTGTCGCCAAGGCGGCGCAGGAGGTCGGCGCGGGCGGCGTGCAGCAGGTGGTAGCCGTCGAGTCCCTCGATCCGGTCGATCAGGGCCAGCCCCTCCTCGGGGGTGGTGGCCATGGCGACCGCGACGGCGTGGTTGAGCGCGACCACCGGCGACGGCGTCACGGCGAGCAGCTGCTCGTATACCGCGGCGATCCCGGGCCAGTTCGTCTCCTCGGCCGTCGGCGCCTGGGCATGCAGGACCGCGATGGTCGCCTGGAGTTGATACGGCCCGGGTGTCTCGAACCGCAGGGCTCGGTCCAGCAGCCCGACGGCTTCGGCGATCTCGGCGCGGCCCCAGCGGGAGCGGTCCTGGTCTTCGAGCAGGACGACGTCCCCGGCGGGGGTGTAGCGGGCGGCCGAGCGGGAGTGGTGGACCAGCAGCAGCGCGACCAGGGCGAGGGCTTCCGGTTCGTCGGGCATGAGGGTCGCGACGAGCTTGGCGAGGCGGATCGCCTCCTGCTGCAGCTCGCGGTACTCCGGCTGGTCGCCGCCGGCGGTGTAGCCGCGGGTGAAGATCAGGTAGATCACCGCGAGGACGCCGGAGAGCCGCTCGGGCAGCAGGTGGTCGGCGGGGACGTCGAGGCTGATGCCCGCGTCGCGGATCTTGCGCTTGGCGCGCACCAGCCGCTGTGCCAGCGCCGGCTCGGCGACCAGGAACGTCCGGGCGATCTGCCCGGCGGTCATCCCGGCCACGGCCTGCAGCGTGAGGGCGACCCGCGCTTCCTCGGCCAGGGCCGGATGGCAGCAGGTGAAGAGGAGGCTGAGCCGCTCGTCGCCGACGCCGAGCAGGCGCTCTTCGTCGAATCTCATGGTTGCCGCCTCCGGCTGTGGTCCGAGCTGGGCGAGCTTGTCCCGGCCGGTGCGGGCACGCCGGAGCCGGTCGATCGCGCTGTTGCGGGCCGTGGTCAACAGCCAGGCGACCGGGTCGTCAGGTGGCCGGTCGGCCCAGGTGCGCAAGGCGAGCGCGCACGCGTCCTGCAGCGCGTCTTCGGCGAGTTCGAAGTCGCCCAGCACGCGGACCAGCGCGGCGAGCATCTTCGTCCGGTGCTCGCGGTAGGCCTCCGACAGAACGGTCGCGGCCGTCATGCGCCCGTCGACGGGCGGTGGTCGAGGTCCGGGACCCCGGCGATCGGCCGGACCTCGATCGTGCCGTCGGCGGCCATCGGGCAGAGCGCGGCCAGCTCGAGGGCTTCGTCGAGGTCGCGGCAGTCCAGGACGTAGGTGCCACCGAGGTGCTCGTGGGTCTCGGGGAACGGGCCGTCGGTGATCAGCGTCTTGCCGTCGCGGACGCTGACGGTGGTGGCCGTGTGCTCGCCCTGGAGCGGGTGACCGGAGACGAACGCACCGCGCCGGCGGCATTCCTCGGCGAAGGCGTTGACCCTGGCCAACGCATCGGGGAAGGCCGGGTCGCCGGGTTCGGGGCGGTTGCAGTTGTAGATCAGCAGCATGTACTGCACGTGTCCTCCAGTGGTTCGGGTGTGGTGAAGAGGATGACGAACGGATCGCCCGGAACTCGACACCATCTTCGGCGTTACCCGCCTGGCCCGAGGCGCTGACCAGGTTTTCGCTCGGGTTGTTCTGGAGCTGGGCGGGACGCTCGAAGTCGTGCTGCCGGCGGCGGACTACCGCGACCGCAAGGTCAAGCCGGACAACGCGGCCGAGTTCGACAGCCTCATCGCGACCGCGAGCGTTCACACGATGCCGTTCACCGAGTCGAACCCCGACGCCTACATGGCCGCCGGCGAACATGTTCTGTCTCTTGTGGACAAGATGATCGCGATCTGGGACGGCGGCCCGCCCGGCGGCCACGGTGGCACCGCGGACGTCGTCGAGGCAGCGCGGGGCCGCGGCCTGGCCGTCACGGTCGTCTGGCCGGAACGATGCCGCGGTCAGCGGCGGCTGGCTGGCCAGCCGGCTCCGGCCCGATACCGCGATCACGGCGAAGCTGATCGCGCCGGAGCCGGCGTAGAGGCGAAAACAAGAAAAGGGAGGATGTCATGCCTGACATCTCTCCCGTTCCCATCCTTGTGGTGCCCTCGGCAGGATTCGAACCTGCGACACCTGCCTCCGGAGGGATGGGCTGAAGCCGGGTGGTGCGTGGCTCTGACCTGCGGGTTCTCCCGTTCCCGCGGCGGATGTGACTAGGTTTGGCCGCTGATTGGCCGTTCGGCGAAAAGCGGCTGGAACACGGGGAGGTGCCGAAGTGCTAACTCAACCGTGTTCCAGCCGCTTTTCGTCTGCTCAGTGACTAGAGAGACATAGAAGTAGTGTGGGAAGACCGCTGTCACCGAAGGTGTCACTCACCTGTCACACCTAAAACCGCAGGTCAGAGGGGGTGGAGTGACAGAGTGACAGGTGTGACAGTCTCGACACCTCCTAGGTGTCACTCCCCCAAAACGCGGGGCCATGCCTCGGAGTCAACCCGCCTCGAAAACCGGCTCTCAGAGCACCCAGGACGGTTTCGCGGGTATAACCACACCGGGCTCGTCCAGTTCGGCCGCGTACGGCGCTCTCAGAGCGCGCGGTCTTGCCGGTTGCAACGGCTCAGTCGCCCGCTGGAAGCCTCTGACTTCAGGATGGACTGACGAGGCCGCGCGGCCGGTTCAGCCGTGCGGCACGGCGTTGGATGGCTCCTCGCCCCTCAGAAACGCGGCGATCTGCTGCGCAGCTACCTCGTAGCAAAGCCGGTTGGTTCCAGGAACGGTCCGGGCAGAGTGAGGACTGATCACAGCGCCCCGCTGCGCCCACAGTGGATGATCGCTCGGCAGGGGTTCCGGGTCGGTCACGTCGAGCGCCGCGCGCAAGCGCCCCGACGCGAGCTCGGCAAGCAACGCGTCCGTGTCGACGATCTGGCCACGACCGGCGTTGACCAGGAGGGCGTTGTCGTCCATCAGTTTTAGGAATCGGGAGCCAACCAGGCCCTGCGTCGTCTCCGTCAACGGTGCCGTGATCACCACAATGGCATGTCCCGAGACGATTTCCGGCAACGCATCTGCCCCAAAGACGTCATCTCGGGCACGCGAGGCCACGAGTGTCGAGTCCACCCCGAACACCTTGAGGCGGCGCGCCACTTCGCCACCGATTGCGCCGGCACCGACAATGAGCGCCTTCTTGCCCGCCAAAGTGTCCGCCTCGTACTGGCGGTGTGCCCACACTCCTTTGTCCTGAAATCGAACAAGTGCAGGCCATTGACGAAACTGCGTAAGCACGGCCGATAATACCCATTCGGAAACAGGGCCAGCGTGCGCACCCCGTGCAGTCGCAAGCGTTACCTCGCTGGACACATCTCCGGACCATTCGTCAGCTCCCGCCGACAGAAGTTGTACCATCCGAAGAGACCCAAGTTGCGGGAGTAGCCGAATGGGTCGATGACTGCTGCGGTACGGAGGCAGCAGGACAGCGGCGTCCGATTGGCGCTGTGTCAATTCCGCAACATTCGGGTTGTACGACACGATCTCAACACCTGGAAGACTGCCGAGGACGCTACGTCCGACAACGTCGTCCGTCTCGTCACTTACGAGAATCTTCACGTCAGAAGTCATTACTTCCCTTTGCTGCTCAATGTGAGCTGGTCAATAAGCTGACGCGCCTGCGCAGCCATGACTCCACCAGAGACGGAGTTGTCGATAACAACATGCGGAACTGGCGGGCGAAACTCGACATTGACGCCTTCCATGTACGCTTCCCAGTCGGAAAGCTTCGTGGCGTCACGTGGCGCGTTGCGATGCCGCATGTACGTGTGCATCGTGTCCGCATCGCAATAAACCCACACGATCGTCAATTGAGCGCCGAGGTTACGGCACAGCAGCTCACGCTGCCGAATCCAATTTTCGTCCGCGAATTCGCGAACAAACGGAGCGGTGACGATCGCGTTGTTCCCACATTGTAGGTTTTCCGTCATGGACTCAAGTAGCGAGTCATACTCGGCCGGCCTGATCTTAGTCAGATAAATTTCCGACTCGCGATCGTTTCGCGATAACCCTTGCATTTCAAGGGCCGCCTCGACCACAAATCGCGTCAGGGTGTCCTTGTCGAGCATGGGCCATCCTGTCTCGCGCGCGAGGATCCGCCCCAACTCCGTCTTCCCGCTGCCGGGGTAGCCACCGATCATGACCACCTGAGGCACTATGGGCCGAACCTCACTAGAAGTCTCCTGGCCTGGGGCATTAACGGTGCGGGCCGCCCTCGGCTTGCTCACCACCAACCCCTTCTTGGCAAGCAAGTCCATGGCTTCGTTGATCGTGAAGACGCTCACGTCCCACTCGCGGGCTAGCTCCCGGGAAGACGGCAGGCGCTGCCCGTGCCGGAGGCGGCCGGCCTCGATGTCGTTCTCGACGTTCCGGGCGATCTGCTGCGCGAGCGGCTCGGACCTAGCTACTGGAGACCTCGGGCGCGACATGCGAACTCCTCGCCGGGCTCTCGCCCATCGACTCAACTGAACGGTCACCGTACCAGAACCTATCAGCTGGTCGCGATGTTCCCGCAGGTCATGGCCCGCTTTTGACCAATCTCACGCCTAACAGTTGACCTGCTCACCATTCAACTGTTAGCTTCTTGGTGGTCCGGATCACTCCGGACGGGCCGGAAGGCTCACCGCCGCTGGAGGAGGACGACATGGCACGGAAGCAGCATGGGTTCCCGGTCCTGAAGACCGGTTCGGGGTTCGGCCGGAAGCTCTTCGGCCTGGTCGCGGTGGTCGCGGTGCTGGTGTTCGTCGTGTCGTCGCCGCTGGAGGCGGCCGGGCACGTCAAGCACGTCTTGCACAGCCTGACCACGTTCTTCAGCTCGCTCTGACACCCACTGACCAGCACGTTTCTTCGAGAGGACTTCGCAATGGGCACCAACGTCTACCGCCGCCGCATCGACGCCACCGTGTCGGCCGCCGACGAGTTCGCCGGCGAGGCGGTCTACCCGGACGGGCTGACCGAAACCGACATCGACGCGCTGTTGCAGGACGTCTACGGCGAGCTGGCCGCGGACGAGTCCGCCGCGCAGGCCGCATACCGCTACGACTTCAACGACCAGCGCCGGGTGAGCCGGGCACGTCGCCGCGCCGGCCGCGAGGCCCTGCGGGTGCTGCCGGCGGTCTGGACGTTCGAGGGCGAGGCCGCGTGATGGCCGCTCGCCTGCTGATCAGCCCCGACGCGGCGGCCCACTCCGCCAAGAACGCGCCGACCGCGCCGGGTTCCACCGCCCAGTCACGAAACCGCACGGAGGAACACCAGATGGTAGACACCACCGCGCCGGCCCGCGAGGTCGCTTACACCTACACCCCGGCCGAGCTGAACCGCCTGATCTCTCGCGAGCTCTCCGGTCGCCTGCACGAGCTCGGCATGACGTTCATGTCCAACGCCGCGTTCCTGCTGGCCAACGACACGATCCCGGCCGCGGCCAAGCGCGACCGCACCCGCGTCTACCTCGACGTTGCCGCACAGCTGCGCCTGCTGGCCCTCGCCGAACTGGACGGCATCGTCGGCGGTGCTCGGTGAACCCGCGCAACCGCCGGCAGGCGGTGACGACGGTGTTCGACGGCCGCACGCACCACGTGTGCCTGTGCCGCGGTGAGCGGGACGGGCTGCCGGTGTTCGGGTGGGGCGAGGCCCCCTCGACCCTGTTCACCCGCTCGCAGCTGCGGGAGGTCGGGTTGCGGCCCAACGGGCAGGACCCGTTGGCGCTGCTGGTCTTCCGCCACGTCAAGCCCTACGCCCGGGAAACCGTGGCGGAGCTGTTCTCGGTGGAGCTGGCCGCGGTCAAGCGCCCGCCGGTGCCGGGGCAGCTGGACCACGCGATGGAGGCCCGCCGCACCTGCGTGGACTGCGGAGAGGTGCAGGAGTACTGCGTGCCGACCAGCACGCGGCAGTGCTGGACCTGCTTCGAGAGCGAGCAGGCCGACCGGGTGGAGGTGGCCGCGTGAGCAGCAACGACTCCGGCGCGTGGCACGCGGAGCTGCAGCGCCAGCAGGAAGCCATCGACAAGGCCCGTCGCGAGGCGAAGGAGGCGTCGCGGTGAACACGTTCGAGGTGTTGCAGGAGCGCGGAACCCTCGCGCTGATCCGGTTCGCCGGCACGGTGTGCCTGTTCCTGGTCCTGCACCTGCTCCGGATTCCGCTGGTCGTCGCGGAGCGGGTCTTGGCCGGCGTGCTGGTCCGGCTCGACCAGGCCGCGACCCGGCAGGCGTCCCGCCCGCCGCGGCGCGTGAACCAGTTCTTCCCCCTCGACTTCCCCACTGGGCAGGAGGTGCCCCGATGAACGTGCAGCGTGAGCAGCGAACCCGCCTGGAGTCCGCGATGGAGTGGGCGGTGTGGCACTTCGGTGAGCTGGCCGGCGTGGTCGGGCCGCTGGTCCTGGCCATGGTGTTCACCCCGTGGTTTGCCCTCGTGTCGGCCGTCGTGGCGGTCGGGTGGGCGGTGCACGAGGTGCGCGACCACCGCGAGCAGGCCCGGCTGCGCGCCGGCACCGCCGACCGCAAGCAGCTGCCGGCGACCCCGGCCGCCACCAACGACAAGGCGACCGACCACGCGAGCCGGGAGGGTGCGCGATGAGCAGCTGGGCAGAGGAGCGCCGCACCAACCGCGCGGCGGAGGCAGAGCAGCGCCGGCAGGACGCGTCCGCCGCGCTGGACCGCAAGCTGAAGGCACAGAGCGCGGCGGCCGACCAGCGCCGCGCCGACGCCGCGGCCGCGGCGAAGCTGGCCGACCAGCGCCGCAAGACCCGGCAGGCCAAGCGGAAGGCCGCGTGGGACGCGCTCACGGATTGGCTGTCGGCGAACCGGGTCCGGCTCCCGATCTACCTGCTCGCGCTGGTCTCCGCGGGCATGGCCGTGCCCGCCATGGCCGGCTACGGCGTGGGCGTCTACGGGGACGCGACCGGCGCGGCGCTGCCGGCGCTGTCGGAGCTGGGCATGTGGGCGTTCGCGTTCGCGGTGGAGGTCACCCGTCACCGCCACCCGGACCGGCCGGTGTGGGCGTTGCAGCTCGGGGTGTGGGTGTTCGCTGGCGTCGGGTTCGGCCTGAACGTCGTGCACGGCCTGGGCCGCGGGTGGGACGCCGCGGTGGTGATGGGCATCGTGTCCGTGGCCGGGGTCATCGCGCACCAGCTCGCCGTGGCGTCGCCGCCGCGGTCGTCGGCGGAGCGGGCCGCCGCCCGGATCGAGCGGCAGACGCTGCGCAAGGTCGCCCGGGTCCAGCGGGCCGCCGTCCGGACCGCGGTCGCGGAGCTGGGTGCCGATGGCACGGCGCGGCTGGTGTTTACCCCGGGCCGCTACACCCTCGACGGCCGTCGACTGGCCGCCGTGGTCGACCCGGACACCCACGCCGCGGACGTGCTCGACGAGGAGATCGCCGCGTTCTTCGCCGAGCAGGACCAGGCCCCGCGCGGCGACGACGGCCCGATCGTCGACGCCCCGGTGTTGACCCTCGATCCGCCGGCCGACCAGCCGAAATCGACCCGCAAGCCCCGGCCGCCGCGCGCACCGAAGACGCGTTCGATCGAGGACCTGCGCGCCGCGTTCGCCGCGGCGATCGACAACCCGGACGTGGCGATCAACCCGAAGTCGGCGGAGTCGATCCGCAAGACGCTGCACTGCGCGCCGAAGTTCGCCCGCCAGCTGCGCGACGAGCACGTCAACCCCAACCGCAAGTGAGCCGGAGGACCGCGATGAACGAGCACACCGAGCAGACCCCGGCCGCCGGCGAGCTGGCCACCGTCCACCACCTGCCCACCGCGCAGGGCGCGGCGATCGAGGGCGAGATCATCACCGATGAGGAGTACCAGCGCCTCACGTCGCAGAAGGCTCGCGCGCTGGCCCGCTACGCCGGCTACCGCCACGACGTGGCCGTCGCCGCGCGCACGGCGCGGAAGGTCGCCACGCACGAGGCCACCACGACGGCTGCGCGGGCGGTGGTGCGCCACACCTGCTACCCGTTCGCCGGTGCGTGGGTGATCTGCCGCCGGGTGTGGGAGGCCAAGACCAACTCCCGTTACGAGCGGATGTTGCGCGCGGCGGAAGTCGCGAACAACTGGGAACTGTTGCAGGAGTGGGAAACCCGCGCCGAGCAGGCCCGTGAGCGCCGGCACCGCCGGCGGATGGACTGGCTCGATGCCCCGGGCAAGCTGGTCAAGGCCGTGATCATGGGTTCGGGCGCGCTGGTCGCCGCGTTGCTCGCGCTGGGGATCGTGCTCGCGGTCGCCAACCACGACATCGCGGACGTGCTCGGGCCGATCAAGGCCCTGATTGACCTGGTGCAGTGGGTGGCGTGGGTGATCACCGTGTCGTGGACGCCGCTGGTCGCGGTCGCGCCGTGGGCGATCCTGATTGCCCTGTGGAACATCGGGCGCAAGCACACCACCCCGATGGCGTGGGCCGCGCCGGCGTCCGAACGCGACGGTCGCGAGATGGTGCCGGACGAGGGCGCGATCCTCAACGCGCTGCGCAACCTCAACCTCGCGCCGCTGAACCGGAAGATCAAGGAGGGGTGGCAGCCGCGGTGGGTGCAGGGCACCGGCCGCGACGGCAAGGGGTGGCGCACGCAGCTGGAGCTGCCCGCCGGCGTCACGGTCGAGATGATCAACGACAAGCGGAATGTGTTGGCGCACAACCTGGTCCGGCTGCCGGTCGAGGTGTGGCCGACCGAGCCGAAGAACCAGCCCGGCGTGCTGGACCTGTGGGTGGCTGACCAGGGCATCCTGTCCGGCCCGGTCGACCCGCACCCGCTGCTGACCGAGGGCACCGCGGACTACTTCAAGGGCGTCCCGGTCGGTATCGACCAGCGCGGGCAGGAAGTCATCGGCCGCCTGATGGCGTCGAACTATGCCGCGGCCGGGATCATGGGTTCGGGCAAGACGTCGTTGGTGCACAACATCTTGTGCGGTGCGATGCTGGACCCGGTGGTGGACATCGAGGTCTACGTCATGGCGTTCAACGCCGACTACGACGCCATGGCCCCGGTGCTGGCCCGCTTCGTCAAGGGCGACGAGAACGAGCAGGTAGAGCAGGCGATCGAGGCCCTGCGAAACCTGCGGACCGAGGTCACCGAACGCGGCAAGATCCTCTCCGCCATGGGTGGGGACGAGACCAAGCTGACCCGCGAGATCGCCGAACGCAACCCGCGGATGCGCCCGAAGGTTGTGGTGTTCGACGAGTGCCAGGAGATGTTCCGGCACGAGAAGTACGGCGAGCAGGCCAAAGAGCTGGCGATCAAGGTCATGATGAAGGCCCGCAAGTGCGGCATCACGCTCATCTTCGTGACGCCGGCCCCGTCCGCGGACAGCCTGCCCCGTGACCTGGCCAAGACGGTCTCGCACCGGGTGTGCTTCGCCATCGGTGACCACCAGGGCAACGACGCGATTCTCGGGACCGGCGCGCACAAGCAGGGCATCACCGCCACCACGCTGGTCGCCGGCGAGGACATCGGCACCGCCATGGCCTCGGGGTTCGCCACCCGGCCGGGTCTGCTGCGCACCCACCACATCCGCAAGGACAAGTCCGTGGACGAGATCACCCCGTTCGTTCAGCGGGCGATCGCCGCGCGGGAAAAGGCCGGCCTGCCGAAGGTGGTCGAGTCGACGCCGGCGCCGGTCGAGGTGGACCCCCTCGCCGACATCGCCGCGATCCTGGGCGCGGCAACGCGGATGCGGACGCAGGAAGTGTTGCAGCGCCTGACCGAACGCGACCGCGGCACCTACGGCGAGTGGACCCCGCAGCGGCTGACCGCGTTCCTGACCCCGCTGGGCGCGGCCCCGTACAAGACGGGCGGCGCGATGCAGGTGAGCGCCGAGCGCGTCCGCGAAGCTCTCACCGAGCGTGACGAACTGGCCGCGCTCGCCGGCGACGAGGGCGAGGGCGACGAGTAAGGGAGGCCGGGGAATCGGGGGAGTTCTCCCCAACCGACTCCCCGCCCCCACCTCCCCTGCCTGATCAGCGACGACACCCGCGAGGGAGGCAAGGGAGTCACCCTCGCCCAACCTCGATCACCCACCGAAAACCCCCCTTGAACCGCGCGTGACGCGGGTCCCTCCCCGGACACCGCGCCGGCCGACCCTACCCAAAAACAGGCACACACAGTCACCGACGACGGGAGACGTGATGAGCAGCAAACCGCTCGTACACCGCGGCAGCAGGTCGTGGTGGTCCGGCCGGATCACCACCCTGTGCGGCCTGGTGCTGGAGCCCGGCGAGGCCCGCTCGCCCTGGTTCTGGATCTTCACCGCCAAGTGCCCCGGCTGCGAAGCCGTCCACCAGCTCACGAAAGGCAACTGACCACGATGGACACCCGCGAGTTTGACCTGTACTCGATCCTCGCCGTCACGCACCGCCTGCCCTCGAACGCGTTGCAGTTCCGCACGATCCTCGCCCACATCACCCGCCGCGAACTGGCCGCAATGCCCGGCGCGGGCGTCTCGGCTCTGACGGTCGGGGCGGAGTGCCGGACGTGGCTGCTCAAGCAACACCCGCAGCTGCGCGAGATCCCGTTCCCGCCGGACTTCGACGGCGACGAAGCCGCGATGGACGCATGGGCGGACGAGCAGGCCGCGCGACTGGGCGTCGACCGGCTGCCCGTCGCACCGCTGCCCGAGGGCACCGAGCTGCGCACGTCGCTGGGCGACCTGCTCGACGTCATCGCCCGCGCTCGCGACGGGCTCGACGACGTGGCGGTCGTCGACCCGGCCGCGCCGGACTTCGGACTCGGCAACCCCGACCAGGACCACCCGCAGGAGGACCGATGAGCACGACCACAGTGGACGCCGCACTCGCCGCGGCCGGCCGCGGCTGGCACGTCTTCCCGCTCCGCCCGCGAGACAAGCGCCCCGCCGGCCACGGCGAGGACGCCTGCCCCGGCACCGGACGGTGCGCCGGCGGACACCGCACCTGGGAGCAGCGCGCCACCACCGACCCGGACAAGATCCGCGCCGCGTGGACCCAGACCCCCTACGGCATCGGCGTGGCCGCCGGCCCGTCCGGGCTGTGCGTGCTCGACCTCGACACCGCCAAGCCCGGCGACGAGGTGCCGGAGCGGTGGGCCGCGGCCGGCGTGCGGTGTGGGGAGGACGTGCTCGCCGTACTCGCCGACGAGGCCGGGCAGGAGCTGCCCGGCGACACCCTCACCGTCCGGACACCGTCCGGTGGGCTGCACCTGTACTACCGCGTCCCGGCCGGCGTGGTGCTGCGCAACACCAGCGGCGAGCGGGGGCAGGGGCTCGGGTGGAAGGTCGACACCCGCGCGTGGGGCGGCTACGTCGTCGGCCCCGGCACGGTCACCGACGCCGGCCGCTACGCCTACATGTGGGACGGCGAGGTGGCGGAGCTGCCCGCCTGGCTGGTCGACCGGCTCACCCCGGCACCGCTGCCGGCCGCCCCGGTGGTGCCGATCCGGCCGGCCGGTAGCCGACGCTCGCGCTACCTGGACGTGGCGGTGCGGGCGGAGGCCGGGAAGGTCGCCGACGCCAAGACCAACCGCAACGCCACCCTCTACGCCGCCGCGGTCGCCCTCGGGCAGCTGGTGGCCGGCGGGGCGCTCACCGAAGACGAGGTGCGCGCGGCGCTGCGGACCGCGGCCGGCCGCCACATCGGAACGCGGCACTTCACCGCCCGCGAGGCCGACAACACGATCACCTCCGGCCTGCGCGCCGGCCGCAACCGTCCCCGCCGGATCGCCTAACCACCCGCACCAACCTCGGAGGTCCGAACCATGACCACGCCCCGGCCGCTGGCCGCCGTGCCGACACTGCCCGCCCGCCGCACCCGGTGGACCGATGCGGAGCTGATGCGAGAGGAGTTCCCGCCGGTCAAGTGGGCCGTTCCCGGCCTGCTTGCCGAAGGGGTCAACCTGCTGGCCGGTGCGCCGAAGCTGGGGAAGTCGTGGATGTCCCTCGGGCTCGCTGCGTCCATCGCGAACGGGGAACCCGCGCTTGGTTCGATCGCAGTGGAGCGCGGCCCGGTCCTGTACTGCGCGCTGGAGGACACCGGCCGCCGGTTGCAGCGCCGGCGGCGGCAGCAGATCGCCGCGGGCGGGCGCCCGTCGCCGCTGCTGACCCTGGAGACCTCGTGCCCCACCATGAACGCCGGTGGGGACGAGGTGCTCCGGGAGTGGCTGGAGGAGAACCCGTCGGCGCGGCTGGTCATTATCGACACGCTGCAGAAGATGCGCGGGCCGGTCCTGCCCGGGGCGTCCGCCTACGCCTCCGACTACGCCGCGGGCACCCGGTTCAAGGAGATCGCCGACCACTACGGCGTGCCGTTCCTGCTCATTCACCACGTCCGCAAGCAGGACGCTGACGACTGGCAGAACCTGGTGTCCGGCACCGCCGGGCTCACCGGCGCGATGGACGCCACCCTCGTTCTCGAGCGCGCCCGCGGGCAAGCCGATGGCGTGCTGCACGTGACCGGCCGCGACGTCGAAGAAACCGACTACGCCATGTCCTTCGACTCCCACGCCGGCGCCTGGACCAAGCTCGACGGCCCCGCCGCCGATCATCTGGTCGCCGACACCCGCGCGGACATCCTGCGCCTGCTGCGCGAACACGGGCCGCTCAAGCCCGCGCGGATCGCCGAAGCGCTCGACATCGCCGCGGACAACGTGCGCAAGACCTGCTCGCGCATGGCCGATGCGGGACAGCTGCACAAGACCCCCGCCGGCGTCTACAGCGCCCCGGGCGCCAGGGACCAGGGGGACACCCCCAAGGTGTCACACCTGTCACAGCTGTCCCCCGAGGGTGTCTGACCTGCGCAAACAGGTGTGACAGCGAGAGGGACACCTTCGCCGGCTGTCACACCGCCGGCACGGGAGTGACACCCGCGACCACCCCACCACTGTCACACCTGTCACTCCGTCACTCCACACCCTCTGACCAGGCCAAACGGGAGTGACACCCCGAGTGACACCCACCGAGAGGAGCACCCGTGTTCATCGCCTCCGCGCCCGCCCGCCTAGCTCCGGAGACATCGCCATGGCCGCACGTGAACACCTCACCGTTGACGAGTTCTGCGAGGAGTTCGATATCGCCCGCTCGACATTCGATGACTGGCGCGCGAAAGGACGCGCGCCGCGGTGCCTGAAGCTCCCCAATCGCCAACTCCGTATCCGACGTGCCGACGTCGACGCCTGGCTTGAATCCTGTTTGGAGGTCGCGTAATGCCTAGTAGTTACCGAGTCCAGGTCTGGGCCGTCATCACCCGCAAGAACGCGAACGGCAAAGTCACCAGCTACCGCGTCCGGTGGAAGGTCGAGACCGCCGAATTCGGCGAGAGCTTCAAGATCCGTGCGCAGGCGGAAAGCTTCCGCGCCGAACTGATCACTGCACAACGGAACGGCGCTCGATTCGACCTCGCGACTGGATTGCCCGTCGAACAGGGAAAAGCGGTCGCGGCCATGCCGTGGTTCGAAGCCACCATGCGCTACGTCGACATGAAGTGGCCGGACCTCGCCGCAACGGCGCGCCAGACGACAGCGGAGGCGTTGATCAGGGTGCTGCCGGTATTCGTGCCGGACAAGCCCGGGCGGCCGGATGCCACGCTGGTGCGGTCGATTGTGCGCCAATGGGGATACAACCCGCCCCGGCGGAACGTGGGAGCGGTGCCGGCGGAAGCCGCGCGGGTGCTCGAATGGCTGTCCCGCAACACGATGACCGTCGACTCGGCGGAAAGCCCGGAGGTACTGCGCGCGCTTCAGCGAGCAGTGACGCAACGGCTAGACGGCAAGCCGTACGCGCCGTCTGTGGCTCGCCGGACCCGTTCCGTCCTGTCGAATCTGCTCGACTACGCCCGGGAAGAACTTCAGGTGCTCGACGCTAACCCGCTCACGAACGCGAAGTGGACGAAGATGCCCAAGGGCAAGCGCAAGGTCGACAAGCGGGCCGTGCCCAACCCAGTGCAGGCGCGCACCCTACTGCGGATCATCGGGGAGACTCCCCGGAGCGGCGCGCACCTCGAAGCGTTCTTCGGCCTGATGTACTTCGCCGCGCTCCGGCCGGAGGAGGCCACGAACCTCCGCAAAGAGCAGCTGGCGCTGCCGGCACCGCGCCGCGATGCGGAAACGGGGGAGTGGGAATTCGACTGGGGCACGCTCTACCTCGAAGGATCAAGGCCCTACATCGACGCCCTGTGGACGGACACGGGCACGGTGGGGGAGGACCGGCCGCTGAAGTCGCGAGCCGCGGGGGAGGTGCGGCCGGTGCCGTGCGTGCCGGAGCTGACCGCCATCCTGTGGCGCCACGTCGAACGGTTCGGCTACGGCCCGGATGGGCGCCTCTTCGTCGGTGAGCGCGGCGGACCGGTCTCGAAGGTCACCTACACCAAGGTGTTCCGCGCGGCCCGGGAGGCGACGTTCACGCCGCACGTCCTGCGGGGTCCGCTCGCCGCCCGGCCGTACGACCTGCGACACGCCGCGGTAAGCACGTGGCTCGCTGCCGGTGTCCCGGCCGCGACGGTCGCGCAGTGGGCGGGGCAGTCGATTGCTGTCCTGCTGGAGGTCTACGCCAGCTTCCTCGACGGCGGGGAGCAGGCCGCGCGGCGGCAGGTGGAGACGGCGCTCGGCTCGGGCCGGTGAGCGTTTGGCCGTACATTGGCCGCTGGCCCCCGGATTCGGCCGCAGTCCGCCGTGGTCCGCCGGGTAAGACACAGATCGGCCCCTACCGCGTATCCGCTGGTAGGGGCCGGTTTTGTGTGTTCAGACGGGGTGCCCTCGGCAGGATTCGAACCTGCGACACCTGCCTCCGGAGGGCAGTGCTCTATCCCCTGAGCTACGAGGGCCCATCGCTGGGCGACTCCGAAAGCTTAGCGCATGCCCCGCCACCCCCGTCCCGCAGGTGGTCCAACGAACAACCGACCTGGTCAGGGCCATGAAAGTTGATCCACTCGGCGCGCTCTCGCTAGCGTGGGAAGCCCACCTGAAGGAGCCGAGATGGCCGAGCCGTTCCAGGTACCTCTCGATGAGGGCGATGTCGCCGATCTGCGGGATCGGCTTCGGCGGACCCGGTGGCCCGAGGCCGAGACCGTCGATGACTGGTCGCAGGGTGTTCCGCTCGCCTACGTGCGCGAGCTCTGCCGGGACTGGGGTGAGGAGTACGACTTCGGGTTCGCCCGCCGGCTCAATGCCTTTCCGCAGTTCCGGGCCACCGTGGACGGCGTCGGGCTGCACTTCCTGCACGTCCGGTCGCCGGAAGCCGGTGCGCTGCCGCTCGTGCTCACGCACGGGTGGCCCGGGTCCGTGCTCGAGTTCCTCGATGTTCTCGGGCCGCTCACCGATCCCGCCGCCCATGGGGGAGATCCCGCCGATGCCTTCCACGTCGTCGCGCCGTCGCTGCCCGGGTTCGGGTGGAGCGACAAGCCCGCGCTGAAGATCGGGCGCGTCGCCGAGCTGTGGGACCGGCTGATGACGTCGCTCGGCTACGACCGCTACGGCGCCCAGGGTGGCGACTGGGGTGCCGCCGTCACGAACGCGCTCGCGCGGTCCGGCCATGTCGCCGGGGTGCACGTCAACTTCGCGCCCGTGCGGATGGACGGCGCCGATCCGACGCCCGAGGAGCGGCAGGCCCTCGCCGACCTCCAGGAGTTCCGGCGGACCGGCAGCGGCTACTCCGCCCAGCAGGGCACCCGCCCGCAGACGCTCGGCTACGGCCTCACCGACTCGCCCGCCGGCCAGGCCGCCTGGATCGCCGAGAAGTTCTGGGCCTGGACCGACCACAAGGGGCACCCGGAGGACGCCGTCGACCGGCAACGCATCCTGGACGCCGTTTCCGTCTACTGGTTCACCGCGACGGCCACGTCGTCCGCGCGGATGTACTGGGTGAACAACGACCGCGATCTGTCCACAGTGGATGTTCCGGCCGGGGTTTCGGTGTTCCCGAAGGAGATCGTCCGGCCGTCGCGGCGGCAGGCCGAGCAGCGGTACACCGACCTGCGCTGGTTCGAGGAACTGCCCGTCGGCGGGCACTTCGCGGCGCTGGAGCAGCCCGGGCTGTTCGTCGAGCAGGTCCGCGGCTTCTTCCGGCTGGTGCGCTGACGCGGCGGGCCGACGTCGAAGCGTGACGAAATCCACCAGGCGGGAAACCCCGCCTGGTGGATTGGGTGGCGTCGCCGCGCGCGGTAGCTTGCGGGTGGGTGAACTTAGGCTGTCCTCTGTTGCACATATGCGCATCCGACTATATGTTTGACCCGAAGACGAACCGGGAACGGAGGCGGAATGGGTCACGGACACGGCCACGGGCACGCGATCGCGCCGGCGAGCGCGTCGGGGCGCCACGTGCGGGGGCTGGCCATCGCCCTGGGCATCGGCGCCGGGTTCATGGTGCTCGAGTTCGTCGTGGCCCTCACGACCGGCTCGCTGGCCCTGCTCTCGGACGCGGCGCACATGTTCACCGACGTCCTCGGCGTCGGCATGGCCTTGGCGGCGATCATCCTGGCGCGGCGCAGCGGACCCACGGTCAGCCGCACCTTCGGGCTCTACCGCGCGGAGGTGCTGGCGGCGCTCGCCAACGCGCTCCTGCTGTTCGGCGTCGCGGGGTACGTCCTCGTCGAGGCGTTCGGCCGCATCGGCGACCCGCCGGCGGTCCCGGGCCTCCCGGTGCTCCTGGCCGCGGCGGCCGGCCTGGTGGCCAACCTGGTGTCGTTCGCGGTGCTGCGCGCGGGCGCGAAGGAGAGCCTCAACGTCCGCGGCGCGTACCTGGAGGTGCTGGCCGACTTGATCGGCTCGGTCGGCGTGCTGGTCAGCGGCGCGGTGACGCTGCTGACGGGCTGGCGCTACGCCGACCCGATCATCGGTGTCGCGATCGGGCTGTGGGTGCTGCCCCGCACGTGGACGCTGGCCCGCCGTGCGCTGCGCATCCTGTTCCAGCACGCACCGCAGGGCGTGGACGTCGGCGCGATCAGCGCCGAGCTGTCGGCGCTGCCGGGCGTGGCGGACGTGCACGACCTGCACGTGTGGACGCTGACGTCGGGCATGGAGGTCGCTTCGGCGCACCTGACGCTGGCGCCGCCGGCGAAGCAGTCGGACGTGCTGACGGAGGCGCAGAACCTGCTGTCCTCGCGGTACGCGATCGAGCACGCGACGCTGCAGGTCGAGGCGCCGCAGTGCGCCCGCCGCTGCCAGGAGCTGTCCTGGTGAGCCGCTAGGCGGGCAGCGGCTGGGCGCCCCGACCGGAGAGCATCAGCTTGATCTGCTCCACCTCGGCGCCCTGCGACGTCAGGATGCTGTTCACCAGCGCCTTCAACGCCGGCAACGTCGAATGTGCCGCCGCGTACTGGGCCATCGACGTCCCGCCCTCGTGGTGGCGGAGCATCAGCTGCAGGAAGAACACGTCGAACGCGCGCCCCGACAGCGAACGCAGCTTCTTCAGGTCCGTGTCCGTCGCCATGCCCGGCATCAGCGGGCCGCCTCCCGGGTTGACCGAGGCCGGTGCCATTCCGCCGTGGCCCGGCATCGGCTCCGTCATCCACTGCATCGGGGCGCCGATCGGCTGCTCGGGCTGGTCCCACAGCATGAGCCAGCCCTTCATGCGGCCGACCTGCTCGAGCTGCGTGCGCTCGATGTCGAACGACAGCTGCTTGATCTCCGGGTCGGTCGTGCGGTCGCGGGCGATGCCCGCCATCGTCACCGCCTGGAGGTGGTGCGTCGACATGTCCTGGGCGAAGCCGACCTCGACGGACCCGGCCGCCGGCACCGCGGCCGCCGGGTCGTCGATGGCTCGGGTGAGGAACATCCCCGCCGTCGCGCCGATCAGCAGGACCGCCAGTAGCGTCCCGCCGATGATCACCCACCGTGACCAGGTCGGCTGCTCGGTGCCGAGGTCGGCTTCGGCCATCACTTTTTGGTCGGGGTGGGGGAGGCCGGGGCGGACGGCGCGGGCGCACCGTTCTCACCCTGCGCGGACGTGCTGCCCTTGTAGTCCATCGGCTTCGCGTCCGGACCCGGCTTCGACGGGTCGAACGGCGGCGGGTTGTCCGGGTCGAACTGGCCCGGGACCGCGTCGCAGGACGCGCCGACCTCGGGGTAGACGCCGTTCGGGTTGGTGCGCAGCGCCGCGATGAACTCGTCGATCCGCGGGTCGTTGACGTCGTCCAGCTTGAGCTGGTGGCCCCACGACTGCAGCGAGATCGGCTTGTCGAGGCCCGGGTACGGCGACATCATCGTGTACGGCTTGTCCTTGGCCCGGACGCTCAGCAGGTTGAGCGCCTCGCCCGTGACCTGCTGCGGGTTGTAGGCGATCCAGATGGCGCCGTGCTCGAGGGAGTGCACCATGTTCTCGGTGCGGACCGCGGTCGGGTACACGATGCCGGTGCAGGTGGCCCACGTCTGGTCGTGCGGGCCGCCGAACGGCGGGGTCTTGTCGTAGTTCACGCGCTCGGTCGGGAGCACGTGGACGCTGCCCGTGTAGGTCGCGGTCACCACGCCGGGGATGCGCTTCGAGGGGTCCGGGTCCTGCGCGGTCGGCGCGAACGACGCGGCCGCGGCCTCGCGGTCGGCCTGCTCACGCTTCGGCGCCGACTGCACCATGTAGTAGATGATCACCGAGGCGGCCAGCGCCACGATGGCGACCACGGCGATGATCGTGCCCCAGGGCGTGCCCTTCTTGCTCACCACGGAACCGCGGGCCGCCTTCACCGCCGACCCCTTTTTCCGAGTTGTCCCGTTCGCCATGGCTCCCGCGTTCTCCCTCTGGTGGCTGCGGACGGATTCCCGCCCGGGCCAGTGTAGAGACCACGCGTCTGACTACCGTTAACGCCTCACATGCATGCCCACCGTGACGTGTTCGAGACCGATGCAAGCGCCCGACCAGGCCACACCTAGAATTCGGCAGGTGACTCCCGCCGCTCTCGCCGACCTGGTCCGCAGCTCCGCCGTGCAGGTGCTCGCCGCACGCGGCATCGACGACGCCGTGCTGCCGGAGCAGGTGACCATCGAACGCCCGCGCAACCCCGACCACGGCGACTACGCGACGAACCTCGCCCTGCAGGTGGCCAAGAAGGCCGGCCTCAAGCCCCGTGACTTCGCCGAGGCGCTGGCCGAGGCGGTCTCGGCCGACGACGGCGTCGCCTCCGCCGAGGTCGCCGGCCCCGGCTTCCTCAACTTCCGGCTCGCCGCGGCCGCCCAGGGCGACATCGTGCGCCAGGTGCTCGACGCCGGCGCCGCGTACGGCCGCGGTGCCGCGCTGGCCGGGACGAAGATCAACCTCGAGTTCGTCTCGGCGAACCCGACCGGTCCGATCCACCTCGGCGGCACCCGCTGGGCCGCGGTCGGCGACGCGCTGGGCCGCGTGCTGGCCGCGCAGGGCGGCGACGTCACCCGCGAGTACTACTTCAACGACGCCGGCGCCCAGATCGACCGGTTCGTCCGCTCGCTGATCGCCGCCGCGAAGGGCGAGCCCGCGCCGGAGGACGGCTACGCGGGCGGCTACATCAACGACATCGCCGCCGAGGTCATCAAGGCCGAGCCGAGCGCGCTGTCGCTGGCCGACGCCGAGCGCCACGAGACGTTCCGCCGGATCGGCATCAACCTCATGTTCGGCGAGATCAAGCAGAGCCTGCACGAGTTCGGCACCGACTTCGACGTCTACTTCCACGAGAACTCGCTGCACGAGTCGGGCGCGGTCGACGCCGCCGTCCAGCAGCTGAAGGACTCCGGGAACCTGTACTTCGACGACGGCGCCTGGTGGCTGAAGTCGTCGGAGTACGGCGACGACAAGGACCGCGTCGTCATCAAGCAGGACGGCAACCCGGCCTACATCGCCGGCGACCTCGCCTACTTCAAGGACAAGCGCAACCGCGGCTTCGACCTGTGCATCTACATGCTCGGCGCCGACCACCACGGCTACATCGCCCGGCTCAAGGCCGCGGCGGCCGCGTTCGGCGACGACCCGGGCACGGTCGAGGTGCTGATCGGCCAGATGGTCAACCTGGTCAGCGAGGGCAAGCCGGTCCGGATGTCCAAGCGCGCGGGCACCGTGATCACCATGGAGGACCTCGTCGAGGCCGTCGGCGTCGACCCGGCCCGCTACGAGCTGATCCGGTACTCCGTCGACTCCACTTTGGACGTCGACCTGGACCTGCTGCGC
This sequence comes from Amycolatopsis sp. MtRt-6, assembly GCF_017308975.1. Classification (GTDB taxonomy): domain Bacteria; phylum Actinomycetota; class Actinomycetes; order Mycobacteriales; family Pseudonocardiaceae; genus Amycolatopsis. The sequence goes on along the minus strand of NZ_JADWPD010000023.1, from coordinate 15,404 downwards.
AAGCACTCCAACGACAACCCGGTCTACTACGTCCAGTACGCGCACGCGCGGCTGGCGTCGCTGCAGCGCAACGCCGCCGATCTCGGCATCAAGTCCACTTCGGACGTCGACTTCGGACTCCTGACGCTGCCCGCCGAGGGCGACCTGATCCGCACCATCGGCGAGTTCCCGGAAACCGTGCGCCGCGCCGCCGAAATGCGGGAGCCGCACCGGATCGCGCGCTACCTCGAAGAACTCGCGGGCGCCTACCACAAGTTCTACACCGTGGGTCGCGTGCTGCCCATGGGCGACGAAGAGGTGACCCCGCTGACGTACGCCCGGCTCGCGCTGTGCGAAGCCGCCCGCCAGGTGCTGGCGAACGGCCTCGCGCTCCTCGGTGTCTCCGCTCCGGAACGGATGTAAGAAATGGCGCACCCCGCGGGCCCCAGGCACGCCGACGTCTACCCCCACGCCGACACCTCCGGGCTCCAGCCGTCCGGGGTCGAGGAACTCGACAAGCTGCCGGCGAAGGTCTGGCCGCGCAACACCTTCCGCGCCGCGGACGGCGTCGTCCGGATCGCCGGCGTCGACGTCCGGGAGCTGGCCGAACAGCACGGCACGCCCCTGTTCGTGGTCGACGAAGCCGACTTCAAGTCGCGCTGCGCGGACTACGCCGAGGCGTTCGACGACCCGTCGCTCGTGCACTACGCCTCCAAGGCGTTCCTCTCCATCGAGGTCGCCCGCTGGGTGGCCGAGCAGGGGCTGAGCCTCGACGTCTGCAGCGGCGGCGAGCTCGCCGTGGCGCAGCGGGCGGACTTCCCGGCCGAGCGGATCACCTTCCACGGCAACAACAAGTCGCCCGCCGAGCTCGAAGCCGCGGTCGTCGCCGGGGTCGGCACGGTCGTGCTCGACTCCTACTTCGAGATCGCCCGGCTGGCCGACATCGCCGCGCGCCACGACGTCGTGCAGCCGGTGCTGATCCGGGTGACCGTCGGCGTCGAGGCACACACCCACGAGTTCATCGCGACCGCCCACGAGGACCAGAAGTTCGGCTTCTCCCTCGCGAGCGGCGACGCCGCCGAGGCGGTCCGCCGGGTGCTCAACGCGCGCTCGCTCAAGCTCGTCGGCCTGCACAGCCACATCGGCTCGCAGATCTTCGACGCCGACGGCTTCGAGGTCGCCGCCCGCCGGGTCGTCGGGCTGCTCGCCGACCTGGCCAAGGAACACGGCCCCGAGCTGCTCGACCAGCTGAGCCTGGTCGACCTCGGCGGCGGGTTCGGCATCGCCTACACCGAGAAGGACAACCCGCCGCCGCCCGCGCAGATGATCACGCAGATCCGCGAGATCGTCCGCAAGGAGTGCGCGTACGCGGGCCTGCCGGTGCCGCGGATCGCGGGCGAGCCCGGTCGCGCGATCGCCGGTCCGGGCACGGTCACGCTGTACGAAGTCGGCACCATCAAGGACGTCTCGCTCGGCGACGAGTCGGCACGCCGGTACGTCAGCGTCGACGGCGGGATGAGCGACAACATCCGCACCGCGCTCTACGACGCGGTGTACGACGTCCGGCTGGTTTCCCGCTCCGCGGGCGACAACGAGCAGCCGGTGCAGGCCGTGCTGTCCCGGGTCGTGGGAAAACACTGTGAGTCCGGCGACATCGTCGTACGAGACTGCTGGCTGCCCGACACGCTGGCTCCCGGCGACCTGCTGGCGGTCGCGGCGACCGGCGCGTACTGCTACTCGATGGCGAGCACGTACAACCGGATGCCCCGCCCGGCCGTGGTCGCCGTGCGCAACGGCAGCTCACGGCTGCTGCTGCGGCGCGAGACGACCGACGACATGCTGCGCCTGGAGGTCTGAGCACCAGTGTCTGCCCCCGAACGACGTCCGATCAGGGTCGCGCTGCTCGGCTGCGGGACCGTCGGCGGCCAGGTCGCCCGGCTGCTCACCGAGCAGGCGGGGGAGCTGGCCGCCCGCGCCGGCGCGCCGGTCGAGCTGGCCGGCATCGCCGTCCGCCGCCCGGACAAGCACCCCGAGCTGCCCCCGGAGCTGCTGACCGCCGACGTCGAGCAGCTCGTGACCAGCGACGACGTCGACGTCGTGGTCGAGCTGGTCGGCGGCATCGAGCCGGTCCGCGGCTGGCTGCTCGCCGCGCTGAAGGCCGGGAAGTCCGTCGTCACGGCGAACAAGGCGCTGCTGGCCGAGCACTCCGCCGACCTGTTCGAGGCCGCCGACGCGGCGGGTGCCGACCTCTACTTCGAGGCCGCCGTCGCCGGCGCCATCCCGCTGCTGCGCCCGCTGCGCGAGTCACTGGCCGGTGACCGGATCACCCGCGTGATGGGCATCGTCAACGGCACCACGAACTACATCCTGTCGGCGATGGACTCGACCGGCGCCGGCTACGCCGAGACGCTCGACGAGGCCAGCCGGCTCGGGTACGCCGAGGCCGACCCGACCGCCGACGTCGACGGCTACGACGCCGCGTCGAAGGCCGCGATCCTCGCTTCCCTCGCCTTCCACACCCGGGTGACGGCGTCGGACGTGCACCGGGAGGGCATCGCCGACGTCACCGCCGCCGACCTCGCCGCGGCCCGGATGCTCGGCCGCACGGTGAAGCTGCTGGCCATCTGCGAGCGGGTGACCGACGACGACGGCGTCGAGTCGGTGTCCGCCCGCGTGCACCCGGTGATGATCCCGCGCAGCCACCAGCTGGCCGGCGTCGGCGGCGCGTTCAACGCCGTCTACGTCGAGGCCGACGCCGCGGGCGAGCTGATGTTCTACGGCCAGGGCGCGGGCGGCGCGCCCACCGCCAGCGCGGTGCTCGGCGACCTCGTCGCGGTGGCCCGCAACCGGGTCGTCGCCGGCCGCGGCCCGCGCGAATCCGCGCACGCGGCCCTGCCGGTGCGGCCGATGGGCCAGACGCCGACCCGGTACCACGTCAGCCTTTCCGTGGCCGACCGCGCCGGCGTGCTCGCCCAGGTGGCGCAGGCGTTCGCCGACCACGGCGTCAGCATCGCGGCGGTGCGGCAGAGCGACGTCGGCGACCGCGCGAGCCTGGTCGTGGTGACGCACCAGGCGCCGGACGCCGCCTTGCAGTCCACTGTGGACGAGATCGCGCGGCTCGACGTCGTGCACGAAGTTGTCAGCGTGATGCGGGTGGAAGGCGAAGACCAGTGATCAGGCACCCCTGGCCGGGAATCATCGAGGCGTACCGGGACCGCGTCCCGGTCCCGGACGGGGCGCGGGTCGTCACGCTCGGGGAGGGCAACACGCCGCTGCTGCCCGCGCACCACCTGTCCGAGCTGACCGGCTGCGAGGTGCACCTCAAGGTCGAGGGCGCCAACCCGACCGGCTCGTTCAAGGACCGCGGGATGACCGTGGCCATCACGCACGCGCTGGCCAGCGGCCTCAAGGCGGTGATCTGCGCGTCGACCGGCAACACCTCCGCCTCGGCCGCCGCCTACGCCGCCCGCGCCGGGCTCACCTGCGCGGTGCTGGTGCCCCAGGGCAAGATCGCGATGGGCAAGCTCGCCCAGGCCGTGCTGCACGGCGCCCGGATCCTGCAGGTCGACGGCAACTTCGACGACTGCCTCGAGCTGGCCCGCAAGACCGCGGCCGACTACCCGGTCACGCTGGTCAACTCGGTCAACCCGGTGCGCATCGCCGGCCAGAAGACCGCGGCCTTCGAGGTCTGCGACGTGCTCGGCACGGCGCCGGACATCCACTGCCTGCCGGTCGGCAACGCCGGCAACATCACCGCCTACTGGGCGGGCTATGCGGAGTACGCGGCCGACGGTGTGGTGAAGAACACGCCGCGGATGTTCGGCTTCCAGGCGGCCGGCGCGGCGCCGCTGGTGCACGGCGAGCCGGTGGCGGACCCGGAGACGGTCGCGACCGCGATCCGGATCGGCAGCCCGGCGTCGTGGACGACCGCGGTGAAGGCCAAGGACGAGTCGAACGGCCTCTTCGAAGCCGTGACGGACGAGAAGATCCTCGAGGCCTACCGGCTGCTGGCCGGCCGCGAAGGCGTGTTCGTCGAGCCGGCGTCGGCCACCAGCGTGGCGGGCCTGCTGGCCACGGCCGCCGACGGCCGGCTGCCTCGCGGTTCGCGGGTTGTCTGCACGGTCACCGGGCACGGCCTGAAGGACCCGCAGACGGCGCTGGCGGGCAACGTCGAGGTCGAGCCCCTCGCCGTCGACCCCTCGGCGGTCGCGGCCGCCCTGGACCTGCGGTGACCCCCGGCTCTCCAGCGCCCCAATGTGGCCTTCGGTGCGTTGAACGCACCGAAGGCCACCTTGGGTGCGTTGAACGCACCCAAGGCCACCTTGGGGCGCTCTCGTGAGCGGGTTCCGGGTCACCGTCCCGGCGTCCACGGCGAACCTCGGGCCCGGCTTCGACGCCTTCGGGATGGCGCTGAGCCTGTACGACGTCGTCGAGGTGCGGGTCACCGAATCCGGGCTCAAGGTCGAGGTGGCGGACGTCGGCGCCGGCGGCGTCGCGGACGTCCCCACCGACGAAACCCACCTGGTGGTGCGGGCGATCCGCAAGACCTGCGCGCACCTCGGCGTCGAGCTGCCGGGCCTGCACCTGCGCTGCTTCAACGCGATCCCGCACGCGCGCGGCCTCGGCTCGTCGGCGGCCGCGGTGGTGTCCGGTGTCGCGGCGGGATACGCGCTGGCGGGGCGGGAAATCGACGCGTTCGACGCGCTGCAGCTGGCCGCCGGGTTCGAAGGCCACGCCGACAACGCGGCCGCGAGCCTGCTCGGCGGGCTGGTTCTGGCCTGGTGCGAAGGTGGCCGGTTCCACGCCGAACGGCTCACACCGCACGCGGCCATCCGGCCGGTCGCGGCCGTGCCGTCGGTGCGCTCGGCCACCGCGACCACGCGCGGCCTCCTGCCGGCGACCGTGCCGCACGCCGACGCCGCGCACAACGCCGGCCGCGCCGCGCTCGCCGTCCACGCGCTGACGGCGAAGCCGGAGCTGCTGCTCGCGGCCACCGAGGACCGGCTGCACCAGGACTACCGCGCCCCGGCGTACCCGGCGAGCACGGAGCTGGTGGCGACGCTCCGTGCACGGGGAGTGCCCGCCACCATCTCCGGCGCCGGTCCGACGGTGCTGGCGCTCACCACCGGGGGAATACTTCCGCCTGAGGTGGGCGTTACCGATTTCGACGTCCTCGAGCTGCCCGTGGATCTCACGGGCGTGCAGGTTGCGGCTCAGTAAAGGCTGGGTCACGTGGCCGACGTGGGAGCCGCCACGCGGGGGGTGGTTGTTGCACCCGGCACCGCCGCGGTCTACCCTCGGGGGCGTTCGATCACCGTGCGTTTCCGCACCCGATGCCGGTCCCGGGGAATCCCGGGGATCGCATCCTTCGTCGATCCGCCGAATCCGCACCGCCTGGCACGCGGGGTAACGCGGAGGGACGCAGGCGGGTTTCCGGTCTCGGCGGTGCCGAATTCCGTGTCCTCCGTTTGGAGGACGCAAACCCCTGTGGTGGAGGCGCTCCAGCTGTGTTTCGCACGGCCGAAGAGCTCATCTCGCGTATCGGGGGGCAACTACGCCGGTTCGCGATCAGAAGCGAGCGGCAGTCCGCTGATCCACCTGGAGGCGTGGATCGGTCAGGAAGGACATGTGTGAGCAACACCGATCTTTTGAGCGACGTGAGCGGCACGGCCGAGACGAACGGCACCGCCCCCGCTCCCAAGCGGACGGTCGGCGGGCTGACCGGTAAGACCGTCGCCGAACTGCGTTCGCTGGCTGGGGAGCTCGGCGTCGGCGAGACGACGGGCATGCGCAAGGGCGACCTGATCGCCGCGATCCGCGAGCGCCAGGGCAAGTCCCGCAAGCCGCGTGCGGCGGCCGAGACGCTGCCGCTCGAGGGTGTCGGCGAGCCGCCCAAGGCGGCTCCCAAGGCCGAGGCGAAGGCCGAAGCGCCTGCCGCTCCGGCGGAGACCAAGCCGGAGCCGAAGGCCGAGGCGCCCGCGTCCGCGCCGTCGGAGGCCCCGCCGCAGGCCGAGCGCCCGCAGCAGGACCGGCAGGACGGCGCCCAGGGCCAGGACGGCCAGCCCGAGGAGGGCGGCCGCAGCCGGCGTCGCCGCGGTGCCAACCGCGCCGCCGGGTCCCCGGACGGCCAGCAGGGCGGCGACCGCCAGCAGGGCCAGGGCGACCGGCAGCAGGGTGACCGCCAGCAGGGCGACCGCAACCGCGACCAGCAGCGCCAGGGCGGGGGCAACCGCGACAACCGGGGTGACAACCGCCAGGACGGCAACCGCGGCGACCGCCAGCGCAACAACCAGCAGGACGGCAACCGCGGCGGCCAGGACAACAACCGCGACAACCGCGCCCAGCAGGACGACGACGAGGAAGGCGGCCGTCGCGGCCGTCGCTTCCGCGACCGCCGTCGCCGGGGCAGCGGAGGCGGCCGGGCCGAAGGCGGTTCGCCGGACACCGAGATCCGCGAGGACGACGTCCTGCTGCCCGTCGCGGGCATCCTGGACGTGCTCGACAACTACGCGTTCGTGCGCACCTCCGGCTACCTCGCCGGCCCGAACGACGTGTACGTCTCGCTGTCGCTGGTCCGCAAGTACGGCCTGCGCCGCGGTGACGCCATCACCGGTGTCGTGCGCCAGCCGCGCGAGGGCGAGCAGCAGCGGCAGAAGTTCAACCCGCTGGTGCGCGTCGACTCGATCAACGGCCTGGAGCCGGACGAGGCCAAGCGGCGTCCCGACTTCACCAAGCTGACCCCGCTGTACCCGAACGAGCGCCTGCGCCTGGAGACCGAGTCGCACAAGCTCACGACCCGCGTGATCGACCTGATCATGCCGGTCGGCAAGGGGCAGCGCGCCCTGATCGTGTCGCCGCCGAAGGCCGGCAAGACCACGATCATGCAGGACATCGCGAACGCGATCTCCACGAACAACCCCGAGTGCCACCTGATGGTCGTCCTGGTCGACGAGCGTCCGGAAGAGGTCACCGACATGCAGCGTTCGGTGAAGGGCGAGGTCATCGCCTCGACCTTCGACCGGCCGCCGTCCGACCACACGTCGGTCGCGGAGCTGTCGATCGAGCGGGCCAAGCGCCTGGTCGAGATGGGCCACGACGTCGTCGTGCTGCTCGACTCGATCACGCGGCTGGGGCGTGCGTACAACCTGGCGGCCCCGGCGTCCGGCCGGATCCTGTCCGGTGGTGTCGACTCGACCGCGCTGTACCCGCCGAAGCGCTTCCTCGGTGCGGCCCGCAACATCGAGAACGGCGGCTCGCTGACCATCTTCGCCACGGCGATGGTCGAGACCGGCTCGACGATGGACACGGTCATCTTCGAGGAGTTCAAGGGCACCGGCAACGCCGAGCTCAAGCTCGACCGGAAGATCGCCGAGCGCCGCGTGTTCCCGGCGGTCGACGTCAACCCGTCCGGTACCCGCAAGGACGAGCTGCTGCTCTCGCCGGACGAGCTCGCGGTCACCGTGAAGCTGAGCCGGGTGCTGCACGCGCTCGACTCGCAGCAGGCCATCGACCTGCTGATCTCGCGGCTGCGGAAGACCAAGACCAACGTCGAGTTCCTCATGCAGGTCTCGAAGACCGCCCTCGGCGGCGGCGAAGACGACTGAGTCCTGGCTGTGGAAGGGGCCTCCCCGGGCGACCGGGGAGGCCCCTTCCACGTCGGGAATAGCTGGTCAGCGGGGTGCGTTCCAGTACACGTCTGCCCGTCTGGCAGAATTACCCGCTGAAGTCCGGCGCCGGTTCACCCCGTGGAACGACTGGGGACCCGGAGCCAACGAGAGAGGACACCATGAAGAGCGGTATTCACCCCGAGTACGTGGTCACGAACGTGAACTGCGACTGCGGCAACAGCTTCACCACGCGCAGCACCAAGACCAGCGGCAACATCCACGTCGAGATCTGCTCGAACTGCCACCCGTTCTACACGGGCAAGCAGAAGATCATGGACACCGGTGGCCGGGTCGCGCGCTTCGAGGCTCGCTACGGCAAGCGCCAGAAGAAGGCCGACGCCAAGTAGCTTTTTCCACGGCGCCCATCCGGTACTCCCGGGTGGGCGCCGTTCTTTATGGTTTTGACCCGGGCTGAGAGGTGGCAGAGGTGGATTCGAGCTCGCTCAAGGGGCTGCTCGCCGAGCACGCGGAGCTGGAGCAGCAGCTGGCGGACCCGGCGGTGCACGCCGACCAGGGGCGCGCCCGCAAGCTCGGCCGCCGCTACGCCGAGCTGACGCCCGTGGTGCGCGCGGTCCACGAGCTGGACACCACCCGGGACGACCTCGCGGCCGCGCGGGAGATGGCCGCGGAGGACGCCGAGTTCGCCGCGGAAGCCGACGAGCTGGCCGCGCGGATCCCCGACCTGGAGTCGAAGCTCACCGAGCTGCTGCTGCCGCGCGACCCGTACGACGGCTCCGACGTCGTGATGGAGATCAAGTCCGGCGAGGGCGGCGAGGAGTCGGCCCTGTTCGCCGGCGACCTGCTGCGCATGTACCTGCGCTACGCCGAGCGCCACGGCTGGAAGGCGGAGGTCCTCGACTCGGTCGACTCCGACCTGGGCGGCTTCAAGGACGTCACGCTGTCGATCAAGAGCAAGACGGCCGACGTCGACGGCGTGTGGTCCCGCCTGAAGTTCGAGGGCGGCGTCCACCGCGTCCAGCGCGTCCCGGCGACCGAGTCCCAGGGCCGCATCCACACGTCGGCGGCCGGGGTCCTGATCTATCCGGAGCCGGAGGAGGTCGAGGTCGAGATCGACGCAGGCGACCTGCGCATCGACGTGTTCCGGTCGTCCGGGCCGGGTGGCCAGAGCGTCAACACGACCGACTCGGCGGTCCGGATCACGCACCTGCCGACCGGCATCGTGGTGTCCTGCCAGAACGAGAAGTCCCAGATCCAGAACCGCGCCCGGGCGCTGCAGGTGCTCCAGGCCCGCCTGCAGGCGATCGCGGAGGAGGAGGCGGCGGCGAAGGCGTCGGACGCCCGCCGTTCGCAGGTCCGCACGGTGGACCGCTCGGAGCGGGTGCGGACGTACAACTTCCCGGAGAACCGCATTTCGGACCACCGGGTGAACTACAAGGCCTACAACCTGGACCAGGTCCTGGACGGCGACCTGGACGGTGTGCTGGACGCCCTGGCGACCGCGGACCGCGAAGAGCGCCTGGCGGCCCAGTCGGGCTGAGCCGCCCACGGCGGCCCAGCCCGGGGGGCTCAGCCGCAGGCGACCGGGCCGGCCGAGGCGCGGAACTGGTTCACCGAGCCGGTGCCCAGCGACAGGCTGCCGGACACGTAGATGCACAGGCCGTCGGTGCGGGTCACCACGACCCCGCCCGCGTAGGTGGAGAACGTGCCCGAGTCGGTCACCGGGGTGGTCATGCGTTCCGTGCGGATGCTGACCGACATCGGGTGCGACCCGGACATGTTGTCGTAGACCTTCGCGCAGTTGGTGCCGCCGTTCGCGCTGGAGTACCAGAGGCGGAGGACGCCGGCCTGTTCTCCGAGCGAGTTGCTCAGCAGCTTCGGCAACCCGTAGTTGCGGATCTCGGTACCCGGACAGGTCGCCACCGCGGCGACGGCCTGCGTGGCGGGCACCGCGGTGCACGCCGCGGCCACCACCCCGGCGACGACGGCGAACTTCTTGATGAACGACTGCATTGCTGCCTCCCTCGGGTGCGCGGTCCCGGAGCTGTCCCCGGAGCGCCGCTGCCACCACGCGCGAGAGGCTGGGGCGGTTTACCCGGTGGCTCAGGAGGGCCGGACCAGCCAGCACAGGCAGAAGGGGTGCCCGGCGGGGTCGGCGTAGACCTGGAAGTCGTCCCCGGCCGTGTTGCCCGCGGCCGGCTTCAGCACCGTGGCGCCGAGGGCCATGACGTGCTCGTGGGCTTCGGCGAAGTCCTCGACCCACAGGTCGAGGTGGATCTGCTGCTGGGTCGGGCCGACGGGCCACTCGGGCGGTACGTGGCCGGGCGCGAGCTGCACCCCGACCCGCGGCGCCCCGTCCACCAGCACCATGTGCCAGTCGCCGTCTTCGTCGACCTCGCCGCCGAGCACACCCGCCCAGAAGCGGCTCTCGGCCGCGAGGTCGGCCGCGTCGAAGGTGACCACCTGGTGCATGATGCGCATAGCTGTCCCCTTACCGGATGAGCGGCTCCCGCACGCGGTGCCGGCGGAAGTCCCACACGGCGTACCGGACCAGCACGACCAGCGCGCACAGCTCCAGGGCCGCGAGAATGCGGAAGTCGACCGCTTCCCCGCCTGGCTTCGCGAAGAAGATGTTCGGCATGTAGCACATGAGCGAGCAGAACTCGACGATGATCGGGACGTACCACAGCTGCCGCGGCAGGTAGAAGGCCAGGACGAGCGTCAGGACGTCGGCGAGGTAGAAGTAGCGTTCGTGCATCGACGGCAGGACGAACGGCACCAGCACCGCCGAGATCGCGCCGATCAGCAGGATCCGCGTGTCGGTCAGCTCGACCCGGCTGAGCACCACCAGCAGGCAGAGCGTGAAGACCAGCAACGCGGTCAGCAGCACCGCGGGGGTCTTCATCGCTTCCATGCCGTGCTCGCCGCGGAAGAACTGCCAGATGTTGGGCGCGCTGAGCGTCAGCTGCGGGTAGATGCCCGTCTGGCTGAAGTAGACCGTCAGCAGCTTCGACGGCGACGCGCCGGCCAGCAGCGCGGGGACGTCGAGCAGCAGGTAGACGACGGGGATCGCCACCAGGGCCCGCCACGGCACGCGGCCGAGCAGCACCATCACGAGCAGCAGCGGGAAGAGGAAGATCGCCTGCAGCTTGAACGAGAGCGCGAGCCCGAAGAAGACGCAGGCCCACCACGGCCGCTTCCGCAGCAGGAAGTACACGGCGCCGAGGGAGAAGGCGGTGTAGATCGCGTCGCCCTGGGCCCACATCGCGCTGTTGATCACGACGGTCGGCAGCATGAACGCGGTGAACGCGGCCGCGGCGGCGATCCAGCGCGACGGGTGCTTCAGCGCCACGATCCGGAACACGAAGAACGCGATCACCATGTCGAAGAAGACCGAGAAGGCCTTGATCCCGGCGAGCGGCGACGGCACCGGCAGGTGCGGCAGCAGGACCATGAAGTACCGGTACGGCGCGTTCAGGTCGGAGAACTCGTACTTGAGCGCCCCGATCCCGCCCTGGCTGACGACGAAGTCGTACCAGCGCCGGTAGAAGGCGGTGTAGTCCGCCGTCTGGTAGCGGAACAGGGACAGCCGGACCCCGAAGGCCAGCAGGACGAGCAGCACGGCGAGGACGATCACGTAGAACCGGCGGGTCCGTTCGGACGGACCTTCGGCGGACCCGGCCGGCGGCTCGTCCGTCACGGCGGCGATCTCGGTGGTCCGCTCGGTCGCCGAGGGTTCGTCCTCGGTCTCCCGGCGCAGCGACCCGGACAAGCTCATTTCCCGACTCTCCCCGTGGCCGTGCTCAGCCGGACCAGAAGCCCGTGATGAAGCGCAGGTAGATCATTCCGCAGACCAGCGCGTTCGCGTACAGGACCACGTGCACCGCGCCGCGCAGCCGCGGGCGGCGTTCGCCGAACAACACCAGGGCCACGTACATCACCAGGCACGGCAGCAGGTAGCGGTGCACCGACACCACGTTGTTGTTCATCGTCAGCATCACGATGGACGCGAACCCGAACAGCGCCAGCGGGACACCCTTCGAGCGCAGCGCCACCAGGACGTAGACCGAGCACGCGAACAGCAGCGTCAGGCCGATCATCGGCAGCACGTGGCTCATCAGCGTCCACGCGTCCATCCGGGTGTCGCCGAGCAGCGCGTGGCCGGTGATCTTCGCTTCGCGCCAGATCGTTTCGGCGATGTTCGGGTTGAACTTGTGGTACGACCACTCCCGCACGCCCTTGAGCGCGTTGAAGCTGGCGAAGAAGTCGCCGGTCTGGAGCTTCATGACGACCAGCACGCCGCCGAGGCCGAGGAACGCTCCCGGGAACCACAGCAGGTGCCACGACAGCAGGCCGCGCGGCTTCCAGCCCTTCGACCGCCAGAACTCCAGGAAGCACAGGCCGACGAACACCGCCGCGGTGATGCGGGACGCCGTCAGCGGGATCAGCGTCAGGCCCATCCAGAGCCACTGCCGGCGCAGCGCGAACAGGTAGGCCCAGAAGCCCAGCGCGCAGAACACCGCCTCGCTGTAGAACGAGTGCAGGAAGAACGCGGCGGGCGCGGTGAGGAACGCCGCGACGACCAGCCACGGGGCCCGCTCGCCGTCGAAGAAGTGGCGGCCGATCTTCAGCAGCGCGACCGCGGCCAGCCAGGTGGCCACCAGGTTGACCAGGAACCCGGCGGCGAGCAGGCCGAGCGTGCCGAAGCTGGCCGTCTGGACCAGCCAGACCAGGAACGGGAACACCGGGTAGAACGCCCGCGTCGGGGCGTAGCTGCCGGTGTAGGCGTGCATCGCGATCTCGCCGTAGTTGCCGGCGTCCCAGCGGTAGGTGTGCGCGAGCAGGCTCATCGTCGAGCCGATGCCGGTCTTCGGGATGCCCTCGTCGACCGGGCTGGACGGCGCGAACAGGTACGCCAGCGCGATCAGCACCACGTTCCAGGCCAGCACCACGGCGAAGACGCGGGCGTAGTCGCCGTTCAGCCAGGCCCAGCGGCCGGCGGAGGCCGGCTCGGGGCGTTTCGGCTCGACCTGGTCGGCGACCCGGGACTCCACGGCCGTGCTAGTCATGCGTAACCTCCGCGACCGGCGTGGCGGCCGCCGCGGGCCGGTGCCGGAAGACGACCTTGTGGTAGAGCACGTAGTTCCAGACCAGGCCGACCACGATCCCGGCGCCCTTCGGGACCAGCACGTTCACCCCGGGGAAGGCGCTGGTGACCGCGAAGATGATCGCCGCCTGCACGACCCACAGCCCGAACGCCGTGACGCCGAAGAACAGCAGCGCCTGCCGGCGGACGTCGCCGTCCTTGGCGCGGAAGGTGAAGTTCCGGTTCAGCGTGAAGCTGAGGAGCATGCCCGTGCTCGTCGAGATGAAGTTCGCCACGAACAGCGGGACGCCCAGCGTCACCAGCAGCGCGTAACCGAGGGCGTCGACGAGCGTGTTCGCCACGCCGACCGCCCCGAAGCGCAGCTGGGTCGCCGAGATCAGCTTCACCGGGTGCCTCGTCCCGCTTCGGCGCCCTCGCGGGCCTCGATCGGCACGCCCGGGCCCGTGCGGACCGACGCGACGCCGTAGAGCGGCCGGTTCTGCACCTGCGAGTACGTGCGGCCGATGTAGCTGCCGAGCACGCCGAGCATGATGATCTGGATCCCGCCGAGGAAGAACATCGCGATCCCGAGGAACGCCCAGCCGGGCACCGCGGTCTCCGGCGCGAACAGCTTGACGCCGCCGACGTAGAGGATCCCGACGAAGCTCAGGAACGAGATCAGGTAACCCATGCGGGTGATCATCCGCAGCGGCGTCACCGAGAAGCCGAGGATGCCGTCGGCGGCGAAGCGCAGCATCTTGCGCAGCGGGTAGCCGGTGACGCCGGCGTGCCGCTTGTCGCGGTCGAACAGCACGGCCGTCTGCTTGAAGCCGATGTAGCTGACCAGCCCGCGCAGGAAGCGGTCGCGCTCGCGGTACTTGCGCAGCTCGTCGACCACCTTGCGGTCGATCAGCCGGAAGTCGCCGGTGTTCTTCGGGATGTCGACCGCGGCCATCTTCCGCAGGAACCAGTAGAACCCGCCGGCGGTGAGCTTCTTGAACGCCGAGTCCTGGCGCGAGCGGCGCTGCGCGTAGACGACGTCGAAGCCCTCTTCCCACTTCTCGATCAGCTCGAGCGCCACCCGCGGCGGGTCCTGCATGTCGCTGTCCATGATGACGACGGCGTCCGCGTCGACCAGGTCGAGCCCGGCGGTGACGGCCATCTGGTGGCCGAAGTTGCGGGACAGCTCGACCACCGTGACCCGCTCGTCGCGGACGCTGAGCTCGGTGAGCTTGGCCAGCGAGCCGTCCCGGCTGCCGTCGTCGACGTAGAGGAAGCTGAAGTCGTACTTCCCGGCGAGCGGCCGGGTCACCTCGTCGACGGTCCGGTGCAGCAGGTCGATGTTCTCTTCCTCGTTGTAGATCGGGAAGATGAACGCCACCCGGCGGGTGATCGGCTCTGTGGGCACTGCGGGGCTCCCCGGAGTATGAAGTGCGGAACGGTTCGGGCGGCGCCGTGGAGCAGGCGAAACCCGACCCGGTGACCTGCATCCTAGAAGATCGGGCCTGCCGCGATCCCGGCACCCGGCGGGCGGGCAGTTGTCGGCCGCGGGCCCGGGGTGCCTCGATACGCTGGACGGCGTAGGACCGGCGCGTGTCCTCACGGGGGAGTTCCGCCTGGTGTGCCAGGCTCGACGAGGTGAAGGACGACGAGTGAATCGGCAGCCGCTGCGCCTGGCCATCATCGAGGCCACCCGGATCCTCGAGCGCGCGGGCGTCGCCTCGCCGCGCTTCGACGCCGAGGTGATCGCCGCGCACGTGCTCGGGGTCGAACGCGGCCGGCTGCCGATGGTGCCGCTGGTCGACCCGCCGGTCATCGAGGCCATCGGCCAGCTCGTCCAGCAACGCGCCAAGCGCATCCCGCTGCAGTACCTGACGGGCTGGGCGGCACTCGGTGACATCACCGTCGCGGTCGGTGCGGGGGTGTTCGTCCCCCGCCCGGAGACCGAGCTGCTGCTCGAGTGGGGCGTCAAGTTCCTCCAGGGCCGCGAGTTCCCGGTGGTGGTGGACCTGTGCACGGGGTCCGGCGCGCTGGCGCTGGCGGTGGCCAACGCCCGCCCGGACGCGGTGGTGTACGCGGTCGACATCGACCCGCAGGCCCTGGCCTGGGCCCGCCACAACGCGGACGTCCACGCGGACGCGGGCAACACCCCGATCAGGCTGTATTCGGGCGACATCGGCGACCCGACGATGTTCGCCGAGCTCGACGGCCTGGTCGACCTGGTGCTGTGCAACCCGCCGTACGTCCCGGAGGGCACCCCGGTGCCCCCGGAGGTGGCGGAGCACGACCCGCCGCGCGCGGTGTTCGCGGAGGAGAGCGGCCTGGCGGTGATCCGCCACGCGATCGCGGCGGGCGCGCGGCTGCTGCGTCCCGGGGGCGGACTGGCGATCGAGCACGACGACACGCACGGGTCGGCGGTCCCGGCGCTGGTCCGGGCCCGGCGGGTGCTGACGGGGGTCGAGGACCACGCGGACCTGACCGGGCGGGCCCGCTTCGTCACGGCCCGCCGGCTGGGCTGAGCAGAGCCACAGCCGCCGCGGGGGCGCCCCCCGTCTTCCACGCTACCGGCGGGCACCGACAGTTCCCGGCCAGATCCGGATGGTGACCCGGACTTGCCCACAGCCCCGGCCGAGCGCCCCAATGTGGCCTTCGGTGCGTCAGACGCACCCAAGGTGGCCTTCGGTGCGTTCAACGCCCCCAAGGCCCCCCTGGGG
>NZ_JADWPD010000022.1 GCF_017308975.1 Amycolatopsis sp. MtRt-6 | reverse complement strand
TACGCCGCCCATCCAGCAACAGCCCCCGCAGATACGTCTCGCCCTTGGCCCGCTGATCCGACCGGGCCAAAGGAGCGAACACCTCCGCCGCAAAGGACTCAAGACATTGCCGGACATGGACAAGCTCGTCAGGAGTCACCGAAGCATGAAATCACCCAGCCTGCTCCACGTCCCCACGACACGCCAAGACCTAACAAAGTACTACTAGGCGGCCGGCGGGACGAGGCCGGCCTGCCGGAGCAGCCGCCGGAGGTAGGCGCTGATCTCCTCCGGTCGCAGCCGGGCCGGTTCGAGCAGCAGGCGGTGGATGACCGCGCCGGCCATCATGTCGAGCAGGACGTCGATGTCGGTGGCGGGATCGAGGACGCCCGCGGCCTGGGCCCGGCCGAGGAGGGCGTGGGCGTGGCGGCGCCGGGGGAGGACGTGGTGCCGCCAGTACGCCTCCAGCAGTGCCGGGTGGCTGGGGCCCGCGCCGAGCAGGCGAGCGGACAGCGCGCGATACCGGGGATCGGCCAGCACCGCGCCCCATTGCGGCAGGAGCGCCTCGACCAGGTCCGGCAGGTCCTCGGGCACGGGGACTTCGCCCAGGCCCGGGATGTCGTCCCGGACCTGTTCGATCGCGTCGGCGAGGAGCTCTTCCTTCGTCTTCCAGCGCTTGTAGACCGTCACCTTCGCGACGCCCGCCCGTTTGGCGATGCCTTCCATGCTCGTCTGGTCGATGCCGCGTTCGACGAGCAGGTCCACGGCGGCGCGGAGGATCGCGGTGCCGGCGTGCGGATCCCGGGGCCGTCCGGGTCCCGCGCGGCGCGGTGTCTCGGTGGTCACGCCCCCATCTTGGTCCGCAGCGCGCCGGCGAACCACCGGCGCAGCGCCTCGGGGTCGGTACCGCGCCACGCGAGGTGGCCGTCGGGGCGGATCACCAGCGGTGCGCCCGGTGCCGTGTCGTCGACCAACGTGGTGACATCCGGCCCGAGGTGCTCCCTGGCCGTGCTCAGGAGCGCGCCGGTCGCGGTACCGGGCCGGGCGAGGACGACCCAGGCCGGGCCCAGTTCGGCGTGCAGCCTGGCCGGGCTCCCGTCGGTGCGGCGGCAGGGCCGGTCCGGGACCCGGTCGCCGGGACGGGGCGCCCGGCCGCGGCCGCCGAGCGGACCGCCCCGGTAGGTCACGCCCAGCTGGGACGCCGTCCGGGTCGCCTGCCGCTGCACCCGGGGCGAGGTGAGGAGCGGGACGAAGACCCGGTCGCGGACGAGCCGGGTCACCGCGTTCTCGCCGACCAGGATCTTCGTGTTGGCCGTGGTCCGGCGCAGCACCTCGGTCGCGAGTGGACGGCGTTCGGCGGTGTAGGTGTCCAGCAGTGCCTCCTCCGCCCGGCCGTGCACGACCAGCGCGAGCTTCCACGCCAGGTTCTCCGCGTCGCCGATGCCGGTGTTCATGCCCTGGCCGCCGATCGGGCTGTGGATGTGCGCGGCGTCGCCGGCCAGCAGGATCCGGCCACTCCGGTAGTCCGCCGCGAGCCGCCGCTGGACGCGGAAGACCGACGTCCAGACCGCCTCGCGGATGCGGACCCCGGTCTCGCCGGCCCGCTCGGGCAGCAGCCGCTCGAACGCCGCGACGATGTCCGGTTCGGCCAGGCGACGGCCGCTCTCGGGCACGTCGGCCATGAGCCGCCAGAGGTCGCCGTCGGCGCTGCGCATCGGAATGGCCAGCAGCAGGCCGTCGCGGTGGAAGAACCCGGCCGACGCGGACCGGTCGCGCGCCCAGCCGGCGTGCACGTCCGCCAGCAGGAACTGCTCCACGACCGGCACCCCGGGGAACTCGATCCCGGCGAGCCCGCGCACCGCGCTGTGGGCCCCGTCGCACCCGGCCAGCCAGCCGGCGCGCGCCCGCCCGCCGTCGGCGAACCCGACCGTCACCCCGTCGGCGTCCTGGACCGCGGTGGTGACCGCCGTGCCCCACTCGACCTCGCCGCCGAGCTCGGCCAACCGCGCCCGCAGCCGTTCCTCGACCATGGCCTGGGAGACGAACAACGCCTGGACCGGCTCCCGCTCGTTCGGCGCGAACCGCATCGTCGCGATCGGGCGGGACCGCACGTGCATCCGCATCCCGACCGGCGCCAGCGCCCGGTCGCGCAGGTCGCCGACGGCCCCGAGCCTGCCGAGCACCTCGACGCCCCGCGCGTGCAGGATGTTCGCCCGCGACGTCGTCGCCGGCCCGGTGGCGCGGTCGACGACGCGCACGCCGACGCCCTGGGCGGCCAGTCCGCACGCCAGCGCCAGACCGGTCGGACCGGCTCCCGCGACCACCACATCGGCCTGATCCACAGCGCCCCCTTTTACATACGCATACGTCACCGTATGGAAATTACCCCGACCGGCGCCCGCGAGGCAACCGGCTGGGTGGATCAGGTCAGGACGCGGTGGTCCCCGGTGTACAGGTTCATCGAGTCGCCGCGGAGGAAGCCGACCAGGGTCATGCCGTTCTCCTCGGCCAGCTCCACCGCCAGCGACGACGGGGCCGACACCGCGGCCAGCAGCCCGATGCCCGCCATCGCGGCCTTCTGAACCAGCTCGAACGACGCGCGCCCGGACACCAGGAGGCCGTGGCCGGGTGCCGGGATCCGGCCGTCGAGGACCGCCCAGCCCAGCACCTTGTCCACCGCGTTGTGCCGCCCGACGTCCTCGCGGACGACGTCGAGCGAGCCGTCCGGGGTGAACAGCGCCGCCGCGTGCAGGCCGCCGGTGCTGGCGAACACCTTCTGGTGGGCGCGCAACGCGTCCGGCAGGCCGGAGAGGGTCTCGCTCTTCACGGCGAACTCCGCGGTGGCGGGGGAGAAGCGGGTGCGGAGCTTGACCGCGTCGAGCGCGGCCTTGCCGCAGACGCCGCACGACGACGTCGTGTAGAAGTTGCGCTCGACGCCGGTGTCCGGCGGTGGCACGCCGTCGGCCAGCGCGATGTCCAGCACGTTGTAGGTGTTGCGGCCCTGGTCGTCGACGCCGTCGCAGTAGCGGGCGACGGCGACGTCCTCGCGGCCGCCGATCACGCCTTCGGACAGCAGGAAACCGTGGGCCAGCTCGACGTCGTGCCCGGGTGTGCGCATGGTGACCGCCAGCGCGCGGCCGCCCACCCGCAGTTCCAGGGGCTCTTCGGCCGCCAGCGCGTCCGGGCGGCGCCGGTCCCCGGCCGCGGAGATCCGCCGCACCGGCCTGCGCACGGTCACCCTGCCCATCAGCACACCTTTCCCTGCCCGGAAGTTCGACACTCGTATGGTGCAACGCCGGGTATTTAGTAATACATTCCCTCCATCATCCCCAGAATACGGAGGGAACCGATGGCTCTCGGCTTCCTGGACCGATCCCGGATCGTGGCGCCGCCCGGCTGGACACGCTGGCTGGTGCCGCCGGCGGCCCTGTCGGTGCACCTGTCGATCGGGCAGGCCTACGCGTGGAGCGTCTTCAAGACCCCGCTCGAGAAGACGCTGCACCTCAACGGCACGCAGAGCTCGCTGCCGTTCCAGCTGGGCATCGTCATGCTGGGGCTGTCCGCCGCGTTCGGGGGCACGCTCGTCGAGCGCAACGGCCCGCGCTGGGCGATGTTCGTGTCGATGTGCTGCTTCGCCAGTGGCTTCCTCATCTCCGCGCTCGGCGTGGCGACCGGGCAGTTCTGGCTCGTCGTCGTGGGCTACGGCGGCATCGGCGGAGTCGGGCTCGGCATCGGCTACATCTCGCCGGTCTCGACGCTGATCAAGTGGTTCCCGGACCGGCCGGGCATGGCCACCGGGATCGCGATCATGGGCTTCGGCGGCGGCGCGCTGATCGCCTCGCCGTGGTCGTCGTCGATGCTGGGCACCGCGCCGGCCGCGGGCGACATCGCGACCGCGTTCCTGGTCCACGGCGTCGTCTACGCGGTGTTCATGTCGATGGGCTGGCTGCTCGTGCGGGTGCCGGCCGACGGCTGGAAGCCCGACGGCTGGGAGCCGAAGACCGACCACGGCGCCGCCATGATCACGACGGCGAACGTCTCGGCGGCCAACGCGATCAAGACCCCGCAGTTCTGGTGCCTGTGGGTCGTGCTGTGCTTCAACGTCACCGCGGGCATCGGCATCCTGGAGAAGGCGTCGCCGATGATCCAGGACTTCTTCAAGGGCACGTCGACGCCGGTGGGCGTGGCCGCGGCGGCGGGCTTCGTCGCGCTGCTGTCGCTGTGCAACATGCTCGGCCGGTTCGTCTGGTCGTCCACTTCGGACCTGGTGGGCCGCAAGAACATCTACCGCACGTACCTCGGCGTGGGCGCGGTCCTGTACCTGGTGATCGCGCTGACGGAGAACTCGTCGAAGCTGGTGTTCATCCTGTGCGCGATGGTGATCCTGTCGTTCTACGGCGGCGGGTTCGCCACGATCCCGGCCTACCTGAAGGACCTCTTCGGCACCTACCAGGTGGGCGCGATCCACGGCAGGCTCCTGACGGCGTGGTCGGTGGCCGGCGTGCTCGGCCCGCTGATCGTCAACCGGATCGCCGACAGCGAGAAGGCGGCGGGCAAGTCCGGCCCGGCGCTGTACGAGCTGTCGTTCTACATCATGATCGGCCTGCTCGTGGTCGGCTTCGTGGCCAACGAACTGGTTCGCCCGGTCAAGGAGAAGTTCCACGAGCCGGTCCCCGAGGCCGTGAGGAGTGAGGCGTGATGAGCGAGCCGTCGACGAAGCCGGGCCGGGTGCCGCTGATCGCGCTGGCCTGGGCGTGGGTCGTGCTCCCGTTCGGGTACGGGGTGTACCAGCTGTTCCTGAAGCTGGTACAGCTGTTCGGATGAGCAGAGGAGTTCTCGTCACCGGCGCGTCCCGCGGGATCGGGCGCGCGGTGGCCACGGCGTTCGCGGCGCGGGGCGACCGGGTGGCCGTCCACTATGGACACCGGGCCGCGGACGCCGGGGAGACGCTGGAAGCGCTGCCCGGCGAGGGGCACGTGCTGCTCGGCGGCGACCTCGCCGACCCCGAGGCGGCCCGCGAGCTCGCCGACGCCGCCGAGGCCGGCCTCGGCGGCGTCGACGTGCTGGTCAACAATGCCGCCGTCGCGACGTCGGCGGAGACCGCGCACCCCGTCGCCGGCGTGTCCTACGCGGACTGGCAGCGGATCTGGCGGCGCACCCTCGACGTCAACCTCGTCGGCGCGGCGAACCTGAGCTACTGCGTCGCCCGGCACCTCATCGGCCGGGGCGCGCCCGGCCGGATCGTCAACATCGGCTCGCGCGGGGCGTTCAAGGGCGAGCCCGACCACCCGGCGTACGGGGCGAGCAAGGCCGCGCTGCACGCGTTCGGCCAGTCGCTCGCCGTCTCGCTCGCGCCCCACGGGATCGCCGTGACGTCGGTGGCGCCCGGCTTCACCGCCACCGAGCGCGTGGCGGACCGGATCGACGACGCCCTGCGCGCGCAGAGCCCGTTCGGCCGGGTCGGCACGCCCGAGGAGGTCGCCGCGGCCGTCGTCTACCTGGCCTCCGCCGAGGCGACCTGGGCGTCCGGGACGGTCCTCGACCTCAACGGAGCCTCACACCTGCGAATGTGACGCAGCTCTCACTCGTGCAGCGGTTCCCGGTACTCGGGCGTCCAGGGAGTCGTGCATGTACTGGGGAAGATCGCCGTCGCCGGGCTGGCTCTCGTGGTGTTCGGCGGCACGGCGTACGGCTACGTGAACCTGAGCTCCCTCAACGAGGTGTCGCGGGACAGCGTCATCGACCCGGAAGGCGAGACGAAGCCGGGTGAGCAGCCCGCCGACGGCTCGCTCGACATCCTGCTGGTCGGCCGGGACTCCCGCAGTGACAACCAGGGGAACCCGCTGCCGCCGGAAGTGCTGCGCGAGCTGCGGGCCGGCGCCAACGGCGACGACCTCACCGACACGCTGATCGTGCTGCGGATCCCGAACGGCACCAAAGAGGTGAAAGCGTTCTCCATACCCCGGGACAGCTACGTCTCGATGCCGGGCGGGAAGGGCAAGATCAACGGCGCGTTCGGGCGGGCGAAGGCGGCCGAAGCGGGGCGGCTGCGCAACGCGGGCGAGACCGACAAGGCGAAGATCAACCAGAGCGCGCTCACCGCGGCGCGCCGGGCGACGCGTCAGGCGGTCGAGGACCTGACCGGGGTGAAGATCGACCACTTCGCCGAAGTCAACCTGCTCAGCTTCTACGAGATCAGCAAGGCCATCGGCGGCGTCGACGTCTGCCTGAAGAACGCCACCAAGGACAAGAACTCGGGAGCGGACTTCAAGGCCGGTCCGCAGACCGTCGCGGGGGCGGACGCGCTCGCCTTCGTCCGGCAGCGTGACGGCCTCCCCGGTACCGACTTCGCCCGCGTCCGGCGCCAGCAGGTGTTCCTCGCCGGGCTGGCCCGGCAGGTGCTGTCGGCGGGCACGCTGGCCGACCCGGGGAAGCTGTCCGACCTGATCGACGCCGTCAAGCGCTCGGTCGTGCTGGACGCCTCGTGGAACCTGCTCGACTTCGTCGGGCAGATGCGCGGGGTCAGCGGCGGCGGGATCCAGTTCGCGACGATCCCGGTCGTCAACGTCGACTACCGGTACGACAAGTCGAACCCCCGGGCGACGGCGGTGCAGGTCGACCCGGCCGCGGTGAAGGCCTTCGCGGCCGGCTTGATCGGGCCCGCGGCCCCCGCCCCGCCGACCGGGACGACCACGCCGGCCACGGCGGTCACCGTCGACGTCTCCAACGCGAGCTCGAAGGAAGGCCTCGCCGGCCGCGTGGCGGGCGTCCTGCGCGAGAAGGGGTTCACGGCGAACTCGGCGGGCAACACCGCCGCCCGGCGGACGTCACTGGTCCGCTTCGGCCCCGACCTGGCGGGGCGCGGCGCCGAGGTGGCGAAGGCGCTGGGCGGGCTGACGACGCAGCAGTCCGCGTCGGTGCCGGCCGGGCACATCGAGGTGGTGCTCGGGGCGGTCTACTCCGGTCCCGGCGCGGCCGCGGGTGGCGGTGCTCCCGGCGGTGCCTCGGACGAGCCGATCACCTCGAACGGCGTCGTCTGCGTGGATTGACCGCCCGCTGAATTGATCGACGGCGAAGTTCAGGATTTTCCGTCGAATCCCTGAAATGCGCGGGAAATTCCCGCGAGCCCGGGACCGCCGTACCGCGGTGGACCACCCCGGCCACTGGTCTTGACGCTGCCGCCCTGGTGAGGCAGGGTGCGGGGACCGTCGGCGGGGCAGGACCACGTGACGGCGGAAAGTCCACCCGACCGGTGGGCGATCTTGGAAAATCGATTTCAGGGAATACGGAAAGTCCGGAATTTATGCGCAGCAGCGTCGCCCGGGGTGGGTGGATCTTGCCCGTCCTCGTTTCAGCCGTTCTTTCCGCCGGGTGCCAGTCGGCGTCCGCGTCGGCGCACTACCCGGGGGCGATAGACGCGTGCCGGCTGATCGGACCGAACGCGCAGGCGCAGCTCGCGCCCGGGACCGTCGAGATCCCGGCCGACTCGGTGAAGGCCGCCGAGGCCAAGGTCGTCCCCGACGACCGCGCCACCGAGGGCAACGAGGTCACCACCTGCCGCCGCCTGTACGCGCGCGACCTCGGCGGCGGCAAGCCCAACCTGCAGGACTACCGGCTCCTCACGATCGCCGTGGTGCGGTTCACGCAGTCCGACGCGGACGAGGCCGCCGCGAAGGCCAGCCAGCTGATGACGGACGCCCTCGGCGACCACTCGGGTGTCCGGCTCGCCACCGGCGTCGGCGACGAGGCGGGGTTCTCCGAGCAGTGGGCCGCCGTCCGGACCGGCAACGTCGTGCTGGGCCTGGCCATCGCCGACGGTGGCACCGAAGCCGCGCTGATCCCGCCCGCGACGCTGGACAGCGTGCAGGCCGTGGTCACGGACATGGCCGGCACGCTGCAGCGGGACTTTCAGGACTGAGGTTCGAGCCGCACGACGATCGCCTTCGAGACCGGCGTGTTCGACTTGTCCGCCACCGCGTCCAGCGGCACCAGCGCGTTCGCCTCCGGGAAGTACGCCGCCGCGCAGCCGCGCGCGGTCGGGTACGCGACGATCCGGAACGCCGGGGCCCGGCGATCGCCGTCACGCCACTCCGAGACGAGGTCGACCGTTTCGCCGTCGGTGAGGCCGAGCGCCGCGATGTCGGCCGGGTGCACCAGCACCACCCGGCGGGCGTTCTCGATGCCGCGGTAGCGGTCGGACAGCCCGTAGATCGTGGTGTTGTACTGGTCGTGGCTGCGCATCGTCTGCAGCAGCAGCCGGCCCTCGGGCACCTTCGGGTACTCCAGCTCCGACACCGTGAAGTTGCCCTTGCCGTTGGCGGTCCCGGTGAACTCGCGCGAGTCGCGCGGGGCGTGCGGCAGCACGAAGCCGTCCGGCTCGCGGACGCGGCGGTTGTAGTCCTGGCAGCCCGGCACGACCCGCGAGATGCGGTCGCGGATCAGGTCGTAGTCGGCCTCGAACGTCCGCCACGGCACGGCGTGGCCCGCGCCGAACAGCGTCTCGGCCAGCCGGCAGACGATGGCCACCTCGGAGAGCAGGTGCTCGCTCGCCGGCCGCAGGCGCCCGCGCGAGGGGTGCACCTGCGACATCGAGTCCTCGACCGTGACGAACTGCTCGCCGCTCGCCTGGACGTCGCGTTCGGTGCGGCCGAGCGTCGGCAGGATCAGGGCGGTGCGGCCGTGGACGACGTGCGACCGGTTCAGCTTGGTGGACACGTGCACGGTCAGCGAGCACGAGCGCAGCGCCTTCTCGGTCAGCTCCGAGTCCGGCGTCGCCGAGGCGAAGTTGCCGCCGACGGCGAAGAACACCTTGCCGCGGCCGTCGCGCATCGCGCGGATCGCGTCGACGGTGTCGAAGCCGTGCTCGCGGGGGACCTCGATGCCGAACTCGCCCGCCAGCGCGTCCATGAAGGACTGCGGCATCTTCTCCCAGATGCCCATCGTCCGGTCGCCCTGGACGTTCGAGTGCCCGCGCACCGGGCACAGGCCCGCGCCCGGCTTGCCGATCATCCCGCGCATCAGGGCGAGGTTCGCGATCTCGGAGATCGTCGGCACGGCGTGCTTGTGCTGGGTGAGCCCCATCGCCCAGCAGTAGATCGTGCGCTGGGAGGAGGCGATCATCCGCGCGACGCGCTCGATCTGTTCCCGCGGGAGGCCGGTCGCGCGCTCGGTCTCCGGCCAGTCGATCTCCTGGAGGTGTTTCGCGTAGTCGTCGAAGCCCTCGGTGACCCGGTCGACGAAGTCGCGGTCGACGATCGCGCCGGGTGCCTCGGCGTCCCAGGCGAGCAGCAGGTGCCCGACGGCCTGGAACAGCGCGAGGTCGCCGCCGAGGCGGACCTGGGCGAACTCGTCGGCCAGCGGCGTGCCCTTGCCGACGACGCCGCGGACGTTCTGCGGGTTCTTGAACCGCATCAGCCCGGCTTCGGGCAGCGGGTTGACGGCGATGATCCGCGCGCCGTTGCCCTTGGCCTCTTCCAGCGCCGAGAGCATCCGCGGGTGGTTGGTGCCCGGGTTCTGCCCGACGACGACGATGAGGTCGGCCTTGTGGATGTCGGCGAGGCTGACCGAGCCTTTGCCGATGCCGGTGGTGGCCGCCAGCGCCGCGCCCGAGGACTCGTGGCACATGTTGGAGCAGTCGGGGAGGTTGTTGGTGCCGAAGGAGCGCACGAGCAGCTGGTAGAGGAACGCGGCCTCGTTGCTGGTGCGGCCGGAGGTGTAGAAGATCGCCTCGTTGGGGTCGGTGAGCGCCTTGAGCTCGCCCGCGACCAGCTCGAACGCGGCGTCCCAGGAGATCGGCTCGTAGTGCGTCGCGCCTTCGCGCAGCACGAACGGCTCGGTGATCCGGCCCTGCTGGCCCAGCCAGTAGTCGGTCTTGGTTTCGAGGTCGGCGATCGGGTGCCGCGCGAAGAAGGCGCGGTCGACCCGCCGTTTCGTGGCTTCCTCGGCGACGGCCTTGGCGCCGTTTTCGCAGAACTCGGCCAGCTTGCGCTTCTCGCCGTCGACCTCGCGGGGTTCCGGCCACGCGCAGCCCGGGCAGTCGAAGCCCTCGCGCTGGTTCAGCAGCCGCAGGGCCTTGACGGTCCGGCCGGTGCCCATCTGCTCGACGCTGCGCGCGAGCGACACGGCGACGCCGGGTATCCCGGCCGCCCAGCCCTTCGGCTTGCCCACCTCGAGGCGGGTCTCGTCCACGTCCTGCGCCGGCGCTTCACGGGTCATGTGTTCATCGTGCGCCTCGATGGGCGAGCGCGCTAACAGGGGTCCGCAACCCACGGTCGGCGAGGGTCACCACGAGCAGCAGGCCGCTGATGACGACCAGCGCCACGGCCAGCCGGTGCAGGCCCGCCGAGTCGGCGTGCGGGCCATAGCAAAGCGCGATGAGCGTCGAAGCCACGATCGCGCCGAGGTACTGGGCGGTCCGGAACAACCCGCTCGCCGTGCCCATCTGCTCGGCCGGTGCCTCGCGGTAGAGCGTCGTCTGGTTCGCGACGCTCGTCAGCCCCTGGGCGAGGCCGAACAACGCGGCCAGGGCGAGCAGCGCGCCGACCCAGGTGCCGTCGTGGACGAGCAGCAGCAGCGCCGACCCGCCGGCCAGGGCCACCGCGACGGTGACCAGCCGCGCCTTGATGGCGGACGCGCGCCCGGAGAACGCCGCGGCGCAGACCGCCGTGGCCGACATCGGCAGCAGCATCAGCCCGGCGGCCTCCTCCGACAGCTGCCGCGCGGTCTCCAGCCACTGGACGTACCCGAACATGATCGCGTAGATGGCCATGAAGCTCAGCGCCTGCCGCAGGTACGTCCGCAGGATCGCGCCGTTGGCCGCGAGCATCCGCAGGTCGAGGAACGGCGTGTCACGCCGGAGCTCGACCAGCGTGAAGGCCGTCCCGAACGCCGCGACGACGGCGAGCAGCCAGACCTCGGCGCCGGGGTCCATCAGGAAGAACAGGAGCGCCAGCAGGGTCGCGGAGAACAGCGCGATGCCGAGCACGTCGATCCGGGTGGCGGTGCGCTCGCCCCGGTCGTCCTCCGGCACCCACAGGAGCGCCAGGACCAGTGACAACCCGGCGAGCGGGATGTTCACCGCGAAGATCGCCGGCCAGCCGAAGAGCCCGATCAGCACCCCGCCCAGTGTCGGGCCGATCACCATCACCGTCTGCGCGGACATCGACAGCAGCGACAGCACCCGCGCGGGCACGCCCTGGCCGCTCGCTTCGGCGTGGTGGCGCAGCACGGCCATCGCGGCCGGGAAGCCGGCGCACGTGCCCAGGCCGAGGACGACCCGCACGCCGGTCAGCCAGCCGACGGAGATCGGGATCATGCCCGCGATCCCGGCCACGATCACCAGCGAGGCTCCGCCGAGCAGGACGCGGCGGGCACCGTGCCGGTCGACCAGCAGGCCGACCACCGGCTGCCCGACCGCGGTGGCCAGGTACAGCGCCGAGATCAGCCAGGCGGTCTGCCCGGGGCCCGCCCCGAAGCTGTGGCCGATCGGGACGAGCGCGACGGCGATGAGCGTGGAGTTGATCGGGTTGAGCACCGCGCCGGCCACCAGCGGGGTGACCAGGCGGGCGCCGAACTTGGCGGGAGCGGTGACGGTGCTCGTGGGGAACTCCTTCAGTGTTGCGCGACGCGCTGCAGCAGCGGCAGCGCCCGGGTGACGGCGTCGAGCTCGGCGGGGGACAGCTCGTCGAGCAGGGCCTGGGCCAGCCACTCGTCGCGGTGCTGCTGGATCCCGCGCACGGTGTCGCGGCCGGCGTCGGACAGGCTGATCACCACGCGGCGCCGGTCGGCCGGGTCGGGGGTGCGGGCGAGGTAGCCCAGCTCGTCGAGGACGCCGAGGGTGGCGGCCATCGACTGCTGCCGCACGTGCTCGGCCGCGGCCAGCTCACCCTGCGTGGCCGGGCCTTCGCGGTGGAGCCGGTGGAGCACGGCGGACTGCGAAGGGGTCAGGACCCCCGCGTTGTCGACGTGGCGCAGCCGCCGGTGCAGCTGCCCGACGACCCCGCGGATCCAGCCGGCGCTTTCGGCGACGTGCGCAGGTACTTCGCCCATGTACACAGTTTAACTGTGCAGTCCAGACTGTGCATCTCGGAGGTCAGTCACCGCAGCCGTCGAGGTTCGGCACCGGGTACTTCGGGTCGTAGTAGCCGGGGGCGTCGCGCTCGCCGGTCGGCGGGGTGAGCGACCGCGGGTTCGCGTAGCCCGGTGCCAGGTAGCCCTCCTTGGCGGCGGCGCAGCCCACCGACGAGAACGCGATGGCGGTGTCGGCGATCCACAGGCCGTGGCTGCTCTTGGCGAACGACGGGCCGCTTCGGACGACGTACGTTTCGTCGCGGCGCTCGAAGGTGACGATCTCCGCGGGGCTCGTGAGCTCCTTGGGGTGCGCGTGGTCGAAGGCGTAGGCGACCGTGTACTTCGCCTCGACGACCAGCTCACCGGGCTTGGCGCCGGCGCGCGCGGTGAGCGTGCCGAAGGTGCGCGGGCCCGCGTCGAGCAGGTGGTGGCCGTCGGCGATCTCGGTGACGTAGGCGCCGAAGCCGGGCTTCTTGGCCAGCTCCGGGAGGATCTGGTCGCGGTCGTCGGGGGCGAACAGGGCCGCGTACGCCTTGGCGTCGTGCCCGGTCAGGACCGCCGGGTCGAGGTGCGCGGCGGTGATGACCTGCTTGACCTTCGTGTAGGCGGCGGCGACCGCGTCGGCCTTGAAGGCGCCGACGGCGGCCGGGGCGGGTGCGGTGATGCCGTCGATGCCCTTCGGCCAGCCGTCGGCGGGGGTGTGCGCGTACGGCCGGGCCAGGTCGACCGGGGCGACGTCCGGCACCGACGTCGGGTCCGGCGGCGCGGCGTCCTGGGCGGGGCGACGGCCGACCAGCACGATCGCCGTCGTGGTCACGGCCAGGACCAGCAGCAGCACGGCGAAGATCCACCAGCGGCGGCGCGGGCCGCGCGCGGCGCGTTTCTGCTGCTTGCGGAACTGCTTGCGGTCCTTCTTCGAACCCAGCCAGGCGTCCTTCTGCGCGTGCCTGCGCCAGTCGGGGTCCATCAGGTCCGGGTGCGAGTCGAGCAGGTCTTCTTCGTCCATGTGTCCCCCCAGGTCGATGTCTGATCATCGATGGCGGGGGACGAGCGTTACCCGAAGTACGCGAATTCGTTGACGCCGACGCCCTGGAGCTGGTGCACGATGATCGCCGCGGCGACCAGCCCGACCACGATGAACAGGGCGAGCACGCCCGGCCAGCGGCTCTGCCCCGGCTGCCGGTACCCGCCGGCCCGGCGCTCGCGCTTGCGGCGCTTCTTGAGGTCCTTCTTCGCGCCCAGCCAGGCGTCCCGCGCGGCGTACTTCTGCCAGTCCGGGTTCATCAGGTCCGGGTGCGTCTCCAGGCGCCGGTCGTCCGGATCCTGCGGCTGCTGAGGCTGTGTCATCCCGAGTGCCTTCCCCCTGGGTGACCCGCCGTGACGGGTTCGTAGACTTGTCCATTGTGACCGAGAACGCTCCGCAGCAGACCACCGACCTTCCGGGTGCCTGGGACCCGGCCGCCGAGGAAGCACCGATGTACGACCGCTGGGTAGCGGCCGGGTACTTCACGGCCGACGCCTCGTCGGGGAAGCCGCCGTTCTCGATCGTACTGCCGCCCCCGAACGTAACCGGTTCGCTGCACATGGGCCACGCGCTCAACCACACCCTGATGGACGCGATGAGCCGCCGCCGTCGCATGCAGGGCTACGAGGTGCTGTGGCTGCCGGGCATGGACCACGCCGGCATCGCGACGCAGAACGTCGTCGAGCGCCAGCTGGCCGGCGAAGGGCTTTCCCGCCACGACCTGGGCCGCGAGAAGTTCGTCGAGCGCGTCTGGGAGTGGAAGGCCGAGTACGGCGGCAAGATCCTCGGCCAGATGAAGCGCCTCGGCGACGGCGTCGACTGGTCGCGCGAGCGGTTCACCATGGACGAGAACCTGTCGAAGGCCGTCCAGACGGTGTTCAAGAACTTCTACGACGAGGGCCTGATCTACCGGGCCGAGCGGATCATCAACTGGTGCCCGCGCTGCCAGACGGCCCTGTCGGACATCGAGGTCGACCACAACGACGACGACGGCGAGCTCGTGTCGATCCGCTACGGCGACGGCGACAACGCGATCGTGGTCGCGACGACCCGGGCGGAGACGATGCTGGGCGACACCGCGGTCGCCGTCCACCCGGACGACGAGCGGTACGCGCACCTCGTCGGCACCGAGGTCGAGCTGCCGCTGACCGGCCGCCGCATCCCGATCGTGGCCGACAAGCACGTCGACCCGGAGTTCGGCACCGGTGCGGTGAAGGTCACCCCGGCGCACGACCCGAACGACTTCGAGATCGGCCGCCGCCACGACCTGCCGATGCTGACGATCATGAACGAGCGCGCGGAGATCAC
Source organism: Amycolatopsis sp. MtRt-6 (assembly GCF_017308975.1). Taxonomy (GTDB): domain Bacteria; phylum Actinomycetota; class Actinomycetes; order Mycobacteriales; family Pseudonocardiaceae; genus Amycolatopsis. The sequence goes on along the minus strand of NZ_JADWPD010000022.1, from coordinate 168,548 downwards.
GGTCGCGGGCCCGTTCGAGGGCCTCGACCGGTTCGAGGCGCGGCCCGCGGTGGTCGCGGCGCTGCGGGAGCTGGGCCGGATCGTCGCGGAGAAGCGGCCGTACGTGCACGCGGTCGGGCACTGCTCGCGCTGCGACACGGTGGTCGAGCCGCGGCTGTCGCTGCAGTGGTGGGTCAAGGTCGAGGAGCTGGCCAAGCTGGCGGGTGACGCCGTGCGTGACGGCCGCACGAAGATCCACCCGCCGGAGCTGGGCAAGCGGTACTTCGACTGGGTCGACAACATGCACGACTGGACGATCTCGCGCCAGCTGTGGTGGGGCCACCGCATCCCGGTGTACTACGGACCGGGCGGCGAAGTCGTGTGCGTGGGCCCGGACGAGCAGCCGCCGACGGGCGAGGGCTGGACGCAGGACCCGGACGTGCTGGACACGTGGTTCTCGTCGGGCCTGTGGCCGATGTCGACGCTGGGCTGGCCGTCGTCTTCGGAAGACCTCGCGAAGTTCTACCCGACGAGCGTGCTGTCGACGGGCTACGACATCCTGTTCTTCTGGGTGGTCCGGATGATGATGTTCGGCGTGCACCAGATGGACGGCAAGCAGCCGTTCGACCATGTGTATCTGCACGGCCTGATCCGCGACGCCCAGGGCAAGAAGATGTCGAAGTCGCGCGGCAACGTGATCGACCCGCTGGAGTGGATGGACGCGTACGGCGCGGACGCGACCAGGTTCACCCTGGCCCGCGGCGCGAACCCGGGCGCGGACATGGCACTGGCCGACGAGTGGGCGGCGGGTTCCCGTAACTTCTGCACGAAGCTGTGGAACGCGACGAAGTTCGCGATGATGAACGGCGCTTCGGTGTCGTCGCCGCTGCCGTCTGCCGGTGAGCTGACGGAGGCCGACCGCTGGATCCTCGGCCGCCTGGCCGCCCTGGTGTCCGAAGTGGACGGACTGTTCGAGGACTTCCAGTTCGCGAAGGTGGCGGGCGCGCTCTACCAGTTCACCTGGAACGAGCTCTGCGACTGGTACCTGGAGTTGGCGAAGGTCCAGCTGTACCAAGGGGATGACGCCCGGGTGGCGGCGACCCGGTCGGTGCTGGGTCACGTGCTGGACACGGTGCTCAGGCTGCTGCACCCGTTCATCCCGTTCATCACGGAGAAGCTCTGGACGGCCCTGACAGGCGGCTCCTCCTTGGTCATCGCCGCTTGGCCGGCGCCGTTCGAGGGCTACGCGGACGCGACGGCCGACGCCCGGATCGCGGACGTCCAGAAGCTGGTGACGGAGATCCGCAGGTTCCGCGCGGACCAGGGCCTGAAGCCGGGCCAGAAGGTGGCGGCCCGCCTGGCGGGCTACACGGGCGGCCACGAATCGGCGATCCGTTCGCTGGTCCGGTTGACTGATCCGGCGGACGACTTCGCGGCGAGCGCCGCACTGGAGGTCGCCCTGGCGGCCGGCGTGGTGACGGTGGAGCTGGACCTGTCGGGCACGGTCGACGTGGCGGCCGAGCGCAAGCGTCTCCAGAAGGACCTCGCGGCGGCGCAGAAGGAGCTGTCGCAGACGGAGGCGAAGCTGGGGAACGAGGCGTTCATCGCCAAGGCCCCGGAGCAGGTGGTGGCGAAGATCAAGACCCGCAAGGAAACGGCGGCGGCGGACATCGACCGCATCACCGCACGGCTGGCGGCCCTGCCGGCTTCCTGAGGTTTGTGGACAGAAGCCCGGCGCTCCTTCACGGAGTGCCGGGCTTTGTCATACGGTCAGGTGGAGCGAGCGGTGTCGTAGCAGCGCTGCCGTTCCTCGAGCCACAATGTCCGGTCATCGACGTCCGCGTACTCGGTGCGGAGCCGCCGGGCCAGCAGGTAGAAGCCTTCGCTCGGCCGGCGGCTGTCCTTCGACACGACGAGCGCGCTCCACAGCGGCTCGGCGCGTCGGGTGGCTCGGGTGGACACCCGTTCCAGGAAATAGCCGAGGTGGTTCGGCTGCACGCCGACGCGTTTGCCGAGCGGTGCGTATTCGATCAATCCGTCTTGCGCGGACGCGACGCCGTAAAGGATGTCGGCGATGCGGTCCACGCGGTCCATCTCGAAAGTTTCGGGCATTGAGTCGTCTCCACCTCGCCTGCGGTGACTCACTGGTTGCGGTGAAGGTCGTCTGCGGGCAGGCTTCTGTTACGGATTTCACGGACTCCGCTGCTCAGCCGGCTTCGGTGGCTCGCGCGGCTTCGATCAAGGCCACCACCTCGGCCGTCACCCGCCGATCGGCCGGCGTGGCCAGGTACGTCTGCATCCGAGGTGCCGGATCCGTCAACGGCCGGAACACCACGCCCGGCACCGGCAGCAGGTTCGCGTGCACCCGGTAGCACACCGTCCAGTGTGGACGGCCGAACCCCAGGGTTCCCGACGTGTCCTGCGCCGTCGTGAACTCCTTGCCCAGCACCGGCTCGAAGCCCGCCTCCCGGCAAGCGGCCAGTGGATGTGACCCGGGCAGCGCCACCAGGACCTCGTCCCTCCACAGTGGAGTGAAGTCGAGTCCGGAAGCGGGCCAGGAACCCCGGCCCTGCTGCTCCTGCACGGCTGGGGGACCAGCGGCCGCGTCTGGGCGTCGTGCCTGCCCGATCTCGTGCGCGACCACCGCGTCGTCACGCTCGACTGGCGCGGGTGCGGCCGCTCCGACCACCCCCGCCGACGGCAACACCATCGCCCAGATCACCGCCGACCTCGTGCAGGTGATCCACCAGTTCGAAGTGAAACCCACCGTCGTCGGGTCGAGTATCGGCGGCCTCTTCGCCACCGAACTGGCCCTCGCCCGGCCCGACCTGGTCGCGCGGGTCGTCGCGGTCGACCGTGCCCGCCCGGTCGTCGACAAGCTGTTTGCGCAGGTCGAGGACCCGGTCGAGCATGCCGGTGCTCGGCCAGTAGCCGGGACTGCCGCACCAGGAAAACCCGCGCGCGTGCACCGCCGCGCTCCGCGAGATCGACTGAGGAGACGACCATGCCGGAAGTGACGTGCGGAGACGCCGTCGTCCACTACGACCGGACCGGCGACGGCCCCGCCCTGCTCCTGCTGCACGGCACCGCCGCCTCCCGCGAACAGTGGGAACCGCTGACCGCGCAGGCGAACGGCTTCACCGTCCTGGCGCCCGACTTCCCCGGCTCGGGCCTGACCACCGACGGCGGCGGCCCGATCACCGTCGAAGGCCTCGCCGCCCAGGCCGAAGCCGTCCTGGACCACGCAGGCTTCGCCACCGCCCACGTCGTCGGGCACTCGCTCGGCGGGGTGGTGGCGGCCCACTTCGCCGGCACGCGCCCGGACCGCGTCGGAAAAGCTGTCCTGCACGCCGCGTGGCCCGTGACGGACGTCCGGCAGGACGCCGAGTTCCGCTCCTGGCTCGACCTGCTCGAAACCGGGACCTTCGCCCGGATGCTCCCGCTGATGGCCCTCGGCCCACGCTATTGGGAGCAGGCGACCACGGAGAGCAACTAACAGCTCGTCAAGACCCTGGAAACGGTGATCCGGCCCGGCGCGGACCGCCAGATCGCGACCGACCGCGCCGTCGACCCGCGGCCCGTGCTCGGCCGGATCACCGCGCCGGTGCTGGTGCTCGGCAGCGCGCACGACCGGATCGTCACGGCGGACCAGCAGCGTGCGCTGGTCGCCGCGATCCCGGACGCGCGCGCCGCCGAGATCGACGCGGGGCACGGTGCCCGGCCGAGCTGCCGGACGAGTTCGCCCAGCTCGTGCTGGGCTTCGTCAGCGCAGCGCCTTGAGCACCACGGCCGCCACGCCGGCCATCCCCGCCTTCAGCGGGTGGTACGCGGCCGCGGCGAAGACGTCCTGGTCCTTGCCGTTGATCCACGCCGAGCCGCCGCGCGCGCAGGCGTCGTGGCCGCGGGACGGGCCGTAGGTGTCGACGTACTCGGCGTCCCCGTTCGCCGCGGCGTCTTCGAGGGCCTGGTTCAGGTCTTTTTCGACGCTGTTGAGCCAGGCGTAGTCGCCGTCGGCGAACGGCAGGACGTCCGGGCAGTAGCCGCTGTCCGGCGCGATCCGCGGGTAGCCCACGACGAGCACCCGCGCGCCGGGCGAGCGCTGGTGGATCGTGGCCAGCACGCCTTCGATCCGCGGCTGGATGGAGGTGATGGCCGTCCCGATCGTGTCGACGCCGTTGGTCGTGAAGTGCTTCTCGCACGGGTTGCCGGTCGGGTCGGTCGCCCGCAGCCCCGGGCACGTCGCGGTCAGGGTGCTGAACACGCCGTAGTCGTTGCCGCCGACGCCGAGCGTGACCAGGTCGGTGTCGATCCGCAGGGCATCCAGCTGCGGGCCGTTCGTGCCGTTGAACGGCACCTTCTGCGGCCGGGTCATCGCGCCCGTGTCGGCGCCGGCGCAGCTGACGTCGCTGAAGTTGCCGGGCTTCAGCGCCGCCGCCACGACCGACGGGTAGTTCGCCGTCGACCGTCCGCAGCCGAGCGGATCGAGCCGCTGCGCCGGGATGAACGGCCCCGAAGTGAAGGAGTCACCGAGGGCGACGTAGTGGTGGATTCCCGCCGCCGACGCGGCGGCCGCGGTGGTGGTGAGCAGGATGGCTGCCGAGAAGACGGCGACGAGCAGCCGGGTGGTGCGCATGAAGACCCCTGTTCTGTTCCGGTGGACGCTGCCCCCACATCTAGCGAGCACCGGACGGGTCGGGGCCGGACTTCACCCGCCAGTCGGGTCACCGTGGCCGTGTTCACGGTAAGTGATCAAGGTGCGCCAGAAGAGCAACGGCCGGACCGTGCTGCCGGGCAACAGCCGGGCCGACTCGCGGCGCAGCTCGGCCAGCGTCGGGTAGTCGTCGACCACCGGGGCCTTCGGGCCCTCTTCGGGGCCGCCGTTCAGCCGCTCGCCGGCGTAGACGATCAGGCGCGCCAGTGCGTTGACCGGCACCGCCGCCACCGCGCGCGCCCAGTCCGCGGGCGTGCTCGGTTTCGCCAGGCCGAGCACCACCAGCACCCCGCCCGGCACGAGCGCCCGGCGCAGCTTGGCGACCGTCTCGAACGGCATGTGGTGCAGCGACGCCAGGCACGAGATGTAGTCGTAGTGCGCCTCGGGCAGGGCGTCGGTGGTGACGTCGGCCTGCCGGTAGACGATCTTGCCGGGCCCGGGCGACCCCAGGCCGGCGGCCGCTTCGACCATTGCCGCCGAGACGTCGATCGCCTCCACCGCCATGCCGGTCGCGGCCAGCCGACGGGCGAACCGGCCGGTGCCGCACCCGACGTCCAGCGCCAGCCCCGGCCCGGGCGGCAGCAGGTCCAGCAGCAGCGGGTGATAGTGGTCGTTGTGGTTGAACGGCATGCGTCGAGAGTGCCACCAAGCACGCACGTAGACTCGGAACGCAAGCGCGAAACCCCAGGCCGGAGGAGATTCAGTGCCGCAGGATGAGACAGGTCGCAAGCCGGACCTGTCGGATCTGGACAGCTTCGCGGGCGTCGACGAGCTGGGGACGTCGGGGTACGAGGAGTCCGACGACCACGACCCGGAACTGGACGTCCGCGACACCGCGTTCGAGGCGGGCGGTGGCGCGCGCGGCGGCATCGGCGGCGTCGGCCAGCTGGGCGACAACCTCGCCACCGGCCCGGTGCCCGACCTGACCGTGCCCGAGGACGCCGAGCTGCACGAGCTCGACGATCAGGGCGAGCAGCCGGCCTACGGCGACCCGGACGGCCCCGAGGCGCGGCGCGAGCTGATGGCCGTCGAGGCCGAGCTGAACCAGCGCTGGCCGGAGACGAAGATCGAGCCGTCGCTCACCCGCATCTCGGCGCTGACGCAGCTGCTGGGCGAGCCGAACCGCGGCTACCCGGTGCTGCACGTGGCCGGCACGAACGGCAAGGGCTCCACGGCCCGGATGATCGACGCCCTGCTGACCCGGATGGGCCTGCGTGTCGGCCGCTACACCAGCCCGCACCTGCAGCTGGTCACCGAGCGGATCGCGCTCGACGGCCGGCCGATCTCCGCCGCGCGCTACGCCGAGCTGTGGAACGACATCGCGCCGTACGTGTCCATGGTGGACGGTGCTTCGGCGGACGGCGTGGAGATGAGCAAGTTCGAGATCCTCACCGGGATGGCGTTCGCCGCGTTCGCCGACGCCCCGGTGGAGGCCGCGGTGCTCGAAGCGGGCCTGGGCGGCGCCTGGGACGCCACGAACGTCGCGGACGCCGACGTCGCCGTGATCACGCCGATCGGCCTCGACCACGTCGAATATCTGGGGCCGGACGCGGTGAGCGCGGCGCGCGAGAAGGCGGGCATCATCAAGCCGGGTTCGGTCGCGGTGATCGGCGAGCAGGACCCCGAGGTGCTGAAGGTGCTGCTGGAACGCGCGGTCGAGGTCGACGCCGCGGTGGCCCGCGCGGGCAGCGAGTTCGGCGTGCTCGAAAAGGAGATCGCCGTCGGCGGGCAGCTGCTGAAGCTGCAGGGCCTCGGCGGGGTGTACGACGACATCTTCCTCCCGCTGCACGGCGCCCACCAGGCCGCGAACGCCGCGCTGGCGCTGGCCGCGGTCGAGGCGTTCTTCGGCGCGGGCAAGGACAAGCAGCTGGTCGTCGAGGCGGTGCGCGAGGCGTTCGCCGAGGTCGAGACCCCGGGCCGGCTCGAGCGCGTCCGCTCGGCCCCGACGGTGCTGCTCGACGCGGCGCACAACCCACACGGCGCCCGCGCCCTCGCGACGACCGTGTCCGAGGAGTTCGCCTTCCGCCGCCTGGTCGCGGTGGTCGGGGTGATGGCCGAGAAAGACGCCCACGGCATCCTCGACGCGCTGGAGCCGGTGGTGTCGGACATCGTCGTGACGCGCAATGCCTCGCCCCGGTCGATGCCCCTGGAAGAACTGAACGAGCTGGCGATCTCGGTGTTCGGCGAGGACCGCGTCGTCGCGGAGACCGACCTGGAAACGGCCATCGAGACGGCGATCGCGCTGGTGGAGACCAACGACGACCCGGACGAGCCCCTGGCGGGCGGCGGCGTGCTGGTCACGGGCTCGGTGGTGACGGCGGGCGAGGCGCGCACGCTGTTCGGGAAGGAGCCGGCGTGACCACGCAGAAGCCGAAGGACCCGATGAAGGGCTTCCGCGGCGTGATGTCCGGAACGCTGATCATGGAGGCGATCACGGTCGCCCTGGCCCTCCCGGTGGTGAACAAGCTCGGCGGCGGGATCTCGACGGGAACCGGCTGGACGGTCATCGCCGTGGCCGTGCTGCTGATCGTGACGTGCGGGTTCGTCAAGCGCGCGTGGGCGGTGCCGCTGATCCTGGTGTTGCAGGTGGTGCTCATCGCCCTGGTGTTCTGGCTGCCGGCGATCGCGGTGGTGGGCGTGATCTTCCTGGCGGTGTGGCTGTGGCTGCTGTGGCTGCGCCGGGACGTCGCCCGGCGGATGGCCGCGGGGACGTTGGCGAGCCAGCAACCCCAGCCGTGACACGGGGGCGGGGGGGGGGGGGGGGGGGGGGCCCCCCACCCCCCCCCCCCCCCCCCCCCCCCCCCCACCCCCCCCCCGGGCGGGGCGGGGGGGGGGGGGGGGGGGCGCGCGTCCCCCCGGGCACCGCCCCACGCTCACCGCAGCACGACGATCCGCAGCGCGGGCGAGCGCAGGATGTCGGCCTCGCAGAACCGGCCCTTCACCCACTCGCCGCGGCTGTAGAGCTTCGTCTGGTCACTGAAGTACGGCGACGCCGGGTTGGCCGACTGCGAATACGTCAGCAACGTCGACGAATCCGGGCACCCACGGCCGCTGAACCCCACCACCTGGACGAAACTCGACCCGTGCGCCACCTCGGCGTTGCCGCGGGCCGGGTCCCACACCGGCGTCATCACGTTCAGCACCCCGAGGAAACCCTGGGCGCCGTGGATCGGGATGCGCTCGCCGTTGCGGGTCACCGCTTGGCCGTCGCGCAGCCGGGCGTCCGGTGGCAGACCCGCCGCGCGCAGCTCGACCAGTGCGTCGCCGAACGCCTTCTGCACGCCCGCGTCGCCGGCGTTGAGCGTGTTCGGCGTGGTCAGCGGTGCCTTCGGGTCGAACGGCACCGTGAACCGGTCGACATTGCCGAGCCGCGCGGCGAACCGTTGGAACAGCAGGGAACCACGGCTGTCGAGCGTGTACCGGTGGTCCCAGCTCGCGAGGGCGTCACACGCCGGGCCGACCGGGACCGGGCCGGACGACGACGGGGCCTGCCCGCCCGGGAACGACGCGCACAGCTTCGCCAGGTCAGCCGCCGCCAGGTCGGCGAACAGGCTGTGGTCGGCGAAGAGCAGCTTCTTCATCGAGTCCGTCGTGAACTTGCTCGCCTCGGCCGCGAGCAGCGCTTCCCGGGTGCGGGGAGAACGCTCCGAGTCCTGATCGCTGACGATCCGCGGGAACCCGGTGAGCGGTGCCCGCGCGTTCGAGAGCCAGGCGCTGTCGTTCGCGTTCAGCTCGTAATCCCGGCGCTGCTGCTGCGGCAGCCGGGACGGCCCGAAGATCCCCGGCTCCAGCGCGTCCGGGTCCGAGCCCCACTGGCACGACGACCGTGAACCGTCCAAAATGGCCAGTCCGTCGGCGGCGAGCGTCTGCTGCCCGGCCGGCGTGCTGCACGCCGCCGCCTGCGAGTCGGTGACGTGCGGGACGACCTGGATGTCGGCGTAGAGCGCGTTGCCCGCCCGGTCGGTGGCGATCGTGTTCACCCACGGCACGCCCTGCGTGCTCTTCAGCGCGCGGACGACGTCGGCCGTGCTGCGAGCCTGATCCAGTTCGAACCACGTGTTCAGCCCGCGCATGTTCGTCGCGTTGGCGTCTCGCAGCGCGTACGCCGACTTCGCCGTCCACGGCACCGGGAACCCGCCGACGTCGTTCAGCACCGGGCCGTACCTCGTGGACCAGAACGTCTGCCGCGCCGGCTTGAGCGAGCCGTCGGCCTGGCGCACCTGGACCGTCACTTCGCGGGACGTCATCTTCTCGGGCTTGCCGTCGACCACGTACGTCGTCGGGTCACCGGGCGCCAGCGGCACTTCGAACAGGCCGAACGTGACCGGGGTGGACACCGTGTGCGTCCACGCCGCGTCCGCGGTGTGCCCGATCATCACGAACGGCATGCCGAGCAGGCTCGCCCCGGCCACGTCGACCCGGCCGGGAATGGTCAGCTGGCTCTGCCAGAACCGCCGTCCGTCGTGCCACGGGTAGTGCGGGTTGCCGAGCAGCACGCTGCCGCGGCCCGCCGCCGTCCCGTCCGCGCCGACGGCGATGCCGTTGCTGCCGAGCCCGCCCTTGCCGAGCCCGTCGCGCAGGCTCGCGGACAGCTGCGCGGGCGTGCCCGGGGCCGGCGACGGCGCACCGGACGGCGGCGCCGCGAACAACCCTTCGGTGACGAAGCCCAGGCCGCCGGTGACGGCGATGGAGTAGTAGTGCCGGTAGAAGTCCTGCTCGCTGATCGGCCGGACCCAGTCCGCGCCGCGGCAGGCGGGATCGGTGATCCCGGACCGGCCGGTGCGGGCCAGATAGGCGTTGAACCCCTTGACGTAGCCCGAAACGATCTGCCGGACCTCGGGCCGCGGCCCCTGTGGAGCGGGCTGCGCGACCAGCCCGTCGACCACGCCGGAGTCGTTGATCTGCTGGAAGAACAGGTCGCTGTGCAGGTTGTTCTTCGCCTCGGACAGCGACGGGTAACCCTCGCCGTCCGGCCCGAAGTACCGCGACCGCTGCGCGCTCACCGTGACGTAGATCTTCGCGAGCTCGCAGACGTTGTCGGTCGCCGAAGCGTAGCCGTATCCGTAGCCGAGGCCCGCGTAGTCCTTGGCGACGATGTGCGGGATGCCGTGTTCGGTGTAGCGCAGCACGGCTTTCGCGCTGTCTTCCCCGGCCGTCGCGACGCCGGTACAGAGTGTGGTGACCGAGAGTGCCGCCGCGAAAACGGCCAGCGCCTTCCGGATGTGCGTCATTCGTACCCCCTTGTCCTGATCACCAAGCTACCGACGGCGATCACGGCCGGGTATGGGGGAAAACCCCAATATTCGTTCACCCGCGCGCAAGCCGCCGTTGGCCGCGGCGGGATAGAAACCGCGCATGACCGAACACTCCCGCCGCACGCTCATCAAGGCCGGCCTCACCGGCGCTTCCGCCGTCGCCGCCGGCCTCGCGCTGCCGTCCACGGCCTTCGCCGCCGTCCCGCTCGTCCGCCGCGACCGGCCGGTGCTCACCCACGGCGTCCAGTCCGGCGACGTCACGCCGGGCTCGGCGATCGTCTGGTCGCGCGCGGACCGGCCGGCGCGCCTGGTCGTCGAGATCGCGCGGGACCCGTCGTTCCGGCACGCCCGCCGCGTGCCCGGCCCGCTCGTGGGCCCGGACAGCGGTGGCACCGGCCGGGTGCGCGTCCCCGCCCTGGCGCCCGGCACCGAGTACCACTACCGCGTCACCGCCGAAGCCCTCGACGGGCGTGCCACGAGCGAGCCGCTGACGGGCCGGTTCGCCACCGCGCCGGTGGGCCGCCGCGACGCGCGGATCGTGTGGTCGGGCGACGTCGTCGGCCAGAACTGGGGGATCAACCCGGACCTGGGCGGGATGACGATCTTCTCCGCGATGGCCGCCCGCTGCCCGGACCTGTTCCTGCACAGCGGCGACACGGTCTACTCCGACGGCCCGCTGACCGAGACCGTCGCCCTCCCCGGTGGCCGGACCTGGCGCAACGTCGTCACGCCCGAGAAGGCGAAGGTCGCCGAGACGCTGGACGAGTTCCGCGGCCAGCACGCCTACAACCGCCTCGACGACCACTTCAAGCGCTTCGCCGCGCAGGTGCCGGCGTACGTCCAGTGGGACGACCACGAGGTCCTGAACAACTGGTACCCGGGCAAGATCATCGACAACCCGGCCTACACCGAGAAGCGCGTCGACGTCCTCGCGCCACGGGCGTACCAGGCGTTCCACGAGTGGCACCCGATCGACTCGCGCCGGGCCGTCGACGGCCGCGTCTACCGCAGCTTCACCTACGGCTCCCGCGTCGAGATCTTCGTCCTCGACATGCGGACCTACCGCGACGCCAACACGGCGGATCAGACGAAGCCGGGCTACATCCTCGGCGACGCGCAGGCCCGCTGGCTCGCCGACGCGCTCGGCCGCAGCACGGCGACCTGGAAGATCGTCCAGGCCGACATGCCGCTCGGCCTGGTCGTCCCGGACGGCGCCAACATCGAAGCCGTGGCGAACAACCTGCCGGGCGCCCCCGGCGGCCGCGAGACGGAACTGGCGTGGGTGCTGCGGGAAATCCAGCGCCGGCGGGTCCGCAACGTCGTCTGGCTGACCGCGGACGTCCACTACACCGCGGCGCACCACTATTCGCCCGATCGTGCGGCCTTCCAGGACTTCGACCCCTTCTGGGAGTTCGTGTCCGGCCCGCTGAACGCCGGCGCGTTCGGGCCCAACACCCTGGACCCGACGTTCGGCCCGCAAGCGGTGTTCGTGCACGCCCCGCCGTCGGCGAACACCGCCCCGATCGACGGGTTCCAGCACTTCGGCGAGCTGAACGTCGACGGCGCGAGCGGCGACCTCACGGTCGACCTGCGCGACGCCACCGGGGCGTCCCTGTGGTCGAAGACACTGCACCCGCAGGGCCGCTGAGCAGGGTCGGCTACGCTCACGCGCACCGAAACCCACCGCACCAAGGAGCAAAACCGCCGTGACTGAACGCACGCTGGTCCTGGTCAAGCCCGATGGCGTCGCGCGCGGCCTCGTCGGCGAAGTCATCTCGCGGATCGAGCGCAAGGGCCTCAAGCTCGCCGCACTCGAGCTGCGGACCGTTCCGCAGGCGCTGGCCGAGGAGCACTACGCCGAGCACAAGGAGCGTCCGTTCTTCGGCGACCTGCTGGAGTTCATCACCTCGGGCCCGCTGGTCGCGCTCGCCGTCGAGGGCCCGCGCGCCATCGCCGCGTTCCGGCAGCTCGCCGGCGGCACCGACCCGGTCGAGAAGGCCACGCCGGGCACCATCCGCGGCGACTTCGCGCTGGAGACCCAGTACAACCTCGTCCACGGCTCGGACTCGCCGGAGTCGGCCGAGCGCGAGCTGAAGCTCTGGTTCCCCGACCTGTGATGCCCTGCCGGGGCCGCGCCCGCGCGTGGTCCCGGCAGCCCAGGAGACTCCATGACGAAGATGCCCTTCGACGCCCGCGAGTACGTCCCGGTGCTGGCCGAGCTGACCGGCGCGTTCACCGAGGCGCTGCGCACGGCCGACCCGGCCGCGGCGGTGCCCGACTGCGCCGGCTGGACCGTCACCGACCTCGCGACGCACCTGGGCAACGTGCACCGCTGGGCCGCGACGATCGTCCGCACCGGCGAGGTGCACCCGCAGGACTTCGCCGTCGGAGCGGGTCGCGACCTCGTGTCGTGGTACGCCGAAAGCGCGCGGCTCCTGCTCGATGAGCTGGAAACCGCCGACCCCGCGGACCCGTGCTGGCACTTCGGCGGCACGGAGAAGACGAAGTCGTTCTGGTACCGCCGTCAGGTCCACGAGACCGCCGTCCACCTGGCCGACTCGGGGAGCGGCCACGTGCTCGACCCGGCCGTGGCCGCGGACGGCGTCGACGAGGTGCTCGGCGTCCTCATGCCGCGCGTGACGCGCTGGCACGCCGTGCCGCGGCTGCCCGGGCCCGTCACCCTGCGCGCCACCGACACCGGCGACGTCTGGACCGTGCACCCCGGCGAGCCGCCCGCGCTGGGGCCGGCCGCTCCGGGTGGCTCGACCGTCGAAGCTCCCGCCCGCGATCTCCTGCTGCGCCTGTGGAAGCGCACCGGGCCGGACCCGCGTGCCACCGGCGACGCCGCGGAAGCGCTCCTCGCCGCCCCGCTGACTCCGTGAGGGTGTTCTAGACCATTCAGGCGGCGTTCACCGGGAAGTCTTCCCCCGGCCGTGCCGCTGCGCTGTGCTGGGTCCGGCTCACTCTCACTCGATACTGGGGTACCCGGTGAAGAAGTCACGCGTCGCGCTGCCGTTCGTCGCCCTGTTCGCGACGGCTTTCGTCGTCCCCGCCGATCGCCTCGAAGCGCCGCTCGGCACGCCGCCGGTCGAGGCCGCGCCCGCCGCCTCGTCGGCGCACGAAGGGCCCTTCGCGGCCGCCGAACCCGACGACGGGCTCGTCACCGGCAGCGCCACCACCGAGGTCGCGCCCGGCCTGAGCCTCACCCAGTTCGACCGGTTCGACGCCGCAGGCTGGCTCCGCGGCGACACCCTCGCCGTCGACCTCGGCAGCAAGGTCCTGAAGCCGACGTACCTGAGCCCCGGCACGGTCTCCGCGCGCACGCCGCTGTCGCAGCAGGTCGCGCGAGCGGGCGCGGTGGCCGGCGTCAACGGCGACTTCTTCGACATCAACGCCACCGGCGCGCCGATCGGCGTCGGCATCGACCGCGGGCAGCTGCAGACCGCGCCCGCCGCCGGGCACAACCTCACCGCGTCGATCACCGCTGCGGGAAAGGCCGCGCTGGCCTCGGTTTTCCTGGAAGCCGGTGTGACGCTGCCCGGCGGCGTCGCGAAGGCGACCAACTTCAACAGCCCGGTCCTGGGCGTGGACGCGATCGGCGTCTACACGCCGTTGTGGGGTGCTTCGAGCCGTCAGGCGTCGGTGGCCGGCGCGGCCCGGGTGCGTGAGGTCGAGCTGCGCGACGGCGTGGTCACCGCCGTGCGCGCGCAGCCGGCGGACGGCCCGATCCCGGCGGGGACGACGGTGCTGCTGGCCCGCGAAGCCGGCGCGGACACGCTCGCCGCGCTGCGGCCGGGCGACCCGGTCGGCGTCACCTACGCGCCGCGCTCGGACGCCGGGAAGATCGCGGTGGCCGTGGGCGGCAACAAAGTCCTCCTCCGCGACGGCGTCGTGCAGCCGGTCGACGACGTCGCCCTGCACCCGCGGACCGCGGTCGGCTTCTCCGCCGACGGCCGGAAGCTGTGGCTGGCCACCGTGGACGGGCGGCAGGCCGACAGCCGCGGGATGACCGAGCTGGAACTCGCGCGCCACCTGAAGAGCCTCGGCGCCGACGACGCCCTCAACCTCGACGGCGGTGGTTCGTCGACGCTGCTGGCGCGCAACGAAGGCGAAGCCGCGCCGAGCGTCCGGAACTCGCCGTCCGACGGCGGGGAACGCCTGGTGCCCAACGGGATCGGCTTCACGACCGTGCCGGGCAGCGGCAAGCTCACCGGGTTCGCGCCGGCGCCGGCCGTGGCGGCGGACGGCGCCGACCGCGTGCTGTCCGGCCTGACCCGGCACCTCGTCGCCGACGGCCACGACGAGACCGGCGCCGCGGTGGCCGCCGAACCGCGCTGGAGCACGTCGGATCCGCGGCGGGCGACCGTGACCCGCGGCGTCGTCACCGGCCACGGCACGGGTGGCGTCGACGTCGTCGCGCGCTCCGGCCGGGCGTCCGGGAAGACGGCGCTCGCGGTGCTGGGCAAGCCGGTCCGGCTCGGCACGAGCACCGAGCAGGTCGCGCTGTCGGGTGCGGGCGCGCGAAGCACCTTCAAGGTCTACGGCTACGACGCCGACGGCTACGGCACCTGGCTCGAGCCTGACGACGTCAAGCTCGGCTACGACCACTCCGTCGTGCGGGTCGAGCCCTCCGGTGACGGCTACGCGGTGACCGCGCTGACGTCCTCCGGCGCGTCGGCGATCACCGCGTCGGCGGCCGGCCTGACGACGCACCTGGCCGTGTCGGCCGGCACGGTCGCGCAGGTGGCGTCCCCGTTGGACGGTCCGGCGGGCTGGTCGGCCACGGTGTTCCCGGCGGTCGTCGGCGCGGCGCTGTCGGCGGCGCCCGGCCGCGCCGGCGGCGCCGGGCTCGCGCTGGACTACCGGCTGACCGGCACCACCGCGACGCGCGCGGCGTACGTGACGCCGTCGTCGCCGCTTCCGGTTCCGCCGGGGACGCAGAAGATCGGGCTGTGGGTCGACGGCGACGGCAAGGGCGCGTGGCTGCGGGCGGAACTGCGCGACGCGGCGAACGTGGCGTCCATTGTGGACCTTTCGCTGAGCGTGGACTGGACGGGCTGGCGGTACGTCACCGCCGTGCTCCCGGCCGGGCTGCCTTCGGGACAGCGCCTGGCGCGCTTCTACGCCGTCGAAAACGTGCCGGACCAGCAGTACGAGGGCCGGCTGGTCTTCGACGACCTGACCTTCGAGGTGGCGCCGACGACGGCCGTGCCCGCCGACCCCGCCCCGCGCGACCCGGCGCTGGTCACCGACGGCGTCCTGGCCGGTGGCCTGCGGGTCGCGGTGGTCAGCGACGCCCAGTTCACCGCGGACGACCCGGCGGGGCCGCTGGTCGCCCAGGCGCGGCGGGCGCTGCGTGAGGCCGTCGCGGCGAAACCGGACCTGGTGCTGCTCAACGGCGACTTCGTCGACCGCGGCACGGCGCCCGACTTCGTATTGGCCCGGCAGGTGATCGGCGACGAGCTCGACGGCAAGGTGCCCTGGTACTACGTGCCGGGCAACCACGAGGCCGAAGGCGGCAACGGCCTCGCGAACTTCCAGGCCGCCTTCGGGGTGACGCACCGGGTCGCCGACGTCCACGGCATCCGGCTGGTGCTGCTGGACTCCTCCCGCGGCTCGCTGCGGGCCGGCGGGTTCGACCAGATCCGGATGCTGCGGTCGGCGTTGGACTCCGCGGTGGCCGACCGGTCGATCCGCGGGGTCGTCGTCGCCATGCACCACCCGGTGCAGGACCCGAGCCCGGCCGGGAACTCTCAGCTCGGCGACCGGAAGGAAGCCACGCTGCTGACCCGGTGGCTCACCGGGTTCGAGCAGGCGTCCGGCAAGCCCGCGGCCGCGGTGACGTCGCACGCCGGCGTGTTCTCGCTGTCGCGGGTCGACGGGGTGCCGTACCTGGTCAACGGCAACTCGGGCAAGGCACCCGCGGCCGCGCCCGGCGACGGCGGGTTCGCCGGCTGGACGCTGCTGCGGCTGGACCCGGCCGACCGCGCCCAGCCGGTGCGGTTCGAGACGCGGCCGAACGTCGACTCGCTGTCGCTGACCGGGCCGTCGTCGATGGCGCCCGGTGAGCGCGCGGAGGTGCGGGCCTCCGTGCGGCAGGGATCGCGGGACGTGCCGGTGGCGTACCCGGTGAGCGCGGACTGGACGGTCGGCCGGGGAGTCGTTTCGTTCGACCCGGCTGCGGGCGTGCTGACGGCGTTGCGGCCGGGTGTCGCGCGGCTGTCCGTGCTGGTCAACGGCGTTTCGCGGACGCTGGTGGTGACGGTCCGCGGCTAATCCGTTCGGTTTTTGTCGGTGGTGGGTCCTAGGGTGCGAAGCGTGGACGATTCGGAGGACCGGGAACCGGCACTGGTGCAGGCCAAAGCACTCGTGAAGCGCTTCGACGAGTTCGAAGCGGTGCGCGGGATCGACGTCGAGGTGCGGCGCGGGGAGGCGTTCGGCTTCCTCGGTCCGAACGGCGCGGGCAAGTCGTCGACCATGCGGATGATCGCGTGCGTGTCGCCCCGCACCGACGGCGACCTCCGTGTGCTGGGGCTGGACCCGGAGGCCGCCGGGCCGCGGATCCGCGCGCGGCTGGGCGTGGTGCCGCAGCAGGACAACCTGGACGTCGAGCTGACGGTCCGGGAGAACCTGCTGATCTACGGCCGCTACTTCGGCCTCTCCCGCGCGGCGGCGCGGCGGAAGGCCGAGGAGCTGCTGGAGTTCGCGCAGCTGGGCGACCGGGCCGACGACAAGGTCGACCCGCTGTCCGGCGGCATGAAGCGGCGGCTGACGATCGCCCGCTCGCTGGTCAACGACCCGGAGCTGCTGCTGCTCGACGAGCCGACGACGGGCCTCGACCCGCAGGCTCGCCACCTGCTGTGGGACCGGCTGTTCCGGCTCAAGGCCCAGGGCACGACGCTGATCGTCACCACGCACTACATGGACGAAGCCGAGCAGCTGTGCGACAGGCTGGTGGTCATGGACCACGGGCGCATCGCGGCGGAGGGCTCGCCGGCCGACCTGATCCGGCGGTATTCGACGCGCGAGGTGGTCGAGCTGCGGTTCGTGTCGGGAGAGCAGGTGTCGGCGGCCCAGCAGGTGGAAGGCCTGGCGGAGCGCGTGGAGGTGCTGCCGGACCGGGTGCTGCTGTACAGCGACAACGGCGAGGACACCCTGGAGCGCGCCCATTCCCGCGGCGTGCGGCCGTTGTCGAGCCTGGTGCGGCGGAGTTCGCTGGAGGACGTGTTCCTCCGGCTCACCGGCCGGACGCTGGTCGACTGATGGCGGCGATCTCCACCGGCCGGGTGGTCGGCAAGTGGCAGGGCGCGTGGCTGCGCGTCGAAGGGCACTGGACCTGGTACCGCAGGCACTGGCTGTCCACTTTGTACTCCACCGGCCTCCAGCCGGTGCTCTTCCTCGCCGCGATGGGGCTCGGCTTCGGCTCGCAGGTGCAGCCCGGCGCGGTCACCGGCGGCCTGTCCTACCTGCAGTACATCGCGCCCGCGCTGCTGGCCGCCGGTGCCGCGCAGCAGGCCGTCGGCGAGTCGAGCTACCCCGTCCTGTCCGGGTTCAAGTGGCAGAAGGACTACTTGGCCGTCACGGCCACGCCGGTGTCACCGGGCCAGGTGTTCGGCGGCCACCTCATCTGGTCGGCCCTGCGGCTGACGCTGGCGGGCGCGATCTACGCGTTCGTCGCGCTGTTCTTCGGCGCCTGGACCGGGCCGGGTGTCCTGCTGGTGATCCTGGCCGGCACCGTCACCGGGCTCGCCTGCACCACGCCGATGGCCGCGCTGGCGGCCCGGACCCACGACGAGGGGCAGCGCTTCGGCTTGATCTTCCGGTTCGTCGTGATGCCGATGACGTTGTTCTCCGGCACATTCTTCCCGATCTCCCAGCTGCCGGTCGCGATCCGCTGGCTGGCCTGGCTCTCGCCGCTGTGGCACGGCACGGAGCTGGCCCGCGGCGTGAGCATCGGCGGCGTCGGCGGCTGGGCGATGCTCGGTCACCTCGCCGTGCTGGCGGCGTTGTTCGCGGCCGGGTGGGTGCTCGCGCACCGGGCCTTCTACCGAAGGCTGGTGGTCTGAATGGCGACTGTCGAAACCCGCGCCGGGCTGCTCCTGCGCATCCTCCCGCCGGCGCTGTACGCGGGCCGCGCCCGCATGCTCGTCGAGCGCTCGGCGATGGTGTACCGCGGAAACCTGCTGATCTTCCTCTCCGGCGCGGTCGAGCCGTTCCTCTACCTGCTGGCGTTCCAGCTGGGGTTCGGCAAGCTGGTCACCGAGGTGGCGGGCCCGGACGGGCACCCGATGAGCTATGTCGCGTTCGTCGCGCCGGCGCTGCTGGCGACGTCGGCGATGAACGGCGCCGTCTTCGAATCGACGTACAACCTGTTCTTCAAGCTGCGCTACGCGAAGCTGTACGACGCGATGCTGGCGACCCCGATCGGCCCGCTCGACGTGGCACTGGGCGAGATCGGCTGGGCGATCACCCGCGGCGGCATCTACGCGGTGGCGTTCCTCGCGATCGCGGCGGCGATGGGACTGCTGGCGTCGTGGTGGGCCCTGCTGATGGTCCCGGCGGCGCTGCTGGTGGGCCTGGCGTTCTCGGCGATCGGCATGGCGCTGGTGACGTTCCTGCGTTCGACCGCCCAGTTCGACTACATCCAGCTGGGCCTGACCCCGATGTTCCTCTTCGCGACGACGTTCTACCCGCTGTCGGTGTACCCGGAGCCGCTGCAGTGGGTGGTCCGCTGCCTCCCGCTCTACCACGCGATCGAGCTGATGCGCGGCCTGGCGACGGGCCTGCTGTCCGGCAGCATGCTGATCAACCTGGCGTACCTGGTCCTGCTGGGCGCGGTGGGCCTGTGGGCCTCAACCCGCCGAATCGCCAAACTCCTGCTCACATGAGGTGATGCCCGCCCAATCACGCGAGATGCCCGCCCAATCACGCGAGATGCCCGCCCAGTCACGCGAGATCCGCCCCCGATCACGCGAGATCCGCCCCCAATCACGCGAGTCCCGCCCCGGATCACGCGAGATCCGGCTTCCCGCCCGGGCCGCCGGGTTCAGCGAGCCTGGTCGGGCTGCCCGCCCGGCACCGCGGCGGGTGCCGGCATGGCCACCATCCCGTGCCCGTAGAACCCGTTGTACCCCTCGTACCCCGCGCAGTACGCGTCCTGCAGCCCGTCGCCGGTCAGGTCGTAGTCGGCCGGGCACGGCATCGGCGTCGCCCGCGCCTCGAGCGTCCGCCGCAGCTGGCGCGGGCCGGCCTTCTCCGACGCGGACGCCAGCAGTGCCAGCACCCCGGTCACGTGCGGCGCCGCCATCGACGTCCCGCACAGCGGCGCGTACCCGCCCGGCACCGTCGACAGCACGCACTCGCCCGTCTCCCCGCCGGGCGCCGTGATGTCGATCACGCCCAGGCCGTACGAGCTGTACCCCGCCTTCACCCGGTCGGCGCCGACGGCCGACACCGCGACGACGTCCCGCAGCCCGGCCGGCAGGGCTTCGCAGCCGGTGCCCGCCCCGCCGGAGCCCGAACGCGCCGACGGCGTGAGGTCGACGGCCTCGTTGGTCGCCGCCGCGACGTTCAACGTCCCCGCCGACGTGCTGTACTCGACCGCGCGGGCCAGCACCTCGTGCACCACGCCGCGGTCGCTGCCGCGGATGCACGACAGCGTCCACGGGTTGACGAAGTAGCTGCTGTTCGTCACCCGCATGTGCCGGGCGGCCGCCCACATCAGCCCGCACACCGCGGCTTCGGGGTCGGCGTAGCCGCGGTCGTCGATCACCTTCACCGATGCCACTCGCACCCCGGGCGCCACACCTGTCACCCCGCGCCCGTCGTCGGCCGCCGCGATGATGCCCGCCACGTGCGTGCCGTGCACCGACGTCGTCGGCGCCCACGCCGACGGCGACCGGTCGGGGGCGCCGGTCAGGCAGCCGGCGGAGTCGCTCCGGTCCAGGGCGCCGGACAGATCCGGGTGGTTCGGGTCGATCCCGGAGTCGAGCACGCCGACGACGACGTCGCGGCGGCCGGCCGAGCCGTCGCCGGCACCGATCATCCGCATGTCCCACTGCTGCCCGCTCAGGTCCGCGGACGGCACCTTCGCGGGATCGGTCGCGGGCAGCGTCGCCCGCGCGGGCTGCGGCTTGACGTCGGTGACGCGCTGCGCGGCCAGCCGCTCGGCCTGCGCGCTGAACGCCCGGTCGAGCCCGATCCGCCCGCCGAAACCCGGGTCGCCGGAGGTGGCGACCGCGACGGCGATCTGCGGGTAGTAGACAGTGGCGGCCCCGCAGGCGTCCTCGATCTCCGCACGGGCGGCGGCCTCGGTGGTGCCGCGGTCGAAGGTGACGACGTAGCGGAGGGCCCGCCCGTGGGCGCAGCCGGGTTCGCCTGCCGCCGCCGGACCGGCGGTGACGCATCCCGAAAGCACCAGGACGGTGCACACGGCCGCCCGCAGCGGCCGCGCCAGCAGGGACACCGGACCTCCCACCGGATGCAGGAACCGCGGGTGCCGGCGCGCGAGATCCCGGCCACCCCGAGCCGCACGGTAGCCACCCCGTGCCCGGTGGACAAGCGCTGCGGCGAAGTTCCCCCGGCCGTGGGGCGGGTGGGGACCGTACGGCGCGCCCGGGTGCCTGCGGGAGGTACCGAGTACACCGGAGTGGTCACCCGGTGTGGGATACTCGGGGTGGCCGCTGGGCCGCGGGGCGCACGTGAGAGGTGCTGCCTGCGGCGTTGTGGCCCGGTGATGTGCATGGACTCCCGCGACGCGCGTCGCTGCCCGCGAACCGGGCGGCTGGACGACGTGGCGGGCGGCCCGGGGGCCGCGAGTGCCTTCTGCACGCCGCCGAGCAGACCTTTGGCCGGGTTGCGCCCCACCGGAAGCGGTGGTGCGGCGCCCGGTTGTCGGGCAAGGATTCCCGCCGCTGGTGACCACCACGGCGGCAACGATCAGAAAGGGGCCCCTGCGCGGCCGCGTCCCTGCCGGTGCGAACCGGCAGACGCGCCCGGGGGCGGAGGAGACACATGTCGAACGCGGAAACACCCGCCGAGCACACCGGCGGGAATCCCGCCACACCCACGGGCGGCCCGCTGGCCGACCTGCCCGCCCGGATCCGGGTGCACGCGCTGGCCAAGCTGCTCGAGTCGCACAGCCGGGACGTCCTCGCGAAGCTCGCCGAGCTGGGCGAAAGCGTGCGCAGCGCGCAGTCGAGCGTGACCAGGGAAGTGGCGCTCAAGGTGGCCGAGGCCTTCGCGCCCGGTGAGACCGAAGACATGACGACCGAGCCGGAACCGCCGGCGGCCCAGCCGCCCGCGGAGACCCGCCCGCCGGTGCCCGAGGTGCCGGTCGCCGAGGCCGAGAAGCCGCGGCCGCGCCAGAAGACCCGTGCGCACCTGCCGGTGTTCGCCGCGCCGTCGCCGGTCTTCCTGCCGCCGGAGCCCGCCGAACCCGCGGCCAAGCCGGCCCGCAAGCCGGCCGACCCGTTCGCGGAGCCGCCGTCGCGCCCCGAGCCCGAGGTCGCCGAGGAAGAGGCCGAGGACACCACGCCGGGCCTCGACTCCGGCGCCGACGAAGACGGCGAGGACGCCGGCAGCCGCCGTCGCCGCCGCCGCGGTCGTCGAGGCCGTGGCCGGGGCAAGGGCGCCGAGGGTGGCGACGAGACCGCCGAAACCGAGGACGACCAGGCCGAGGAGCAGCCGCGCCGCCGCGGCCGCAACGGCGACGAAAAGCCCGACGAAAAGCCCGAAACGGACACCGAAGAGGCCGAGGACGCCGCTGAGACCACTGAGTCTTCGGAGTCCGAAAGCGACGCCGACGAGGGTGAAGGCGGCAGCCGCCGTCGCCGCCGCCGTCGTCGCCGCAAGGGCTCGGACGGCGACGAGGCCGAGAGCACCGACGACCCGCCCAACACCGTCACGCACGTGCGGCAGGCGAAGGCCGAGCAGCCCGAGCGCCCGGCGCGCGACGAGGTGCGCAGCGTCCGCGGGTCGACCCGGCTGGAAGCCAAGCGCCAGCGCCGCCGTGACGGCCGCGAGGCGGGCCGCCGCCGCGCCCCGATCCTGTCCGAGGCCGAGTTCCTGGCCCGGCGCGAGTCGGTCGAGCGCACGATGGTCGTCGCCGAGCACGGCGACTCCACCCAGATCGCGGTGCTGGAGGACGGCGTCCTCGTCGAGCACTTCGTCACGCAGTCGGGCTCCGGCTCGATCGTCGGCAACGTCTACCTCGGCCGCGTCCAGAACGTGCTGCCGAGCATGGAGGCCGCGTTCATCGACATCGGCCGCGGCCGCAACGCCGTGCTCTACGCCGGCGAGGTCGACTGGGACGCCGCCGGCCTGGAGGGCAAGGCCCGCAAGATCGAGCAGGCGCTGTCCACCGGCGACTCCGTGCTGGTCCAGGTCACGAAGGACCCGGTCGGGCACAAGGGCGCCCGGCTGACCACGCAGATCTCGCTGCCCGGCCGCTTCCTGGTGTACGTCCCCGCGGGCGGCGCCACCGGCATCTCCCGCAAGCTGCCGGAAAACGAGCGCCGCCGCCTGAAGGACATCCTCAAGCGGATCGTCCCGGAGGACGCGGGTGTCATCATCCGCACCGCCTCCGAGGGCATCGGCGAGGAGGAGCTGGGCCGCGACGTCGACCGCCTCAAGGCGCAGTGGGACGTCATCAAGGAGAAGGCCGCCGCCGGTTCCGGCAAGAAGGGCGGCGCGCCGACCATGCTCTACGAAGAGCCCGACCTGCTGGTCAAGGTCGTGCGTGACCTCTTCACCGAGGACTTCACCAAGCTGGAGATCCAGGGCAACCGGTCCTGGGAGACGATCAACGGCTACGTCAGCCACGTCGCGCCGGAGCTCACCGAGCGGCTCAAGCGCTACACCGGCACCGGCAGCGCGTTCGCCGACCACCGGATCGACGAGCAGATCACCAAGGCCCTCGACCGCAAGGTCTGGCTGCCGAGCGGCGGTTACCTGGTCATCGACCGCACCGAGGCGATGACGGTCATCGACGTCAACACCGGCAAGTTCACCGGTTCGGGTGGCAACCTCGAGGAGACGGTGACCCGCAACAACCTGGAGTCGGCGGAGGAGATCGTCCGCCAGCTCCGGCTGCGGGACATCGGCGGCATCATCGTGATCGACTTCATCGACATGGTGCTCGAGTCCAACCGCGAGCTGGTGTTGCGCCGCCTCACCGAGTGTCTCGGCCGCGACCGCACGCGCCACCAGGTCGCCGAGGTCACCTCGCTCGGCCTGGTGCAGATGACCCGCAAGAAGATCGGCACCGGCCTGCTGGAGGCGTTCTCGACGCCGTGCGAGCACTGCAAGGGCCGTGGCGTGCTCGTCTCGACCGAGGTGCAGCGCACCAGCGGCGGCTCGGCGCAGTCCCACGGCGGGAACGGCAACGGCGGCGGCAACGGCGGTGGCGGCGGGGAGAAGAGCTCCCGCCGGTCGCGGGGCCGCGGCAAGGGCGAGGAGGCCGCCAAGGAGCAGGCCGAAGCCGCCAAGGCCGAGGTCCACGCCGTCCCGACGCCGGAGCAGCGCGAGTCGATCGCGTCGGCCGTGGCGGCGATGGCGAACGCCTCCAAGGCCGCGAAGGAGCACGACCACGGCGCGCTGAACGGCACCGGGCCCGCCCGGGAGGTCGCGGACGTCCCGGCGACCACGGAGGCGGACGAGACGCCGGTCACGGCCGAACCGCCCGCCGAGCCCGCGGTGGAGGTCGCCGGCACCCCGGTGACCACCGAGGCCGACGAGGTGCCGGTGCCGCAGGACGAGGCGCCCGAGGTCGAGCGGTCCGCGGCCCCGGAACCGGCGGAGGAGCCGGTCACGGCGGCCGTGGAGCCGGTCGCCGAGCCCGAGGTCAGCGTGCCCGAACCGGCCGTGCGCTCCACCCGGCGCCGTCCGCGCCGGGCGGCGTCGCGGCCGGCGGGTCCGCCGGTGCACGCCTCCGACCAGAGCAAGTGAACAACTTGGGGGACCCCGGTGGTAACGCACCGGGGCACCCCACGTAACCTGTAGTACGGCCTGCCACCAGAGCAGGTCGCCTGCGCGAGTCCAGGACCGCCGTTCCACAAGGTGGGCCGATCGCGCGGAGCCCCCACCCATTGTCGAGTAATGCAGGAGACTTCCGTGTCGGCGTACGCGATCGTCAAGACCGGCGGCAAGCAGTACAAGGTGGCCGTCGGCGACGTGGTCGAGGTCGAGAAGCTCGAGGGCAAGCCGGGCACCGAGCACATCCTCCCCGCCGTTCTGTACGTCGACGGTGGCGAGGTCACCACGGACGCCGACGCGTTGGCGAAGGTCTCGGTCACCGGCAAGGTCGTCGAGCAGACCAAGGGTCCGAAGATCCGGATCCACAAGTTCAAGAACAAGACGGGCTACCACAAGCGCCAGGGTCACCGGCAGAAGCTGACCCGCGTCGAGGTCACCGCCATCTCGAAGTAAGACCTTCCGGATCTTCGTTCAAGAAAGAGGCTGAGCTATGGCTCACAAGAAGGGTGCGTCCAGCTCCCGCAACGGTCGTGACTCGAACGCGCAGCGCCTCGGCGTCAAGCGCTTCGGCGGCCAGGAAGTCAACGCGGGCGAGATCCTCATCCGCCAGCGCGGCACCAAGTTCCACCCCGGCGTGAACGTCGGCCGTGGCGGCGACGACACGCTGTTCGCCCTGGCCGCCGGTGCGGTCCAGTTCGGCGAGAAGCGTGGCCGCAAGACGGTCAACATCGTGCCGGTCGAAGCCTGATTTCGGCTTCGATCTAGACCTCTGACGAGGGGTGGGGCCGGAATATCCGGTGCCACCCCTCGTTTGTTTTGTTCGTAGCTTGTCGTTGAGTGAAGTGAGGCAATGTCATGGCGTCCCGGTTCGTGGACCGCGCGGTCATCCACCTGACCGCCGGTGACGGGGGCAACGGCTGTGCCTCGGTGCACCGCGAGAAGTTCAAGCCCCTCGGTGGCCCCGACGGCGGCAACGGCGGCAACGGCGGCGACGTCCTGCTGGTCGTCGACCCGAACGTGCACACCCTGCTCGACTTCCACTTCCGCCCGCACGCCAAGGCCGGCAACGGCAAGATGGGCCAGGGCGGCAACCGCGCCGGCGCGGCGGGGGAGTCGCTGGTGATGAAGGTGCCGTCCGGCACCGTCGTGTTCACCGAAGACGGTGAAATGGTCGCCGACCTGATCGGCCCGGGCACCACGTTCGTCGCCGCCCAGGGCGGCCGCGGCGGCCTCGGCAACGCCGCGCTGTCGTCGAAGGCGCGCAAGGCCCCCGGGTTCGCGCTGCTGGGCGAGCCGGGGGAGGCGCGCAACCTGACGCTGGAGCTGCGGTCGGTCGCCGACGTCGGCCTGCTGGGCTTCCCGTCCGCCGGCAAGTCGTCGCTGATCTCGGTGCTGTCCGCGGCCAAGCCGAAGATCGCCGACTACCCGTTCACCACGCTGGTGCCGAACCTCGGCGTCATCACCGGCGGCGACACGGTGTTCACGATGGCCGACGTGCCCGGCCTCATCCCCGGCGCGTCCGAGGGCAAGGGCCTGGGCCTCGACTTCCTCCGCCACATCGAGCGCTGCGCGGTGCTGGTGCACGTCGTCGACTGCGCGACGCTGGAGCCCGGCCGCGACCCGGTGTCCGATGTGGACGCTCTGGAGGCGGAGCTCGCGAAGTACACGCCGAGCCTCGGCGGGAAGCTCGAAGAACGTCCGCGCGTCGTCGTCCTCAACAAGGTCGACGTCCCGGAGGCGGCCGAGCTCGCCGAGTTCGTCCGCCCGGACTTCGAAGCCCGTGGCCTGCAGGTATTCGAGGTATCGACGGCGTCCCGCAAGGGCCTCCGGGAGCTGACCTTCGCGCTGGCCGCGATCGTCGAGAAGTACCGCGAGGCGCAGCCGGTGCTGGAGCCGGAGAAGATCGTCCTGCGGCCGCTCGCCGTCGACGACTCCGGCTTCACCGTCGAGGTCGACCCCGAGGAAGAAGGCGCGTTCATCGTCCGCGGCGCGCGTCCGGAGCGCTGGATCCGGCAGACCGACTTCGGCAACGACGAGGCCGTCGGCTACCTCGCCGACCGGCTCAACCGCCTCGGCGTCGAGGACCAGCTGGCGAAGCTCGGCGCGAAGCCGGGGAGCCCGGTCACGATCGGTGACGTCCAGTTCGAGTGGGAGCCGTCGACGCCTTCGGTCGCGGTTCACCTGTCCGGGCGCGGCACCGACGTCCGGCTGGAGCGCAACGACCGGGTCGGCGCGGCCGAGCGCAAGGAAGCCCGCCGGATCCGCCGCGACGGCACCGGCGAGGACGACGACGAGCTGGACCTCGACGCGTGAGCGGCACGCGCGAAGCGATCGCTCACGCTCGCCGGTTGGTCGTCAAGGTCGGCTCGTCGGCGCTGACGACGGCGGGCAGCGGGCTCGACGTGGCCCGGCTGGACGCACTGGTCGACGCGATCGCCGAGCGCGTCGCCCGGGAAACCCAGATCGTCCTGGTGTCCTCGGGCGCGATCGGGGCCGGCCTGGCCCCGCTTTCGCTGAGCAAGCGCCCGCGTGACCTCGCCACGCAGCAGGCGGCGGCGAGCGTCGGGCAGCTGGCGCTGGCGCACGCGTACGCCGAGTCGTTCGGGCGGTATTCGCTGACGGTCGGACAGGTGCTGCTGACGTCGGACGACGTCGTCCGGCGTTCGCACTACCGCAACGCGCAGCGGACGTTCTCGCGGCTGCTGGCGCTGGGCGCGGTCCCGGTCGTCAACGAGAACGACACGGTGGCGACCGAGGAAATCCGCTTCGGCGACAACGACCGCCTGGCGGCCCTGGTCGCCCACCTGATCGGCGCGGACGCGCTGGTCCTGTTGTCCGATGTGGACGGCCTGTACGACGGCGACCCCCGCAACGGGGCAACGCGCAAGCTGACGGAGGTCCTGTCCGAGTCCGATGTGGACGGCATCTCGGTCGGCATGTCCAGCTCCGGCCTGGGCACGGGCGGCATGGTGTCCAAGCTCGCGGCGGCCCGCACGGCGGCGGGCGCGGGCATCCCGGTGCTGCTGGCGGCGGCTTCGGAAGCCTCGGCGGCGCTGACGTCGGCGTCCCCGGGAACGGCGTTCGCCCCGGCGGACACCCGCCTGTCGGCCCGCCGGTTCTGGCTGGGCTACGCGGCGGACACGACGGGCAAGCTCCGCCTCGACGACGGCGCGGTGACAGCGGTGGTCCGCCGCCGCAGGTCCCTCCTGGCGGCGGGAATCACCGGCGTGGACGGCGAATTCCAGGCGGGCGACGTGGTCGACCTGGTCGACGCGAAGGACCGCCCGGTGGCCCGCGGAGTGGTCGCCTTCGACGCGACGGAGCTCCCGGAGCTGATCGGCCGGTCAACGCCGGAGTTGCCGGCCGAGCAGCGCCGCGAGGTCGTCCACGCCGACGACCTGGTCCCCCTCCGCCGCTGACCAGCCCCGTACCAACGGGAATCTCGCGTGATCAGCGGGGCATCACCCGTGCGCCAAGGGGAATCTCGCGTGACTGGCCGGGCATCACCCGTGCGCCGAGGGGAATCTCGCGTGACTGGCCGGGCATCACCGTGTCGCCCTTCCAATCACGTGTGATGCCCCTCCAATCACGCGAGATGCCCCCTCAATCACGCGAGATGCCTCTCCAATCACGCGAGATTACCTCTCGGGTTGTGCCGGGTCCCGCCTCTCAGCCCAGCGAGACCAGCCGGGCCCCGCCGTCGACCTCGAAGACCGTGCCGGTCAGGTTCGGGTTCGTCGCCGCCAGCGTCACGACCTCCGCCACGTCGTCCGCCGTCGCGACGCGGCGGACCGGGATCGAAGCCGCCGTCTGCGCGAAGAACCCCTCCCGCATCTCGGCCGGGAAGCCTCTCCACCACGCCGTGTCGACCACGCCCGGCGACACCGCGTTGACCCGCCTCGGCGCCAGCTCCACCGCCAGCGGCTTGACCAGTGCTTCGATCGCCGCGTTCAGGGCGCCGATCCCCGCCGTGCCAGCCATCGCCGCGCGGGCCGTGATCGCGCTGAGCAGCGTGATCGAGCCGTCCGCGGCCAGGTGCGGCAGCACGGCCTGGACCGTGGTCAGGTGCGCCCAGAACTTCGCGTCGAACGCCCGCCGCAGCATCGCGAGGTCCAGCGTCTCGATCGGCCCCATCCCTTCGGTGCCGGACAGGCTCACCACCAGGACGTCGACCGTCCCGAGCGACTCCGCGAGCGCGGCCATCGCTCCCGCGTCGCCGCCGTCGGCCTGGTGCCCGGTCAGCTCCGGATCGCTCAGCGCGATGTCGTCCAGGCGTTCCTTGCCGCGGCCGGTGACGTGGACGTCGTACCCCCGCTGCTGCAGCCGTCGCGCGGTCGCCAGGCCGATGCCCGAAGTGCCGCCGGCCACGAGAGCGATGCTCATGCTTGTTCCTCATTTCGAACCGGTACGTCTCGTTTCGAAATCGACGCTACCATCGGATCCCATGACCGACCAGTCCCGCCCCGGCCGCAAGCGCAGCGAGCAGAGCCGGCTGGCCATCCTCGCCGCGACGCTCGAACTGGTCGCCGACGCCGGCTACGGCGCGCTGACCATCGAGGGCATCGCCGCACGCTCGGGCGTCGGCAAGCAGACGATCTACCGCTGGTGGCCGTCGAAGGCCGACGTCCTGCTCGACGCCCTCGCGACGAAGGCCGACCTGCAGATCCCCGTCCCCGACGCCGGCTCGTTCCGCGCCGACCTGGCCGGCTTCCTCACCCGCACGTTCGAGCTGGGCAGCAAGTCCCCGGTCGCGGACACGCTGCGGGCGCTGATGGCCCAGGCGCAGATCGACCCGGACTTCGGCAAACGGTTCCGCGAGGACTTCCTGTTCCGCCGCCGCGACGCGCTCGCCACCCTCGTCGACCGCGCCCGCGAGCGCGGCGAACTCCCGGCCGGCGTGGCGCCCGGCACGGTGATCGACGTCGTGTTCGGGACGCTCTGGTACCGGCTCCTCGCGACGCGCGAACCGGTCGACCGCGGCCTCGCGGACGAACTGGTGGCGCTCCTCGCTGCCCGCTAAAGGCGTTCGGGCGCTTCGATGCCGAGCAGCGAGAGTCCCAGCGCGAGAGTTCGCGACGTCAACGCGGTCAACCTCAACCGCGACGCACGCAACTCCGGCGAAGGCGCCTTCAGGACAGGACAATCTTCGAAGAATCGCGAGAAAGCGACAGCGGTTTCGTACAGGTACGTACAGAGCTTGTGCGGCGCGTAGGCGCTTGTCGCCGCCTTCAGCGCTTCGCCGAACCGGAGCAGCTTCAACGCCAGGGCCCGTTCCGCCGGCGCTTCGAGCAGCACGTCGGTGCCGTCGGGCAGGCCGCCAGCCTTCCGGATGATCGACTGCGTCCGCGCGTGCGCGTACTGGAGGTACACCGAGGTGTTGCCCTCCTTGGCCAGCATCCGGTCCCAGGCGAAGACGTAGTCGCGTTCGCGGTCGCCGGACAGGTCCGCGTACTTGACCGCGCCGATGCCGACCGCGCGCGCGACTTCGGCCTGCCCCGCCGCGTCGAGCTCACTGCGTTCGGCGACGACCGTGGCGGCCTGCGTGACGGCTTCGCCGAGCAGGTCGGCCAGCTTGACGGTCTCGCCGGCCCGGGTCCGCATGGCCTTGCCGTCCGCGCCCAGGACCGTGCCGAAGCCGATGTGCTCGGCGTGCCCGGTGAGCCAGCCCGCCGCGCGGCAGGTGGCGAACAGCATCGCGAAGTGCTGCGCCTGCGGCGTCCCGACGACGTAGAGCAGATCGGTCGCGCCGCGCTCGGCCGTCCAGTACCGGACGGTCGCCAGGTCCGTGGCGGCGTACCCGTAACCGCCGTCGCGCTTGCGGACGATCAGCGGCAGCCGGTCGCCCTCGCGGTTGCGGAAACCCTCCGGGAATACGCAGATCGCGCCGTCGCTGACTTCGGTCAGGCCGGCCGCCTCGAGGTCGTCGACGACCGCGGCGAGGTACGGGTTGTAGAAGCTTTCGCCGTAGATGTCCTTGTCGGTCAAGGAAATCCCGAGCAGCGCGTAGACTTCGTCGAAGTGCCGGGTCGACTCGTCGACGAGCTCCTGCCAGACGGCGAGGGTGTCTTCGTCGCCGCTCTGCAGCTTGACGACTCGCGTGCGCGCCCGCGTCGCGAACGCTTCGTCGCTGTCGAACTTCCGGCGCGCTTCGCGGTAGAAGGCGTCGAGGTCGGCGATCGCGCGTTGCCCGGCGGAGACGTCGAGAAGGTGCTCGATGAGCATGCCGAAGGGCGTGCCCCAGTCGCCGAGGTGGTTGTGCGGCAGCACTTCGTGCCCGGCGAACCGCAGCAGCCGGGCGAGCGCGTCGCCGATCACGGACGAGCGCAGGTGCCCGACGTGCATTTCCTTCGCGACGTTCGGGCTGCTGTAGTCGAGCGCGATCCGCCGCGGCGCCGTGGTTTCCGGCACGCCGAGACGCGAATCGCCGAGCAGCGCGCCGGTGCGTGCCGCGAGCCATCCCGTGCGCAGCACGAAGTTGAGGAAGCCCGGCCCGGCGATTTCCGGCGGATCGGCGATCCCGTCGAGCTCCAGTGCCCCGGCGATCAGCCCGGCGACCTCGCGCGGCGGGCGGCCGAGCCGCTTGCCGAGGCTCATGGCGAGGTTGGCCTGGTAGTCGACGCCGTCGCGCGGCGACACCTGGACCAGCGCCTGCTCCGGAGCCAGTTCGACGTCCAGCGCCCGGCCGGCGGCGGTCACCACGCGGCGCGCCAGCTCCTCGGTAACGTCGGCGGTCTGCTGCACGGTGTCCCTCCTTCGGCTCGGTCACGGGAGCTCGCAGCGTAGCGAGCGTGACCGGCCGGTGACGAAGGGTTTAGTGTGGCTCCTCCTCTCAGGCCGTGCTGGCCAGCGCGAACGGCAGCACCGCCGGCGCCCCGGCCCGCCGCAGCAGGCGCGCGGCCAGTGTCATCGTCCAGCCGGTGTCGATGACGTCGTCCACCAGCAGCACCGGCCCGGACGGCAGCGTCTCCGCGAGATCGGCGGGCATGCTCATCCGCCGCCACAGGTCGGCCAGCCGTTGCGCGCTGTTCGCCTGGCGCGGTGGTGGTCCCTCGGCGTCGAGCGCGCCCAGGAAGTCGAGCCTGCCGATCTCGGCCAGCCGGGTGGCGAGGCTGTACACGAGCTGCGGCCGCGTCGACGACGGCACCGCGACGACCGCCACCGGCCGTTGCGCCCACTGCCAGCCGGCGAGCACCTGGACGCAGGCCTTGAACACCGAGTCCGGCACCTCGGCGTCCTTCGCCTGCGGCCCCACGAGCTCCCGCAGCCGGTTGCCCCACCCGACGTCGGTGAGCCGGCCGAGCACCTGGCCCGGCTCGGCCTGGTCGTCGGCCGAGATCCGCCCGGACACCGGTACGTCCAAAGAGGACATCCCGGTGGGCCACTGCTTCCGCGGCGCGACCTCGACGCCGGGCCGTTGCAGACGTTCGCGGGTCGCTTCGGCGACGTCGTCGGCCACCGTGGTGTCCCAGTGCTGCCCGGTGCAGTTGTCGCACCGCCCGCACGGCGCCGCCTCGGGGTCGTCGAGCTGGCGCCGCAGGTACTCCATCCGGCAGCCGGCGGTCGCGAGGTAGCCGAGCATCGCCTCCTGCTCGCGATCGCGTGCTTCCGCCACCCGCCGATACCGCCCGCGGTCGTACTGCCATTCCTCGCCCGTGCTCGTCCAGCCGCCCTTCACGCGCCGGACCGCGCCGTCGACGTCCAGCACCTTGAGCACCATTTCCAGCCGTGACCGGGAAAGCTCGACCGAAGGCTCGAGCGCGGCTGTCGAAAGTGGACGGTCGGCGTACGCGAGGGTGTTCAGCACCTGCG
Source organism: Amycolatopsis sp. MtRt-6 (assembly GCF_017308975.1). Taxonomy (GTDB): domain Bacteria; phylum Actinomycetota; class Actinomycetes; order Mycobacteriales; family Pseudonocardiaceae; genus Amycolatopsis. Next base: position 136,820 of record NZ_JADWPD010000022.1, on the reverse strand, counting down.
TCACCCGCAGCTCGTCGGGAAAGGCCAGCGACCCGAAGTACGCCCAGATCGCCTTGTCCTCCTCGCCGGGCAGCAGCACGACCTCCGCGCGCTCCACGCCACGCCCGGCGCGGCCGACTTGCTGGTAGTAGGCGATCGGCGACGACGGCGCGCCGAGGTGCACGACGAACCCGAGGTCGGGCTTGTCGAACCCCATGCCCAGCGCGGACGTCGCGACCAGGGCCTTGACGCGGTTGCCGAGCAGGTCGTCCTCGGCTGCCTGCCGGTCGGCCGGGTCGGTCTTGCCGGTGTAGGCCGCCACCGGGTAGCCGCGGTCCTTCAGCAGCGACGCGACGTCGTGCGCCGCCGCCACGGTCAGGCAGTAGATGATCCCGGACCCCGGCAGCTCGGCCAGGTGTTCCGCGAGCCAGGCCAGCCGCGCCTGCGACGTCGGCAGCCGGCACACCGACAGCCGCAGGCTTTCCCGGTCGAGGCTGCCGCGCAGCACCAGCGTGTCCGCGCCGGTGCCGAGGCCCAGCTGCTCGGCGACGTCGGTGACCACGCGGTCGTTCGCGGTCGCCGTCGTCGCCAGCACCGGCACGCCCTCCGGCAGGTCACCCAGCAGCGTGCGCAGCCGCCGGTAGTCCGGCCGGAAGTCGTGGCCCCAGTCCGAAATGCAGTGTGCCTCGTCGACCACCAGGAGGCCGGTGCTCGCGGTCAGCTTCGGCAGCACGTTGTCGCGGAAGTCCGGATTGTTCAGCCGTTCGGGGCTGACCAGCAGGACGTCCACCTCGCCGGCCGCGACCGAGGCCTGGACCTGGTCCCACTCCTGCGGGTTGGCGGAGTTCATCGTCGCCGCGTGGATCCCGGCCCGCGCCGCGGCCGAAATCTGGTTGCGCATCAGCGCCAGCAGTGGTGAGACGATGACCGTCGGCCCGCTGCCCTGCTCGCGCAGCAGGGCCGTGGCCAGGAAGTACACGGCCGACTTGCCCCACCCGGTGCGCTGCACGACCAGCGCGCGACGCCGCTGCGCGACCAAGGCCTCGATGGCCGTCCATTGGTCTTCGCGCAGCTTCGCCGCATCGCCGGCCAGTGCCCGGAGGAGGGTCTCGGCGCGGTCGCGGAGGGCTGAGGTGGTGCTGGTCGTGTCCACGTCCCCACGTCTACCCCATGACACCGACAGATCGGGAATCGGCGGCGCCGCGAACGGAGAGTTTACGACCGAAACCGACCGTAATGTGATCTAGATCATACGATTTACCCGGTCGGGCGGGGTGGTGAAGAGCACCAGGCCCCACGGCGCTCCGCTGTATAGGCTCTCCGGTCATGTCACCACGGCGGATCGGGGTCATGGGCGGCACCTTCGACCCCGTGCACCACGGCCACCTCGTCGCGGCGAGCGAGGTCCAGTCCCGGTTCGGGCTCGACGAAGTGATCTTCGTCCCCACTGGGCAGCCGTGGCAGAAGACCGCCCGCGAGGTGACCAAGGCCGAGGACCGCTACCTGATGACGGTGATCGCGACCGCGTCCAACCCGGTCTTCTCCGTCAGCCGCGTGGACATCGACCGCGGCGGCCCGACCTACACCGTCGACACCCTGCGCGACCTGCACGCCGAGTACCCCGAAGACGAGCTGTTCTTCATCACCGGCGCCGACGCGCTCGAACAGATCCTGACCTGGCACAAGGCCGACGAGCTGTTCGACTTCGCGCACTTCATCGGCGTCACGCGGCCCGGCTACCGGCTCAACTCCCACCACCTGCCCAGCGGCAAGGTGAGCCTCGTCGAGGTCACCGCGATGGCCATTTCGTCCACCGGCTGCCGTGATCGCGTCGAACGCGGGGAGCCGGTCTGGTACCTCGTGCCCGACGGCGTCGTCCGCTACATCGCCAAGAAGGACCTGTACCGGAAGAGCGACTGAACCGCTGTCGGTCCCGGCGGGTACCCTTCTCGGGCGAACCCGATCTGGAAAAGGAGCACCGTGGCAGCCACGTCCGAGGCTCGAGAGCTGGCCGTAGCGGCCGCCCACGCGGCGGCGGACAAGAAGGCCAGCGACGTCGTCGTGCTGGACGTGTCCGAACAGCTCGTCATCACCGACGCCTTCGTCATCGCCTCCGCGTCCAACGAGCGCCTGGTCGGCGCCATCGTCGACAACGTCGAGGAGAAACTGCGCGAGAGCGGCCACAAGCCGGTCCGCCGCGAAGGTGCCCGCGAAGGGCGCTGGGTCCTGCTCGACTACGTCGACGTCGTCGTGCACGTCCAGCACGTCGAAGAGCGCACCTTCTACGGCCTCGAGCGGCTGTGGAAGGACTGCCCGCGCATCGAGGTGGCCGGACTCGAGGAGCCACCCGCCGACGAGGACCCGGACGTCCCGTGAGCCCGCGGCGGCTGGTGCTCTGGCGTCACGGCGAGACGGACTACAACGCCGCCGGGCGGATGCAGGGTCACCTCGACTCGGCGCTGACCCCGCGCGGCTGGAACCAGGCCCGGTTCGCGGCGCCCGCGCTGGCCCGCTTCTCGCCGGACCTTGTCATCGCCTCCGACCTGCGCCGGGCCACCGACACCGCCACCGTGCTCACCGAGGCCATCGGCGTCCCGCTGCGGATCGACAAGCGGCTGCGCGAGACGCACCTGGGCGAGTGGCAGGGGCTCACCGGCGAGGAGGTCGACCAGGCCTACCCCGGTGAGCGCGACCGCTGGCGCACCGACGCGACCTGGGCCCCGCCGGGCGGGGAGAGCCGCGTCGACGTCGCCGATCGGGCGGTCGAGGTCGTCACGGACCTGCAGCAGGCCAATTCCGCGGCGGGCGACACCGTGCTGCTCGCCGCGCACGGCGGGCTGATCATCGCGCTGACCGCGCGGCTGCTGAACCTGCCGGTCGAGACCTGGCCGTCGCTCGGCGGGATTTCGAACTGCCACTGGGTCGAACTGGGCCGTCGCGACGGGAAGTGGCGGCTGCACGCCTACAACGCGGGGATGCACGGCTAGCCGATGGGGCCGCGCCTGCTGGTGTTCGGCGATTCGCTGAGCTTTCACGGTCCCGAAGGACCCTGCGCCGCCGACGAGCCGCGGCTGTGGCCCAACGTCGCGGCCGCCGCCCTCGGGGGCACCGCCGACCTGGTCGCCGGGATCGGCTGGAACGCCAGGGACGTCTGGTGGTCGCTGACCGGCGACCCGCGCGTCTGGGCCGACCTGCACCACGTCGACGCGGTCGTGCTGGCGATCGGCAGCATGGACACGCTGCCCTCGCCGTTGCCGACCTACCTGCGCACCGGCCTGCGGTACCTGCGGCCCGACCCGGTCCGGCGCGTCGTGCGCAAGGCTTACCTCGCGGCGCAACCGCGGCTGGCGGTGGCGCTGCGCGGCCGTCCCTCGGTGCTGCCGGCCAGGCTCACCGTGCAGTACCTCGACACGGCCGTGGGCGCGCTGCGCGTCCTGCGGCCCGAGCTGCCGATCTTCGGCTGGCTGCCGTCGGTCCACCGCGCCGCGGCCTACGGTGGCGTGCACACCGCGCGCCCGGCCGCGGCGGCGGCGATGGCGGCCTGGAGCGCGCGAGCCGGGGTTCCGTTGCTGGACCTCGAAGCCGTCGTGGGGGAGCACGTGCTCAGCGGCGCGGGCAATCCGGACGGCATGCACTGGGGTTGGCCCGGCCACGCCGCGGTGGGCGAGGCGATGTCCGTGTTGCTGGCCCCGGTGCTGGCCCCCGGCCACGTAGGCTGACGGCGTGTCGGTCGCCGTAGTCACGGATTCCACCGCCCACCTGCCGGAGGGCTTCGCCGAACGGCACGCGGTCCGGGTGGTGCCCCTGCACGTCCTGGTCGACGGCGTGGTCTCCCTCGACGGCATCGAGACCGGGCCGGCGGCCGTCGCGGAGGCGATGAAGCAGCGGAAGATCGTCACGACCTCCCGGCCGACCCCCACCGAATTCGTGAAGGAGTACCAGGCCGCGTTCGCCGACGGCGCGGACGCGATCGTGTCGGTGCACCTCTCGCGTGAGCTGTCGGGCACCTGGGAAGCGGCGGTGCTCGCGGCGCAGGAGGTGGGGCCGGACCGGGTCCGCGTCGTCGACTCCCGGACCACCGCGATGGGGCTCGGGTTCGCCGCGCTGCACGCCGCTTCGGCCGCTTCCGCCGGAGCCCCGGCGGCCGACGTGGAAGCCGCCGCGGTGACGGCGGCCGGCTGCTCGTCGACGTTGTTCGTCGTGGAAACCCTCGAACACCTGCGTCGCGGCGGCCGGATCGGCCCGGCGGCGGCGCTGCTGGGCACGGCGCTGGCGGTGAAGCCGGTGCTGCACATGTCCGACGGCCGGATCCTGCCGCTGGAGAAGGTCCGCACCATGAACCGGGCGGTCGCGCGGCTGGTCGAGCTCGCCGCCCAGGCGGCGGCCGGGCACGACGTCGAGCTGGCCGTCCACCACCTCGCGTCGCCGGAACGGGCGGTCGAGCTGGCGAACCGGCTCGAGGAAGCCGTGCCGGGCTCGGCGGGCTGTGTGGTCTCCGAGCTGGGCGCGGTGATCGGGGCGCACACCGGTCCCGGGGTGCTGGGCGTGGTCGTCCAGCGGAAGGTCCCGCGCTAGCACACGGGTACGACGGAAACGCCTGGTCCTGGGCCCGGCCCCGGCAATCCATCCACAACACCCCGGTTGTCCACAGGACGCGGCGGCGCCCCTGTCGGACGCCTCCCCGCGAGCCCTAACGTCGATCGTGTGTTCGAGCAGACCGCCCGGGATCCGGGCTCTCCCGTCAACGACCGGCTCTCCTGGCTGGCCGACCAGCTCTCGCCCGACGCGAGCACGGTCGGCCCGGGCGGCCGGCTGATCCGGCGCTGGCTGCCGGGCGGAGCGGCCGATGCCGGCCGCCGCCGGTGGGCACTGGCCGGCGTCCTCACGGCGGTCGTGGCGATCGTCCTCGCCGCGGTCACCCTCGCCGGCAGCCGTCCGGCGCCCGAGCCACCGCCCGCGCTGCCCAGCGCGAAACCGGCGGCGGAGGCACGCGCGTCGCCCCCGCCGGGGCTGGTGGTCAGCGTGATCGGCCGCGTCCGTTCCCCGGGCCTGGTCACGGTGCCCCAGGGCGCGCGGGTGGCGGACGTGCTGCGCGCGGTCGGCGGGCCCGAGCCGGGCGCCGACTTGGGCACGCTGAACCTGGCCCGCAAGGTAACGGACGGCGAGCAGCTGGCAGTCGGCGTGCCGACGGCCCCACCAGACCCCGAAGCCCCGCCGGGCGGCGGAAAGCTCGACCTCAACACGGCAACGGCGGACCAGCTGGACACCCTGCCCGGAGTGGGCGAGGTGATGGCCAAGCGGATTGTCCAGTGGCGCACCGAACACGGCAGCTTCACCAAGGTGGAGCAGCTGCGAGATGTGGACGGCATCGGACAAAGCAAGTTCGAGCGCCTGCGGGAGAAGGTGACGGTCGGATGAGCCGGCGTCCCGCGGCTGCCGCCCGGCCGGGCAGGTGGCTTCCCGGCGGCGTGGGCTCGCCCGCTCACCTCCGCGGTGCCGCCCGGGCCCTCGCCCGCCTTCGAGCGCTTCCGGGAGCAGCATGAGCACATCGCCCGTGGCCAACCCCCGGCTGACCAGGGCAGCCGTCGTCGACTTCGCTCGCCGCCGGGAGGTGACCCCCGCATGACCAGCCTCCCCGTGACCGACACCCGCCAGGACATGCGGCTGATCCCGGCGGCATGCGCGTGCTGGCTGGCCGCATTGGCCGGCCTGCTCCTCGGCTGGTGGACGGCCGTCGCGGCCGGGCTCGCCTCGGCCGTGCTCGCCGGGCTGGTGCTGTGGCGGGCCCGCGGCCGTCCCCGGGCACGTGACGCAGCCGCGGCCCTCCTTGTCCTGGGCCTTCTCACCGCCGGCCCGGTCGCCTGGCGGATCCGCGACGCGCAGCGTGACGAGCTGCGCGCCCCGGCGGCGGAAGGCCTGCCGGCGGCGTTGCGAGTCGTCGTCGCCGAACGGCCGAAGCCCGTGCGCAGCGCGGGGTACGCCGACCGGCAGGCCGGTGCCCGCTCGGTCGTGCTGGCCGCCGACGTGCGCACCGCGTCGGTCGACGGCCGGCCGGTATCGTCGTCCGGCCGCGTCCTGCTGCTGGCGCCGGTCGCGCACTGGGCCTCGCTGCTGCCGGGCCAGGAGGTCACCGCGCCCGGTCTGCTGATGCCGCCGCGCGGTGCGGACCTGACCGTCGCAGTCCTGTCGGTCCGCGGCCCGCCGGGGGAGCCCGGCCCGGCGCCGTGGTGGCAGCGGGCGTCGGCCGGGCTGCGCGCGGGCCTGCACGACCTGTGCCAGGTCCTGCCGGAGGAACCGGCGGGCCTGCTCCCGGGCCTGGTGCTGGGCGACACGGGCGCGTTGTCTCCCCGCGTCGAGCAGGAGTTCGTCGCCGCCGGCCTCGCGCACCTCACCGCGGTCAGCGGCGGCAACCTCGCGGTGGTCTGCGGAGCCGTGCTGCTCCTGCTGCGCCTTCTCCGGCTGGGGCCCCGGCTGTCGGCCGCGGCGGCGGGGACGTGCCTGGCGGGTTTCCTCGTCCTGGTCGGCCCGGAGCCGAGTGTGCTGCGCGCGGGCGTCATGGCGGCCGTGGCGTTGCTGGCCCTGGCGTTGGGACGGCGGGGGTCGGCGCTGCCCGCGCTGGCCTTCGCGGTGTGCCTCCTGGTGGTGGCGGATCCCGCGATGGCCACGGACTTCGGGTTCGCGCTGTCGGTGTGCGCCACCGGCGGGCTGGTGCTGCTCGCGCCTCGATGGGCCGGAGCACTGGTTCGCCGCGGTGTCCCGCCGGGTTTCGCGGAAGGGCTGGCGATCCCGCTGGCGGCGTTCCTGGTGACGGCGCCGGTGCTCGCCGGCATGGCGGGTTCGGTGAGCCTCGTTTCCGTGCTGACCAACATCCTCGCCGCGCCCGTGGTGGCTCCGGCGACGGTGCTCGGCGTGCTGGCGACGGTCACCGGCCCGTGGTGGCCGGGCGCCGGGAAGGTCCTGGTGCACCTGGCCGCCCCGGAGGCGGAGTGGCTGATCACGGTCGCCCGCCACGGCGCGCGGGTACCGGGCGCGGTTATCGCGTGGCCCGGCGGCTGGCTGGGCGGGCTGCTCGCCGCGGCCGTGCTGGGTGTCCTGGTGGCGGCGGTCCGGCACCGGTGCGTGCGGGTGCTGATGGCGGTGGTCGTCGCCGGCGTGCTGCTGGTGTTCGTGCCGGTCCGGGTGCTGGCGCCGGCGTGGCCGCCGCGCAACTGGGCGGTGGTCGAATGCGACGTCGGCCAGGGCGATGCCGTCGTGCTGGCGACCGCCGAACCGGGACGGGCGGTCGTCGTGGACGCCGGACCCGAGCCGGGCCCGGTCGACGAGTGCCTGCACCGGCTCGGGATCGACCGGATCCTGCTGCTGGTGCTGAGCCACCTGCACGCCGACCACATCGGCGGCCTCGCCTCGGTCTTCGACGGCCGCGCGGTCGGCGCGATCGCCGTCGGCCCGGGGCGGTCGCCGGGGTGGGCGTGGCACCAGGTCGCCGCCGAGGCCGCCCGGCGGGCGGTGCCGCTGGTGGAGCTGAACCCGGGCGAGCGGCTCGACTGGCCGGGACTGGCGCTCGACGTCCTGGGCCCGCGCTACGTCCCGGCGCGGCAGACCGGGTCCCAGGACGGCACGACGATCAACAACAGCTCGGTGGTGCTCCGCGCGGAGACCACGGCGGGCCGGGTCCTGCTGACCGGCGACGTCGAACTGGCCGCGCAGGCCGACCTGCTGGCCGACATCGAAAACCTGACGGCGGAGGTGTTGAAGGTGCCCCACCACGGCAGCCGCTATTCGCTGCCCTCGTTCCTCGCGGCGGTGGCCCCGCGGGTGGCGTTGGTGAGCGTGGGCGCGGGAAACACGTACGGCCACCCGAACAAGTCCACAATGGACACGCTGGGCGCGCTCGGCGCGCGTGTCACCCGGACCGACGTCGACGGCGACACCGCGGTGGTCGGCGACCGGGCGGGCCCGGCGATCGTCCGCCGGGGCGAGCCGCGTGGCCCGCCCCGGCGGTGAACGTCAGTAGCCGAGTGCCTCGTTCACCGCGGCGGCGGACGGCGGCAGCGTCGCCTTCGGGCCCACGTGGTTCTCGATCGCGTCGAGGGTCTTGAGGCCGTCACCGGTGATCAGCAGGACGGTCTCGGCGTCCGGGTCGAGCTTGCCCGTCTCGACCAGCTTCTTCGCCGTGGCGACGGTGACCCCGCCCGCCGTCTCGGTGAAGATGCCTTCGGTGCGGGCCAGCAGGCGGATGCCCTCGACGACCTCTTCGTCGGACACGTCCTCGATCGCGCCGCCGGTGCGGTTGACGATGTCGAGCACGTACGGGCCGTCGGCCGGGTTGCCGATCGCCAGCGAGCGGGCGATGGTGTCCGGCTTCACCGGCTGGACCACGTCGTGGCCTTCGCGGAACGCGGCCGACACCGGCGAGCAGCCGGTGGCCTGCGCGCCGAACACCTTGTACGGGCTGGCGTCCACGAGACCGAGCTGACCCAGCTCGCGGAAACCCTTGTCCACCTTGGTCAGCTGCGAACCGGAGGCGATCGGCACGACGATCTGCGGCGGGATGCGCCAGCCGAGCTGCTCGGCGACCTCGAAGGCCAGCGTCTTCGAGCCCTCCGAGTAGTACGGCCGGACGTTCACGTTGACGAACGCCCACTTCGGGTGCTCGCCGGCGAGCTCGGTGGCGAGGCGGTTGACGTCGTCGTAGTTGCCGTCGATGGCGAGGAGGTCGCCGTCGTACACCGCGGTGGTGAGGATCTTCGCGCGCTCGAGGGTCTTCGGGATCAGCACGACCGACCGCCAGCCCGCGCGGGCCGCCGCGGCGGCCGTCGCGTTGGCCAGGTTGCCGGTCGACGGACACGCGAGCACCTCGAAGCCGAACTCGCGGGCCGCGGCCAGCGCGACGGCGACGACGCGGTCCTTGAACGAGTGCGTCGGGTTGCCGGTGTCGTCCTTGACCCACACGCGCTTGAGGCCGAGTTCCTTGGCGAGGCGGTCGGCGCGCACCAGCCGCGTCGCGCCCGGCTCGGTGTTCGGGATCTCTTCGACGTTGGACGGAACGGGAAGGAGTTTCTTGTAGCGCCAGATGTTCTTGGGGCCGGCCTCGATGTCTTCGCGGCGGACGCGGCCGAAGTCGTAGGCGACCTCGAGCGGCGAAAAGTCTTCGGCGGAGACGAATTCCGGAGCGAGCGGCTGCCGGTGGCCCTCTTCCTTCGACACCAGTTCGACGGCCGGGCCCAGATCCGGGGTCTTCGTGGTGGAGGTCGTACCGAGGGTGGCGGTCATCGCGAGGTTCCTTTCCTCATCTGCCCCGCCGAAGCGGGCCGGAATTGGCACCGTGGTCGTCAGCTACCCCGCGAATGCGGGATGACGGGCTGTACGCCGGTTGCCGGGGCTTCGTCGGGCCGTTCCCTCTGCCCCTCTGGATGAGCGGTATTCGGTTGTCGGTGCGCGCACGCCGGATCTACCGGGGCGGGCGGCTGCCTCGGCTACACCGTACGACATCGTCCACGGGCCATGCCACGGTGGCCGCTCGACATCACCGGAGCGGGGGCACGGGAGCGCAAGTGAGAGGATTCCCGGGTGACCGCGCAAGCCACCGCCCCCGCCCCGCTGCACCTGGTGCTGGGGGAGGAAGAACTGCTGATCGAGCGGGCCGTCCGCGAGACGCTCGCCGCCGCCCGCGCGACGGACGCGACCGCGGAGCTGACCCGGGTCCGGGTGTCCGATCTCACAGCGCCCGAGCTGGCCGAACTGGTCAGCCCGTCGCTGTTCAGCGAAGGCCGGGTGATCGTCCTCGAGTCGGCGCAGGACATCTCGCAGGAGTTGTCCGACGCCGTGGCGGCCTACCTGAAGGACCCGGCGGACGGGGTCGTGCTCGTCGTCGTGCACACCGGCGGCGGTCGCAGCAAGGCGGGCAAGTCGCTCCCGGCGGTGCTGAAGAAGGCCGGCGCCGAGGTCACGGAGTGCCCGAAGCTGACCAAGCCCGCCGAGCGGGAGCAGTTCGTGCGCCACGAGGTCCGCCGGGTAGGCGGCAAGATCGACCCGGCGGGCGTCGCGGCCCTCCTCGACGCGGTGGGCTCCGACCTGCGAGAACTGTCGTCGGCGGCAACGCAGCTGGTCGCGGACACGGGCGGCGCGGTCGACGCCGACGCGGTCCGCCGCTACCACCGCGGCCGCGCCGACGTGACCGGCTTCGCGGTCGCGGAGAAGGCGGTCGGCGGCGACCGAGCGGCGGCGCTGGAGTCCCTGCGCTGGGCGATGCAGCTCGGCGTCCCGCACGTCCTGGTCGCCGACGCACTGGCCGACGCGGTCCGCACGATCGCCCGGGTCTCCGGCGCCGGCCGGGGCAACCCGAACCAGCTGGCGGGCGAGCTCGGCATGCCACCCTGGAAGATCCGGAAGGCGCAGGGCCAGTCCCGCGGCTGGAACCCCGACGGCCTCGCAACGGCAATGCGCGTGGTCGCGCGCCTGAACGCCGAGGTCAAAGGCGTGGCGGCCGACCCGGGCTACGCACTAGAGCGAGCGGTCCTGGAGGTGGCGGCCGCCAAGGGCGACCGCTGACCGACGCGGGCGGAGCGGGCGCAGGCCGCCCCAACCACCTCCAGGCCGCCTCCCCCGGACACAAGAAAAGCCCCGGCCGAAGCCGGGGCCTTTCCGGAAATCAAGCAGCTCAGAGCGCGTTGACGCGCTTCGCCAGCGCCGACTTCTTGTTGGCGGCCTGGTTGGCGTGGATGACGCCCTTCGAGACGGCCTTGTCCAGCTTCTGGGCGGCGTCGCGCTGCAGCTCGGCGGCCTTGGCCTTGTCGCCGGCCTCGGCGGCTTCGCGGACCTTGCGGATCGCGGTCTTCACCGAGGACCGGATCGCCTGGTTGCGCTGACGCGCCTTCTCGTTCGTGGTGATGCGCTTGATCTGCGACTTGATGTTGGCCATGAGGCAACTCCTGCTTTCACTCGGTGAGATCCGCGCCGCGCTGATGTGGCCCCGCTCGACGAGCGGGTTTCCTCCATGACGGAATGCCGCACGGCAACGAGCGACCACCTTAACAGCCGGGCGTCCGGCTCCCGGAGCCGGGACCCGATCACCAGGAGTACGGTGGACCGTGGTCAGTGCCTAGGGTTCCGCCGCCGGTCCGCGCGCCCGGAAACGCCTCACCACACAACCAGGGCCGGCGGGACTGGTCCGAGCGGCACCATCGGCGGGCCCGGACGGCCGGTCGTTCATCTGACGGGGCAAAAGCCTGGAGGACCCGGCTTTCGCGCGCGCGAAAGCCCGAAGGGATCCCGTGAACGCCACCGCCTTGTCCCTCGTCCTCGTCGCCGCCGTCGTGCACGCCGCGTGGAACCTCGCCGCCAAGCGGGTCTCCTCCGGGGGCACCCAGTTCGTCTGGCTCTACTACACCGTCGGTGCCGTCCTGCTGCTGCCGGTCACCGTCGGGTTCCTCCTCGTCGAAGCCGATCGTCCACAGTGGAGCTGGCTGCTCGCCGCCGTGGTCACCTCCCTGCTGCACATCGCCTACGGCGTCGTGCTGCAACGCGGGTACCGCGTCGGTGACCTCTCCGTCGTCTACCCCGTCGCGCGCGGCACCGGGCCGCTGCTGTCCGTGCTCGCCGCCGTCCTGGTGCTCGGCGAACGGCCCGGCCCGCTCGGCCTGCTCGGGGCGTTCCTGGTCGTCGCCGGGGTGCTGGTGATCAGCACCGGCCGCGCGGCCGGTGATCCCCGGGCCGTGCGGGCCGGCATCGGCTACGGCCTCCTGACCGGCGCCGTCATCGCCGGCTACACGCTCTGGGACGCGCACTCGGTGGCCGGCATCGGCGTGCCTCCGGTCGTCTATTTCGGCCTCGGCTCGATCCTGCAGAGCGTGCTGCTCGTGCCCGGTGCGCTGGCCGATCGCGCCGAGGTCGCGCGGGTCTGGCGCGAACACCGTCGCGAGGTGCTGCTCGTCGCCGTGCTCTCGCCGATCGCCTACATCCTCGTGCTGTTCGCCCTCACCATGGCGCCGGTCAGCCTGGTCGCACCGGCTCGGGAGCTGAGCATCGTGCTCGGCGGCCTCGCCGCGTGGCTGGTGCTCGGCGAGCACAACGCCGTGCGGCGGCTCGCCGGGTCGGTCATCGTGCTGTCCGGCATCGCGGCGATTGCGGTCGCCTGAGCCCGTCCGGTAGGGATGGTCGGGTGGAGATCCTGAAGAGCAGGCTGCTGATCCGTCCGCGCGACGTCGCCGCGTCGACGGCGTTCTACCGCGACACCCTCGGCCTGGCCGTGGAGCGGGAGTTCCCCGGCGGCACCGTGTTCTTCCTCGGCCACGGCTCCCTCGAGGTCTCCGGTGCCGGCGAGACGGGCTCGTCGCCCGACCTGGTGCTCTGGCTGCAGGTCCGGGACCTCGCCGGCGTCCTGGCCGGCCTCAAGGCGAAGGGCCTGGAGCCGGTGCGCGACGCCCGGCGTGAGCCGTGGGGCCTCGACGAGGCCTGGATCGCCGATCCGGACGGCACGCGCATCGTCCTGGTCGAGGTGCCCGAGGGGCACCCGATCCGCACGGACACCCGCTAGGCCGGCTTGACGGCGCGCAGCTGCGCGGCGAGCGCGGCGAAGCCCGGGGGCTCCCAGGTCCAGGTCTGCAGGTCGGCGAAGCCCGCGGCGGCCGCTTCGTCGGCCAGGACGTGCCTGCTCACGGGCAGCCACTTCTCGTGCGCGGACAGCAGCAGCCTGCCGCCGGGGCGCAGCACCCGGAACAGCTCGGCGAACCCGGCCGCGCGGTCGTCCCACAGCATGACGTTGTTCACGCTCAGGACGACGTCGACGGATTCGCCGGGCTCGCCGGTGTGCGCCGCGGACCCTTCGCGCAGCTCGGCGCGGTCGCCGCAGCGCTCCTGGCACAGCGTGAGCATCTCGAGGGAAGGGTCGACGCCGACGGCACGGCCGGCCAGGCGGGCAGCCGCATCGAGGCCGACGCCGGGGCCGGGGCCGACGACCAGGACGGTTTCGTGCGGCTCGACCTTCGCGAGGTCGACGATGCGGTGTTCGGTGGCGGCGTTGCCCCGGGCCATGACCCAGCCGCCGAGGCGGCCGAGCACGCCGGAGGGGTGACCGAACGTCCGGTCGAGGACGCGGGCGAACCCGCTGGTCTCCGGCTGGGGAGGGGGTGCCGGCTGGCGTGGAATGCTCATACTTCGAGGGCACCACGGATCACCGGAGCCCGCATCGGGGATGACCCCCACCCGCACCCGGAGGGCCATGGGAACATAGAGGTGGCCATCCCCGACTTTCCGAGGACTCATTCGAGTGACGACGTTCGCCGACACCACCTTCACGCCGCCGGAGCTGATCCGGAACTTCTGCATCATCGCGCACATCGACCACGGCAAGTCGACCCTGGCCGACCGCATGCTGCAGCTCACCGGCGTCGTCGAAGAGCGCGCCATGCGGGCCCAGTACCTCGACCGGATGGACATCGAGCGCGAGCGCGGGATCACCATCAAGGCGCAGAACGTCCGGCTGCCCTGGCAGGTCGACGGCCAGGACCACGTCCTGCACATGATCGACACGCCCGGCCACGTGGACTTCACCTACGAGGTCTCCCGGGCCCTGGAGGCGTGCGAAGGCGCGATCCTGCTGGTCGACGCCGCGCAGGGGATCGAGGCCCAGACCCTGGCCAACCTGTACCTGGCGCTGGAGAACAACCTCCAGATCATCCCGGTGCTCAACAAGATCGACCTGCCCTCGGCCGACCCCGACAAGTACGCGGGTGAGCTCGCCCACATCATCGGCTGCGAGCCCGAGGACGTGCTGCGGGTCTCGGCCAAGACCGGCATGGGCGTCGGCGAGCTGCTCGACGAGGTCGTCAAGCAGGTCCCCGCGCCGCAGGGCGAAGCCGACGCGCCCGCCCGCGCGATGATCTTCGACTCGGTGTACGACACGTACCGCGGCGTCGTCACCTACATCCGCGTCGTCGACGGCAAGATCACGCCGCGCGAGAAGATCAAGATGATGTCGACCGGCGCCACCCACGAGCTCCTCGAGGTCGGGATCATCTCGCCCGAGCCGAAGCCCAGCAAGGGCCTCGGCGTCGGCGAGGTCGGCTACCTGATCACCGGCGTGAAGGACGTCCGGCAGTCGAAGGTCGGCGACACCGTGACCTCCGAGCGCCACGGCGCCAAGGAGGCGCTGGCGGGCTACCGCGAGCCGAAGCCGATGGTCTACTCCGGGCTGTACCCGGTGGACGGTTCCGACTACCCCGAGCTGCGCGAGGCGCTGGACAAGCTCCAGCTGAACGACGCCGCGCTCGACTACGAGCCGGAGACGTCGGTGGCGCTGGGCTTCGGCTTCCGCTGCGGCTTCCTCGGCCTGCTGCACCTGGAGATCACGCGCGACCGGCTCGAGCGCGAGTTCGGCCTCGACCTGATCTCGACGGCGCCGAACGTCATCTACCGCGTGGTGCTCGAGGACCGCAGCGAGGTCGTCGTGACCAACCCGTCGGACTGGCCGACCGGGCTGAAGATCGCCGAGGTGCACGAGCCGGTGTCGAAGGTCAGCATCCTCGCGCCGTCGGAGTTCGTCGGCACGATCATGGAGCTGTGCCAGACGAAGCGCGGCACCCTGCTCGGCATGGACTACCTGTCCGAGGACCGCGTCGAACTGCGCTACAACATCCCGCTGGCGGAAATCATCTTCGACTTCTTTGACACGCTGAAGTCGCGTACGCGCGGCTACGCGTCTCTCGATTACGAAGAGGCGGGCGAGCAGATCGCGGACCTCGTCAAGGTGGACATCCTTCTGCAGGGCGAAACCGTGGACGCGTTTTCGGCGATCGTGCACAAGGACGCGGCCTACGGCTACGGCAACCGGATGGCGACCCGGCTGCGCGAGCTGATCCCGCGGCAGCAGTTCGAGGTGCCGATCCAGGCGGCCGTCGGCTCGCGGATCATCGCCCGCGAGACGATTCGCGCGATCCGCAAGGACGTCCTCGCGAAGTGCTACGGCGGTGACATCTCGCGGAAGCGGAAGCTGCTGGAGAAGCAGAAGGAAGGCAAGAAGCGGATGAAGACCGTCGGCCGGGTCGAGGTTCCGCAGGAGGCCTTCGTCGCCGCATTGTCCACTGAGGACTCCGGAAAGAAGAAGTAACTGTTCCGTTGATGTGACAGCGGCGCCCATATTCACACGGTGGCGTGAATATGGGCGCCGAACTCGCGTTCGATGCGGTTTCTGTCGGTGGTCTCTGGTTTCCTCTGGTGCGAAGAGCGAAAGGAGAGCACCATGACGGTCATGGCTGACATCGAGCATCCCGCCGATTCGGGCCCCCTGACGGTGCAGGACCTCGAGGGGATGCCGGACGATGGCCGACGTTACGAACTCATCGACGGGGTGCTCATCGTGAGTCCCGCGCCCGGTCGAAGACACCAGAAGATCGTGATGATGCTCGCGAGGGTTCTCGAGGACGCGTGCCCGGCTGAGTACGACGTGCTCGTCGCGCCGTTCGCGGTGCACTCGGGTGACAAGATCGAGCTCCAGCCGGACGTCCTGGCCGGCTTGGACGAGGACTTCACAGACAAGGACCTCCCGGCAGCACCGGTGCTGGCGGTCGAGGTGCTGTCGCCGAGTACGGCGCTCTACGACCTGAACCTCAAGAAAGCTGTCTACGAACGGCTCGGGACCGGCAGCTACTGGGTGATCGACCCGGAGGAACCCGCGCTGACGGTGTTCGAGTTGGACGAGGAGGGTCACTACTGCCAGGTGGCCAAGGCGGCGGGCGACGAGGTCTTCGAGGCAGAGCGGCCCTTCCCGGTGCGGATCGTGCCACGGGAGCTGCTGGGCCGCCTTGGCTGAGCTGCGTCAGTCCTGCCGGAAGCGAGTGCCGCGGAGCTGGGCGTGCAGCTGCCGGTGGCGCAGTTCCTTCCGGAGCCGGTCGAGCACCGCGTCGAACAGGGCCGGGGCGAGGATCGCCGTCTGCTCGAACTGCCGCCGCTCGGGCGGCGCGGGCTGGAGCTTGCCGCGCGGCGCGTAGCGCTGCACCGAGCTCTCGACGCCT
Organism: Amycolatopsis sp. MtRt-6; assembly: GCF_017308975.1. GTDB lineage: Bacteria > Actinomycetota > Actinomycetes > Mycobacteriales > Pseudonocardiaceae > Amycolatopsis. The sequence continues at coordinate 120,831 of NZ_JADWPD010000022.1, read as the reverse complement.
CCGCCGGTGACCAGGTCGACCCAGAGGGCGTCACGCAGGTAGCCGTCGCCGAAGCGGGCCGACCGGCGAACGGTGACTTCGGCGATCTCCGGCCAGGGGACCAGGCGCGTGCTGAGCGTGCCCGCGGGCAGGCGGAGGCCCTCCTCGCCGACGGTGAGGTCGTGGAGAGCCTCGAACCCGCGCTTGAGGTCGCGGGCCTTGGACACGCGGTAGGCGACGACGGCGGCGAGCACGGTCGCCGCGTAGGCGCCGCCGACCAGCCACGGCGAGAGGCCGCGCACCAGCCCGGTGGCGAGTGCCGCGCCGAAGCCGGCGTCGGCGACGACGAGCAAGCCGACGAGGACCTTGACCGGCGTGGTGACGCGGGGCGGGGACTCGGACAACGGGACGACTCCTGGGGCCGGAGGGGTCAGGGATTGCCGATTATCCGGTCCGCCCGGATGAACACCGCAACCCGCCGCTCTTCGGCCATGACGCGGTCGTACTCGGCCCAGTCGTCATGGGTCCCGGTGGCGGCGATGAAGACGTCGCGCAGCAGCTGCGGCAGGCCCGCGGGATCGAAGCCCGGATCGGGATCGTCGGGCCCGACGAGGTGGACGGCGCCGGTGACGGAGAGCCAGTTCCACCCGCGCCGGAAGGTGACGGTGGCATGCCCGGCCCGCCGCAGCAGGGCGAGCTTGTGCGCCTTCCCGACGGCGACGTAGGCGACACCGGGGGCACCGGTCACCGGATCGTCGAGGACGCCGGCATTGACGACGGAGGCGTGCACGGTGCCGTCCGCGCGGGTGGTGGCCACGGTGGCGAGGCCGTGCTCCTGCAGCGACAGTGTGCGAACCTGCTCGAGATCAGCGCTCATGGCCCCAACCTAGCCCGCCGGACCGCCCGGACGCCCCGGATTCACCCCGCGAAGTGCGCCGACAACCGTCCGCACAGAAGGTCGAGATCCACGCGAGGCGCCCCAGGCCAGTCGACGTCCATCCACCCGAGTTCGCCGGGGGTCCCGCGGTGCCGCACGAAGACGTGCTGGTGAAAGTGGGCCCGGGCGAGCCCCCGCCCGGCCATGGCCGAGTGCACGGACTCGGGCTCGAGTTCGGCTCGCAACGCGCGGGCGGCAACCCAGGCCGCCCGCGCGACGCCCAGTGCCTCGGCTTCGGTGAGCCCGTCGAGGTTCGCGACATGCCGCCGGGTCTCGACGAAGAGGTAGCCGGGAAAGGCCCCCGGCCGATGACTGACGACGACGAGTTCGCCGGCCCAGACCACCGGCCCCACCAAGGGGCCGGTACCCCGGTGCTTGGCACAGATCACGCAGGAATCCGGCATGGCTGCAGGCTAATCGGCGGAGCCGGCCTCCGGGGTGTGCCGGGCCCACCGGCGCGGGCCCGGCACACACCTCAGCAAACCCCGTTGTCGGCCCAGACTCCCCACTGGCCCGTCGTTCCCGGCTCCTCGCCCCGCGTCCACCACTTCGCCGTCCACTTGTGGCCGTTGTGGGACACCACGTTCCCGCCCGTGTACACCTGCGTGGCGCTCCACGCCGGATCCGCGCACGACCCCGGGTTGGTCCCGCCCGTGTCCCACGGAACCTGCGACGACCGGTAGAAGTTGATCCCCTGCGCGACCCAGCGCGGTGCCTGGGCGCCCAACCTGGTCCGGAACGCCGTCCAGTCGTGCGTCGACCACGGCGACCAGCCCAGCTCCGCGTGTGCCGCCAGCCTGGGGAACGCCAGGTACTCGATGTCCGACGGCGTCACCACCGTCTCCGTCCACAACGGTGACTCCACGCCGCGGACCGCGGACTCTCCCACGCCCGACAAGTACGCTCCCGGGTTCCAGCCGTACGCGTCCTGGACCTCGATGTAGCCCGCCCAGGACAGGCCGATCGGCGTCGAGCTGTTGTACTTCATGTCCAGGTAGGCCTTGTTCGCCGGCGACAGGATCACCTTGCTGCCACGGGAAACCGCCGCCGAGACGCCCGCGTCCGACGTCGACGTTCCCCAGAACTGCGGGGTGGCGGACGCGGGCAGCGTGGCCTTGGCGATGTCGTGCCAGCCCACCACCGACTTGCCCGTCGCCGCCACCAGGGGCAGCACCTTGTTCATGAACGTCAGGTAGTCCGCCTGGGACGTCGCCGACGCCTCGTCGCCGCCGATGTGGATGTACGGGCCCGGGGTCAGGGCCGCCAGCTCGCGCAGGACGTCCGCCACGAACGTGTACGTGATGTCCTTCGAGATGCACAGCGAGCTGTAACCGACCGCGATGTCGGTGCGCAACGCGGGCGCCACCCCGTTGCAGTTCAGCTCCGCGTACGACGCCAGCGCCGCGTTGACGTGCCCGGGCATGTCGATCTCCGGGATGATCGTGATGTGGCGTGACGCCGCGTAGTTCACGATGTCCGTGTACTGCGCCTTCGTGTAGTAGCCGCCCGGGCCGCCGCCGACCTGGGTGCTCCCGCCGTACGTCGTCAGGCGGGGCCAGCTGTCGATCTGGATGCGCCAGCCCTGGTCGTCCGACAGGTGCAGGTGCAGGTTGTTGATCTTGTACTGGGCCAGCTGGTCGATGTACCGCTTGACCGTCGGGACCGGGTGGAAGTGCCGCGCGACGTCGAGCATCGCGCCGCGGTAGGCGAAGCGCGGGTAGTCCAGGATCGTCGCCCCCGGCACGCTCCACGGGCCCGGCTGGGGTGACGCGCTCTCGACGCGGCCGGGCAGCAGCTGCCGCAGCGTCTGGACGCCCGCGAAGAGCCCGTCGGCGGTGATCGCCCGCACCGTGACCGAGGACGCCGTCGACACCAGCTGGTAGCCCTGCGTGCCGACGGCCGCGGGTGCGCCGCTCAGCAGCAGCGCGATGCTGCCGGACGGCACGGCCGCCGGTGCGTCCGACACCGGCAGCGCGTAGCCGGTCGACGGCCGCAGCACGGCGGCCAGGTAGTCGCCGACCTGCCGGGCGGGGGCCGAACCGGCTTCGGTGACGATCGAAGTGGTCGAGACCAACGGGAACGCGACTCCGGCCGCCGGGGTCACCGAGACCGGTACCGGCACGATCGACTGCAACGCCGGCGTCGCCGCCGCGGCCGGGGTGAGCTGGGTACTGGCGCCGACCAGGGCCAGCACGGCGAGCGCGCGGCCGAACCGCCGCGCGAAGGGTTTCTTCACCGGGGGACCTCCAGGCAGAAGGGCGCGACCTCGCCGTCGCGCCTGCCCGGATCGTCGCATTTCCGGCGACGGTGGTCTAGACCAAGTCGGGTGGTCCGCGCGAAGAGCCGGCCGGGACTACGCTCGGTGGCATGTTCGACGAGCTGACGTTCCCGGTCGTCGCCGCGCCGATGGCCGGCGGTCCCACCACCCCGGAGCTGGTGGCCGCGGTGTCCGAGGCCGGCGGCTTCGGCTTCCTCTCCGCCGGCATGCTCACGCCCGCGGCGCTGACCGCGCAGATCGACCGGACGCGGGAGCTGACCGAAGGCCGGTTCGGCGTCAACCTCTTCGTCCCGCAGCCCGACACCGGCGCCGACATCGGCGCGCACCGCGAGCGGCTCGAACGGTTCGCCCGCGAGTACGACGTCGAGCTCGGCGAACCGAAGTGGGACGACGACAACTACCCGGCGAAGCTGGACATCGTCCTCGAGAAGCGCGTCCCCGTGGTGTCGTTCACCTTCGGCCCGCCCACGCCGTCGGACGTGGTGCGCCTGAAGGAGGCCGGGAGCACGGTCGTCATCACCGTGACCACGCCGGAGGCGGCGCAGCGGGCCGCCGACCTCGGCGCCGACGCGCTCGTCGTCCAGGGCTTCGAGGCCGGCGGGCACCGGAGCCTGTTCACCGACGACCCGCGCCTGCCCGGCGGCGGTGCGGAGTACGGCGTCCTCGCGCTCGTCAGGCTCGTCGCCGCCCGCGTCGACCTGCCGCTGATCGCCGCCGGCGGGCTGGTGCACGGCGCCGACGTCGCGGCCGTGCTCGCCGCCGGCGCCGCGGCCGCCCAGCTCGGCACCGTCTTCCTGCGGGCGGACGAAGCCGGGACGTCCGAGGCGCACCGCAAGGCCCTCGCCCTCGCCGAGCGCGAGACGGCGTTCACCCGCGCCTTCAGCGGCCGCCCGGCGCGCGGCCTGGTCAACAAGTTCATGGACGCGCTGTCGGAGGGCGCGCCCGCCGCCTACCCGCAGCTCAACCACCTGGCCGGGCCGGTGCGCAAGGCGTCGGCGAAGGCCGGCGACCCGGAAGCGATCTCGCTGTGGGCGGGCCAGACCTACCCGCTCGGCTACGACGCTTCGGCCGCCGTGATCATCGAACGGCTGAAGGTCGAGGCGCGCGAAGCCGCCGCACGCCTCGACCGGATCCGTTAGCGCTCGCGGTTGAGCACCGAGTGCCGCCGGCTGTACAGGAAGTAGATGAGCAGGCCGATGGCGAACCAGGCGGCGAACCGCAGCCAGGTCTCCGGCTGCAGGAACGTGATCAGCCAGATCGAGAACACGACGCCGATCGCGGGCACCACCGGCATGCCCGGGGTCTTGAACGTCCGCGGCAGGTCCGGCTGCTTGTAGCGCAGCACGATCACCGCGATGCAGACGACGACGAACGCGAGCAGGATGCCGATGTTCGTCAGCTCGGCCGCCTCGCCGATCGGCAGCACGCCGGCGATGACCGCGGACGCGCCGCCGAGGATCCACGTCATCCGGCTCGGCACCTGCCGGGTCGGGTGGGTCTTGCCCAGCCACGGCGGCAGCAGCCCGTCGCGGCTCATCGAGTAGCCGACGCGGGTCGCGCCCATCAGGAACGTGAACAGCACGGTGAGGATGCCGACGATCGCGCCGATCGCGATCACCGTGGCCAGCCCGTCGAGGCCGACCGACTTGAACGCCGTCGAGAAGCCGCTCTGCGGGTCGATCTCGGTGTACTTCTGCATGCCGGTCAGCACCAGGCAGGCCAGCACGTACAGCACCATCGAGATGGCCAGCGAGTACAGGATCGCCTTCGGCATGTGCCGCTGCGCGTCCTTCGACTCCTCGGCCGCCGTCGACATCGCGTCGTAGCCGAAGACGGCGAAGAACACTGTCGCGGCGCCGGTCACCGCGCCGCCGAAGCCCGCGGGCGCGAACGGCGTGTAGTTGCCGGTCTTGACGTAGAAGAAGCCGACCAGGATGACCACCAGCACGATCAGGACCTTGATCCCGACCATCGCCGTCTCGAACCGGGCGGCGCTGCGGATGCCGCGGTTGAGCAGGTACGCGATCAGCAGGCACAGCAGCGCGGCGAACAGGTCGACCTTGTGGCCCGGCCCGGTGCCGGGCGCGCCGAGCATCCACGCGGGCAGGTCGAGGCCGATCTGGCCGAGCAGGAAGTTGAAGTAGCCCGAGATGCCGATCGCCACCACCGACACGATCGCGGTGTACTCCAGCAGCAGGTCCCAGCCGATGAACCAGCCGACGACCTCGCCGAGCACCGCGTAGCCGTAGGTGTAGGCCGAGCCGGCCTTCGGGATCAGGCCGGCGAACTCCGCGTAGGAGAACGCCGCCGCGGCGCTGGCGACCCCGGCGATGAGGAACGAGATCAGCACGGCCGGGCCGACACCCGGGATGCCCGCGGCGTCGTCGCCGTGCGCGACGCTGCCGGCGAGGGCGAAGATCCCGGCGCCGATGATGCCGCCGATGCCGATGGCGGTCAGCTGCCACAGCCCCAGGGTCCGTTGCAGGCCGCCGCTTTCGGGCGTGTCCTGGATCTGGTCGATCGGCTTGCGCCGGAAGATGCCGGAGCCGGCACCCACAGGAGCGGACATCATCGCCTCCCGAGCGGTCGGTGGAAGGCCCGGATCACGGACCCTCGCCGGAACCTACCGCCAACTCCGCGCGCCTACAGCCTGAGCGCGTCAGCCTGCCGCGGTGTCCTCGCTGACGGCCTTCGGCGCCGCCGCCGCGGCCCGCTTGGCGTGGGTGGTCCGGACCGCGCTCGCCGCGAAGTAGGTGAGCAGCTCCGCGATCTCCACCGGGTCGTCCAGCTGCGGGCAGTGCCCCCAGTCCTCGCGGACCAGCAGCCTGCTGTGCGGCACCAGCGTGTGCAGCTGCCGCCCGGACGCGGCGGTGACGAGCTTGTCCTTGCCGCACGCGACGACCAGCAGCGGGACCTCGACCGAATCGAGGCGGTAGGCGTCGGCGAGCTCGGCGACGAGCTGCCGGGCCTGCTCCAGGCGGCTCTTGGTCGCGCGGTAGTCGGGGAAGAGCGCGGTGAAGCGCTGCACCTGGCCGGCGTCGGCCGCGCCGGAGTCGGCGTACAGCAGCCGCGGGACGACCTGCTCGGCGACCTTGCGGACCAGGAAACCCGGCACCGGGACGGGCAGCGACGAGTACAGCCGCAGCGGCAGCGGGTAGCGCGCCACCGCGCGGATCAGCCACGAGTCGACGAACCCCGGCGCGGCGATCGACACGACGCCGGAGATCGGCAGCCTGCTGTTCTGCGCCGCGCGCAGGCTCATGGTGCCGCCGAGGGAGTTGCCGGCCAGCACGACCGAACCGAGGACCGCCTGCTCGCGGACGACGGCGGTGGCGAACGCGTCGAGCTGCGGCAGCATCGGGCCGGGCCGCAACGGCTGGGCGTCGCCGAAACCGGGCAGATCGACCGCGGCCGCCGGAATCCCGGCGGCCGCGAGCTGCTCCAGGGCGGGGCGCCAGGTGTCGGCGCTGTCGCAGTAGCCGTGCAGCAGCACCAGCCGTGGCGCGGTGGGCCGGACGTGCGGCGCGGCCGCCCGGCGACGCAGTGCGCGGCGGGCGGCGGGTTGCTCGGGTTCGGGGTTGCCGACCTCGAGCACGCGGGTGCGGACGCCGGCGTAGCGCCGGAAGGAGACCCGGATCGGGGTCTCGTCACTGGGCCGGCCGCCCGGTTCCGCCGGCGCGGGCCGCTTCGTCGCGGTCATGACCACAGAATACCCGGCCATGCTTGGGTTTTGGTGGAATTTCGGGGCTAACGACCAGGTCTCGAAGTGAAGACGTCGAAAATTCACCAGCAGGCGGAATGTTTTCCGCGCTGGGCGGATCCGGGGATCCGCCCAGCTCACAGCCCGCTAGCGGGTGAAGACGATCTTGCCCGCGGTGTCCCCCTCGAGCATCGCCTGGAACCCCTTAGGGGCCTCGGAAAACGGCAGCTCCGCGCCGATCTGCGGCCGGACGCCGGTCAGGTCGAGGTAGGCGAGCAGGTCCGCGAGCTCGTCGCGGGTGCCCATGGTCGAGCCGGCGACACGCAGCTGGAGGAAGAAGACGCGCTGCAGCTCGGCGTGCGCGTCCGGGCCGCTGGTCGAGCCCGAGACGACGATGATCCCGCCCGGCTTGAGCGATTTGACCGAATGCGACCAGGTCGCCTTGCCGACGGTCTCGAACACGGCGTCGACGCGCTCGGGCAGCCGCGCGCCCGATTCGAACGCCTGGTGGGCGCCCAGGCCGGTGGCGAGGGCGCGCTTCTCCTCGGTCCGGCCGGTGACCCAGACCCGGAACCCGGCCGCGCGGCCGAGCTGCACCAGCGCGGTCGAGACGCCGCCGGAGGCACCCTGCACGAGCATCGTCTGCCCCGGCCGCAGCCCGGACTTCACGAACAGCATCCGGTACGCGGTCAGCCAGGCCGTGCCCATGGTGGCGGCTTCGGCGAAGCTGAGTGCCGCGGGCTTCGGGACGACGTTGCGGGCCGGCACGACGACGTGGTCGGCGAAGGTGCCCTGGTGCTTCTCGGTGAGCAGCGTGCGCTTCGGGTCGAGGGTGTCGTCGCCCTGCCAGCCCGGCGCGTTGATCACCGAGTGGATGACGACCTCCGAACCGTCGTCGAGGGTGCCCGCGCCGTCGCAGCCCAGGATCATCGGGAACTGCTCCGGCTTGATCCCGACCCCGCGCAGCGTCCAGAGGTCGTGCATGTTGAGGCTGGCCGCCTTGACCTGCACGCGGACCCAGCCGTCGGGCACGTCCGGTTCGGGGCGCTCGCCGACGACGAGCGAGTCCAGCGGGCTGTCGGCGTTGGGTTCCTGCGCGTAGACGGCGAACATGTCCTGCAACGTACCGCCCCTGGCACGCGGGGGCAGCAGAGCGCGCGTAGGCTCACACCGTGTTCAACGGGCTTGCCGACTGGTGGGACGGGGTCGAGCTGTGGCTCGCCCAGGCCTGGTTCCCGGTGCAGTTCGTGCTGGTCATGGTGGTCGTCGTGCCGCTGTGCCTGGCCGCCGCGTGGGTGCTCGACAAGGTCGTCGGGCTGTTCGCCCGCCGGCTGGCTCCGGGGCGTGACGACGACTCCGACTCCTCGGCATAGGCTCGCGCACCATGTTCAACCGAAGGCGGATCACCGCCGCGCTGATCGGGCTCCTCGTGCTGGTGCTGGGGGGCTGGCTGGTCAAGGACGTCGTGAGCGACGGCTCGACGTCACCGAGTACGTCGTCGAGTCCTTCGCCGAGCGTGCCGGGCACGCCCGCCAAGGGTGGCGGCGCCGTGCCGGGCGCGGACTCCGGGTTGCCGGTGAAGGCGCTTTCCGCGCTGCCGGCGCAGGCGGCGGACACGTGGAAGCTGATCGAGGCGGGCGGCCCGTACCCCTACCCGCGCAACGACGACGTCGTCTTCGAGAACCGCGAGAAGAGATTGCCGCGCAAGCAGTCCGGCTACTACCACGAGTACACGGTGAAGACCCCGGGCAGCCCCGACCGCGGCGCCCGGCGGCTGATCACCGGGCAGGCGCGCGAGCTGTACTACACCGGCGACCACTACGCGTCGTTCGTCGTCGTGGACCCGGCCCGATGAGCGCCTCGGAGCAGGCCAAGGCCGCCGCGGAAGAGGCGTTCGCGCGGGGCGCGTACCCGCACCTGGTCAACTCGCGGCCGACCGTCGACAAGGCCAGCACGCTCACCGCGTTCGCCGAGGCACTGTCCTTTCCGGACTACTTCGGGCACAACCTCGACGCGCTCTACGACTGCCTGACCGACCTCTCGTGGCTGCCGCCGGGGGAGCACGTGCTGATCTGGCCGGGCTCGGACGCGTTGCGCAAGGCGGAACCCAAGACGTACCTGGCCATCCGCAGCGTGCTGTCGGACGCGCAGCGCGCGCTGGGCCCGAGCGGCCGCAGCGCCGGTTCGTGGCGGCTCACGGTCGTGCTGCCGGACGCCTGAGCGGCGTCCCCGCGCGTTTGACCGTGCGGATCACCGGCGCGCTTTCGAGGGTCTGCACGCCGCGGATCCCGGCGACCCGGTCGGTGAGGTAGCGGTAGAGGTCGCGGCCGTCGCGGCAGTTCACCATCGCGGTGAGGTTCGTCGTGCCGGTGGTGGCGACGGCGAACGACGTCTCCGGGTGGCTCGCCAACGTCTCGCCCGCCTCGGCGAGGTGGGCGGGGGAGACGGTCAGCCACAGCCGGGTTTCGGACCGGAAGCCGAGCTGGGCCGGGGAAACGTCGAGGTGGTAGGTCAGCGTGCCGTGCCGCCGCAGCACGTCCATCCGGCGCCGCACGGCCGAGTCGGACCAGCCGGTCGCCCGCGCCAGCGCCGTGTAGCTCGCCCGGCCGTCGTGGGCCAGCGCGTCGAGCAGCGGCTGATCTTCCGGGGCCGGCGGGAGGCCGGGGCCCTCGGGCGCCGGCGGGCGCAGCTGCTCGACCTGCCCGGGTGACAGGCAGTGCAGCCCCCGCCAGCCGTCCGGGAGCGCGAACGTGTGCAGCAGTTCGTGCGCCGAGACCGTCGTGACGCGGCTCGCGCGCGGCAGCTTGCGCAGCAGCAGGTCGTCGCGCCCGGCCGTGTCCGGGGCGTGCACGGTGCAGGAGATCTCGGTGCCGCCGGACAGCAGGTGCACCCACGACACGTCGGGCCGGTCGGCCAGCGCGTCCGCGACGGCGGCTCCGGCGTCCGGCGTCGTGCGCAGGCGGAGCGTCCACGTCGGGTAGCCGGCTTCGCCGCCGCTGACCGCGCCGGTGATCCTGAGGACGCCGGCGGTGCGCAGCCGCCGGTAGCGCCGGGCCACCGTGTTCTCCGAGACGCCGAGCACCCGGCCGAGCGTCCGCATCGGCGCGCGGCCGTCGAGCTGCAGCGCGTGGAGCAGGCCACGGTCGACGTCGTCGAGTGTGACGGTTTCCATGTGCCCAGCGTAGGCCGTGACGGTATCCGGCGGATTTGTCGACTTATCTGGTGACGATCGGCGCACCGACCGCACTCTTCGGGGCACACGAAGGGAGTATCGATGCGCAAGTGGTGGCCGTTGGCCGTGGTCTGTGCGGGCTCGTTCCTGTTCCTGCTGGACACCACCGTCGTCACGGTGGCGCTGCCCCGGATCGGCGCCGACCTGACGGCGTCGGTGGGACAGCTGCAGTGGGTGCCGGACGTCTACACGCTGGTCCTGGCGGTGCTGATGCTCGCGATGGGGTCGCTCGCGGACCGGTTCGGCCTGCGACGGCTGTTCCTCGCCGGGCTCGCGGTGTTCGGGCTGGCGTCACTGGCCTGCGGGCTGTCGCCGGGCATCGGGGCGCTGATCGCGGCTCGGGGCGTGCAGGCGATCGGCGGGGCGGCGCTGGCGGTGACCGGGTTCGCGCTGCTGGCCGCTTCCTATGAAGGGCGTGCGCGGGGGACGGCGATCAGCGTCTTCTTCGCGGTCAACGGGCTCGGCGCGGCGGCGGGTCCGGTGGTGGGCGGAGTGCTGACCGAGTACTTCGGCTGGCCGTCGGTCTTCTTCGTCAACGTGCCGCTCGCCTTGGCGACGGGATTGTTCGCGCTGCGGGCGGTGCGGCCGGACGAGCCGGGGCGTCCAGCCCGGTTCGACGTCGCGGGCGCGGGGTGGTTCGCGGTCGGCGCCGCGAGCTTGGTGCACGGGCTGACCGCGGACCGGTGGGCGCTGGCGGTTTCGGTGCTCGGTTTCGCCGCGTTCGTCGTCGTGGAGCGGCGCCGGGCCGAGCCGATGCTGGACCTGCGGCTGTTCCGCGACGGCGGGTTCTCGACGCTCATCGCCTGCGCGGCGGCGTCGACGTTGACGTTCGCGGCGCTGGTCTACGTCTCGCTGTGGCTGGGACTTTCGCGGTCGCCGGTCGCGGCCGGGTTCGCGCTGGCACCGCTCGCGCTGGCGTCCTTCCTGACTTCGACGCTCCTCGGCAAGGTGCTACACCGGTTCCCGCCGCGAACCCTGCTCGGGGCCGGAGTACTGCTGGGCGCGCTCGGCTGCTTGTCGCTCGTGGTCGTGGCGATCCCGCTCGGGCTGGCGGTGACCGGGATCGGGGTGGGCATCGCGGGACCCGCAATGGGCGCGGCGATCGCGTCGGCGGCCCCGCCGGGACGGGCTGGGATGGCCGCGGGAATCCTGACGACGACCCGGCAGTTCGGGCAGACGCTCGGCGTCGCGGTGCTCGGGATCGCTTACCAGGCCGGGGGTTTGACGCCGGTGTACGTGATCGCCGCGCTGTGCGGCGGGGTGACGGGCCTGCTCGCGCTGGTTTCGCGCCGGCAGGCCCGCGTCGCGGCCTAGTCCTGCGGCACCCACTTCGGCTCGCGCTTCTGGGCGAAGGCCAGGATGCCCTCCTGGCCTTCCTCACTGGCGAAGAACTTCGCCGACAGGCCGAGCATCTCGTCGAAGCCGTCCGACGGTGTCGCCGGGCGGGGACGGCTCAGCAGCGCCTTCGTCTCCGCCAGTGCCTTCGGGCCGCCGGCCGCGAGGGCCTTGACGTACCGGGCGACCTCGGCGTCGAGCCGGTCCGCCGGGACCGCCGAGTTCAGCAGGCCGATCTCCACCGCGCGGTGGGCGTCGAACGTGTCGCCCGTCAGGAACAGCTCGTGGGCCGCGCGGGGGTTGAGGCGGGGGAGGACCGTCAGCGAAATGATCGCCGGCACCACGCCGATGCGGACTTCGGAGAAGGCGAACGTCGCTTCCGGTACCGCCACGGCGATGTCGCACGCCGCCACCATGCCGATGCCGCCGGCGCGGGCGGGGCCGGCCAGGCGGGCGACGACCGGCTTCGGGCTGGTCCACAGCTGCTCGAGAATGCGAGGGAACTCGTTCACGCCCTGGTCGCCCGCGCCGGCGCCGCGGGCCTCCTTGAGGTCCATCCCCGCGCAGAACACCGGCCCGGTGTGCGTCAGCACGATCACGCGCACGGCGTCGTCGGTGGCCGCCTTGGCGAGCGAGTCCGAGAGCTCTCGGCGCAGCTGTGCCGAGAGCGCGTTGCGGTTGTGCGGGGAGTCCAGGGTGATCGTGGCGGTGCCGCCCACCACGTCGTAGTGCACCAGTTCGTCAGCCATGCCCGTCACCCTCGCACATCCGCGGCGCGCGGCCGGTGTTACGCGGGGCACAGCCAGCCGGGATCACCCTCGCGCACATCGGCGGCCGGGGAGAAGTGCTGCTTGAGCGTGAACGCCGCCGGTGCCGGGCCGTGGACGCGCAGGTGCTTGATCTTCTCCTCGGCCTCCGCGGTCGTCGGCCGGTGGCCGGCGGGGACCCACCAGAGCACGGTCATCGCCTCGCGGACGTGGTGGAACCATTCGCGGCGGCGCTTGAGGACCGCCAGGTGCTCGCCGGAGAACACGAAGTCCGCCAGCGCCTCCACCGACGTCCACACGGACATGTTGACCAGGATCCCGGACGTGCCGCGCACGTCCCATTCGAAGGCCCGGATCGAGGTGGCGTCACCGTCTTCGGTCTGCAGCCGCCACACGAAGCCGGGCGCCCGGTCGGCGACGGCGTTGACCGGTTCGAGAGCGGCGACGAAGTCGCGGAACGACGCGTCGTCGAGCGGCGCCTTCATCCGGCTGATGTTCACCTGAGCGAGTTCGAAGTTCCCCATGGGGCCACCCTACGGGCGCCGGGCCCGCAGGGTGGCCCGTTGCTCAGCCGATGGTCGTCGTGGTGAAGACCGGGCTCGGGTTGGGGAAGCAGGCCGTCGGCGCGGTGAGGTCACCGATGATCGTGCTCGCCACCGCCTTGAACGTCAGCCCGGGGTCGCTGTAGCTGGTGCCGCCCAGCTTCGTCTCGATGGTGCCCGACTGGCCCGCGGTCAGGTGCGCCGTCACCGTGGGCAGCTCGAACGTGGCGCCACCGGCGATCGGGCCGGGGAAGCTGAGCGTGGCGACGCCGTTCGCGACGGAGATGGCCGGCGGCGTGGAGCCGAGCCCGGAGCCGCCGGCCAGGTCCGCGCCGACGTACGACGAGTTCGCCGGGATCGGGATCTTGAGCGCGAAGGTGTTGATGTTCTTGACCTTGTTCCCGCTCACCTCGGCCGGCACGGTGTTCGGAGCCGGGTCGATGACGACGTCGAACGCGGCGCCGGGCGCCACCGTCGGCGGTGCGGTCACGTCGGCGACCTGGTCCAGCGCGACCTTCTGCGGTCCGACGATGGGGGCGTCGGCCTGGCAGTCGAAGGTGACGGTGGTGGCCGCCGACGCCGGAGCGGCGAGGGCGATCGGAAGTACTGCGGCCGCGGTCAGCGCGGCGAGCCGGGAAAAGTGAAGAGCTTTCATCTGTATCCACCTACCTGCGGTTTCACGAGGGGAGGGAAGAAAGCTGCGCAGCAGTTCAGATAGTTACCGGCAAGTTAACTAGTGCGTCAAGGATTTACCGTTCCCATGCACCTGGAGTAACCAGAAATGTGAATGAGACTCACCTTTTGGCGGTGGTGCGGGTGCTCCGGGTACGCAGGGTCGCCGACGTTGCCGGCGCGGTTCAGGTCGTGGGGTCCCAGAGCCCGCCGGCCTGGCCGCGGGCGAGGTGGTCGGCGTAGACGCCGACCTTCCAGGTGATGACGGACCGGCACTCCTCCAGCGCCTGGATTTGTGCGTCGACGCGCCGCTGGTGGGTTTCGAGGAGCTGCAGGCGTTCCGCCTCGTTTCCGGGACCCTGCCGCACCAGCTCGGCGAACTGCTTGAGGTCGGTCAGCGGCATGCCGGATTCCCGCAGCTTGACGCAGATCAGCAGCCAGTCGACGTCGAGCGCGCTGTACCGCCGCCGGCCGCCGGCAGTTCGCTGGACCGGCCCGACGAGCAGTCCCGCGCGCTCGTAGAAGCGCAGCGCGTGGACGCTGAGTCCGGTCCGCTCGGCCACGTCGCCGATGCTCAGGGGCGGTGCGGGAGTCTCGGTGCCGGCCATGCGTCGCAGTCTAGGACTTGATCTAGACCTCGCTCTAGATCGTAGGTTCGACGGCATGAGCAAGATCGATCAGCAGCCGCTCGGCTCGCCCTTCTCCGCCACCAGCACGGCCCAGGACGTCACCGCGGGCTTCGACCTGTCCGGCACGAGCGCTGTGGTGACCGGGGGCTACTCCGGGCTCGGCCTGGAAACCACCCGTGCCCTCGCGGCCGCCGGAGCCCGCGTCATCGTTCCGGCGCGCCGGCCGGACATCGCGCGGGCCGCCCTCGCGAACGTGCGGGGCTGCGAGGTCATCCCCATGGACCTCACCGACCTCGCCGGTGTGCGGGCCGCCGCCGCGCACATCCGCGACTCCCTGACCAGGCTCGACCTGCTCATGGCCGTCGCCGGGGTCATGGCCACGCCCGAACGGCGCGTGGGACCCGGCTGGGAGGGCCAGCTCGCCGCCAACCACTTCGGCCACTTCGCCCTCACCTGCGAGCTCTACCCGCTCCTGGCCGCCGCCGACGGTGCACGCGTCGTGGTCAACAGCTCTGCCGGCCACACCCTGACCGACATCCGCTGGCACGACCCGCACTTCCGCACCGGCTACGACAAGTGGCTGGCCTACGGTCAGGCCAAGACCGCCAACGCCCTCTTCGCCGTCCACCTCGACTCGCTCGGGCGAGGCGACGGCGTCCGGGCCTTCGCACTGCATCCCGGCAAGATCATCACCGGGCTGCAGCGGGAAATGGCACTCCAGGAACAGATCGAGCGCGGCTGGGTGGACGAGCACGGCACCGTGATCGCCGCCGACTTCAAGACCCCCTCCCAGGGGGCCGCCACCGGTCTGTGGGCCGCCACTTCCCCGCTCCTCGCCGACTGCGGCGGCCGCTACCTCGAGGACTGCGACATCGCCGGCATCTCCGCCCCCGAAGCGTCCATGGACGACGGCGGCGTCCGCGCCTACGCCGTCGACCCCGAGTCGGCCGCGCGGCTGTGGGATCTGTCCCTCGCCGCGACCGGCGCCACCCCGATCACTACGCGTATTGCCGTAGCAGCCCGCTGACCGCGGACGCGTACCGGCTGACCACCACGTCCGCGACGCGCGGGTCGTCGGCCAGCGGCGCGGCGATGAACGCCTTCGGATCCGCCTCGCGGGCCAGCCGGGCGATCCGGTCCGGGAGCAGGCCCGGCGCCAGGAACCACGACGCCACGACCAGGTGCCGCACCCCCCGCGCCCGCAACGCCGCGGCGGCCGCCGGGATGTCCGGCTGGGTGGCCGAAGCGAACGCCTCGCTCACCGGCACACCCAGCCGCGCTTCCCAGCGCGAAGCCAGCGAAGCGACGACGGCGTTGGCGGACGCGTTCGACGAGCCGACCGCGCTGACGATCACACCCCGGTCGTCGAAGGCGAAGCGGGGCGCCGCGGCCAGCCGGTCGAGGGCGACCGCCTCCAGCGCCGGATCGGCACCCAGCACGTCCGACGTCCGCACCACAAACCCCGGGCAGTCCGTGACGACCGAGTCGATCAACGCCGGCAGGTCGACCCGGGCGTGGAACGCGCTGCCGAGCAGCAGCGGCACGACGACCGCCGTCCGGTGGCCGGTGTCGTACAGCCCCCGGAGCACGTCCGTGACCAGCGGGGCCGACAGGTCCAGGAAGGACTCGTACACCGAAACACCCGGTGCCCGGTCGCGCACGACGTCGACGAGCGCCCGCACGGTCGCCGCCGAGCGGGGGTCACGGCTGCCGTGCGCGACGGCGACCAGGGGTGGCGTCACGAGAAGCGCTCACCCACCAGGCCCGCGGCGAGGGTGTCGCCGTCCTTCGGGTCGATCACCAGGAACGCGCCGGTGCGCGGGCTGACGCCGTAGTCGTCGACGCCCAGCTCCTCCGCCAGCCGCAGGGAGACGCGGCCGATGTCGTTCAGCTCCAGCGTGTCCGGCGAGTCCACACTGGACAGTGTCTGCTCGTCGAAGCGGGCGTGCAGCTCGTCGACCAGCGCCTGCACCGTGCGGGTGCCGTGCTTGACCAGCACGCGCGCGCCCGGCTTGAGCGGCTTGGACGACAGCCAGCACAGCGTGCCGGTGATCTCGTCGGTCACGCGCGGCGGCGCGTCCGCGGCGGCGATCAGGTCGCCGCGGGAGATGTCGATGTCGTCGGTCAGCAGCAGCGTCACCGACGTCCCGGCGCCGGCTTCCGCCAACGGCCCGTCCGCGGTGTCGATCCGCTCGACGCGGCTGCGGATGCCCTGCGGCAGCACGACGACCTCGTCGCCCGGCCGCACGGTGCCCGCGGCGATCTGGCCGGCGTAGCCGCGGTAGTCGAGGTACTCCGGTGTGCGCGGCCGGATGACGTACTGCACCGGGAACCGCAGCGCCGAGTCGTGCGGGTCGGGCGCGACCGGCACGTCCTCCAGGTGCTCCAGCAGGCTGGGCCCGGTGTACCACGGCGTCCGCTCCGAGCGGGTCGCGACGTTGTCGCCCTCCAGCGCCGACACCGGGATGGCCAGCACGGACCCGCGCTCGTAGCCCAGTGAGAGGGCGTGCGCGGCGAACTCCTCGGCGATCACCGTGAACGTCGCCTCGTCGTAGCCGACCAGGTCGATCTTGTTCACCGCCAGCACCAGCTGCGGCACGCCGAGCAGGGCCAGCACGGCCGCGTGCCGGCGGGTCTGCTCGATCACGCCCTTGCGCGCGTCGACCAGCAGCACGGCCAGCTGCGCGGTGGACGCGCCGGTGACCGTGTTGCGCGTGTACTGCACGTGCCCCGGCGTGTCGGCCAGCACGAACGACCGCTTCGGCGTCGCGAAGTACCGGTACGCGACGTCGATCGTGATGCCCTGCTCGCGCTCCGAGCGCAGGCCGTCCACCAGCAGCGACAGGTCCGGTGTGGACAGTCCCTTGTCGACGGACGCGCGGGTGACGGCGTCGAGCTGGTCGGCCAGCACCGACTTCGTGTCGTACAGCAGGCGTCCGACCAGGGTGGACTTGCCGTCGTCGACGCTCCCGGCGGTGGCCAGGCGCAGCAGCGAACTCATCAGAAGTACCCCTCACGCTTGCGGTCTTCCATGGCCGCCTCGGACATCCGGTCGTCGGCGCGGGTCGCGCCGCGCTCGGTCAGCCGGGACGCCGACACCTCGGCGATGACCTCTTCGACGGTGGCCGCGGTGGATTCGATGGCGCCGGTGCACGAGCCGTCGCCGACGGTCCGGTAGCGGACGGTCAGCTCGCGGACCTCTTCGCCCGGCCGCGGACCGCCCCACGGGCCCTCGGCCAGCAGCATCCCGTCGCGCAGGTACACCTCGCGCCGGTGCGCGTAGTAGATCGACGGCAGTTCGACCTTCTCGCGGGCGATGTAGTTCCAGACGTCGGCCTCGGTCCAGTTGGACAGCGGGAAGACGCGGACCTGCTCGCCGGGACGGTGCCTGCCGTTGTAGAGGTTCCACAGCTCGGGCCGCTGCCGCCGCGGTTCCCACTGGCCGAAGGCGTTGCGGAGGCTGAAGATCCGCTCCTTCGCGCGGGCGCGCTCTTCGTCACGGCGGCCGCCGCCGAACACCGCGTCGAACTTGTGCTCCGCGATCGTGTCGAGCAGCGGCGTGGTCTGCAGCGGGTTGCGCATCCCGTCGGCGCGCTCTTCCAGGCGCCCGTCGTCGATCCAGTCCTGGACCTTCGCGACGACCAGGCGCAGGCCGTGGCGCTCGACGACGCGGTCGCGGAACTCGATGACCTCGTCGAAGTTGTGCCCGGTGTCCACGTGCAGCAGCGGGAACGGCACCGGCGCCGGCCAGAACGCCTTGATCGCCAGGTGCAGCAGCAACGTGGAGTCCTTGCCGCCGGAGAAGAGGATCACCGGGCGGTCGAACTCGCCTGCCACCTCCCGGAAGATGTGGATGGCTTCGGACTCCAAAGCCGCGAGGTTGTCCTGCGCCGCATCGGTAGCGGGCTCCAAGGTCGTCATGCGTCCCTTCCTCAGCCGTGCAGTCCGCACTCGGTCTTCGACTGGCCTGCCCACCGGCCGCTGCGCGGGTCCTGCCCCGGCTCGACCCGCGCCGTGCAGGGCGCGCAGCCGATCGACAGGAACCCGATGGACACCAGCGGGTTCTCGAGGATCCCGTGCTCGCGGATGTAGCCGTTGAACTCGTCGTCGGTCCACGCCGCGATCGGGTTGATCTTGACGAGGCCGTTGCGGTCGTCCCAGGTGACGATCGGGGTGTTCGCGCGGGTCGGGGCGTCGACGCGGCGGACACCGGTGACCCACGCGGAGTAGTTCGCCAGTGTCTTGCGCAGCGGCACGACCTTGCGCAGGTTGCAGCAGAGCGTCGGATCGCGGTCGTGCAGCTTCGCGCCGTACTCCGCGTCCTGCTCGGCGACGCTCTGCTCGGCCTGGGCGTTCACGATGCGGACGTCCGGGTAGACCGTCTGGACGGCGTCGCGCGTGCCGATCGTTTCGGGGAAGTGGTAGCCGGTCTCGAGGAACAGGACGTCCACATCGGACTTCACCTTGGCGGCGAGGTCGATGAGCACGGCATCCTGCATGTTGGACGCGACGATGAAGTCGTCGCCGAACGTCTCGACGGTCCAGCGGATCGCTTCGTCGGCGGTCGCGTCGGCGAGCTCCTTCGAGGCGCGCTCGGCGAGGGTCTTGTAGTCGGCGGTGGCGGTCATCGGGAAACCTCCGGGAGGGACAGGCCGAGGAACTTGACCGAGAAAACCCGGCGACAACCGGAACACAGCCAGCCGCCGTTCTCTTCCGGCCGGAGGTCCTCGTCGCCGCAGTAGGGGCAGTAGAACGGCGTGGCGCGCTCGGTCACTGGAGGGCACTTTCCTCGGCGCGCGCGGCCCACTGCGGGAACCGTTCGCCCGGTTCGCGCCCGGCGACGTAGTTGCGCACGACTCGCTCGACGTACCCGGTCAGCTCGCCCGAAGTCACCTTGTGCCCGCGCAGCTTCCGGCCGAACCCGGCGTCGAGGCCGAGGCCGCCGCCCAGGTGCACCTGGAAGCCTTCGACCTGGTTGCCGTCGGCGTCGGTGACGATCTGGCCCTTGAGGCCGATGTCCGCGGTCTGGATCCGGGCGCAGGAGTTGGGGCAGCCGTTGAGGTGCACGGTGACCGGCGTCTCGAGGCCGTCCTGGATGTCGGCGAGGGACTTCTCCAGGTCGGCGACGAGCTGCTGCGCGCGGGCCTTCGTCTCGACGATGGCGAGCTTGCAGAACTCCAGCCCGGTGCAGGCCATCACGCCGCGCCGCCACGGCGACGGCTTCGTCTCCAGCCCCAGCTCGGCCAGCTCGGCCGACAGCGTGGCGACCTGGGCCTCGGGGACGTCGAGCACGACGAGCTTCTGCTGCGGGGTGAGCCGCACGCGGTTCGAGCCCGCCCGTTCGGCGGCCTTGGCGACGGCGACGAGCGTGCCCCCGGAGGAGCGGCCGGCGATCGGCGCGGCCCCGACGTAGAACTTGCCGTCGACCTGCGGGTGCACGCCGACGTGGTCGATCGGGACGGCCGGGTCGACCGGCGGCGGGCCGTCGATCAGCTCGCGCTTGAGGTACTCGTCCTGCAGGATCTGCCGGAACTTCGCCGCGCCCCAGTCCTTGACCAGGAACTTGATCCGGGCGCGCGAGCGCAGCCGCCGGTAGCCGTAGTCGCGGAAGATCGAGATGACGCCTTCCCAGACGTCGGGGACCTCGGCCAGCGGCACCCAGGCGCCGAGGCGCTGCCCGAGCATCGGGTTGGTGGACAGGCCGCCGCCGACCCAGACGTCGAAGCCGGGCCCGTGCTCCGGGTGGTCGACGCCGACGAAGGCGACGTCGTGGATTTCGTGGGCGACGTCGGACTGCCCGGAGATCGCCGTCTTGAACTTGCGCGGCAGGTTGGCGTACTCGGGCTTCCCGATGTAGCGGCGCTTGATCTCCTCGATCGCCGGGGTGCCGTCGATCACCTCGGCCGCGGCGATGCCGGCGACCGGCGAGCCGAGGATGACGCGCGGGCTGTCGCCGCAGGCCTCCATCGTGGTCATGCCGGCGTTCTCGAGCTTGGCCCAGATCGTCGGCACGTCCTCGATCCGGATCCAGTGGTACTGGATGTTCTGCCGGTCGGTGATGTCGGCGGTGTCGCGCGCGTACTGCTGCGAGATCTCGCCGAGCACGGTGAGCTGCTCGGTGGTCAGCGCGCCGCCGTCGAGCCGGACCCGCAGCATGAAGTAGCGGTCGTCGAGCTCTTCGGGCTCCAGCGTCGCCGTGCGGCCGCCGTCGATCCCCGGCTTGCGCTGGGTGTAGAGGCCGAACCAGCGGAACCGGCCGCGCAGGTCGCCCGGGTCGATCGCGTCGAACCCGCGGTGGGCGTAGATGTTCTCGATGCGCGCCCGCACGTTGAGCGGGTGGTCGTCCTTCTTGGACCGCTCGTTCGGGTTCAGCGGCTCCCGGTAACCGAGCGCCCACTGCCCTTCGCCGCGCTTCTGCTTGACGCGCGCGGGGCGGGCCTGGGTGGGGGGCGTGGTCATGGCGGCGTCCTCCGAGAGGCTTTCGTGGCGGCGGAGGACCACCGGCTCGCGGGGTTCCTCCGGCGCCGGCTGTCCGAGATTCGTGGCAGGTGGTGGCGACGGCAGTCAGCGAACGGGTGCGCAGAGGGCGCTGGCGACCCGCAGCAGGTCGACGTGGCGGCGGGCCACGAGGAGAACACCGGCATGAGTCACGACGTCAGCGTGCCACGCGTCCACAATGTGGTCCAGGCCTGCCCGGATGGTGGGAGAAGGGTCACTTACCTGCGGAAACCGTGTCAACCGTGCTTGTGCACACCTTCTTGCGCGCTCAAACCACTACATGTAGAGTACTCCAAGTACAGTGCTTTGGAGAGAGGAACTTGGGGATGCAGGTCAAGGGTTTCGGGGCGGGTTACCTGGTCGACGACGTCGCCGCGACCACCCGCTTCTACGCGGACGTCGTCGGCCTGCCGGTCACCGTCGAGCTCGACTGGTTCGCCAGCGTCAACGCCGGCGCGCCGGGCTACGAGATCAGCTTCGTGCGGCGCGGGCACGAGTCGGTGCCGCCGGCTTACCGCGCGCAGCAGCCGGCGGGGCTGCTGTTCGGGCTCGTCGTCGAAGACGCCCGCGCGGAGGCGAAGCGGCTGGAGGCGGCGGGTGTCGAGCTGGTGACCCCGGTCGTCGACGAGGTCTACGGGCAGCGGCACTTCTACGTCGCCGACCCGAACGGCGTGCTGCTCGACGTCATCGAGATGATCCCGGTCGACCCGGACTGGGCGGCGGCCAACCTTCCGACGACGTAACGGGTGTTCACCCGATCGGCCCCTTGAGGCGACCGGGCGTGACGGGGTGGACAATTCGAGCGTGCCCCAGCTGCGTCCCGACCCCGCCACGCCGATCGATCCGGCGTTGCCGGAAACCGCGCTCAAGGGGCTCGGCAGCAGAGCGTTCGGCGTCTACGTGCACGTCCCGTTCTGCGCCACGCGCTGCGGGTACTGCGACTTCAACACCTACACCGCGGGTGAGCTCGAAACCGGTTCGTCGCCGCAGTCCTGGCTCGAAGGGCTGCGGCGCGAGCTGGAGCTCGCCGCGCGCGTGCTCGTCGTGCCGCCGGCCGCCGACACCGTGTTCGTCGGTGGTGGCACGCCGTCGCTGCTGGGGGCGGCCGGGCTGCGCTCGGTGCTCGACGCCGTCCGCGACGTCTTCGGGCTGGCGCCCGGGGCCGAGGTCACGACGGAGTCGAACCCGGAATCGACCTCGCCGGAGTTCTTCGCCGGGATCCGCGAAGCGGGCTACACGCGGGTGTCGCTGGGCATGCAGTCGGCCGCGCCGCACGTGCTGAAGATCCTCGACCGGGTGCACACCCCGGGCCGTCCGGGGAAGGCCGCCGCCGAAGCGCGGTCGGCCGGGTTCGAGCACGTGAACCTCGACGTGATCTACGGCACGCCGGGGGAGCGCGCCGACGACCTGCGCGCGACGCTCGACGCCGTGCTGGCCGCCGGTGTCGACCACGTTTCGGCGTACGCGCTGATCGTCGAGGAGGGCACGGCACTGGCCCGCCGCGTGCGCCGCGGCGAGCTGCCCGCGCCGGACGACGACGTGCTGGCGGCGGACTACGAGATGATCGACGCCATGCTGTCCTCGGCGGGCCTGCGCTGGTACGAGGTCTCGAACTGGGCGGCGTCCGACGCGGCCCGGTGCCGCCACAACCTCGGCTACTGGCGGGGTGACGACTGGTGGGGCGCCGGGCCGGGCGCGCACAGCCACGTCGGCGGGGTGCGCTGGTGGAACGTCAAGCACCCGGCGCGCTACGCCGCGCTGCTGGCCGCCGGTGACTCGCCCGCGGGTGGGCGCGAGGTGCTCACCGACGACGACCAGCACCTCGAGCGGATCATGCTCGAACTCCGCGTCGCCGAAGGACTACCGCTCGACGTGCTCGACGAGCCCGGGCTGGCCGAAGCGCGGGCGGCCGCGGCCGAGGGGTTGCTCGATCCGTCCGCTTTGGACTCGCGGGGCCGCGCGGTGCTCACCGACCGCGGTCGGCTGCTGGCCGACGGGGTGGTCCGCCGCCTCGCCGGTTAGGGATTAAAACCGGGGAGCCGGTCGTTGCTTGTATTCAGCAACGACTTTCGAGGAGGCCCCGTGGCGCGCGCGATCAGGTTCGACGAGTACGGCGACGTGGAGGTTCTCCGGGTCGAGGACGTCCCGCGGCCGGTCCCGGGACCGGGTCAGGTGCTCGTCGAGGTGCGGGCCGCCGGGATCAACCCGGGCGAGGCGGCCATCCGGAAGGGACTGCTGCACTCGCGGTTCCCGGCGACGTTCCCCTCGGGGCAGGGCAGCGACTTCGCGGGGGTTGTCACTTCGCTCGGCGAAGGCGTCTCGGACATCGCTGCCGGCGACGAGGTGATCGGGTTCGTCGACACGCGGTCGAGCCACGCGGAGTTCGTCGTCGCGGAGGCCGTGAACCTCACGCCGCGGCCCGCCGGTGTCCCGTGGGAGGTCGCCGGCTCGCTGTTCGTCGCCGGCACCACCGCCTACGCCGCGGTGGGCGCGGTGTGTCCGCGTGAAGGCGAGACCGTCGTCGTCTCGGGCGCGGCGGGTGGCGTGGGCTCGCTCGCGGTACAGCTGGCTCGCCTCGCCGGCGCCACCGTGATCGGCCTGGCCGGCGAGGCGAACCACGCGTGGCTGCGCGAGCTCGGTGTGATCCCGGTGGCCTACGGCGAGGGCGTGCTGGACCGGATCCGCGAAGCCGCTGGGGGCGGGGTGCACGCGTTCGTGGACACGTTCGGTTCCGGGTACGTGGAACTGGCGCTGCACCTGGGGATCCACCCCGGGCGGATCAACACGATCAGCGACTTCGCGGCGGCGGAGAAGTACAACGTGAAGACCGAGGGCAACGCGGCCGCGGCGTCGGCAGACGTGCTGCGTGAGCTGGGCCTGCTGCTGGACAAAGGCTTGTTGACGCTGCCGATCGCCCGCGTCTACCCGCTCGACGAGGTCCGGGACGCCTACCGCGAGCTGGAGCGGCGGCACACGCGCGGCAAGATCGTGCTGCGGCCCTAGTTCTTCGCCAGCGTTTTCAGCCCGGCGAGGAACGCTTCGAGCGCGAACTCGAGGCGTTCCTTCGCCGTCTCGGCCGAGAAGAACTCGCCGACCTGCAGCAGGTTGGGGAACGACGCGGCGGGCAGTGACCGCATGTACGCGACCATCTGCTCGCCGCGCTCGTCGGCTTCGTCCTGGTCGATCTCGCCCCAGCTCCAGCCGCTCGCTTCGTAGGCGTACGCCTTGGCGTAGAGGGAAAGGGCGTCACCGGCGAAGGCCGCCTGCTTGAGCGTCAGGCCGCCCGCGCGGAGCAGGGCGAGCATTCCCTCGCCCTGCTTCAACGTGTTGGGCGTGACCGGCACGGCGATGTCCCACGCGATCCGCGCGATGCCGCGGTGGGCGGCCATCACCTGGACCTGGTCGCGGACGAGGTCCTTGACCTGCTCGTCCCAGCGCTCCGGGTCCGGCTCGGGGACCACGATGTCGGCGAGCACGGCGTCGAGCATCAGCTCCGCCAGCTCGTCCTTGTTCGACACGTGCGCGTAGAGCGACGCGGGCCCGGTCTCCAGCTCCTGGGCGATCCGCCGCATGGTGACCGCGTCGAACCCTTCGTCGTCCAAGACGATCAAGGCCGCGCGCACGATCGAGGCCTGGGAAAGAACGGGTTTCGCGGCGCGGCGGCGGGGCGGCCTGCGCCACGGCGGCGGGGGAGCAGTCACCCGAACACTGTACTTGACGCGAACAGTGTTCGAGAGTAGAACGGTGTTCGTAGGACGAACACCGTTCGAGAGGATTCTGATGACTACTGCTGCCGAGGCCGATGTCCGTGGGGTGCTGGGCCGGCTCGCCGACGCGTGGAACTCCGGGGACGCCGCCGCGTACGGGCGGCTGTTCGCCGAAGACGCGGACTACGTGACGTTCTTCGGGGTGAACTTCCCGGGCCGGGAAGTCATCGAGAGTTCGCACCGGGCCTTGTTTGAAGGGCCGTTACGGGGGTCGAAGCTGACCGGTTCCCCAGGCCAGGCGGCGAAGGTGCGGTTCGTCCGGCCGGACGTCGCCGTGGCGGTGGTCGACGGTGGCTCGTCGCTGACCGGGGCGGAGGTCGGCGATCAGGGGCGGGAGTCGACCGTTTCCGTCGTGCTCGTACGGGAGGAGGGTGAGTGGCTGATCACGGCGTTCCAGAACACGCGGGTTTCGGATCCGCGCGGGTGAAAACGCTTGCGGAGGCGGCCGGGGTCGTCGCGCGGCCGCCCGCGGAGGTGTTCGAACGGCTGCGGAGCCGGCTTGCCGGAGGTCGCTACCCGATGCGGATGGAGGTCGACCGGGAGCGGGGATTCGTCGCGGTGCAGGGCGGCTGGTGGTACCGCGGCGGGTACCAATCCGGCCCAAAAGTAGGCCGACCCTCCGCGCGGCAGGTGACCGTTGCTGCAGAGCTATCCGGCCGTGACTGTGGTCGGATTGGTACCGGTCGGCACGGTATCGCGTCACCGAGGATCTGGCGGGGGCGCGTGTCGAGCACCGGGTGGTCAACGCGGCGTCCCGGGGGCGGTGGGGCGTGCCGTTGGCGAACCGGTTCTTCGTCGGGTTCCGGAAGGAGGTGAGTGCGGGGTTCGGGCGGTTGCTCGTGGAACTGGGCACATCTGAGTAGCCGTGCGGCGATCTCGGCGCGTAGGCTGAGTTAGGTAAGCCTTAGCGATGGTTGGAGTGGCCGATGGCTGAAGCACCCCGGCGGTCCGGACGTCCCGCGGTGCGGCTGCGGGTGCTGCGGACCGAACGGCTGACCCCGCACATGATCCGGATCGTCGCGGGCGGCGAGGGGATCGCGCAGTTCACGCCGAACGAGTTCACCGATGCCTACGTGAAGGTGCTGTTCAAGGTGCCCGGTGTCGAGTACCCGGAGCCGTTCGACGTCCAGGAGTGCCGGGCGAGCATGCCGCGCGAGCACTGGCCGCGGCAGCGTTCCTACACCGTCCGCGCGTTCGACGCGCAGGCCGGCGAGCTCGTCCTCGACTTCGTCCACCACGGCGACGAGGGCATCGCCGGTCCGTGGGCGGCGTCGGCCCAGCCGGGTGACGAGCTGTTCGTGCTGGGCCCGGGCGGCGCGTACGCGCCCGGCGCCGAGGCGGACTGGTACCTGCTGGCCGGGGACGAGAGCGCGTTGCCGGCCATCGCGGCGTCGCTCGAAGCGCTGCCCGCCGGTGTCCCGGCGCACGCGGTGATCCTCGTCGAGAACGCGGCCGAGGAACAGCCGCTGGTCACCAAGGCGGACACGCAGATCACCTGGCTGCACCGGGCGTCCGGCGGCGATGTCGCGGCCGCGGTGCGCGAGCTGCCGTGGCGCGATGGCGTCGTCCAGGCGTTCGTCCACGGCGAGGCGGGGTTCGTGCGCGAGCTGCGGCGCTACCTGCTCGACGAGCGCGGGATGCGGCGCGAGCTGCTGTCGATTTCGGGCTACTGGCGTTACGGCAAGAACGACGAAGCCTGGCGCGAGGAGAAGGCGGCCGAGCGGGCGCGGGAGAACTAACCTCGCCGCATGGCGGATTTCGACGTGGACGTCGACCCGGCCGAGGCCGGCTTCGACGCGGCGCGGCTTTCCCGGATCGACGCGCATTTCGACCGGTATGTCGAGAGTGGACGGTTGCCGGGCTGGCTCGTGGTGGTGAGCAGGCACGGCCGCGTTGTCCACGTGGGCCGCGGCGGGTACCGGGACGTCGAAGCGTCGTTGCCGGTCGAGACCGGCACGCTGTGGCGGATCTTCTCGATGACCAAGCCGATCACCTCGGTCGCGGCGATGATGCTCGCCGAAGAGGGCTTGCTGGAGCTGGACGACCCGATTTCGCGGTGGCTGCCGGAATTCGCGGCGCCGCGGGTGTACGTCAAGGGATCGGCGCTGGCTCCGGTGACCGAGCCCGCGACGTCGCCGATCCGCGTGTGGCACCTGCTGACGCACACGGCGGGCCTGACGTACGGCTTCCACCACGGCCACCCGGTGGACGCGATCTACCGCGCGGCGGGCTTCGAGTGGGGCACGCCGCGCGGCGCGGATCTGGCGGAGTGCTGTGCGCAGTGGGCGGCCCTGCCGCTGCTCTTCCAGCCCGGCGCGGAGTGGAACTACTCGGTGGCGACGGACGTGCTGGGCCGGCTCGTCGAGGTGGTGTCGGGTGTCCCGCTGGACGAGTTCTTCGCGTCGCGGATCTTCACGCCGCTGGGCATGACGGACACGGGGTTCGTGGCCCCGGCCCCGGCCCGCCTGGCGGCGATGTACGTCCGAGACCCGGCGTCGGGCCGCGCGGTCCGCAACGACGCCTTCGGCCGCCTGGGCACCGCCCGCCCGGACTGCCTGTCGGGCGGCGGTGGCCTGGTGTCCTCGGCCCCGGGCTACTGGCGTTTCACGGAGATGCTCCTGCGTGGCGGGGCCCTGGACCGAGTCCGGTTGCTGTCCCCTCGCACGGTGTCGCTGATGGCGAGCAACCACCTCCCGGGGCACGTCGACCTGGAGGCGTTCGGCCGCCCGCTGTTCGCCGAGATGCCCTTCGACGGCCACGGCTTCGGCCTGGGCTTCTCGGTGCTGGAGGACCCGGTGAAGGCCCGGACCCTGGCCTCGGCGGGAGAGTTCGCCTGGGGCGGCGCGGCGTCGACGGCGTTCTGGGTGGACCCGGACGAGGACCTGACGGTGGGCTTCTACACGCAGCTCCTGCCGTCGAGCACCTACCGGCTCCGGCCCCAGCTGCGGCAGCTGGTCTACCAGGCACTGGTGGACTGAGCGCCGGGGCGTCGGCGATGCTGGGGGCGTGCAGTACGTGTCCAGAGTGCCGCGACCGCCGCTGGACGGGCTGATCGACGACCTCTACTACCTGGAGGGTGCGCCGCCGTACGCCCGGCTGACTCTCCCGCCGGCGCCGTCGGCGTTGCTCATCGTCAACCTCGGGGCGCCGTTCCGCATCCGCGCCGGCACCGACATCGAGACGGCCGAGTACGCCGACGGCTGCGTCGTCACCATGCCCACCCGCGCGTTCGAGTTCGGCTATCCCCACCCGACCCGGTCCGTCGGCGTGCACTTCAAGCCGTGGGGGCCGGCGCCGTTCCTGCCGATGCCCGTGACCGAACTGTGTGACCGGCCGGTGACCATCGAGCAGGTCTGGGGCCGGGCCGCCGTCGCCGAGCTGCGAGACCGGCTGGCCACGGCGGACGAACCACACGAGATGCTGACGCTGCTCGAAGCGGAGCTGCTGCGACGGCTGCGCGAGACCACCGGCCTGGGACTGGTCCGCCACACGAGCAACGTCATCGCGGCGGCCCGCGGCGCGGTGGCGATCAGCGACCTGAGCACGGCGGCCGGGGTCAGCGGCACTCATCTGGCCCAGCGGTTCAAGGAGCTCGTCGGCGTCACGCCGAAGCGGCTGGCCCGCACCTACCGCTTCGCCGCCACCGTGTTCGCGATCGACCCCACCGGCCCGGTCGACTGGGGCCGCCTCGCCGGCGGCGCGGGCTACTTCGACCAGGCCCACTTCGGCCACGAGTTCCGGGCGTTCACCGGGCTCACGCCGACCCGGTACGTCGAAGTCCGGCGGCGGTTCCTGCGCGAACACCCCGGCCACGCGTTCGAGGGCTGGCCGCTGCCCGCAGATTGATTTCTTACAAGAGCGACGGCTCACGACACGCTAACTTCGGGGCACCCCAAGCAGAGGAGACCCCGTGGGCAAGGTCGTCATGTACAGCTCGGTGTCGGTCGACGGCTTCATCGCGGACGAGAAGGACCAGCCCGGCCCCCTGTTCGACTGGTTGACGAGCGGTGACGTCCCGTTGGACGACAGCGGCGCGCTGAAGGTGTCGCAGACGTCCTACGACTACACCCGGCCGTACTGGGACGAGATCGGGGCGACCATCGCCGGCCGCCACGTCTTCGACCTGACGGACGGCTGGGACGGAAAGCCACCGGGCAGCGTCGACCACGTGGTCGTGGTAACGCACCGGCCGCCACCCGAGGGCTGGGACCCCGAGGCGCCGTTCTGCTTCGTCGACGGCGTCGAGGCAGCCGTGGCCAAGGCACAGGAGCTGGCGGGCGACCGCGTGGTCGAGGTCGCCGCCGGCGACGTCGGCGGCCAGGCACTGGCCGCGGGCCTGGTCGACGAGGTGCGCATGGACGTCGCCCCCGTCGTGTTCGGGTCCGGCAAGCGCTACTTCGGGTCGGTCCGGGCGCAGCACCTGCTGGAGGATCCCGAGGTGGTGATCCAGGGCAGCCGGGTGCTGCACCTGCGCTACCGGGTGCGCCGTTGACCGAGCGCCGCGGCACCGGCCCCGGCCTCGGTTGAGCCGGGAAATCTCCCAGCGGGTCAAGAAAGAACGCGGAGTTCGGCCTGAAGGCGAATTCCACCCCGGGCGCGAGGTCCGCCGCCATCGGCGTGAGCGTGACACTTCCCGGTGAGGTCCTGTGGCCCTGTCGGCAAGCAGTGGCCAGGCGGACAATTCCGGCATGAAACGTGAGCCGTCCGTGCGGGAAGTTCTCGATCGGCTCGTCGGGGATGCCGTGTTGTCCCCGGGGCAGGCCGATGCCGTCGAGCGTGCGCTGCGGGTTCGTGAGGCCCGGCGGTCGCGGATTCCCTGGGCGGAGGTCGCCGGCTACCTCGGGGGCGGGCTCGTCCTCGTCGGGGCCGTGCTGCTCGTTGCCACGTCGTGGGGGCGGTGGGGCGAGTTCGCCCGGACCTTCGTCACCGGTGCCGCCGCCGTTGTGCTGCTGGCTGCCGGGGGTGTCGCCAGTGGGGGGCTGGGCCACCGGTCGGCCGTGCGCGGGCGCGTTTCCGGGACCCTGCTGGCGCTCGGTGCCGGGGCCGTGGCCGCCGCCGTTGCCGTGGCGCTGACCGGCCGGGCCGGGAACGGCGCCGTCGCCTGTGGGGCCGGGTTGGTGGTCGCCGTCGTCGGGTATGTGCTCGTGCCCTCCGTGCCCGGGGTGCTCGCTTCCGCCGGGCTCCTCGCCGCGACGACCCTCTTCACCCTCGATGCCACCGTCGGCGTCACCTCGCTGAACGCGGGACTCGCGGTCGCCACCGGTGGGCTGCTCGTCGCCGGGCTCGCCTTCGGGCGGGTGCTTCCGCACCGGCAGACCGGGCTCGTCGCGGGACTGGCGCTCGCGGTCGCCGGCTTCCAGCAGCTCCTCGGCGACGAACGGGCCGTGCCGGCGGCCTACCTGCTCACCTTCGTCCTGGGTGCCGGGTGCCTCGCCCTGCTGCGGTGGGAACGGAACTGGGTGCTGCTCGTCGCCGGAGTCGCCGCTGTGAGCATCGCCGTCCCGGAAGCCGTCTGGGACCTGACCGGTGGTGCCGTGGGCGGTGCCCTGCTCGTCCTCATCGCGGGTGCGGTGCTGCTGCTCGTCAGCTTCGCCGGCTTCCGGCTGCACCGCGACGCCGCCGGGGACTGATTCCGCCCGATCGGGCAGGGATTTCCGCCGCGCGCCGAGTACGTTGGCAGTAAAGGGTTTCCGGGGAGGGGCGGCCATGCGGCGGATCGGGATCGTCGGAGCGGGGCAAGCGGGACTGGTCCTCGCCATCGGGTTGCGGCAACGGGGCTACGACGTCACGGTGTTCGCCGAGCGTCCCGCCGGCGAGGTGCGGGCCGGGCGGCTGATCTCCAACCAGTGCCTGTTCGCCCCGGCCCTGCAGCGCGAACGCGAACTCGGCATCAACTTCTGGGACGCCGAAGCGCCGCCGGTCCGCGAAATTTCCTTCGCCGCCGCGGGCGAAGGCACCGAGCCGTCGATGGCGTGGCGGGTCGGGCTCGACCGGCCGGCGCAGTCGGTCGACCAGCGCGTGAAGGTGTCGGACTGGCTGGCGGAGTTCGAACGCCTCGGCGGCGACCTGCGCGTCCGCCGGGTCACTCCGGCCGAGCTCGACGAATGCGCCCGCGAGTTCGAGCTGCTCGTCGTGGCCGCCGGTCGCGGGCCGCAGTTCGACGCGCTCTTCCCGCGCGACGACGAGCGTTCGCCGTACCGCGAACCGCAGCGCGCGATCGGGATCCTGTACGTCACCGGGACACTGGACGCCGTACCGGGCCTGACGTTCGGCATGTCGCCCGTCGGCGAGTGCTTCCTGCTGCCCGTGCTTTCGGTGCACGGGCCGGTGCACGGCATCGGCTTCTTCGGCGTGCCCGGCGGCCCGATGGACGTCTGGGACGACGTCGCCGACGTCGAGCAGCACTACGAGACGGCCCGGAAGCTGCTGCGCGCGCACTACCCGTGGCAGGCCACGCTGCTCGACGACGCGCGGCCGGTGGCGCCGACCGAGCTGCTGCACGGCCGGATCACACCGGTGGTGCGCGACCCGGTGGGCACCCTGCCGTCCGGGACGAAGGTGCTCGCGATGGGCGACACCGCGGTCACCAACGACCCGGTCGGCGGCCAGGGCGCCAACATGGCCGCCCGGGCGGCCCGCGCCTACCAGGAGGCCATCGTCGACCGCGGCGACCGGCCGTTCGACGAGGAGTTCATGCACGACGCCTTCGCCCTGTACTGGCACCACGCCCGCCACGCGACGCGGTTCAACAACGACCTCCTGGCCCCGCCGCCGGAGCACGTACTGGCCACTTTGGACACTGCGCAACGCGTGCCCGAGGTGGCGCACCGGTTCGCGCACCTCTTCGAGAACCCGGCCGATTACGAGGACTGGCTGGGCAACCCGGAAGCGGCGATGCGGTACCTCCGCGAGGTGGACCGCCCAGCGAACGTTCAGCCGAACGGGCCTCGGTCCGGGGCGCAGAGCGTGCCGGGGGCCGGCACCGCGCCGGTGGTGAAGTAGCGGTCCAGCCACGCGTCGATGCAGGCGCTCTTACCGCGGGCACCGTGGCCGTACGCGTCCAGGCTCAGCAGGCGCGCGTTGCCCAGCAACTGTTCCGTTCGCCGGGCTCCGGCGTACGGCGTTTCGAGGTCGCCCCGGCGGTTGGCCAGCAGCAGGATCGGTGCCGTCGGGCGGTTCCACGGCCCGGCGTACCGGCCCGGGTCGGCCACCTCCCAGGTTGCGCACGGCAGCGTCTTGTAGACGTCGTACGGCCCGAAGCCACGGGCATCCCGGTCGGCGCGGCGGGCGTAGTTCCACCAGACAGCCGGATCCCGCGGATTGGCGGCGTCCGAACACAGGGTGGCGCCGCCGCCCAGGAGTGAGTCGATGTCCGGTGGGGCGCCCGGCGCGGCAGGTGCGGGAGAAGCCGGGTCGGCCAAAGCCCGGAGGAACGCCGCGAGCGACGGCGCGGACTGGGCATCGGTCAGGGAGTCGTGGATGCGGGCGATCGCGCTCTGGTAGGTGACGACGACCTGCCGTCCGGTCGTGTCCGTCACCGTGATCGGTCCCGCTTCGAGCCGGTCCAGGATTTCGTCGTAGTCGAACGGGCAGCGGGTGCCGCAGGCGTCCAGAAAGGACTCGAGGGCCCGCGGGGCGTCGGCGAAACCCTCGAGGCGGTAGCTCATCGGGCCGGGGCCGGTCGACCAGCGGACCGGGTCGTCCACCGCGTCGAGGGCCAGCGAACCCACCCGGCCGGGGAACAGGTTCGCGTACGTTTCGCCGAGGTACGTGCCGTACGACTTCCCGTAGTAGCGCAGCTTCGGCTCGCCGAACGCCGCGCGCAGCCGGTCGAGGTCGCGGGCGATCGTGCCCGTCGAGAGGTGGCCGGCCAGCGGACCGGCGTTCCGCTCGCACAGGTCGGTGACCGTGCGCGTGTCCGCGATCTGCTGCCGCTCGGCCGCTCGGGTCAGCGGAAACGTGCCCAGCGCCCGCTGCAGGACTTCGAGCTGCGCCGGGTCGGTGAAGCAGTGGATCTTCGAACTGGCCCCGACGCCGCGTGGGTCGAACCCGACGATGTCGTAGCGGGCGTGCAACGCGGGTGTCAACGCCGGCGCGAACCGGCCGGACGAGCCCGGCCCGCCCGGGTTGTAGAAGATCGTGCCCAGCTTGCCTGCCTGGTCGGTGGCGGGCAGCCGGGCCACCGCGATGCGGACCGTGCCGGCGGCCGGGTCCTGGTAGGACAGGGGGACGTCGAGGTGGCCGCATTCGTAGCCGGCCCGGCAGGAGGCTTCCCAGGCGATCCGGGCGGGGCTCGCCGCGGCCGCGGGGGCGAGGGCGCCCACCGCGAGCGCGGCGGCCCCCAGCGCCGTCGCCGTGCGGAGTTTCCGAGAGGTCATGCCATGATCGTCCCGCCCGGACCCTGCGGGCGCATTGGGGTAAACCGCAGGATCCGGGTGGGGTAAACCTCACCTCGATCAGGTGGTGAGCTTCGGGATGATCTGCGCCCCGTAGGCCGCCAGCGTCGCTTCGCGGTCGTCGTGCATCAGGTACAGCGAGAACTGGTCCACGCCCAGCTCGGCCAGTTCCTGCAAGCGCGAGATGTGCGCGGCAGCCGGTCCGAGCAGGCAGAACCGGTCGACGATCTCGTCCGGGACGAACTCCGTCGACGGGTTGCCCGCCTTGCCGTGGTGGCTGTAGTCGTAGCCCTCCCGCTCGCGGATGTAGTCGGTCAGCTCGCGCGGCACCGCACCCGACGAGCCGTACCGCGCCACCAGGTCCGCGACGTGGTTGCCGACCATCCCGCCGAACCAGCGCAGCTGTTCACGCTGGTGCGGCAGGTCTTCACCGACGTACGCCGGCGCCGCGACGCAGATCGTGATGCCGGCCGGGTCCCGCCCGGCCGCCCGGGCCGCGTCGCGGACCGCGCCGATCGTCCAGCGGGCGATCGCCGGGTCCGCGCACTGCAGGATGAATCCGTCGGCGTGCTCGCCGACCGTCTTCAGCGCCTTGGGCCCGTACCCGGCCATCCACATCTCGAGCTGCCCGTTCGAGATCCACGGGATCCGCACGGTCTTCTCGTTCATGGTCACCGCGCGGCCCTCGGCGAGGTCCTTGACCACGCGCATGCAGTCGCGGACGGTGGCCAGCGTGGACGGCGGTTTGCCGACCACCCGGTGCGCCGAGTCGCCGCGGCCGATACCGCACACCGTGCGGTTGCCGTACATGTCGTTGAGCGTGGCGAACGTCGACGCCATCACCGACCAGTCCCGCGTGCCGGGACTGGTCACCATGGGCCCGACGACCAGTGACGACGTCGCCGCGAGGATCGCCGAGTAGATGACGAACGGCTCCTGCCACAGCACGCAGGAGTCGAACGTCCACCCGTACCGGAACCCGGCGTCCTCCGCGTCCTTCATGAGCCGCACGACGTCCCGCGCGGGCGGGTCGGTCTGCAGCACGATCCCGAAGTCCATCACTACCTCAGTTCAGGTACTGGTTCAGCGAGCGGGACAGGAACTTCCCGTGCGACGTCGACCCGGTGAACCCGTCCGGCGAGACGACCACGCGGCCACGGGACAGCACCGTGTGCACGCGGCCGGTGATCTCGAATCCTTCGTACGCCGAATAGTCCACGTTCATGTGGTGCGTCGAAGCCGACAGCGTCTGGGTTGCCGCAGGGTCGTAGATCACGATGTCCGCGTCCGAACCCGCCGCGATGACGCCCTTGCGGGGGTACAGGCCGAACATCCGCGCCGGGGTCGCCGAGCACGTCTCGACCCAGCGCCCGAGCGTCAGCTGACCGGCGACGACACCCTGATGCAGCAGGTCCATCCGGTGCTCGACGCCCGGTATGCCGTTCGGGATGGCCCGGAAGTCGCCGCGGCCCATCTCCTTCTGGTCCTTGAAGCAGAACGGGCAATGATCGGTGGACACCACGGACAGGTCGTTCGTCCGCAGCCCGCGCCACAGGTCGGCCTGGTGCGACTTCTCCCGCAACGGCGGTGAAGCGACGTACTTCGCGCCCTCGAAGTCCGGCTTCGCCAGGTCCTCAATGGACAGGTACAGGTACTGCGGGCACGTCTCGGCGAAGACGTTCTGGCCGTCGTTGCGCGCCTCCGCGACTGCCGCGAGCGCTTGCGACGCCGACAGGTGCACGATGTACAGCGGTGATCCGGTGACCTTCGCGAGCTGGATCGCCCGCGACGTCGCCTCTCCTTCCAGTTCCGGCGGCCGCGTCAGGCCGTGTTGGACGGGGTCGAGGTTGCCCGCTTCGAACGCCTGCGCCGCCAGCTGGTCGATCGCGATGCCGTTCTCCGCGTGCATCATGATCGTGGCGCCGATTTCGCGGGCTTTCTGCATCGCCAGCAGGATTTCCCCGTCCGTGGAGTAGAACACCCCCGGGTAGGCCATGAACATCTTGAAGCTGCCGACGCCGCCGTCGATGCAGGCTTCCATCTCCTTCAGCGACTGGTCGTTGACGTCGCTGATGATCATGTGGAAGCCGTAGTCGATCGCGCAGCTGCCGTCGGCTTTCGCGTGCCACTTGTCCAAAGTGGACAACAGCGACGTGCCCTTGGCCTGGACGGCGAAGTCGATGATCGTCGTCGTGCCGCCCCACGCCGCCGCCGTGGTCCCGGTCGAGAACGTGTCGACCGAGTGCGTGCCGCCGAACGGCATTTCCATGTGCGTGTGGGCGTCGATGCCGCCGGGCAGGACGTACTTCCCGGTGGCGTCGATCGTCTCGTCGCCGGACAGCGTCCCGGGCGCCCCGACGGCGGCGATGGCCTCGCCGTCGACGAGGACGTCCGCGGTCACAGCTCCGGATGGTGAGACGACCTGGCCACCACTGATGAGCGTGGTCATCAGGCCTCCGCGAGGGGGCCGTAGGTGTCCGGGCGGCGGTCGCGGTAGAACGCCCACTGGTTCCGGACCTCGTCGAGCAGGCCCAGGTCGAGGTCGCGCACCACGACCTCGTCGTCGGTGTCGGACGCGGCGTCGCCGACCAGCTGGCCGCGTGGGTCGACGAAGTACGTCTGACCGTAGAAGTCGTTGTCGCCCAGCGGTTCCACGCCCACCCGGTTGATCGCGCCGACGAAGTACTCGTTCGCCACCGCGGCCGCCGGCTGCTCCAGCCGCCACAGGTACTGCGACAGGCTGCGGCTGGTCGCCGACGGGTTGAACACGATCTTCGCCCCGGCCAGGCCGAGCGCGCGCCAGCCTTCGGGGAAGTGCCGCTCGTAGCAGATGTAGACGCCGATGCGGCCGACAGCCGTGTCGAACACCGGGTAGCCGAGGTTGCCGGGGCGGAAGTAGAACTTCTCCCAGAACCCCTTGACCTGCGGGATGTGGTTCTTGCGGTACTTGCCGAGGTAGGTGCCGTCGGCGTCGATCACCGCGGCGGTGTTGTAGTAGACGCCGGGCTGCTCGACCTCGTACATCGGCACGATCAGCACGACGCCGTGGCGTTCGGCCACCTCCTGCATGAGCTTCGTGGTGGGCCCGTCCGGGATGGCCTCGGTGTAGGAGTAGTAGTCGGCGTCCTGCACCTGGCAGAAGTACGGCCCGTAGAACAGCTCCTGCAGGCAGACGACCTGTGCGCCCTGGGAAGCGGCGGTGCCGATGTGGTCGACCGCCGCCTTGATCATGGACTCCTTGTCACCCGTCCACCGCTGCTGGATCAGGCCGGCTCGAACCACGCTCACTGATTTCCTCCTTCGTTGTGGACAAGGGCAGGGACAGGGCGGCGAAGACGACGAAGGCGCCGACCAGGCCGACCACCCAGTTGTAGTCGTACAGCGGCTTGAGGAACGGGATGAGCCCGTCCGCGGGGAACGGACCGCCGTAGGCGCCGCCGACCGCGAGAACGGCTCCCACCAGCGTCGCGACCAGCGCGCGCCAGTTCCAGCCGCCGGTGAACCAGTACACCCCATCGGGTGTGTACAGGTCCTTCAGCCGCAGCTTCGTGCGGTTGATGACCCAGTAGCCGGCGACGAGCACACCGGCGACCGCGCCGAGCAGGCCGCCGTAGAAGCCGAGCCAGGCGAAGATGTAGATGTTCGGGTCGGAGTACAGCCGCCACGGCTGGATGAGGATGCCGATGACGCCGGTGATCCCGCCGCCGACCGCGAACGTGATCTTCTTCGGGAACGCGTTCGAGAAGTCGTAGGACGGGCTGACGACGTTGGCCGCCAGGTTCGCCGAGATCGTGGCCAGCACCAGCGCGATCAGGGCCACGACGACCACGATCGGGCTGGAGAACCGGTCCGCGAGCTTCGACGGGTCCCACAGCTCTTCGCCGTAGAGCAGCTTGCCGCCCGACGTCGTCAGGATGGCCACGATCGCGATGAACGTCATGGTCGTCGGCAGGCCGAGGATCTGGCCGCGGACCTGCTTGCGCTGGCTGCCGCCGAAGCGGGTGAAGTCGGGCATGTTCAGCGAGAGCGTCGACCAGAACGCGATCATCGCCATCAGCGCGGGCGCGAACACCTTCCAGAAGTCCGGGCCCCAGCCGAGCTTGCCGCCGTCGGACAGGATCGGGCCGAGGCCACCCGCCTTGACCAGCACGTAGGCGAGCATGATCAGGAAGCCGACCGACACCAGCGGCGCCGTCCAGTTCTCGAACCGGCGGACCGCCTCCATGCCGCGCCAGATGATGAGCATCTGGCCGATCCAGAAGACCACGAAGGACAGCCAGAGCGTCCAGTGCTGCCCGGCGACGACGGC
Organism: Amycolatopsis sp. MtRt-6; assembly: GCF_017308975.1. Classification (GTDB taxonomy): domain Bacteria; phylum Actinomycetota; class Actinomycetes; order Mycobacteriales; family Pseudonocardiaceae; genus Amycolatopsis. Next base: position 83,790 of record NZ_JADWPD010000022.1, on the reverse strand, counting down.
CGAGTCACGCCACCACGAGCCGAGGAGCCGGCCGAGGATGACGTAGATGGCCTCGCCGCCGACCCACGTCTGGATGCCGAACCAGCCGCACGCGATGAACGCACGCAGCAGTGCGGCGAGGTTGGCGCCGCGCAGGCCGTAGAACGCGCGGGCGAACACCGGGAACGGGATGCCGTACTTCGTGCCGGCGTGGCTGTTGAGCAGCATCGGCGCGAGCACGACGATGTTGCCGATGGTGATCGTGATCAGCGCCTGCACCCAGTTCATGCCGAGCGCGATCAGCGAGGCGGCCAGGGCGTAGCTGGGGATGTTGTGCGCCATCCCCATCCAGAGCGCGAAGTAGTTGTAGGTGGTCCAGGTCCGTTTTTCGACGGGGACGGGGGCCAGTTCCTCGTTGAAGAACCGGCTGCCTTCGAGAGACCGGACGTCGGCGGGGTCGAGCTCGACCCGGCCGTCGTCGTGCACGCGCTGGTCTGCGGGTGTCGGCGCCATTGCGGAATCCTGCGCGCCTGGTCATCCCCGGGGCAACGGCAGTCTGTTCACTCTTCGCTGATCAGGAGTGCAGTCTGTCGATTGCGCGAAGGGCCCCCGAAGTGCATGACCTGCGTCACACCTCCGGCCGTTACGAACCGGCAAAGCGGGTGAAACGTCTCCACAGGATCTTCACACTTCACGCGAAACGTCTCCACCGGGGGTGCTTAGGGTCGTGGCCATGGAACTGGGTGGGCGGCGCGTGCTCGTCGTCGAGGACGACGTCACGATCGCCGCGTCGATCGCGGCCCGGCTGCGGGCCGAGGGGTTCGGGGTGGACGTCGTCCACGACGGACCGGCCGCCGTCGAGGCCGACGCGGCGTCCGAGCCGGACCTGGTGGTGCTCGACGTGATGCTGCCGGGGTTCGACGGCCTGGAGGTCTGCCGCCGGATCCAGGGCCGCCGTCCGGTGCCGGTGCTGATGCTGACCGCGCGGGCCGACGAGACGGACATGCTGGTCGGGCTGGGGGTCGGCGCCGACGACTACCTCACGAAGCCGTTCTCGATGCGGGTGCTGACCGCGCGGGTGCACGCGCTGCTGCGGCGGGTCGAGCGGTCCGCCCGGCCCGACTCGGCCCGGATCGTGCTGGGCGACCTCGAGATCGACGTCGACCAGCGGCGCGTCGCCCGGGCGGGGGTGCCGGCGCAGCTGACGCCGATCGAGTTCGACCTGCTGGTGCACTTCGCGCGGCGGCCGCGGGTGGTGCAGCCGCGGGAACGGCTCCTGTCGGAGGTGTGGGACTGGGACGTCCACGGCACGTCCGCGGGCACGCGGGCGGTGGACAGCCACATCAAGGCGCTGCGGCGGAAGCTCGGCGCGGACCTGATCCGGACCGTGCACGGCGTCGGCTACGCGTTGGAGGTGGGAACGTGAACCTCGTTCCGCGGCCGCTCGACCGGATCCGGTCGATCAAGCTGAAGCTGGCGATCCTGATGGTCGCCTCCGGCGGCATCGCCTTCGGCTTCTTCAACTGGCAGATCGGCTGGCTGCCACCGAAGACGACGGCCGGCGCGATCCTGCTCGCGTTGCTGCTGTCGCAGGTGCTGGCCCACGGGATGACGCGGCCGCTGCGGGAGATGACGGCGGCGGCGCGGGCGATGGCGAAGGGCGACTACACGCGGCGGATCCGCGCCACCACGCGGGACGAGGTCGGGGTGCTGGCGCAGGCGTTCAACCAGATGGCGGGCGATCTCGGGAACGCGGACCGCCAGCGCCGCGAGCTGATCGCGAACGTGTCCCACGAGCTCCGGACGCCGATCACGGCGTTGAACGGCGTGCTGGAGAACCTGGTCGACGGCGTCGAAGACCCCGACCCCGCCACGTTGAAGACGGCCCTGCAGCAGACCGAGCGCCTGGCGACGCTGGTGGACGAGCTGCTGGACCTGTCGCGGCTGGACGCGGGTGCTTCTTCGCTCCACCTGACGTCGTTCTCGTTGTGGTCGCTGTTGTCCGAGGTGGTCGGGGAGGCGGCGTTCGCGGGTCGCGGGGTGACGTTCGAGGTGTCGGTGTCCCCCGAGGGGGCGGTGGTGACGGCGGACCGCGGCCGGTTGTTCCAGGTGGTGGCGAACCTGCTGGAGAACGCGGCCCGCCACGGCCCGGCGGGCGGCCAGGTGCGGGTGGTGGCGCAGGTGCGGGCGGGGGAGGTGCGCATCGACGTGTGCGACGAGGGCCCGGGCATCGCGCCGGCGGACCGCGAGCGGGTGTTCGAGCGGTTCACGCGGGGCGAGCGGCCGTCCGGCGGGGGAACGGGGCTGGGGCTCGCGATCGCCCGGTGGGCCGTGGAGCTGCACGGCGGGACGATCGGGGTGGTGGACCCGTCGCCGGGGACGGGCAGCCGGATCCGGGTGACCCTGCCGGCTTAGTTTCCGCCCGGCCCCGGTGTCGCGGCGCGGGGCTCGGACAGTGATATTCGCAAAAGCGAACACGAAAGTGAGCGAGATGCCGAAGAGCAGTGTTGGTGGGGCGAAGGTGCCGCGGGGGAAGCGGGCGGTGCGTGAGGCGGGGGCCACGGGTGCGCCGGTGGGCGTTGGTGGGGTGGCTGGGGCCGGTGCGCCGGCCGCGGCCGGTGGGATGTCAGGCGCTTCGGTGGCAGGCGGGGTGGCCGTTGCTGCGGTGCCCGTTCTCCTGCAGCCGGTGGTGCCGCCGAAGTATGCCGTCGTTCCCGTGCCGCCCGCGGTCCTGCCCGCCGCCGGGCTGGCCGGGGTTGCTGGGGCTCTCCTGCTGCCCGTCGACCGGCCCGGGATCGGGTGGCTGCTGTCCGGGCTGGCCGTCGTGGCCGCCGTCTTCGTGGCCGATCGGCGGTCGCGGGAGGGGCAGCCGGGGGCCCTCACCTGGCGGAACGCCGCGTGGGCCGGGCTCGCGCTCGCGCTGCTCGCCGTGGGGTTCGTGCGGGCGTCGGGGTGGCTGTTCACCCTCTGCGTCCTCGCCGCCGTGGTGGCCGGGTCGCTGGCCGTCGTCGGGGAACGGACCGTGCACTCCGTCCTCTACGACATGCTCGCCGTCCCGATCGAGGCCTTCCGCGCCATTCCGTGGGTCGCGCGCGGGGCCGGACAGTTCGGCGCCCGCCGCGATGGGGTGGCCCGGCGGATCGCGCTGGCCGTGCTCGCCGCCGCCGGGCTCGTCGGGGTCTTCGTGCCGCTGCTCGCCAGCGCCGATGCCGCCTTCGCCGCCGTTGTCAGCGCCGTTCTCCCCGAGCTCAGCGTCGCGACGCTCGTGCGGTGGTGCTCCGTCTTCGCCGTCGTCACCCTGGTCGCCGCCGGGGCCTGCTACTTCCTCGCCGCACCCGAACCGCGGGCGTCGGCTGTCCGTCCACAGCGGACGAAGTATGGTCTGGAGTGGACGGTCCCGCTCGCCGTTCTCGTCCTGCTCTTCGGCGTCTTCGTCGGGGTTCGGCTGGTCGTGCTGTTCGGCGGCACCGAATACGTCCTGCGCACCGGCAACCTGACGTCGGCGGAGTACGCCCGCGGCGGGTTCTGGCAGCTGTGCGCCGTCACCGTCCTGACCTTGGCCATCGTGGCCGCCGCGCTGCGGTGGGCGCCGAACGCGACGAAGGCCGACCGGGTCCGGCAGCGCGTCCTGCTCGGGACGCTCAGCGCGCTGAGCCTGGTGCTCGTCGGCTCGGCCTTGAGTCGCATGTGGACCTACCAGCAGGCGTACGGCTTCACCGTGCTGCGGCTGCTGGTCGAGGTCTGCGAACTGTGGTTCGGCGCGGTGTTCGTGCTGGTCCTGGCGGCCCTGGTCCGGCTGCGGTCGGCGTGGCTGCCGCGCGCGGCGATCGGCACGGCCGCGGCGGCGCTGCTCGTCCTCGCCGTCCTCGACCCCGAACGCCTCATCGCCGACGCCAACCTCGACCGCGCGGCCGCCGGCAAGGCACTGGACGACCGCTACCTGGCCGGCTTCTCGGCCGACGTGGTCCCGGTCGTCTCGGCCCGCCTGGCGGAACCGCTGCGCACGTGCGTGCTGCAGCAGGTGCTCCGCGACGACACCCCGGACGGGTGGCCGGCCTGGAACCTCAGCCGCTCGGCGGCCCGCGATGTGACGTTCGGCCCCGACGCGCCGTGCCGCTGAACCGGACGGGCGGGGAGCGCGTGGTTAAGAGGTGCGCGGAAGCCACCGGGCCGTCGTGGGGGCGGCCCGGCGGCTTCCGCGCGTTCGAATGCTCCTCGGGAGCGTCAGAACGCGAAGACCTCGTCCGAATCGCGATCGGCCTCGCACCGGTTGGCGTACGTCGTGTGGAACGACACCGGCTTGCCGTGCCAGGTCCCGATCGCCGTGGCTTCCACCGGGGCGTAGATCAACGTGCACGCCTGGTGCCGCGCGGTGATCCGCGAGAAGTCGCCCCCGGCCGCCGACAGCACCGCGCACGCCTTGTCGCGCTGGGGGTGCGTGCCACCGGCCGGGTCGCACGTCAGCACCGCCGAGCCGGTCCGGCCGGCGGTGTCGTGGGTGGTCAGCTGCAGCGTCGAGGCCGGGGGGTGCGCCGGCGCGAGACAGCCGAGGCTCATCAGACAGGCTGCGAAGGGGATTAGGGCCATATCGGTGTCATCGGCCGACCCCAGTCGATCACTGCACGGCACGTCCGGGTGAGTCTTCTTCGCTCGGCTGGGTGATGTCCCGTGCCAGCAGTGCCACATACAGCGACAACATCGACTCCGGGTCCTCCAGCCGGACGCCGAGGACCTGCTCGATCCGGGCGAGCTGCTGGTAGTAGGCCGTCCGGGACGTGTGGGCCGCCGCGGCCGCCGCCGACTTGTTGCCGCCCTGCTCGCAGTAGTGCCGCAGCGCCTGGACGAGCCGGCTGCCCGACGCCGCGTCGCGCTGGAGCAGCGGCCCGAGCTCCCGCGCCGCGAAGGCTGTCACGCGCTCGTCGCCGGACAGCAGGTGCAGCAGCCCGCGCAGCCGGACGTCCGACAACCGGTGCACCACCCGCTCCGCGCCCGCGCCCAGCGCCGCCGCCGCGACCTGGCTCGCTTCCAGCAACGTCCGGCGGGCCTCGGCCGGGGACGACACCGTCGTGCCGACCGCGAGCACGCCCGGCGCGCTGCCGCGGGCCTCGTGGACGTCGGTGGCGAGCCGGTGCAGCACCGCGTCGGCGTTCGCCTCCGGGGACAGCGCGATCAGCGCCCGCACACCGAGTTCGTCCGTCGCCACCAGCGCCGACACCTTCGCGCGGCGGGCCGCCAGCACCGTCGCCTCGGCCAGCTCGCGCAGCACCGGCGGGGTCGACAACGCCGGCCGCGCCGTCCCGGTCAGCCGCGGCCGCACCGCCAGCCCGACCAGCTGCCGCCCGGGCAGCGGCACGGCCAGCGCCGACGCGCGGGCCAGCAGCTCCGCCGTCGGCGCGGGCGAGGCGAGCAGCTCGGCGAGCACCGCGCGGTGGGCCTGGCGCTCGAGACCGTCGGAATCCTTGGCGACCAGCCGGTGCACGGCCAGCGCGGACGCGGCCCGCTCGGCGACCACCCGGTGGCGGTGCGGCGGCTGGTCGGCGCAGACGAGGATCAGCCGTCCCCAGTCGTGCCCGCGCGCGCCGACCACGGTCACCAGCCAGCCCGACCCCGGGTGGTAGCCGGTTCGCTCGCCGACCTGGACCACCCGCGACCGGGACGGCCAGCCGGTGAGCAGCTCGCCCGGGTCGGTGCCGGCCGCGTCGTAGGCGAGGACTTCGTGGGAGAGCGTCTCCAGGACCACCGGCTGCTCGGTGAGCCGGGCGACCTCGCCCAGGACGACGCCGGGTTCGGCGCCCGCGACCGTCAATGCGGTGAACGTCTCGTGGACGCGCTCGGCGGCACGCAGCTCGGCGACCTGGGCGTCGACGATCTGGCCGTTCACCGCTTCGGTGACGCTCACGAACCGCGTCTCGCGGGAGAGCGTCACCAGGGGGAGCCCGTGTTCCTCGGCCGCGCCGACCAGCGCGGCGGGCAGCTTGTCGCTCCAGTGCCGGACCAGCTCGACGACGACGCCGGCCGCGCCGACCCCGGCCAGGTCCGCGACGTACCGGGCGAGCGCCGGGCCGTCGTCGGGCAGCGCGACGCCGGTGGTCAGCACCAGCTCGCCGCCGCGCAGCAGGTGCGCGATGTCGGCGACCTCGGCGACGTGCGCCCAGCGCACCGGCGCGTCCAGCCCGGCGGCGCCGGCGACGACGTGCGGGCGGCCCTGGCGCAGCACCGGCAGCGCGAGGACCTCGGCGACGGTCGGGTACATGGCTCCTCGGCGTTGTTACCAGTCGGCAGGGGACAGACTGTACGGCCGCGGCGGCGAGTCCGTACACGTTGCTGATGGCCTGGCGTGGCGCCCGCCCGGAGACTCGTGACGGGATGTTGCCGAGTGCGAGGAGTGCCCGCCGTGACCGACCGCATCAGCCACTGGATCGACGGCAAGCCGTTCGGCGGGACCGCCGCGCGCTCCGGCGAGGTGTTCGACCCGGCCACCGGGGAGGTGCGGGCGCACGTCGACTTCGCCGGCGACGCCGAGATCGAAGCCGCCGTCGCCGCGGCCAAGGCGGCGTTGCCGGGCTGGCGCGGGACGTCCCTGGCCGGCCGGACGCGGGTGCTGTTCGCCTTCCGCGAGCTGCTGTCCGCCCGCAAGCACGAGCTGGCGAAGATCATCACGAGCGAGCACGGCAAGGTCGAGTCCGACGCGGCCGGGGAGATCGCCCGCGCGATCGAGAACGTCGAGTTCGCCTGCGGCGCCGCCCAGCTGCTCAAGGGCGGGTTCAGCGAGAACGCCTCCACCGGCGTCGACGTCTACTCGATCGCCCAGCCGCTCGGCGTGGTCGGCGTGATCTCGCCGTTCAACTTCCCGGCGATGGTGCCGCTGTGGTTCGTCCCCAACGCGCTGGCCTGCGGAAACACCGTCGTGCTCAAGCCGAGCGAGAAGGACCCGTCGGCCGCGGTGTTCATCGCGGAGCTGTTCGCCGAGGCCGGGCTGCCCGCGGGGGCGCTGAACGTGCTGCACGGCGACAAGGTGGCCGTGGACGGGCTCCTCGAACACGCCGACGTCAAGGCGATCTCGTTCGTCGGGTCGACGCCGATCGCGCGGTACGTCTACGAAACCGGGACCCGGCACGGCAAGCGCGTCCAGGCCCTCGGCGGGGCGAAGAACCACATGGTGGTGCTGCCGGACGCCGACCTCGACCTCGCCGCCGACGCGGCGGTGTCCGCCGGGTTCGGCTCGGCGGGCGAGCGGTGCATGGCGGTGTCGGTGGTCGTGGCGGTCGACCCGGTCGGCGACGCGCTGGTGGCGAAGATCGCCGAGCGGATGGGCCGGCTGCGGGTCGGCGACGGCCGTGACCCGCAGTCGGAGATGGGCCCGCTGGTGACGGCGGCGCACCACGCCCGGGTCGCGTCCTATGTGGACGCCGGGGTCTCGGCGGGTGCCGCGCTGGTGGTCGACGGCCGCGGGATCGAGGTGCCCGGAGACGGCTTCTGGCTCGGCCCGACGCTGTTCGACCACGTCCGCCCGGCGATGTCCATCTACACGGACGAGATCTTCGGCCCGGTGCTGTCGGTGGCCCGCACGGCGTCGTACGACGAGGCCTTGGAGCTGATCAACGCCAACCCGTACGGCAACGGAACGGCGATCTTCACCGGCGACGGGGCGGCCGCGCGGCGGTTCCAGAACGAGGTCGAGGTGGGCATGGTCGGGGTCAACGTCCCGATCCCGGTCCCGGTCGGCTACTACTCGTTCGGCGGCTGGAAGGACTCGCTGTTCGGCGACAGCCACGCGTACGGGCCGGAGGGGTTCCACTTCTTCACCCGGACGAAGGTGGTCACCTCGCGCTGGCCGGACACCTCGCACGCCGGGGTCAACCTGGGCTTCCCGCGCAACTCCTAGGCCGGGAGGACGTTGATCAGCAGCTTGGCCCGCGGGGCGACCAGGACCGTGTTGACCTGGTCCGGCCGGATCCGCTCGCGCAGCTTCCGCGCCAGCGGGTAGGTCCGGCCGCCGGCCCGCAGGCTGAACGACTCGAGGCTCTTGAACCCCTCCGGGCTGCGGTGCAGGCCGATCGGGTACTCGTCGGTGAGGCGCGCGGTGCCGAAGTCGTGCGTCCAGCCCGTGATCGCGGTCAGCCGGCCGCCGAAGGCGTCGGCGAGCCGGCGGCCGCAGACGTACGCGAACCAGCCGGTGATCGCCAGGAGCGGGACCACGGTGCCCAGCACTTCGCCGGCGGTTTCCGCCACGAGGGCGAGGCTCACCGTCACCACCAGGCCGGCGACGACGAGGGCCGCCGCCACCCAGAAGGTCAGGTCGAGCAGCGCGCCGCGCTGCGCGGGGTGGAGCCGGCCGGCGCGGTTGGCCAGCTCCACCTCGGGCCGGTCGTTCACTCGCCCTCGCCTTCGGGGTGTTCCTTCTCGTAGGCCTCTCGAGTCTCGTGGTAGCGGTCGTACTGCTCGTTCTCCTGGCGGCGCGCCTCGGCGCCCACGCCGACCCCGTCGGCGAGGGTGAACCCGGGGACGCCGGTTCCGTCCCGCCAGTGCTTCTGGTTGAGGAAGCTGCGGCCCTCCTCGGAGTACCTGCCCGGGCCTTCCAGCTTCTCTCGGCCCGGGACGTGCTCCTTGGCGGCGTCGCTCCAGGTCTTCGCCGTCTCCTCGGCGGACTTCGCCTCGCGGCCCGCCTGCTTCAGCTCGTTCGCCCTGCGCTCGATGCCCGCCGCCGTCTCGACGCCGCGGTCCACGATCCGGTCGGCCGCCTTGCCCGCCTTCTTCAGCGCGTTCGCCGCGCCTTCGAGGGCCGCCCTCGACCTGCCCGCGCCCTTCGCCAGGCCCTCGAGCTTCTCGACGATCTTCGCGATGCGCGTGCTGATCTTCTCCGCCAGCACGCCGCCCTCGATCACCGTGTCCGCGATGAACGCCGCGATCGTGCCGCCGAAGGTGCACCACGACGCCGCCAGCGCGGCCAGCGCCTTGACGATCAGCTCGCCCACGAACGACGAGATCAGGTCGCGGATCAGCCCACGCTCGGTGCCGACCAGCGCCGCGCCGACGTTCATCGCCGTCGATGCGCCCTCGGCGTGCGAAGCCGCGCCGCGCAGGACGCCGACGTAGCTCTCGGCCGTCCGCTGGTATGCCTCCGCCGACCCGCAGTCGCTGAACGACTGCTGGACCTTCTTGGCCTTCTGCTCGTAGCTCTCGGCCGTCTCGGTGAGCTGCTTCGCGATGTTGGTCCAGGTCACGGCCTTGGCGGTGATGGCTTCGGGCTTGCCGGCGAGCTTGTCGAGGCCGTCCTTGAGGAAGCTGATGTGCTCGATCAGCCAGCCGACGCCGGCGCTCGCCAGGGTGCCGAGCGGGTCCATCGCCGCGCCGAGCAGGTCGAGGGCGTCGGTGCCGACGTCCATGGCGAGGTTGCCCCAGTCGCCATTGCGGGCGTCGGTGAGCGTCGACGCGGCGTCGTTGAAGATGCCCGCGCCGCCGGTTCGGGCGTTGAGGTTGGCCGCCTCGCCCTTCGAGCCGTCGCCCATGCCGCTCCAGAAGCCGCTCGTCGGCTCGGCCGTCGCGACCAGCGAGTTCTCCGTCATGCGGGCAGCTCCTTGCCGATGCCTTCGATCAGGCACTTCGTCGTGTGCTCGTGCTCGCGGAACGCCGTGTGCGCGGTCTTGACCCGGTCCGCGACCTCGTGACCGGCCTCGACCGCCGCGGCGAGGAAGCTGTCGGCCGTGTCGATCCAGGCCTGGATGGGGAGCGCGAAGACCTGGCCGACCAGGCCGAACGCGTCGAAGTCGAGGGCCTGCGCGGTGCCGGCGGCGTCGAGCGCCTGCCGGACCTTGCCGGCGATCTCGCGGATCTCGTCCTCGTGCCCGCCGAGGACGTCGAAGTCGACCTTCATCGCCATCACAGCCCCCGGCGCAGGATCGAGCTGCCGAAGTCGTCGTCGGACGGCGGTTTCCGGCGCGGTTCTTCGGGTGCCGGAATTTGTTCCTTGAGGAATTCCATGGCTTCGCTGCCTTCGCCGACGACCGGCGCCATGATGCCGGTCAGCTGCTGTGCGGCGTCGATCTGGGCCCGGCGGGCGGCGGCGAGCACAGCCTGGGCGAGCCGGGTCCGCGGCAGCTCGTCGGCACGCGGCCCGAAGGTGAGTTCCTGCAGCGCACCGGCGGTGTTGACGGTGACCGTGACGGCCCCGTCGGCGCTCGTGGCGGTCGCCGAGACACGCTGGAGACGAGCCTTCGCCTCGGCCGCCCGCCGGGCGATTTCGGGCATACCGGCCGAAGCCGGGTCAAAATTGTTCACGGCGACCTCGTCAGTCGGGGAAGGATGCGTGGCTCAGAGGGAGCAAACCGGTTTTCGGTTCCCCATTCAAGCGGGAAAAGTATTTCCAGAACAATGCATGGGAAAAGGTTTTGGCACTCTTTACCCGCCGGGGACGGCCCGCGTTGAGCGCGACCGGCTCAGGCTTCCGTAAACTCGGATCGAGCAGCGAGCGAGGTAGGTGAGGAACCGGTGGCCAACGCGGAGGAACGCCGCTTCGACGTGCTGCGCGCGATCGTGGCCGACTACGTGTCCAACCAGGAACCCGTCGGGTCCAAGGCGATCGTCGAGCGGCACAACCTCGGTGTGTCGAGCGCCACCGTGCGCAACGACATGGCGACCCTCGAAGAAGAGGGCTACATCACCCAGCCGCACACCAGCGCCGGGCGGGTGCCGACCGACAAGGGCTACCGCCTCTTCGTCGACCGGCTCTCCGAGATCAAGCCGCTGAGCGCCGCGGAGCGGCGGGCCATCACCACCTTCCTCGACAGCGGCACCGACCTCGACGACGTCCTCCGCCGCTCGGTCCGGCTGCTCGCGCAGCTGACCCGGCAGGTCGCCGTCGTCCAGTACCCGATGCTGACCAACGCCAAGGTGCGGCACCTCGAAGTGGTGCCGCTCACGCCGGCGCGGCTGATGCTGGTGCTGATCACCGACAACGGGCGCGTCGACCAGCGCACGGTCGACCTCGGCGACGTCGTCACCGAGGAGGACGTCGCCCGGCTCCGCACCGTCCTGAACGCGGCCATGTCCGGGCGGCGGCTCAACGACGCCGCCGCGCGCGTCGCCGAGCTGCCCGACAAGTCGCCCGGCGAGCTGCGGGACGCGCTCATCCGCGTCACCACCGTGCTGGTCGAATCGCTGGCCGAGCACCCCGAAGAGCGCCTGGTGCTCGGCGGCACCGCGAACCTCACCCGCAACGTCGCCGACTTCCCGGGGTCGCTGCGCCAGGTCCTCGAGGCCCTCGAGGAACAGGTGGTCGTGCTCAAGCTGCTGGCCGCCGCGCGCAACCCCGGTGCGATCACGGTGCGCATCGGTGAGGAAAATGAAGACGAGCAGATGCGCAGCACCTCGGTCGTCTCGATCGGCTACGGCCGCGACGACGTGGTGCTCGGCGGCATGGGGGTGGTCGGGCCGACCCGGATGGACTACCCCGGCACGATCGCCGCGGTGCGGGCGGTCGCCAACTACGTGGGGCAGATCCTGGCCGGCCGCTGAGCCGGGCAGAGCAGAAGGAGAAGCAGAGACGGTGGCGAGGGACTACTACGGCATCCTCGGGGTGGCCAAGAACGCGAGCGATCAGGAGATCAAGCGCGCGTACCGGAAGCTGGCCCGGGAGCTGCACCCCGACGTCAACCCGTCGGACGACGCCCAGCACAAGTTCGCCGAGGTCACGACGGCCTACGAGGTGCTGTCCGACCCGCAGAAGCGCAAGATCGTCGACCTCGGCGGCGACCCGATGGACGGCGGCGCGCGCGGCGGGGGCGGCGGCGACCCGTTCGCCGGCTTCGGCGGCCTCGGCGACATCATGGACGCCTTCTTCGGCGCGGCCGGCGGTGGCGGGGGGCGCGGGCGCGGCCCGCGCAGCCGCGTCCAGCCCGGCTCCGACGCGCTGATCCGGCTCGGCCTCACCCTCGAGGAGTGCGCGACCGGCGTCGACAAGGAGATCGCCGTCGACACCGCCATCGTCTGCGACCTGTGCCGCGGCGCGGGCACCAGCGAGGGCACCTCGGTCAAGACCTGCGACACCTGCGGCGGCGCCGGCGAGGTCCAGTCCGTCCAGCGGTCGTTCCTCGGCCAGGTCGTCACCGCCCGCCCCTGCCCGGTCTGCCGCGGCTTCGGCGAGGTCATCCCCGACCCCTGCCGCCAGTGCGGCGGCGACGGCCGCATCCGCGCCCGGCGCAACGTCACCGCGAAGATCCCGCCGGGCGTCGGCGACGGCATGCGCATCAGGCTGTCCGGCCAGGGCGAGGTCGGCCCCGGCGGCGGCCCGGCCGGCGACCTGTACGTCGAGATCGACGAGACCCCGCACGAGGTCTTCGTCCGGCAGGGCCACGACCTGCACTGCAACTTCCGCATCCCGATGACCACGGCCGCGCTCGGCGCCACGGTGCCGATCTCGACCCTCGTCGACGGCGACTACGAGCTCGACGTCGAGCCGGGCACCCAGCCCAACGCCGAGCTGGTCCTGACCGGCAAGGGCATGCCGCGGCTGCGGTCCTCCGGCCGCGTCGACGGCCGCGGCGACCTGCACGTCCACATCGACGTCGTCGTCCCGACCAAGCTCGACGACGCCCAGCGCGAACTGCTCATGGAGCTGGCCCAGCAGCGCGGCGAAGAGGTGCCGACGCTGGCGTCCAACGGCACCAAGCACGGCGGGCTGTTCGCCAAGCTCCGCGCCAAGAACCACCGCTGACCGTGCCTGACACCACCCTGCCGGTCTTCCTCGCCGCGTCGGTGCCGGCTTCGGGCCGCGCGCTCCTTGACGGCGAGGAGGCCCGGCACGCGGCCACCGTCCGCCGCCTGCGCGTCGGCGAGCGGCTGGTCCTGTCCGACGGCGCCGGCGCGATGGCCCGGTGCGTCGTCGAGGGCGTCCAGGCCGGGCGGGACGCGCAGCTGACGCTGGCGGTCGAGGAGCACTGGACCGAGGAGCCGCCGGCGTTGCGCGTCCTGGTCGCGCAGGCGCTGGCCAAGGGCGACCGCGGGGAGCTCGCCGTCGAACTCGCCACCGAGGCCGGCGTCGACGCGATCGTCCCGTGGCGGGCGGCCCGGAGCGTCGCGAAGTGGGAAGACGGCGGTCGCGGCGAAAAGGCGCTGGCGCGCTGGCGTGCCACGGCCCGCGCGGCGGCGAAGCAGGCCCGGCGGGCCCACGTCCCGGAGGTCACCGAGCCGGTGACCACGGGGGAGCTGGCCGGGCTCGTGGCGACGATGTCGCTGGCCCTCGTGCTGGAGTCCGACGTTCCCGAGCGGCTCACCGACCTGGAGCTGCCCGGCAGCGGGGACGTGCTGCTGGTCGTGGGGCCCGAGGGCGGCGTCACGGACGAGGAGCTGCGGGTGCTGCGGGACGCCGGCGCGCGGGCCGTCCGGCTCGGGACGACCGTGTTGCGGACGTCCACCGCCGCGGCCGTCGCGCTGGGGGCGCTCGGCGCGCTCACCACCCGCTGGCGGTAGCTCGCGGCGAAAACAGGGGTACTTTTTCGCGCCCAGTTATGGCGCGATCACGCTCCGACCCGTTACTCTCATTTACTAACGCACCGTTCATCGTTTCGGTGCGCCACTGGGAAGACACAGACCCCGCCGGGCACCTCCCCCCTCGGTCCGGCGGCCGCCGCGGTTGCGGTAGATCGACCCCCAGGGTCTACCGCGCCGCGGCATCTCGGATTCTCCGGTCGATAGGGTGCTCGTCATGAGCGAAACCGACGCCGACACCCTCTTCGAACGGATCATCGCCGGCGAGATCCCCGCCGATGTCGTCCACCAGGACGAAACCACCTTCGCGTTCCGCGACATCCGCCCCCAGGCGCGGGTGCACGTGCTCGTCGTGCCCCGGAAGCGGTACCGGAACGTGGCCGAGCTCGCCGCCGCCGATCCCCAGCTGCTGAGCGATGTCGTGGCCACCGCTCGCAAGGTCGCCGAGCTCGAGGGCATCGTCGAGAGCGGCTACCGCGTCGTCTTCAACACCGACGAAGACGCCGGGCAGACCGTGTTCCACGTGCACGCCCACGTGCTCGGCGGGGAGCCGCTGGGGTTGTTCGGGGCCCCGGAGCAGGACTAGGGAAACCGGCCTGCGTCTTGCCGGTGGGTGCCAGTAGCATCGGTGGGGTCCGTAGTCCCTCACCGAGAAAGCAGGCCTGAGGCCACGTGGCCGGAACCGTACCGGGTGGAGCCGCCCGACCCGACGTCCCGGGGGACGTCGCCAAGGCCGAGGATGCCGCCGTTCAGGCCGCGCAGTCCCGGTTCCCCATCCCCGACGCCGCCGCCCTGAGCCTGCTCGGCTCCCGTGACGAGAACCTGCGGGTCGCCGAAGAGCTGCTGGCTGCCGACGTGCACGTCCGCGGCAACGAAGTCACCCTGACCGGGACGCCGGCCGACGTCGCGTTCGCCGAACGCGTCTTCGCCGAGCTCGTGCAGCTCGCGGCCGGCGGCCAGCAGGTCGGGCCCGACACCGTCCGGCGCACCGTCGGCATGCTCTCCACCGGGGACGCGTCGCCGGCCGAGGTCCTCAGCCTCAACATCGTCTCCCGCCGCGGCAAGACCATCCGCCCCAAGACGCTCAACCAGAAGCGGTACGTCGACGCCATCGACAAGCACACCGTCGTCTTCGGCATCGGCCCCGCCGGCACCGGCAAGACGTACCTCGCCATGGCGAAGGCCGTCCAGGCGCTGCAGGCCAAGCAGGTCACCCGGATCGTGCTGACCCGCCCGGCCGTCGAAGCCGGCGAGCGCCTCGGCTACCTGCCCGGAACCCTCAACGAGAAGATCGACCCGTACCTGCGGCCGCTGTACGACGCGCTGCACGACATGGTCGAGCCGGAGTCGATTCCGCGGCTGATGCAGGCCGGCACGATCGAAATCGCGCCGCTGGCCTACATGCGCGGGCGCACGCTCAACGACGCCTTCATCATCCTCGACGAGGCCCAGAACACCACGCCCGAGCAGATGAAGATGTTCCTCACCCGGCTCGGCTTCGGGTCCAAGATCGTCGTCACCGGCGATGTCACGCAGGTCGACCTGCCCAGCGGGCAGCGCAGCGGCCTGCGCGTCGTGCGCGACATCCTCACCGGCGTCGACGACCTCCACTTCGCCGAGCTCACCAGCCAGGACGTCGTCCGGCACCGGCTCGTCGCGAGCATCGTCGACGCCTACGAGAAGTGGCAGGCCGTGCAGGACGCCCAGCAGACCGACGGCTGGAAGGGCAACCGGCGTTGAGCATCGAGATCGCCAACGAATCCGGCGTGAACGTCGACGAGACGTCCATCGTCTCCGCCGCCCGCTACGCCCTCGACAAGATGGAGGTCAGCCCGCTCGCCGAGCTGTCCATCCTCCTCGTCACCCTCGACGTCATGGAAGACCTGCACGAACGCTGGATGGACCTCCCGGGGCCCACCGACGTCATGGCCTTCCCGATGGACGAGCTCGACTCCTCCCGCCGCCCGGACGCGCCCGACGCGTCGCCCGCGCTGCTCGGGGACATCGTGCTCTGCCCGGCGTTCGCCAAGGACCAGGCCAAGACCGCGGGCCACTCGCTGATGGACGAGCTGCACCTGCTCACCGTGCACGGCTGCCTGCACCTCCTCGGCTACGACCACGCCGAACCCGCCGAGGAGCGCGAGATGTTCGCCCTCCAGAAGCGCATCCTCGGCGAGTACCAGGACGCCGTCGCCGCCCTGGACAAGCGGGACGCCCAGCGCAGCACCGACGACCGCGTCCTCGGCATCGCCGGGCTGGAGGCCCCCGCGCCGGCCGTCGCCCCCGCCGAACCACCCGCCGGGGAAACGCCCTAGTGTCCCGCCTCCCCGGTCCCGGCCCCGGACCAAGCGCCCCAATGTGGCCTTGGTTGCGTTCAACGCACCGAAGGCCACATTGGGGCGCTTGCGGCCAGGCCTCGGAAACGCCCTAGGCGCCAGCCATGGACCAGCTCTTCTTCGCGATCGCGCTCGTCCTCCTGGCCGGCGTGTTCGCGGCGGCGGACGCCGCCATCAGCACCGTGTCGCAGGCCCGGGCCGACGGCCTCGCCCGGCTCGGGCTGCCCGGTGCCCGGCATCTCGCCGCCGTCGTCGCCGAACGACGGCGGCACATCAACCTGCTGCTCCTCCTGCGGCTCGGCTGCGAGCTCACCGCCACCGTGCTCGTCACCGTGTTCGTGGGCACCCGCCTGGCGCCGCTCGGCCTCGCCGTGCTGGTCGCCGCGGTCGTCATGGTCGTCGTCAGCTACGTCCTCATCGGTGTCGGCCCCCGCACCCTCGGCCGCCAGCACCCCTACCGCATCGGCCGCTACGTCGCCGGGCCCGTCCGCGTCCTCGGGTCCGTCCTCGGCCCGCTGTCCCGGCTGCTCATCCTCATCGGTAACGCCATCACCCCCGGTCAGGGCTTCCGCGAAGGCCCGTTCACCTCCGAGGTCGAGCTGCGCGAGCTCGTCGACATGGCCCAGGAACGCGGCGTCGTCGAGGACTCCGAACGCGAGATGATCCACTCGGTGTTCGAGCTCGGCGACACCGTCGCCCGCGAGGTCATGGTGCCGCGCACCGAGATCGTCTGGATCGAGCGCACCAAGACCGTCCGGCAGGCCCTCGCGCTGGCGCTGCGCACCGGGTTCACCCGGCTGCCGGTGATCGACGAGTCCGTCGACGACATCGTCGGCGTCGTCAACATCAAGGACCTGATGACCGGCTACCTCGACCCCGACGGGCCGAGCACCGTCGTCGACTCCGTCATGAACCCGGCGTCCTTCGTCCCCGACTCGAAGCGGCTCGACGAGCTGCTCAAGGAGATGCAGCGGTCGCACAACCACATGGCGATCGCCGTCGACGAGTACGGCGGCACGGCCGGCCTGCTCACCATCGAAGACGTGCTCGAGGAGATCGTCGGCGAGATCACCGACGAGTCCGACGCCGACGAGCGCCCCGAGGTCGAGGAGCTCGACGGCGGCGCGGTCCGCGTGTCGTCCCGGATGACCGTCGACGACCTCGGCGAGCTGTTCGGCATCGACCTCGAAGACCACGACGTGGAGACCGTGGGCGGGCTGCTCGCGGAACGACTGGGTAGGGTCCCGCTGCCGGGGGCCGAAGCCGAGGTCGCCGGCCTTCGGCTGTTCGCCGAAGGGGGCAAGGACCGGCGCGGCCGCATGCGGATCACCTCCGTGGTCGTGCACCCGGCCGACGCCGAGGCGATGACCGACCCCGTCGACCGGACGCGCCGCCGCACGCGCCTGCCCCACCCCGACGAACGCGACAGGAGCGTCGAACATGCCTGACCTCGAGGCCGAGGACCAGAAACTCGTCACGCTGGCCCGGTCCTCGCGCGCCCGCATCCAGGCCCCCGAGGGGGCCGCGGTCCGCGACACCGACGGCCGCACCTACGCCGCCGGCACGGTCGACCAGCCGTCCTTCAAGCTGACCGCGCTCCAGGCCGCGGTGGCCGCCGCGCTGTCCAGCGGCGCAGAGGGCATCGAGGCCGCCGCCGTCGTCACCGGCGAAGGACTGCTCAAGGGCGCGTCCGTGCACGCCGTGCGTGACATCGCGAAGCACGCGCCGATCATCCTGGCGAACCCGGCGGGCGAAGTCCTCGAGGTGCTCACCCGATGACCGAGCACCGTTCCGGCTTCGCCTGCTTCGTCGGCCGGCCCAACGCCGGCAAGTCGACGCTGACCAACGCGCTCGTCGGCACCAAGGTGGCGATCACCTCCAGCAAGCCGCAGACCACCCGGCACGCGATCCGCGGGATCGTCCACCGGGAGGACGCCCAGCTCGTCCTGATCGACACGCCCGGCCTGCACCGCCCGCGCACGCTGCTCGGCGAGCGGCTCAACGACATCGTGCACACGACGTGGTCCGAAGTGGACGTCGTCGGCTTCTGCGTGCCGGCGAACGAGAAGATCGGGCCCGGCGACAAGTTCATCGCCGCCGAGCTGCAGAAGATCGCGAAGCGAACCCCGGTCGTCGGCATCGTCACCAAGACGGACCTCGTCCAGCCGCAGCAGGTCGCCGAACAATTGCTTGCCCTGCAGCAAGTGATGGAGTTCGCCGAGCTCGTCCCGGTGTCCGCGGTGGACGGCTTCCAGGTCGGCACCCTGGCCGACCTGCTGGTCCAGCGGCTGCCCGAGGGCCCGCAGCTCTACCCGGGCGGCGAGCTCACCGACGAGCCCGAGCAGACCCTGGTCGCCGAGCTGATCCGCGAGGCGGCCCTGGAGGGCGTCCGCGACGAGCTGCCGCACTCGATCGCCGTCACCGTCGAGGAGATGCTGCCCCGCGAAGGCCGCGACGACCTCATCGACGTGCACGCGTTCCTCTACGTGGAACGGCCAAGCCAGAAGGGGATCATCCTGGGGCACAAGGGCGAACGGCTGCGCGAGGTCGGCGCCGCCGCCCGCCGGAACATCGAGCGGCTGCTCGGCTCGAAGGTCTACCTCGACCTGCACATCAAGGTCGCCAAGGAGTGGCAGCGCGACCCCCGTCAGTTGCGCCGGCTCGGCTTCTGACCTGCGTCTTCCGCGGTTGCGCGAGCCGCAGCCGAATTCCTGATCTCGATTCGGTCGCGGCGGGATGAATCACCGGACACGCGGGCGCGCCGCCCCCTACAGTCTCGGCTTCGACCACACCGCGGCCGATCGGGGCGGCGGCGGTTCCGGTGGTCGTCCGTGGAGCACGACGAAGGGGAACAACCGATCATGACCGACAGCCAGGGCATGCCCAACTACCCCGGCGACCAGCCGAACCAGCCCGGCGGGCAGCCGAACTACCCCGGTGGGCAGCCGGGCGGCTACCAGCCGGGCCCGCCCCCGAGCAACAACCTCGTGTGGGCGATCCTGACCACGATCCTGTGCTGCCTCCCGTTCGGCATCGTGTCGATCGTGCAGGCCGCGAAGGTCAACGGCCTGTGGGCGCAGGGCCAGACGGCCGCCGCGCAGGAGGCCGCCGACTCGGCCAAGAAGTGGGCGATCATCTCGGCGGTCGTCGGCGTCGGATTGTCCGTGCTGTGGATCATCCTGATCATCGCGGGTGTCTTCACGTTCGGCACCGGCACGTCGACGTCATACTGACGTAGCCGAGCAGCAGGAGGATTCCGGTGACCGACCAGTACCCGCCGCCGTACCCGCCCCCGGGCGGGCCGAACCACGGCTACGGCTACCCGCCGCCCAACCCCTACGGGCCGCCGCCGGACAACAACATGGTGTGGGCGATCCTGAGTACCGTGCTCTGTTGCCTGCCCCTGGGCGTGGTGGCGATCGTGAAGTCCAGCCAGGTGCAGTCGCTCTGGTTCCAGGGCCTCCACGCCGAGGCGCAGAAGGCCGCCACCGACGCCCGCAAGTGGGCGATGTGGTCGGCCATCTCGGCCGGGAGCCTCCTGCTGCTCTACGTCATCTTCCTCGTGGTGATGCTCGTGATCGTCGGCGTCAACGCGAACCAGCTGACGCCGTGACCACGACCGTCTACACGGGATACCCGGCCCGCGGCGCGAAGGCCAGGCTGCGTGCGCTCAGCGCGCCGATGGCCGTCGTCGCCGGGCTCGGCGCGTGCTGTGTGGCGGTCTGGGTCGGCGACCCGACCACGCCGGGCGGGTTCCTGCCCGTCTGCCCGACGAAGGCGCTGCTCGGCATCGACTGCCCGGGCTGCGGCGGCATGCGGATGGCGTACAGCCTGATGCACGGCGACATCCCCGCGGCCCTGCACTACAACGCCGTGTCGTTCGTCGTCGTGCTGATGATGGTGTGGAGCATCGTCGCGTGGACACTCGGACGGCTGCGCGGCCGCGCGATGAACAGCTGGCTCCACTGGCGGTGGACGCCACTCGTGTTCTCCATCGTGTTCGTCGTCTGGTTCGTCATCCGCAACCTGCCGTTCGCGCCGTTCACCGGCCTGCGGGTCTGATCTCCGGCAGCCGGGAACCGGGGCGCCGCGCACTGCGTCGCACCCGCATGCGATTCACCCGGACAGCTGAAGCCTGGGCGGCGCGGCCGAAGGTGAACCGAGTACGCTCCCGCGGACCGCGCCGTACACACGGGACGGTCCCGCACGGGGCGTGCGGCGGAGTGACCAGCGAGGGGGAGACCCAATGACCGATCCCTACGGCCAGCAGTCCTTCGGGCAGCAGCCCGGTGGCCAGCAGCCGTTCGGGCAGCCGCAGCCGGGGCCGGCGCCGTTCGGGCAGCCCGCGCCCTACGGGCAGCCGGCCCCGTTCGGGCAGCAGGGCAACCCCTTCGGCCCGTCGCGCAACTACGCGAGCTGGGGCCAGCGCGCCCTCGGCTGGCTCGTCGACTTCGGACCGGTCGTCCTGCTGTACGCGATCGTCATCCCCGTCACGGTGAACGAGGGCGAGGCCGGCGGGGTGCTGGCCCTGGTCGGCGGGCTCGCCTGGATCGGCTGGTGCGTCTACAACCGGTGGATCCAGCAGGGCAACACCGGGCAGTCGCTCGGCAAGAAGGTCGCGAAGATCAAGCTCGTCCGCGAGGACAGCGGGCAGCCGATCGGCGCCGGCATGGCGTTCGTGCGCGATCTCGCCCACTTCGTCGACAACGTCCTCTGCTACGTCGGCTGGCTGTGGCCGCTGTGGGACGACAAGAAGCAGACCCTCTCCGACAAGATCGTCGGCACGGTCGTCGTCAACGCCGACGACGCCGCGGCCGCGCCGTTCGGCCAGCCCGGCATGGGCCAGCCCGGAGCGCAGCCGTTCGCCGGCGGCTTCCCGCCGCCGGGACAGCAGCCGGGCCAGCCCGGTCAGTTCGGCCAGCCGCCCTCCGGTGGCTTCCCGCAGCAGCCCGCGTCCGGTGGGTTCGAGCAGCCCGCGCCCGGCGGTTTCCCGCAGCAGCCCGCCTCCGGTGGTTTCCCGCAGCAGCCGCAGTCCGGCGGCTTCGAGCAGCAGCCGTCGTCCGGCGGCTTCGAGCAGCAGCCCGCGCCGGGTGGCTTCGGCCAGCCGCAGCCGGGCGGGTTCGGCCAGCCGCCGTCCTCCGGTGGCTTCGCGCAGCCCCCGCAGCCGGGCGGCTTCGGGCAGCAGCCGGATCAGCCGCTCGCCCCGCCGCCGGGTGGCGGTGCCTTCGACGAGCAGGCGGAGCGCACCCAGATGCTGCGCCCGGGCTCCGGTGCGGGAAGCGCCTTCGACGAGCAGGCCGAGCGCACGCAGATGCTGCGTCCGGACGCCCAGGGCGAGCCCGAGGCGACCCAGAAGATCCAGCCCGGCCAGTTCGGCCAGCCGCCGAACGAGCAGCGCTGACCAGTTCCTTTCCGCACCACCGCCGGAGTCGCCCGGCGGAAGTTCACGAATAGTTGGGGTAGAACGTCATGACCAATCCCTACGGCCAGCAGCAGCCCTACGGCCAGCAGCCGCAGCAGCCGGGTTACGGCCCGCCGTCCGGCGGCATGCCCGCCGCGCCCTACGGCCAGCCGGCGCCGTACGGGCAGCCCGCGCCGTACGGCCAGCCGCCCACCGGTGGCTTCGGCGCCCCCGGCTACGGCGCGCCCGGCGGTGGCGACATCAACGCCATCAAGGACTACAAGGGCTGGGCGATCGGCTGCATCTTCCTCTGCTGGATCCTCGCGATCTTCGCGATCATGAAGTCCAACGAGGTCGGCACCTACAAAATGCAGGGCAACTACGCGATGGCGGAGCAGGCCTCGCGCACCACGAAGACGCTCTGCCTGATCGCCAGCATCATCGGCGCGCTGGGCTGCGTGTTGACCATCGTCTGGATCATCGTCGCGATCGTGGCGGCGTCCAGCGTCAGCTACTGCACGGGTTACTACTGCTGAAACCGGGTCGGTCCACCCCGGCATCACCCCGAAGTGGGACGATGTCGGGGTGGTGAACCTCTACCGCGACACCGGGGTGGTGTTGCGCACGCACAAGCTCGGTGAGGCCGACCGGATCGTCACCCTGCTGACCCGGCGGCACGGCAAGGTCCGCGCCGTCGCGAAGGGCGTGCGGCGCACCTCCTCGCGGTTCGGGGCGCGGCTGGAGCCGTTCGGCCACGTCGACGTGCAGTTCTACACCGGGCGCACGCTCGACGTCATCACCCAGGTCGAGACCGTCGACGCCTTCCAGCTGCCGCTGGTCGCGGACTACCAGAGCTACACCGCGGCCAGCGCGATCGCCGAAACCGCGGACCGGCTCTCGGCCGAAGAGGGCGAGCCGGTGCTCAAGCTGTACCTCCTCGTCGTCGGGGCGCTGCGGGCGCTGGCCGAGGGGCAGCGTGATTCCTCGCTGGTGCTCGACGCGTTCCTGCTCCGCGCGATGTCCTACGCCGGCTGGGCGCCCGCGCTCACCGAGTGCGCCCGCTGCGGCCTGCCGGGCCCGCACACGGCGTTCAGCATCGCCGCGGGCGGCTCGATGTGCCCCGACTGCCGGATCGCCGGCTGCGTGCACCCCGCCCCCGAGGTCCTGGACCTGCTCACCGCGCTGCTGCACGGCGAGTGGCCGCTGGCCGAGGCGACCCTGCCCGGCACCCGCCGCGACGCGAGCGGCCTGGTCGCGGCGCACCTGCAGTGGCACCTGGAGCGGCAGCTGCGCTCCCTGCCCCTGGTCGAGCGACGTGCCCGGGAGTCGGCCGCGGCAAAGCAGTAGGGTCGGCCCCGACCGGTTTCACCCATCCAGGGAGGCTCGCAGTGCTGCGCAGGGGACGCGAGAACAAGGCGTCGCGATACGAGCTGCGGGCCCCGGATCCGCACCCGTCGGGCGCGAAGCCGCCGGAGATCCCGCGGGAGCTGGTGCCGAAGCACGTCGCGCTGGTCATGGACGGCAACGGCCGCTGGGCCAACCAGCGCGGCCTGCCACGGATCGAGGGCCACAAGCGCGGCGAAGCGGTGATGATCGACGTCGCCAGCGGGGCGGTCGAGCTCGGCGTCAAGTGGCTCTCGGTGTACGCGTTCTCGACGGAGAACTGGAAGCGCAGCCCCGAAGAGGTGCGGTTCCTGATGGGCTTCAACCGCGACACCATTCGCCGCCAGGTCGACTACCTCGGCTCGATCGGCGTGCGCATCCGCTGGGCGGGGCGGCGGCCGAAGCTGTGGGCGTCGGTCATCAAGGAGCTGCAGGCGGCCGAGGAGAAGACCAAGCACAACACGGCGCTGAACATGACCATGTGCGTCAACTACGGCGGTCGCGCCGAGCTGGGTGACGCCATGCAGCGGATCGCGCAGGACGTCGCCGCCGGCAAGCTGAACCCCGACAAGGTCAACGAGAAGACCATCGGGAAGTACCTGTACCAGCCGGAGATGCCGGACGTGGACCTGTTCCTGCGGCCTTCGGGCGAGCAGCGGACGTCGAACTTCTTGCTGTGGCAGTCGGCGTACGCCGAGATGGTGTACCAGGACACGCTGTTCCCGGACTTCGACCGGACCCACCTGTGGCGGGCCTGCCTGGAATTCGCGAAGCGGGATCGCCGCTTCGGGGGCGCCGTCGACCAGGCGGCTTCTTCGTGAGCGCGACGGAAGCGGTCGAGACCGCGGAGCTGCTGACGCGGGCCCGGGAGGCGCTGGAGCGCTACCTCGAGGTGCACGTCGACGACGACGGCGCGCTGACGTTCTCCCACGGCGGCGTCCCGTGCGTGATCCAGGCGACCCGGCTCGGCGAGGGCCTCACGGTGCTCACCCTGACCTGCGTGGTCGGCTGGGATCTGACGGACGCGCCTGCGCTTTCGGTCGCCGTCGCCGAGCGTGCGGGGCAAGGCCTGTTCGGCACGCTCGGGATCGGGCACTCGGACAACGGCGTCGACGTGACGCTGCGGTACGCCTTCCCGGCGGCCGGGCTGGACGCGGCCGCGCTCGGGACGCTGCTGATGCTCGTGGTGTCGACGGCCTCGCAGCTGCGGACCGATCTGCCCGGAATCGTGCCCGGCGACTGACCCGTCCGGGGTGGATTTTCCGCCGCGAACGGAGGATCGGGTACCAAAACCGACCGTGATCCTCCGTTCGCGGCCCGTGCGGCTCACCCGCTGTCGGACGGTCCTGGCATCATCGCCGTCGTGAGCATCGTTTCCGACACCGAAACCGAGCCCGGCCGGCGCACCCGCCGGTTCCGGATCAGCTCGGTCGAAGTGCTGTGCGCGATCCTGCTGATCGCGATCCTCGCCCAGGGCTGGCTGCAGCAGGTGTTCGACGTGCCCGCGTTGCGCACCGGCTCGACCGTGTTCGTCGCCGTCTGCGTGCAGGCGCTGCCGTTCCTCGTGCTGGGCGTGCTGATCAGCGGCGCGATCGCCGCGTTCGTGCCCGCCCGCGTGCTGGAGAAGGTGCTGCCGCGCCGGGCCGGCGCGGCGGTCGGCGTCGCCGGGCTGGCCGGCGTCGCGCTGCCGGGCTGCGAATGCGCGTCGGTACCGGTGGCGCGGCGGCTGATGGGGCAGGGCGTGGCCCCGGCGGCGGCGCTGACGTTCCTGCTCGCGGCGCCGGCGGTGAACCCGGTGGTGCTGGTGGCGACCGCGGTGGCGTTCCCCGGCAAGCCGGAGATGGTGCTGGCGCGGTTCGCGGGCTCGCTCGCCACGGCGATGGTCATGGGCTGGCTCTGGGCCCGGTGGGGGAAGCTGGAGTGGATCACCGCGCGGGCGCTCAAGCGGCTGCCCGACGTGGCGGGCGGGCAACGCTGGCGGGTGTTCGCCGAGACGGCGCGCACGGACCTGGTCGAGGCGGGCGGGTTCCTGGTGCTGGGGGCGCTGATCTCGTCGGCGTTGAACGTGCTGGTGCCGGCGAAGTGGTTCGGGGTGCTGGGCACCCAGCTCGTGCTGGGCGTGGTCGTGATGGCGGTGCTGGCGGTGGTGCTGGCGCTGTGCAGCGAGGCGGACGCGTTCGTCGCGGCGTCGCTGACGGCGTTGCCGCTGCTGCCGAAGCTGGTGTTCCTGGTCGTGGGCCCGGCGATCGACGTCAAGCTGTTCGCGCTGCAGGCGGGCACGTTCGGGAAGTCGTTCGCGGTGCGGTTCGCGCCGGTGACGTTCGTGGTGGCGGTGGCCTGCGCGATCGGGGCCGGATTCCTGGTGGGGGTCGCGTGAAACGGGAGACACAGAACATCCTGCTGATCCTGCTCGGCGGGGCGCTGGTCAAGATCGCGGTCAACGGCGACTACCTGCGGTACGTCAAGCCGGCGCAGCAGCCGTGGGTCATCACCGGCGGTGCGGTGATGGTGCTGCTGGGTGCCGTCGCGATCGTGCGTGACCTCCTCGCCGCACGGGCCGCCGCCGCTCCCGCCGGGCCCGAGGACCACGACGGCCATGCGCATTCGCACTCGGCGCGGCCCGCCTGGTTGCTGCTGGTGCCGGTGCTGGCCGTGTTCCTCATCGCCCCGCCGGCACTGGGTTCGGACTCGGTGATCCGCACCGAGGCCCGGGTCCCGGCGAGCGCGGCGGCGGCCAACGCGGCGGCGTTCCCCCCGCTGCCGGAGGGGAACGTGGTGCCGTTGACGGTGAACGAGTTCGTCAGCCGCGCGGGCTGGGACTCGGCGGGCACGCTGAACGGCCGCACGGTGTCGCTGACCGGCTTCGTCGTCCACACCGAGGGCAGCACCCTGCTGGCCCGCTTGGTGATCAGCTGCTGCGCGGCGGACGCGTTCCCGGTGACGGTCCGCCTCCGCGGCGGCGGCGCCGACCACCTGGCGAGCGACGCGTGGATCCAGGTGACCGGCCAGGTCGTCCCGGGCACGGCCACGAAGGACAACAGCTACACCCCGGACTTCAGCCCGGCCTCGGTGACCCCGGTCGCGGCACCGAAGGATCCCTACGAGTACTGACATTCGTCCAAGACGCGCGGCCGGCGTCGCCCTACCGTCCGGTGCATGATCGTTCGAGACGCTGTTCACGCGCACGGGATGCGCGTCGTCCACGACGGCCCGCGGCAGGCGCCGCCGGTGGTGCTCGTCCACGGATCGGGTGCTTCGGGCGCCTCCTGGGGGCGGGTGACCGAGATCCTGGCTGTCCGGCACCACGTCGTCCGCGTCGACCTGCCGGGGTGCGGCCAGTCGCCGCCCGCGCCGTCGTACGCCGTGCCCGGGCAGGCCGCCCGGCTGGCCGCGCTGCTCGACGACCTCGGGCTGCGGCAGGTCGTGGTGGCCGGGCACTCCAGCGGCGGCTACGTCGCGACGTCGCTCCTGGAACAGCGGCCCGACCTGGTGCGGTCGCTGGCGCTGGTCAGCACCGGCCCGAGCCTCGGCGCGCTGCTGCCGCAGCCGTGGCTCATCCGGGCCCTGTCGGCCCCGCCGCTCGGCCCGCTCCTCTGGCGGTTGCGCTCGGACGCGGTGATCCGCAAGGGAATCAGCGCGACGACCGCGCGTCCGGTGGACGTCCCGGACGACGCCGTCGCCGAGCTGAAGACCATGGCTTACCGCACGTTCCGGAGGATCCTGCGGGAAAACACCGCGTACGTCGCCGAGCGGAGTGTTCCCGAGCGCCTCGCCGGACTCGGCCGGCCCGTGCTGGTCGTCTTCGGCGCGGCGGACCCCCGCTGGAACCCGCGCTCGGCCCACGACTACGAGTCGGTGCCGGGCGTGCGCGTCGAAATGCTGCCCGGCGTCGGGCACGTGCCCCTCTTCGAGGCTCCCGAGCCGACGAGCGAACTCCTGCTCCGCTTCGCGGCGGCCTAGGCTGGGCAGGGTGACCGGCTGGCAGTGGGCGGACGTGGACGTCGCCGTGCCGCGCCCGGAGCTTCGCCTGCCGGGGGTCGCGATGGCCGGGTTCCGGGCCCGCGGGAACGCCGGCACCGCCGGGATCGCGATGGTCGCGCACCCGGCCGTGACGCTGTTCCTCGACCTGAGCGAGACCGGCGGCATCGTCCGCGACGCCGACGGGACGTCCGGGCGCGGCAGCTTCGTCGCCGGGCTCCTCCCGGGCCGCCTGCGGACCGGCGGGCACGAGGGCGTGTGCCTCCAGATCCGGTTGTCGCCGGCGGTCGCGGCCGCGGTGCTCGGCGCCCCGGCGGAGCTCACCGGCACGGTGGCCACCCTGGAGGAGGTCTGGGGGCGCGACGCCGGACGAGCCGAGGACCGGCTGCGCGCGGCCCCGACCTGGGACGACCGCTTCACCATCGCGACGGAGATCCTCGCCCGCCGCCTGGTGGCGGCGCCCCGGGTCGAGCCGGAGGTCGCCCGGGTGTGGCACCGGACGCAGGCCGCCCGCGGCCGGGTGCGGATCGACGGACTGGCCGAGGAGGTCGGCTGGAGCCGCAAGCGCCTGTGGTCCCGCTTCCGGGCCCAGCTCGGTCTCACGCCCAAGCGAGCGGCCGGCCTGGTCCGCTTCGACCACGCGGCCCGCCTCCTGGCGGCGGGTCACCCGGCGGCGACCGCGGCCGCGTTGAGCGGTTACGCGGACCAGCCCCACCTGAACCGCGAAACGCGGGCGATCACCGGCCTGACACCGGCCGCCCTGGCGACGGCCCCCTGGCTGGCCATCGACGACGTGGCCTGGCCCGCGGCATCGCGCCCCTGACCGAGCCCGCCGCGCCGACCGCCTGGGTGCGCGGGCCGGCCCTCCGGGTACGCGGGCCGACCGCCCGGCTGTCCGCCCCGCCGGCGAGGTCAGTGCTCGGCGCAGGTCCCGGTGATCTCCACCGTGTGGGAGATCTCCGAAAAGCCGTGCTCGGCCGCGATCTTCTCCGCCCAGCGTTCCACCGCCGGTCCCTCGACCTCGACCGTGCGGCCGCAGATGCGGCACACCAGGTGATGGTGGTGGTGCGCCGAACAACGGCGGTAGATCGCCTCGCCCGAATCCGTGCGGAGCACGTCGATCTCGCCGGCCTCCGACAGCGACTGCAACGTGCGGTACACCGTCGTCAAGCCGATGCCGTCGCCGCGTTTGCGCAGCTCGTCGTGCAGTTCCTGGGCCGAACGGAAGTCGTCGATCGTGCTCAGCAGTTCGACGACCGCGGCCCGCTGCCGGGTGGATCGGCGGCCGGGCACCGGGGCCTGGCCGCGCGACGCGGCGGGGTTCATCACTTTCCTTCCTGCACGTGGGCGACGGCGTCGACCACGATATGGGCCAGGTGGTCGTCGGCGAGGCGGTACACGACCTCGCGGCCGCGGCGCTCGCCCTGGACCACCCCGGCCGTCTTCAGCACCCGCAGGTGCTGGCTGATCAGCGGCTGGGCGACGTCGAGCGCGTCCACCAGCTCGTGCACACACCTGTCGGCCGCCCGCAGCTGCAGTACGATCGCGATCCGGACCGGGGCCGCCAGCGCGCGCAGCAGGTCGCCCGCGTCGGTCAGCACCGACTGCGGGGGGTGGGCCGGAGCCGCTTCGGCCGCCGGGGCGCAGTCCGCGAGCCCCGGCTGGGCGCCACTCCCGGTGACCGTCGCCATTCCCGCCTCCACGCTGCCCGCGACCATGAATTCCGTAGTCATTGCCGATAACGGTCCCGCCTATCCTAGTGTTCCCCCGTCCGGGACCCCCGCCGCGGCGTCGAGCTGCGGGGTACGGCTGGTCGTATTACCCCGAACGGGTGAGTTCGTGGGATATTGGCCCTGCGGCTTCGCATGTCGTGGCCGACGGTGCAAGGTTGTCGCGGGGCGTTTCGCCGTTTCTCGGACGCCGGAGACCCGCCCGAGCGAAGCAGTGGGGAGACATGACGCGTTTCGTGACAAAGGCAGCCGCCCTGGTGGCCGCGGTGTTTCCGCTGGTCGGCGTGGGTGTCGCCGGTGCGCAGACCCAGGCGGTCGACGAGCGGACCGGCCCGGTGTCGTTCGCGAACATCGCGTCGGTGCGGATCGGCGACGAGGGCCAGCGCGGCGGTGCCCTGATCACCGAAACGCAACGATCGCCGCTGCTGCCCGGCCAGTCGAAGCTCGCCGCGGACCGCGTCTCGGTCCCCAAGGACGACGGCGAACGCGCCACCTTCGGCGGGCACTACCAGATCGCCCTCGGCCGGTACAGCGCGTCCCAGAACCCGTACCCGCCGGGCGTCGCGAGCCGTGACCACAACGTCTTCGCCGCGCTGCAGACCACCACCGTGCCCACCGCCACCGCCGAGACGAACTACGCGCTGCGGGACACCTGGCAGGGCGGCACCAAGCCGGCCGACAACACCGTGCTCGTGCTCGAGGGCGCCAAGACGTCGGTGGACTGCACCAGCCCGGCGAAGCTGGCGTCGACCACGTCGGTGACACGGCTGTGGGTGCGCCAGGCCGGCGGCGGGCTCGGCATCGTCCCGATGCCCGGCGGCAACGCCGGCCTGCAGCTCACGAACCTGCGGCTCGGCCCGCCCGGCGACATCGCGAACGCCGACCGGGCGACCACGGTCTCCGATCTCAAGCTGACCCGCGTCGCCGCCTTCGACCAGCTGATCCGCCAGGACGGCTGGCGCGGGGGCGACTTCACCGCCGTCGCCGGCTGGCGGGTGGAGATCACCACCCACGTGAAGGACGCCGGCGGCGCCGCGCTGCAGGACGTGAAGACGAACATCGTGCTCGGCGGGGTCAGTTGCTCGATCCCGAAGGGCTTCGTCGCGAAGGCCGGTGGCCCGGCGGGCGGCGCGAACGCCACCCAGCCCGCGGTGCCGACGCAGGTTCCGGCCGGTTACCTCGGCGCGGCCGCGCCCGACACCGGCGGTGACGGCTCCCGCGTCCCGCTCGGCATCGGCCTGCTCTTCGGCGGGGTGTTCTTCGCCGCGGTCGCCCTGCTGCTGGGCAGGCGGCGCGGGACCGGGGCGGACTGAGTGCTGCGGACCGCGCTGGCCGCCGTCTCGGCGGCGCTGGCCGTGGCCGCCTTCGCGGCCGGGATCGTGGTGCTGACCTGGCTGCCGCCGGCCGCGACGCCGGGGGTGGCGGCACCCCCGCCCGGCACGCTGCCGGGGGAGAACGCGGCCCCGGCCGTGCTGCCGGCGGACAGCGAGACCGCCACGCAGCAGCGGCCGGGCACGGTCCGGCTGCCGGACGGCGGCACCGCCCGCCTGGTCCGCACCGAACTGACCGACACCGGGGTGCTGCCGATCCCGCGCGGCCTCGACGACGCCGCCTGGTGGGGTGCCAAGCTGGGGGCGGCCCAGGGGGCGGCCCTGCTGTCCGGGCACGTGAACTGGGAGGGCAGGCGCGGGCCGTTCGACGAGCTGTGGCGCATGCGCGACGGCGACCAGGTCAGCGTCGTCGACGCGCGCGGCGGCCGGTGGGTCTACCGCGTCGACGACATCGTCACGCTGCCGAAGGAGACGTTGCCGGCCCAGGCCGCGCGGTGGTTCGGGCAGGACGGCCCGCACCGGCTGGTGCTGGTGACCTGCGGTGGCGACTACGTCGGCGGCACCGAAGGGTACGACGAGAACCGCCTGGTCACGGCCACGCTGGTGACGCGCCCCACCGGCTGATCGAGTTCGCTGCAACCTGACGCGCCCTTCGCGGCATGCCTTCCGCGCACTGCCCACGACAGCGAAGGAGCGCAAGCCCATGCAGGAGCGGAACCCGGCGGAGCCGAAGAAGGGCTCCGGCCGTTGGTGGATCGTCGGCGTCGCCGGGGCCTTCGTGGTCGCGGCCCTCGTCGCGACCCTGCTCGTGTTCACCGGAAAGGATGAACCCGCCGTCGCGAACGGCACCGGTGCGCCCGGAACCGCCGCGAACCAGCCGGCCCCGCAGGGCACCCCGGCGGACACCGGCAAGGTGCCGGCACAGCTGTCCCTGCCCGGCGGCGGCACCGCGAAGCTGATCCAGGAGGACCTGGACGCCGCGGGGGCGCTGAAGATCCCGGAGGGGCTCGACGAGGCCGCCTGGTGGGGCGCGAAGCTGGGCGCCGACCGCGGCGTCGCGCTCCTGTCCGGGCACGTGAACTGGAAGGGCAAGAAGGGTCCGTTCAACGAGCTCTGGCAGGTCAAGCAGGGGCAGGAGGTCAAGCTGACCGACGCCGCGGGCGGGGCGTGGGTCTACCGCGTCGAGGCGACGGAAACCATCCACAAGACGGACCTCGCCGGCCGGTCGGAGCAGCTGTTCGACCCGGACGGGCCGCACAAGCTGCTGCTCGTCACCTGCGGCGGCGAGTACGTCGGCGGCAGCGAGGGGTACGAGGACAACCGCGTCGTGACGGCGTCGCTGGTGTCGCGGCCGTAGGCTCACCTGCGCGAAAAGCGGTGGGCCCCGGCGGATACCCTGGACGTTCAGTCCTGAACCGTCCCCGCAAGCTTTTCGGAGCGTGGAGTGCCCACGAACACCATTGAGAAGATCATCAGCCTGTGCAAGCGCCGTGGTTTCGTCTTCGCCAGCGGAGAGATCTACGGCGGCACCCGCTCTGCGTGGGACTACGGGCCGCTCGGGGTCGAGCTCAAGGACAACATCAAGCGCCAGTGGTGGAAGACCGTCGTGCAGGGCCGCGACGACGTCGTCGGCCTCGACTCCTCGGTGATCCTGCCGCGCCAGGTGTGGGTGGCCTCGGGGCACGTCAACGTGTTCACCGACCCGCTGATCGAGTGCCTGTCGTGCCACAAGCGGTTCCGCGCCGACCAGCTCGCCGAGGAGTACGAGGCGCGCAGCGGCAAGCAGACCACCGAGGACGACCTGTCCGACGTGCCCTGCCCGAACTGCGGCACGCGCGGCAAGTACACCGCGCCGCGGGACTTCAACATGATGCTGAAGACCCACCTCGGCCCGGTGGAGACCGAAGAGGGCCTGCACTACCTCCGCCCGGAGACCGCGCAGGGCATCTTCGTCAACTTCTCGAACGTCCAGACGACGTCGCGGATGAAGCCGCCGTTCGGCATCGGCCAGATCGGCAAGTCCTTCCGCAACGAGATCACGCCGGGCAACTTCATCTTCCGGACGCGCGAGTTCGAGCAGATGGAGATGGAGTTCTTCGTCGAGCCGGGTGAAGACGAGACCTGGCACCAGTACTGGATCGACGAGCGCACCAAGTGGTACACCGACCTCGGCATCAAGGCGGAGAACCTGCGCCACTTCGAGCACCCGAAGGAAAAGCTCTCGCACTACGCGAAGCGCACCGTCGACATCGAGTACCGCTTCGCGTTCAACGCGGGCCAGGAATGGGGCGAGCTGGAAGGCATCGCCAACCGCACCGACTTCGACCTGACCACGCACTCGAACCACTCGGGTCAGGACCTGTCGTACTTCGACCCGACGTCGAAGCAGCGGTACCGCCCGTTCGTCATCGAGCCGGCGGCCGGTGTCGGCCGGTCGATGATGGCGTTCCTGATCGATTCCTACGTCGAGGAGGAGGTGCCGAACGCCAAGGGCGGCACCGACACCCGCGTGGTGCTGCAGCTCGACCCGCGGCTGGCGCCGTTCAAGGCCGCGGTGCTGCCGCTGTCGCGCAACGCCGACCTCACGCCGAAGGCGAAGGCCGTCGCCGAGCTGCTGCGCAAGCACTGGAACGTCGACTTCGACGACGCCGGCTCGATCGGCAAGCGCTACCGCCGCCACGAGGAGATCGGCACGCCGTACTGCGTGACGGTCGACTTCGACAGCCTCGACGACAACGCCGTCACGGTCCGCGACCGCGACAGCATGGCGCAGGAGCGGGTCGCGATCGACCAGCTGGAGTCCTACCTGGCCGGCCGCCTCATCGGCTGCTGACCCATCCGGGCTTTCGAGCGCCCCAATGTGGCCTTCGGTGCGTTGAACGCACCGAAGGCCACATTGGGTGCGTTGGACGCAACCAAGGCCACATTGGGGCGCTTGCGGGCCGGGTACCCCTGACACCTGTCACGGCCAGGTCGTGACGCACGGTCTGGGGACCCGGGCCTTCCCGGCGGCAGCCTGGGGGCATGCGAGAAGCAGACACCCAGGCGGTGGCGGCGGGGGCCGCGGTCCACCTCACCGGCCTGCGCAAGCACTACGGCGAAGTCCACGCGGTCGACGGCGTCGACCTGACGATCGCCCCGGGCGAAGTGGTCGCCCTGCTCGGCCCCAACGGCGCCGGCAAGTCCACCACCGTCGACATGATCCTCGGCCTGACCACGCCCGACACCGGCGAAGTGCGCGTGTTCGGGCGCACGCCGATCGACGCCGTCCGCGCCGGCCTGATCGGCGCGATGCTGCAGGGCGGCGCCCTGATGGACGACCTGACCGTCGGGGAGACCGTCGGCATGGTCGCGGCGCTGCACCACCGGCCGATGCCGGTGGCCGGGGCCCTGCGCGCCGCCGGGATCGAGGAGCTGGCCGGCCGCCGCGCCAACAAGCTCTCCGGCGGGCAGAAGCAGCGCGTGCGCTTCGCCGTCGCCCTGGTCAGCAACCCCGACCTGCTCATCCTGGACGAGCCCACCGCGGCGATGGACGTCGGCACCCGGCGCGAGTTCTGGCAGTCTATGTACTCGTTCACCGAGTCCGGCCGCACGGTCCTGTTCGCCACGCACTACCTCGAAGAAGCCGAGGAGTTCGCCGACCGGGTGGTGCTGATGCGCCGCGGCCGGATCGTCGCCGACGGCAGCGTCGCCGAAGTCCGCGCGCTGGCCGGCGGCCGCACGCTGCGCGCCGCCGTCCCGGGCGCCACCGACGCGGTCATCGCGGCGCTGCCCGGCGTCAAGGAGTTCGAGCTGCGCGGCGACCGCGTCGCCATCTCCAGCACCGACTCCGACGCCACGCTCTGGGCGCTCAAGGCCGCCGTGCCGGCCGTGCACGACGTCGAAATCGGCGCAGTCGGCCTCGAAGGCGCCTTCCTGTCCCTGACCGCCGACGACACCGCGGAGCCCGTCCGATGAACGCCACCTACCTGCTCACCGAGATCCGCCGGAACTTCCGGGCGCCGCGCTTCCTGGTCTTCGTCGTGGCCTTCCCGGTGCTGATGTTCCTGTTGCAGGCCAACGTCTTCACGAAGACGAGCGATCCGCACCACGCCGAGATCGCGGCCGTGCTCATGATCAACATGATGACGTTCGGGACGTTCGCCGCCGCCAACACCAGCGGCGGCAGGCTCGCGCTCGAACGGGCGCTCGGCTGGCAGCGGCAGCTGCGGCTGACCCCGCTGACCGGGTTCGGCTACCTCGGCGGCAAGACCCTGTCCGGGATGCTCGTCGGGCTCCCCGCGCTGATCCTCGTGCCGGTGCTGGCCGTGACCGTCGAGGGCGTGCACCTGGACGCGGCCGGCTGGGTCCGGATCCTGGCCGGCATCTGGCTCGGCACGCTCCCGCTGGTGCTGCTCGGCCTGCTCATCGGCCAGTTCGGCACCCCGGACTCGATGCAGCCGATCAGCATGATCGTCACCCTCGGCATGGGCTTCCTCGGCGGCCTGTGGATCCCGCTGGAGGGCATGCCCACCTGGATGCACGACGTCGCCCAGATCATGCCGACCTACTGGGTGCTGCAGGTGGCGCGACCCGCCGTGACCAGCGACATGGTGGTCTCGCTGCCGACGGCGGTGGCGGTGCTCGGCGCGTGGACCGTCGTGCTCGGAGCACTGGTGATCAGGCGTTACCGTAAGGACAGCGCCCGCGTCTGAGGGCCGGGGAAGGGCGAGGACGGCGATGGCGAAGCGCAGGTTCGGGCTGGACAACCGGGAAACGTGGTGGGGAGACCCGCAGGACGATCCGAAGCGCCGCGGCCCGCACAGCTGGCGGTGGCCGATCGTCGCCCTGGCGTTCCTGCTGCCGTTCCTCGTGCCGGTCACCCGGTCGCTGCTGGCCGGGCCCGGTGTCACGGTCGAGGCCGTGGTCACCGGCGTGGTGATCTACGCGTATTCGCTGTGCTACCTGGCGTTCCCGCTCTTCTCCGGCCGGGAACGCCGGGAGCGGCTGGCCTTCGGGATCGGGATGAACGTCCTCGGGCTCGCCACCCTGGCGACGACCAGCGCGAGCGCGTTCGTCCTGCTCTACGGCACGGCGGTGGTGGTGTTCCTGGTGGCGCCCGCCTGGGCGGTGATCATCGACGTGACCGCGGTGCTGGCCGGGGTGGTGATCCTGCTGGCGGAGGGCCGGTTCCTCGAGGACTACGGCGACCTCATCACGGTCGCCTCGGTGACGCTGGCGATGTTCTTCATGGGCAACCTCGTCCGCGCGATCCGGCGGCTGGAACGCGCGAACGAGGAGATCGCCACGCTCGCCGTGGCGAACGAGCGGGAGCGCCTGGCCCGCGACCTGCACGACCTGCTCGGGCACAGCCTCACCACGATCACCGTCAAGGCCGGGCTGGCGCGGCGGGTGCTGGAGAGCGCCGGTGACATCCCGCGCGCGGTCGAGGAGATCCGGGCGGTCGAAGGCCTCACCCGCAGCGCGCTTTCCGACGTCCGCGCGACCGTGTCGGCGAACCGCGAGGTGTCGCTGTCGGTGGAGCTCGTGGGTGCCCGGGCGGCGCTGCGGGCCGCGGAGATCGACGCCGACCTGCCGCACGCCGTCGACAACGTCCGGCCGGAGTTCCAGAACGCCTTCGGCTACGTGCTGCGCGAAGCCGTCACGAACGTGCTGCGGCATTCCGGGGCCAAGCGGGTGCGCGTGCGGCTGGGCGGCACCTGGCTGGAGATCGAGGACGACGGCACCGCCACCGGCGTCGTCGCGGGCAACGGCCTGCGCGGGCTCTCCGAACGGCTGGCCGCGGTCGGGGGCACGCTGACGACGTCGGTCCGGGCCGGGGGAGGATTGCTCGTGCGGGTGGAGGTCCCGCGACCCGACCCGAGCCCGGCCACCCCGGCCGTGCGCGCCGAACCCGCGGGAGGACTCGCTTGATCCGGGTGCTGCTGGCCGACGACCAGGCCATGGTCCGCGGGGCGCTGGCCACCGTGCTGGGCCTCGAGAACGACATCGAAGTGGTCGGGCAGGTCGGCTCCGGCGACGAGGTGGTCGCCGCCGCGCGGGCGGCCAAGCCGGACGTCGCCCTGCTCGACGTCCAGATGCCGGGCAAGGACGGCCTGGCAGCGGCGGCCGAGCTGCGGGCCGCGCTGCCGTCGTGCCGGGTGATCATCTGCACGACGTTCGGCCGTCCCGGCTACCTCGCCCGCGCGATGGCGGCGGGCGCGGCCGGGTTCGTCGTCAAGGACGCGCCACCGGAGCAGCTCGTCGAAGCCGTCCGCCGGGTCCACAGTGGACTGCGCGTGGTCGACCCGGCGCTGGCCGCGGAGTCCCTCGCCACCGGTGTCAGCCCGCTCACCGGGCGGGAGCGGGACGTGCTGCGGGAGGCCAGGGACGGCAGCACGGTGGCCGACGTGGCGCGCGCCCTGCACCTCTCGGAGGGCACCGTCCGCAACCACCTGTCCGCCGCGATCGGCAAGACCGGCGCCCGGACGCGGGCCGAAGCGGTGCGCGTCGCGGAGGAGCGTGGCTGGCTCTGAACCGCCTCTGAAAGAATGGGCCGGGTGGGTACCGCTGAACGCAGCAAACCGTCGCTCGCGAGCTGGGCGCGCCGGATCGCGCTCGGCACGGTCCTGGTGCTGCTGGCGCTCGTCGGCGGCACCGCGTTCCGCGTCTGGCAGGTCGCCCGCGAGAACGACCGGACCCCCGCCGACGTCATCGTGGTGCTGGGGGCGGCCCAGTACAACGGCAAGCCGTCGGACATCTACGCGGCGCGGCTGGCGAAGGCCAAGCAGCTGTACGACACGGGTGTCGCGAAGACGATCGTCACCGCGGGCGGGAAGAAGGCCGAGGACAACTTCACCGAGGCCAGGGCCGGCCAGCTCTGGCTGACCCGGCGCGGCGTGCCGGCGTCGGCGACGCTCGCCGTCGGCGAAGGCAGCGACACGCTGCGGAGCCTGCGCGCGGTCGCCCAGCAGGTCGAGGCCCGCGGCTGGCGGACGGCGGTGCTGGTCAGCGACCCGTGGCACTCCTTCCGCGCCCGGACCATGGCCGACGACCTCGGGCTCGACGCCTGGACGGCGCCGACGCACAGCGGGCCGATCGTCCAGGAGCGCGTCACCCAGGTGCGGTACATCGTCCGCGAGACCGGCGCGCTGCTGTACTACCGGCTGACGAAGACACCGGCGGACGACCTGTTCGCCACCTTCCTGGGTTGAGCTTTTTGTCGGTGGTCGCCTTTACGCTGGTCACGTGGACTACACCGAGCACGACACCGCCCGCCTGCTGCCGGAGCCGGCCAAGGGCGCGGCGCTGCCCGGCGCCCGGGCGGACGGGCGCAGCGCGTTCTCCCGCGACCGCGCCCGGGTGCTGCACTCCGCCGCGCTGCGGCGGCTGGCCGGCAAGACCCAGGTCGTCGGGCCGGGGGAGGGCGCCGAGGTCACCGGCGTCCCGCGCACCCGGCTGACGCACTCGCTGGAGGTCGCCCAGATCGGCCGCGGCATCGCCGAGGAGCTGGGCGCCGACCCGGACCTGGTGGACACCGCGGGCCTGGCGCACGACATCGGGCACCCGCCGTTCGGGCACAACGGCGAGCGCGCGCTCGACGAGGTGGCCGGCGGGTGCGGCGGGTTCGAGGGCAACGCGCAGACGTTGCGCATCCTCACCCGGCTGGAGCCCAAGCTGCTGTCCGCCGAGGGCGACCCGGTGGGGCTGAACCTGACCCGCGCGTGCCTGGACGCGACCACGAAGTACCCGTGGCCGCGCCGGCCGGGTCAGGTGAAGTACGGCGTGTACGGCGACGACGCCGGAGTGTTCGAGTGGTTCCGCGCGGGGGCGCCGGAGGGGCAGCGGTGCCTGGAAGCGCAGATCATGGACTGGGCGGACGACGTCGCGTACTCGGTGCACGACGTCGAGGACGGCGTGCTGGCCGGCCGGATCAAGCTGCGCGTGCTCGCCCACCCGGACGAGCGCGCGGCCGTCGCCGAGGCCGCCGCCAAGCACTTTTCGGCGCAGTCGGTGTCCACTTTGGAGCATGCGGCGGCGGAACTGCTGGCGCTGCCGGTGGTGGCGGCACTGGCGTCGGCCGAGCCGGACGGGTCACCGGGCGCCCAGGTCGCGTTGAAACGGCTGACGAGCGAGCTGGTCGGCCGCTTCACGACGGCGGCGGTCACCGGCACGCGCGAGAAGTTCGGCGAGGGACCGCTGGTGCGTTACGGCGCGAACCTGTGCGTCCCGGAGCAGGTGGCGGCGGAGGTGGCGTTGCTGAAGGCACTGGCCCTGCGGTACGTGATGAGCGACCGCCGCCGGCTGGCGATGCAGGAGGGCCAGCGCGAGCTGCTGGCCGAGCTGGTCCACGCCCTGGCCCGCCGGGCCCCGGAGTCCCTCGACCCGCTGTTCGTCCCGGCCTGGAACGCGGCCGCCGACGACGCCGGCCTACTCCGCGTGGTCGTCGACCAGGTCGCCTCCCTCACCGACGCCCAGGCCCACGCCTGGTACTCCTGGCACGTCACCCGCCACCACCGCTGACGTGCTCGAAGGGGCATCACCCGTGATCGGAGAGGCATCACCCGTGTCTGGAAGGGCATCACGTGTGATTGGCGGGGCATCGGGGTGATGCCCGCTCAATCACACGTGATGCCCGCTCAATCACGGGTGATGCCTCTGGGCGCACGGCGGTACTCGCGAAAATTTCGCGAGTTTTGTCATCCTTGGGTGGAGTTGCGCGTGGGCGGCCGGTGGGGGTGGGCGTTCCGGTAGTCTCGCCCGCATGGCCACGGACAGCCACCTCCGGTTCGCCCTCGCCGTCCACGCGGCCCTCGGTGCCGAGGGCGGGAACACCTGCTTTTCGCCGTATTCGGTGGCCAGTGCGCTGACTCTCGCCGCACGCGCCGCACGGGGGCGCACGCGCGACGAGCTCGTCGCCCTGCTCGGTGACCCCGATGAGCAGACCGCTCTGCTGCGGGAGGCCGCCGAGCCGGCCGAAGACGAAGCCGAGCTGGCCGTCGCCAACACGCTGTGGGCCGACGACCGGCTCCCGCTCGAAGACTCCTTCAAGACCGCGCTCGCCGAGTGGCCCGGGGCCGCCGTCGCGAGCGCGCCCTTCGAAAAGGAGCCCGAAGCCGCTCGCGCGCTGATCAACGACGACGTCGGGCGGACCACGCGCGGGCTGATCCCGCAGCTGCTGCCGCCCGGTTCGATCGACTCCGACGTCGCCGCCGTGCTCGTCAACGCGCTTTACCTCAAAGCCGCCTGGAAGCTGCCGTTCCGCGAGGCCAACACCTCGGACGCGCCGTTCCACGCGCCCTCCGGCACGCGGGACGTGCCGACCATGTGGCTCAGCGAAAAACTCGGGTACGCGCACGCCGGCGGCTGGCAGGCCGTGCAGCTGGCCGCGGCCGGGGGCCTGCAGGCCGTCGTGCTGCTGCCCGACGACGACCTCGCCGAGGCGGAAAGCCGGCTCGACCAGGCAAGCCTGACGAACCTGCTCGGCGAGATCAGCTTCAAGCCGGTCGAGCTCGCACTGCCGAAGATCTCGCTCGACGTCCCCAGCGCGCTGACCGGCGTGCTGCGCGGCCTCGGCGTGCGCACGCTGTTCACCGACGACGCCGACCTGACCGGGCTCTCGCCGGATCCGCGGCTGACCGTGTCGGAGGTGCTGCACCAGGCCGTGCTGCGCGTCGACGAACAAGGCTTCGAGGGGGCCGCGGCCACCGCGCTGGTGATGCGCCTGACCTCGATGATGATCGCCGAACCGGTCGCCGTCACGGTGGACCGGCCGTTCCTGCTGCTGGTCCGGCACGCCGGTACCGGGGCGCTCTACTTCCTCGCCAGGGTGGTCGAACCGTGAGCTTGAAGTCCGAAGCCGTCCCCGAGCTGGTGCCGCCGGCTCCCGAACCGCCGGACGGCCCGAAGCGCTGGGCGTGGCAGGACTCCGCCATCGCCGGCGGGTTCCTGCTCTTCACGATCCTGCTCTACAACGGGCTGTGGTTCGACCTCAAGCGCGGCTACCTCTGGAACGGCGGGGCCGACCAGAGCCAGTGGGAGTGGTACGCGACGGTCGTCGCGAAGTCCGTCCTGCACTTCGAGAACCCGTTCACGACGGACCTGCAGAACTACCCGCTCGGCGTCAACATGGCGGCGAACGCGGCGATGTTCGGCCTGAACATCCCGCTCGCGCCCCTCACGCTGACCTTCGGCGCCACGCTCACCTGGGCGATCGTGCTCACCGCCGGCCTCGCCGGCACCGCGATCGGCTGGTACTGGGTGTTCTCCCGCCACCTGGTGCCGAACCGGACGGCGGCCGCGATCGGCGGCGCGTTCTGCGGGTTCGCGCCGCCGATGATCTCGCACGGCAACGCGCACCCGAACTTCGTCGTGCTGTTCGTCCTGCCGTTCATCGCGCTCAAGACGATCCAGGTCGCGCGCGGCGAACGCCCGGTGCGCAACGGCATCGTGCTCGGGCTGCTCGTCGCCTGGCAGATCCTGCTCGGCGAAGAGCCGCTCGCCATCTTCGCCATCACCTTCCTCGTGTTCGCGATCGCCTACCTGATCCCGCACCGCGCGGAGATCCGCGGGATGCTGGCCCCGCTGGGCAAGGGCATCGGGATCGGCGCGGTCATCGCCCTGCTGATCACCGGGTTCCCGTTGTACTGGCAGTTCTTCGGCCCGCAGAGCTTCCACTCGCTGCTGCACGGTTCGGCGGGCAACGACACGGCGGCGTTCACGCGCTTCGCGACGCAGTCGGTCGCCGGCGTGCCCGAAGCGGCCGCGGACGTGTCGATGAACCGCACCGAGGAGAACGCGTTCTTCGGCTGGCCGCTGATCGCGCTCATGGTGATGCTGACGATCTGGCTGTGGCGTGACGTCGTTTCGCGGGCGCTCGCGATCACGATGTACGTGATGGCCCTGCTGTCGCTCGGTATCGAGATCACGGTGGCGCACGAGAAAACCGGCATCGCCGGTCCGTGGAAGTGGCTGGGCCAGCTGCCGCTGCTCGACTCGCTGATCGAATCCCGCCTCGCGATGGGCTGCATCCCGGTGGTGGGCGCGCTCCTGGCGATCGCGACGCACCGCGTCTGGACCGCGGCCGCCGAGCAACCGGAACCCCTCGACGGCAAGCAACGGTTCCCCCTGAAGATGATCTGGACCGGCGCGGTCGTGGCGGTGCTGCTGCCGATCGCGCCGACGGAGCTGGTGACGCACCA
This sequence comes from Amycolatopsis sp. MtRt-6, assembly GCF_017308975.1. Taxonomy (GTDB): domain Bacteria; phylum Actinomycetota; class Actinomycetes; order Mycobacteriales; family Pseudonocardiaceae; genus Amycolatopsis. The sequence goes on along the minus strand of NZ_JADWPD010000022.1, from coordinate 42,987 downwards.
GCGGCCCCTTTCGCCGCCGTTCTTCGCCGACGGGATCTGGCGCCAGTACGTCGCCCCCGGCGGTTCGCTGGTGCCGGTGCCGCTGCCGAGCACCGGGGAGGCCGAGCCGCTGCACTGGCAGGTCGACGCGGGCCTCGGCTACCCGATGCCGGAGGGCTACTTCGTCGGCCCGACGTCGCCGGACGACCGCCGCGGCCGCTACGGTGCCGTCCCGCTGCCGACGTCGGACCTGTTCGCGGAGGTGGAGCGCACCGGGCAGGCGGCGGAGGTCACCGAATACGACCGCACCCAGGCGCTCGCGGACCTGCGGACCTGGAAGGCGAGCGTGCTCGTGGTCGGGCCGCGGCAGAACCAGGAAGCCCTGAAGTCCACTGTGGAGCTGCTGCTGCGGAAGCCGGCGGAGTTCGTGGGCGGCGTGTGGATCTGGGACGTCCGCCCGCTGACAGCGTCGGCGTCATGACCACTGTGGACGAACAGGGCCGGCCCGAGCCGCCCCTCGACGGTGACGAAACCGCCACCCTCCTCGGCTTCCTGGACTTCCACCGCGCGACCGTGGCCTGGAAGTGCGCCGGACTGGACAGCGCGGGCCTGCGCGCGACGCACCCGCCGTCCACGATGACGCTCGGCGGGCTGCTCAAGCACCTGGCCTACGTGGAGGACCACTGGTTTTCCCACGTGCTGCTGGGCCGTGACCGGATGGCTCCGTTCGACGCGGTCGACTGGACGACCACTCCCGACTGGGACTGGGACTCCGCCGCCGACGACACGCCGGAACAGCTGGTGGCCCTCTGGGAGGACGCCGTCAAGCGCTCGCGGGCGGCGATGACCGAAGCGAACGGCGACCTGTCGCAGCGGGCCCGGCGCCCCCTGCGTGACGGCAGCACGCCGAGCCTGCGCTGGATCCTGGTCCACATGGTCGAGGAGTACTGCCGGCACAACGGCCACGCCGACCTGATCCGCGAGTCGATCGACGGCGGCACGGGGGAGTAGCCGGACGCGGGGGACGGCGTCAGCCGAGAACCTCGTCCGCGAGCCGGCTCAGATAGCCGGCGAACCGCTCGCGGTCCGCCGCCGGCCAGTGGCCCACCAACCCCTCGAACGCCTGACGCTGGTGGGCCCGCGAAGCGTCGAGGAACTCCTTCGCCGGTTCGGTGAGGGCCAGCACCGCGCGGCGGGCGTCGCGGGTCGACGTCGAGCGTTCGACGAAGCCCGCTCGTGCCGCTTCGGTCACCATCCGGCTGGCCACCGAGCGGTCGATGCCCAGCTGGCGTGCCACGTCCGCGACCGTCACCTCGTCGCCGGTCGCGCCGTCGATCGCCTGGATGACGAAGAGGTTCGGCACCGTCCACGACGGCGGCGCGTCGTCGGCGAAGCGCTCGACGACGTCCGGCGCCCACTGGCGTGCCCAGTGCCGGACCAAGCGGAACAGGGCGGGTCCACCCTCGCTTGATGTGTGCATAAGACACGTTATAACGTGTGCTTTATGCACGCATCTCGGAACCTCGCCTACGCCGGCCTGCTGCTCGGGATGGCCATGGCCCAGCTGGACGGCCTGGTCCTCACCGCGGCCCTGCCCTCGATCGGCGCCGATCTGCACGCTCACACCGGGCTTGTCGCGGTCACCGCCGCCGGCCTGCTGACCCTGACCGTCGCGACGCCGCTGCACGGCAGGCTCGGCGACCTGTACGGCCGCCGGGCCGCCTTCGCGCTGTCGGTCCTCGTGTTCGCCGCCGCGTCCGCGTGGTGCGCCGCCGCGCCCGACGTCGGCTCGCTGATCGCCGCCCGCGCGCTGCAGGGGCTGGGCGGCAGCGGCCTGATCGTCACGGCGATGAGCGCGCTCGGCGAGCTGTTCGAGCGCGACGAGCTGCTGCGCCGGCAGGGCTGGCAGACAGCCGTCTTCGCGGTGGCCACCCTCGGCGGGCCGCCACTGGGCGGGCTGCTCGCGGCCGGCCCCGGCTGGCGGTGGATCTTCCTGGTCAACCTGCCGCTGAGCGTGCCCGCCCTCGTCCTCGGGCTGCGCGGCTTGCCCGCGAAACCGGGGCAGAGCACCGAAAAGTTCGACGTCCTGGGCAGCGCGCTGCTGGCCGCCGCGGGTGCCGCCGTCGTCGCGCTCGGCACGGTCGACGCGCTCGCCCGGAGTCCACTGTGGACGCCGGTGCTGCTCGGCACGACAGTGGTGGCCGGTTTCCTGTTCGTCCGGCGGCAGCGCCGCACGCCGAGCCCGCTGATCTCGCCGAAAGTGTTCGCCGACGTCGTCCTCAAGCGCGCGGTGGTGGTCAACGGCCTGGCGGGCGCCGCGCTCTACGGCACCTTCACCTACGTCGCCCTGGTCGCCGCGCTCGGCGCGCAAGCGGCCGCGACCGGGTTGCTGCTCGTCGCCATGACCGCGGGCCAGCTCGTCCTGTCGACGTCGTTCGCCGCGCAGGCCCGGCGGCACCCGGACATGACGCGGTGGGGCCGGTTCGGCTGCGTGCTCGGCACGGCCGGGCTCGCCGCGATCGCCGCCGCGGCCGCGTTCGGCGGCACACCGTGGCTGCTCGCCCCGGGGCTGTTCGCGATCGGCGCGGCCTTCGCCGTCTGCACGTCCGCCTACACCGTCCTCGGCCAGACGCGGGCGGACCGGACACTGCTGGGTGTCACGCTGGGGTCGCTGACCTTCGCCCGGCAGGCCGGCGGGCTGGCCGGGGCCGCGGTGTTCGGCTGGCTCGCGCTGGCCGGCACCGGCGGGCTGGCCGCGCCGGGCCTGACCGTGGTCTTCGCCGCGGCGGCCGCGACGATGCTGGTGGCGTGGCTCACATCGCCGGCTGTCACGTCTTCGGAAGCCGTCTCGTCCAGCTCGTAGGACCGAGACGAAGGAGACCGAAATGCCGCGCATCCCCGCGAAGAAGACGTCCGAGGCCGGGTTGTTCCTCAAGCTCGCCTACCGGTTCGCCGGCCGCCGCTACGGCGCCGTGCCCGAGCCGCTGGCCGTCACCGCGCACCACCCCGGGCTCCTGCGGACGTCCGTGGTGCACGAGCTGCTGGCCGAGCGCGCGTCGAAGAAGGTCCCGGCGAACGTGCGGGAGCTCGCCGTCTACCGGGTCGCGACCCGGATCGGCTGCTCGTGGTGCGTCGACTTCGGCACCATGCTGCAGAAGCACGACGGCCTCGACATCGAGCGGCTCACGAAGATCGACGACTACGCCACGTCACCCGCCTTCAGCCACCAGGAGCGGCTGGCGCTCGCCTACGCCGACGCGATGTCCGGGGACCAGGTGACCGTGACCGACGAGCAGGTCGCCGAGCTCGAGCGCGAGTTCGGCCGCGACGGCGTCCTCGAGCTGACCTACCAGATCGCGCTGGAGAACTCCCGCGCCCGGATGAACAGCGCGCTCGGCATCGTCGACCAGGGCTTCACCTCCGGCGACGCGTGCCGGGTCCCGCTGCCGTAGGAGGCGGGGAACCCGACTCCGGTGGGACGCGCCGCCGGGATCCGCCGCGGGATCGTGCCCGCATGCACCTCGTCGCCAGTGAACGGATCAAGCTCTTCAGCATCGCCACGCCCTGGGTGTGCGGTGTCTTCACCGTGGTCGCGCTGGCCATGCCGGCCGCGATCACCGCGCTCAGCGCCGGTGAGTCGCGCCTGCCGCCGACGGTCGCCAGCACGCAGTTCGGCTACCAGCTCGCGCTGGTCGCCGTGCTGGTGCTGGCCGCGCTCGCCGTGACCAGCGAGTACCACTCCGGCACGATCCACGGCACCTTCCAGGCCGTGCCGAGCCGGACGCCGGTGCTGCTGGCCAAGGCCGCGCTCGTCGCCGGGTACGCGTTCCTGCTCGGCGAAGCGGCCGCGTTCACCGCCTGGCTGGTGGCCAGGGTCCTCGCCCCGGACGCCGACCTGGCCCTGGACAGCGCCGCCGACTGGCGGATCGTCGCCGGCACCGGGCCGGTGTTCGCGCTGGCCGCCGTCTGCGGGGTCGGTGTCGGCCTGCTCGTGCGCTACACGGCCGGCGCCGTGGCCGTGCTCGTCGCCTACCCGCTGATGGCGGAGAACGTCGTCCAGCTGATCCCGCGGGCCGGGGCGGCGATCCACCGGTGGCTGCCGCTGAACGCCGTCACGAAGTTCCTGAGCGGGAGCGGCGAGGCCAACGCGGGCCGGGACGGCGGCAACGCGGCCGTCCTGTCCGACTCGCCGCTGAGCCCGGGCTGGGCGCTGGCCTACTTCGGCGCCTTCGCCGCTGTCCTCCTCGCCGCCGGGATCACGACGGTGCGTCGCCGGGACGCGTGATCCGGGCCAGCTTGTCGGGGTTGACGACGTCGTAGATCGCCACGATCTTCCCGTCGCGGACGGTCATCGCCTGCACGTGCTCGTCGAGGGCGAAGAAGCCGTCCTCGCCCGGCTGCGGAGCGAGGTGGAACCCCAGGTCGCCGTTGACGAGCACCGGCGTGCCGCCGGTGAGCACGCCGGGCGGGTACTTGCTCGTGAGGCCGATGAAGAAGCGGGCGATCTTGTCCGCGCCGACGATGCGCTGGCGCGTGGTCCGGCCCTTGCCGTTCGAGTCGCCGATGAGCACGACGTCCGGGGCGAGCAGCTCGGTCATCGCCCGGACGTCCCCGGCCTGCAGCGCGATGACGAACTTCTCGAGGATCTTCGCCTGGTCCTCCAGGGGGACGCGCGGCGCCGGATCGGCGTCGGCGAGGGCCTTGCGGCCGCGCGACGCGTACTGCCGCGCGGCGGCGACCGAGACGCCGAGCGCGTCCGCGATCTCCGTGAACGGCACCGAGAAGGCGTCGTGCAGCACGAACGCGACGCGTTGCTCCGGCGTCAGCTTGTCGAGGACGACGAGCGCGGCCATCCGCAGCCCGTCGTCGCGGACGGCGACGTCCAGCGGGTCCTCGCTCACCGGCCGCCCGAACGGCGTGACGACCGGCTCGGGCAGCCAGTTGCCGACGTAGCGCTCCCGCTGCGCGGCGGCCGACTTGAGCCGGTCGAGGCAGATCCGGCCGACGACCGTGGTCAGCCAGGCCCGCAGGTCGCGGATCCCCGCCCGGCCGGCCTCGTCCAGCCCGGCCAGCCGGAACCAGGACTCCTGGACGGCGTCCTCGGCGTCGGCGCGGGTGCCGGTCAGCCGGTAGGCCACCCCGATCAGGTGGCCGCGGTGCTCGGCGAACTGCGCGGCGAGCGTGTCCTGGGTGGTGGTCGTGGAGGCCATGTCCCGAGTGTGCCGCACACGGGAGGAGCCGGGAAACGGGAAAGACTAGAGTGGGCTGCGTGGCAGGACGGATTCGGGAGAGCGACATCGCGGAGGTGCGCGAGCGGAACCGGATCGACGAGGTCGTCGGGGAGTACGTGGCGCTGCGCCGCGCCGGTGGGGGCAGCCTGAAGGGCCTCTGCCCGTTCCACAACGAGAAGACCCCGTCGTTCAACGTCCGCCCGACGCACGGGACCTTCCACTGCTTCGGCTGTGGCGAGGGCGGCGACGTGATCAAGTTCATCCAGAAGATCGACCTGATCTCGTTCGTGGAGGCCGTCGAGCGGCTGGCCGACCGGGTCGGCATCCGGCTCACTTACGAAGGCGGCGGCGCGACCGTCCAGCGCGACCGCGGCAGCCGCACCCGGCTGGTCGAGGCACACCGCCTCGCGCAGGAGTTCTACGCCGAGCAGCTGGTCACCGACGAGGCGCGCCCGGCGCGGGACTTCCTGTCCGAGCGCGGGTTCGACGCCGCGATGGCGAAGACGTTCGGCTGCGGGTACGCGCCCGGCGGCTGGGACAAGCTGACGAAGTTCCTGCTCAACCGCGGCTTCGAGGTCAAGGAGCTGCTCACCGCGGGGCTGTCCAAGGAGGGCCAGCGCGGCCCGATGGACCGGTTCCACCGGCGGCTGGTCTGGCCGATCCGCGACGTCGGCAACGACGTCGTCGGCTTCGGCGCGCGGCGGCTGTTCGAAGACGACCGCATCTCGGCGAAGTACCTCAACACCGCCGAGTCGCCGATCTACAAGAAGTCCCAGGTCATGTTCGGCCTCGACCTGGCCAAGCGCGAGATCGCGAAGCGGCACCAGGTCGTCGTGGTCGAGGGCTACACCGACGTGATGGCGATGCACGCGGCGGGCGTGCCGACGGCGGTGGCGTCGTCGGGCACGGCGTTCGGCGAAGACCACATGAAGGTGCTTCGCCGGCTGATGATGGACGACGACGCTTTCCGCGGCGAAGTGATCTTCACCTTCGACGGCGACGAAGCGGGCCAGAAGGCCGCCCTGAAGGCGTTCGAGGGCGACCAGACGTTCGCGGGCCAGACGTACATCGCGGTGGCGCCGGATGGCATGGACCCCTGCGAGCTGCGGCTGGCCAAGGGCGACAGCGCGGTGAAGGACCTGGTCGCGCGCCGGACGCCGTTGTTCGAGTTCGTCATCCGCAGCACGCTCAAGAACTACGACCTCGACTCGGTCGACGGCCAGGTCGCGGCGCTGCAGAAGACCGTGCCGATGGTGGCGTCGATCAAGGATCGCGCGGCCCGCGACGGCTACGCGTCGAAGCTCGCCTGGTGGGTGGGCTGGCAGGACGTCGCCCAGGTCGTCAACCGCGTCCGCGGGTCCGCGGGCGCGACGGACAAGCGTGGCGGCGCACCCGCCCGGCAGCCGGCGCGGGCCCAGGCGGCGCCGGCGGCGCCCACCCAGGACGTCGCCCGGCCTGCTCCGAAGGACCCGCGGTTCGCGGTGCAGCGCGAGGCGCTCAAGGCCGCGCTGCAGCAGCCCGCGATCGCCGGACCCGAGTACGACGCGCTGCCCCTGGAAGCCTTCACGCACCCGGTGTACGTGGCCGTCCACGAAGCCGTTTTGAAGGCCGGTGGCGCGGGATCGGGCCTGACCGGGCCGGCCCTGCTGGACGCGGCCGCCCCGCACTGTCCGGAAGGGACGGTCCGGCGGGTGCTGTCGGAGCTGGCCGTGGAACCGTTGCAGGCCAAGGACGAGGTCGATTCCCGGTACATCTCGTCGATCCTCGCGCGCCTGCAGGAGGGGCTCGTCGGGCGGCAGATCGCGGAGATCAAGGGCAAGCTGCAGCGGCTGTCGCCGGTCGAAGCGCCGGACGACTACCGCGCGCTGTTCGGCGACCTCGTCGCGCTGGAGCAGTACAAGAAGTCGCTGGGCGAGCAGGCGGCCGCCGGCGCGTGGAGCTGAGATGAGTTTCCTGCGCCGGTTGCTGGGCGACCGCACGCCTCCGGGCTTCGCCGGCGCGCTGGCGCCGGGCGAGGACGTCGTCGTCAGCGCCCCGGTCGAGGGCGGCGGGCACCTGGTCGTGACGGCGCTGGGCCTGTGGGTCCCGGCCGAGGAGGGGGCCCGCCGCGTCGGCTGGCACCTCGTCGGCAAGGCGGCCTGGGCGGACGGCGTGTTCACGCTGACGGAGTCGGCCGAGGCCGGGACGGCGGGCTCGGCGGTCGTGCTGGCCGACCTGCCGCCGGTGCGGTTCCGGCTGCCGTCGCCGGGCAAGCTGCCGCGCGAGGCCTACCAGCGCGTCGAGGGCTCGATCCGCTCGCGGCACCGGCAGGAGATCGGGTCCGGGGGAGCGTGGTTCGTCCAGCGCAAGGTGCCCGGCCGCGACGGCACGGTGCTCCAGGTCCGGCCGGACCCGGGCACGGACGTCGCGCTGGTCGAGGCCATTGCCGAGCAGGTCGCCGCGAAGCTGGTCAACCCGGCGGAGTAGCAGTACGCTCGTACTCAGTACAGGCGTACTGTTTCTTTGGGAGGCGGCCGTGTGGGATCCGGGCAAGTACCTCGACTACGCCGACCTGCGGGCCCGGCCGTTTTACGACCTGGTCGCGCGCATCGGGGCGGCGTCCCCGCGGCGCGTCGTCGACCTCGGCTGCGGCCCGGGCAACCTGACGGTGTCCCTGCGTGACCGCTGGCCCTCGGCCAGCCTGGAGTGCGGCGACAGTTCACCCGAAATGGTGGCGGCAGCGCGGGCCCGCGGCCTCGACGCGGCGCTGCTCGACGTCCGCGACTGGAGGCCGGCGCCCGACACCGACGTCGTGGTGTCGAACGCCGTCCTGCAGTGGGTGCCGGACCACTTGCCCCTGCTCCGCCGCTGGGTGTCCCAGCTGCCCGCGGGTGCGTCCCTGGCGGTGCAGGTCCCGGGGAACTTCAACGCGCCTTCGCACGTGCTGACCCGCGAGCTGGCGGCGTCCCTGGCCTGGGCGTCGCGCCTGGCCGAGGTGGTGCTGCGCGAGGACGACGCGGTCTCGGCCCCGCTGGAGTACGCGGACCTCCTCGCCGACGCGGGCTGCGAGGTCGACGCCTGGGAGACGACGTACGCGCAGCCGTTGCGCGGGCCGTCCCCGGTGCTGGAGTGGATCACCGGGACGGCGTTGCGCCCGATCCGCGCGGCGCTGTCCGACGCCGAGTGGGAGCGGTTCCGCGCCGCACTCGCGCCGCTGCTGGACTCGGCGTACCCGGCGCGGCCTGACGGCGTCACCTGGTTCGAGTTCCGCCGGGTGTTCTTCGTGGCCCGCGTCAGCGCTTGAGCTTCTCCCCGATCTTCGCGCGCGCGACACCGGCGGCGCCCTGGACCATCGGGTGGTCGACGACCCGGCGGTAGGTGCGCACGAGCTGCTCGTACCGCCCCCGGCCTGCCTTGGCGCCCAGTACGTACCCCAGGCCTGCCCCCAGCAGGAACTTCTTCATCCGCGTCCACGCCTTCCGTCGTTAGGTCGTCCGACTGTCCATTGTCCAGGAAAACCGCCGGCGCGGGGGCGGTTGCGCTAAGTGGGGGGTGGTGCGAGGCGCTTCCGGGGCATGGGCTAAAGTTCTTCTTGTCGGTCGGAGAGACCGGCACCGGAAGTGAGCGACATTCCCCTGTAGCTCAACTGGCAGAGCATTCGGCTGTTAACCGGAGGGTTCTTGGTTCGAGTCCAAGCGGGGGAGCAAAGCCCAGGTCGATGACCTGGGCTTTTTTGCTACCCGGGAGTAGGGGCGATTTGGTGTCGATCTTGATGATCGTCCAAGCGGCGGCCTGACCGGCTGTCTCCGCTGGCCGGTGGCGCCGTTGGCCGGTGCCGGCGGGTGCTCGCTCGACGACCTGACCAAGATGCCGGCCTCGCTCGCGGAACGCGAAGGCTCGACGCCGAGGAAGCGCTGACTTTGGCCACCGTCACCATTGCCGCGATACGTGGTTTGCTCCTGCAGGAGGTTCTGACGCCGGCAGCTCACTCGGAGGACGCGGTCGCCTTGATCCTGCGCATGAGCAAGGACCGATCCGTTCCACGGACACGCTCGGCGGTTCGTCGCTTATGTTGACGTCCAATGATTCTGGCGGTGGCGCTGAACATCCACCCAGCGTGTTCCCACGTCGGTACCCACCGCATGAGCGTGGTGAACCACAAGTAGAGCGGATGGTCCGTGGCCTGCCGGCTGTGCCGGTGGTGCGCGGTCATGCGCGGTCATGTGCTCGTTCTCGCCGGTCGTGCCCGGGTGGGTCCCAGCCGCGGACCGCGGCACGGAAGTCCGGTCGGCGGCGACCGCGGAGTTCGCGGTCGCCGCCTGGGGATCAGGTGCGGGTCCACCTCTGGTTGGTGCCGCCGTGGCAGTCCCAGATGATGACCTTCGTCCCGTTGGCGGTGGCGCCGCCGTTGACGTCCAGGCACTTGCCCGACGCCACCGCCGTCACGCTGCCGTCGGAGTTGACGCGGAACTGCTGGTTGCCCTGGCCGTTGCAGTCCCACAACGTCACGGCGGTGCCGTTGGCCGTGCTCTGGTTGTAGACGTCCAGGCACTTCGCGCCGTCGTAGGCGCGCAGCTCACCGGCCGCTGTCGTGGTGAAGCGCTGGTTGGCCTGGCTGTTGCAGTCCCAGATCTGGGCCAGGGCGCCGTTGGCCGGCGTGCTGCCGGAGATGTCCAGGCAGCGGCCGGAGCTCTGGCTCACCAAGGAGAACGACGTGGGCGCGGGGCCCCCACCGCTGACGACGTACACCGCGGTGCCGTGCGCCGGGACGCTGGCCGAGATGGCGCCGGACGTGGTGGTCGTGCCGTTGGTCCAGGCGTCGCGCAGCGTGAACGAGCTGCCCGACAGGCCGATCGCGCTCGCCGTGGTCGAGATGGTGGTCGTGCCGCCGCCCTGGTTGAACAGGGCGACCGCGACGTTGCCGTTGGCCAGCGGCTTGGCCAGGACGCGCCGGGTGCCGTCGTTGGAGACCTGCCTGGCCTGCAGGCCGAGGCTGTCCTGGTTGATGGCGATGAGGTTCGCGTTCTTCAGGATGGTCGACGTGGCGGCGTCCATGTTGCGCAGGTCGTTGCCCGCGATGAGGGGCGAGGCCATGACGGCCCACAGGGCGAAGTGGCTGCGCATCTCGGTGTCGTTCATGCCGCCGCGCCCGACTTCCATCATGTCCGGGTCGTTGAACCCGCCGGGCTTGGCGTAGGAAGCCAGGGGCACGGTGACGTTGACGATGTTCTGGATGCCCATCGGGTAGCCGTTGGTCTGCCCGGTGTCCCATTTGTTGGTGATGTCCTCGGTGGTGCGCCACATGTTCGCCACGTCGCCCCAGTTGCGCCGGGGTCCGGTCTTGTCGTGGATGCTGTTGGAGTTGATGCTGTAGACGATCGGGCGGCCGGCGGCGCGCAAGGCGTCGCGCATCTTGGCGAACGTGCGCACCTGGTCGTCGATCGTGCCGCTGGGCGAGCACCAGTCGTACTTGAGGAAGTCCACGCCCCAGGCCGCGAACTGGCGGGCGTCCTGCTCCTCGTGGCCCAGCGCCCCGGTCGAACCGGGGTAGGAGTTGAAGTACTGGGCGCATGTCTCGGCCAACGGCGCCTGGTAGATCCCGAACTTGAGGCCCTTGCCGTGGATGTAGTCGCCGAGCGCCTTCATGCCGCTGGGGAACCGGCTCGGGTCGCCTTGGAGGTTGCCCGCCGAGTCCCGGTTCGGGTTCATCCAGCAGTCGTCCACCACGACGTACTCGTAGCCCGCGTCACGCATGCCGGAGTTGACCATCGCATCGGTCATCTGCCTGATCAACGCCTCGTTGATGTTGCAGCCGAACGTGTTCCAGGAGTTCCACCCCATCGGCGGCGTGCGCGCCACACCGTTCTCCAACGCCTCCGCGGACGACGTATGCAGTACCGTCGTCATCGCGGACATCAGCACGCCTGCCGCCAACAGCGTTGCCGCCCGGCGAGGACGGGGAAGTCGTGTTGCTGTCACGCTGATCTCACTCCTCGGTGCGTACGACGTTCCGGCTGCCATCCGTGCTGCCGCACAGCGCTGCCCGTTGCTCCGGAATTCCGGGTTCGACAAATTCGCCGGCGGGCCGTGATGCGGCGACTTCCGTCAGCGGCGCAGGCTTCGGCGGAGACAGTGTGGCACTCGATGTTCACGCTCACAAGAGTGCTTCCGCAAGAAGGTATGTGGCAATCCGGGTGAACCACCGTTCGGAAACGGAGCTCTCGTTCAGTATTGCAACGGCAGTTAAGTGAGTGGGTAGTCGCGGCGTTTGTAGGCTCGCCAGGATCGGACCTGGTAGTGGTCGAGTCCGGCTTCCTTCTTGGCCTTCTGGAAGCACTCCTCGATCCGCCGGCGAGCTCCGGCGATCCAGGCCAGGTCCAGCAGCGTCGAGCGGCGGGGTCCGACATCCTGCCTTTCTTCAGGAACCCGGTGTCATCCACGATCAGCACAACACCACTAACTGCCGTTGCGGTACTGGTTGCTGCGTGACCTGCGGCTGTTCCCCTGAGTCGCGCCGCCGTCGGTCAGTCTGCTTGCGCGACGGTGATCACGACGTTGCCGATCTTCTGTCCGGTCTCCACATACCGGTAGGCATCGACGATCTGGTCCAGTGCGTACCGGCAGTCGATGACCGGCGTGAAGTCCCCGGACTCGATCAGGTCTCGCAGGTGGCGAACGATGGCCTGGTTGTCCCGCGGGAACGCGAACTTCACCTTCCTGCCGCGCAGCAGCGGGGTGACCAATGCCAGCATGAGGTTCTGAGCCCAGGGCCCCAGCTCCGAGGACAGGTACACCCCGCCGGGTTTGAGCAGTCGTCTGCAGCGGCCGAACGTGCTCTTGCCCACCGCGTCGAACACCGCGTCGTAGGTCTGCTCGTCCTCGGTGAAGTCCCCTGCCGTGTAGTCGACGACCCGGTCCGCGCCCAGGTGTTTCACCAGCGCCAGGCTTTCCGTGGCGCACACCGCGGTCACGGTGACGTCGAGACTCTTCAGCAACTGCACGGCTGCCGAGCCGATCCCGCCGGTCGCGCCGTAGACGAGGACGTCCTGTCCGGCCCGGGTCCCCGCGTGCCTGATGCACGCGAGCGCGTAGTGCGCCCCCTCGGTACCGGGAGCGGCCTGCTCGAAGGTCACGCCCGCCGGCATCGTCGCGATCGACCCGTCCTCCGGCACCGACAGGTATTCGGCATGCGCGCCGAACGCGCCCTCGTTGTACCCGAACACCCGGTCGCCGAGCGAAAAGGACGTGACACCACGGCCGACCGCCTCGATCTCCCCGGCGAACTCGGTTCCCATGATCGTCCGGCGAGGCCGGGCGATGCCGGTGAGCAGTCGCATGAAGAAGGGCTTGGCCGCCCGGTAGGCACAGTCCGTCCGGTTCACCGTCGTCGCGTGCACCCGGACGAGCACGTCCCGGTCCCCGACCGACGGCCTGGCCACCTCGCGGATCCGAACGACCTCTGGCGGGCCGTACCTGGTGTGCACCGCAGCCTTCATGCGAGGCCCCCTTCGGCCCTTCTCCACCTTACCGCGTAAGGTAACCATACGTTGTAAGGCGCAGGCAAGGGTCAAGGAGGGTTCAGTGGCTGCGAAGGCGTCCCGGACACCGCTCAGCCGTGAGCGCGTGCCGGCGGCGGCTGCCGCCCTGGCGGACGCGGAAGGAATTCAGTCGCTGACGATGCGCCGCCTCCGGTGCGCGGCGAACCTGAACCGGTATACCGCCGGTGGACTTTGTGTGTACCACCTGGGGGCACGCTCATTACCCACCGCCGGGTGGAAGAACAAACCGGGAAAGGGGGATGCGGTGAGTTGGTTCGACGGTACGCCGGGCGCTGTTGTACTCGGCCTCTGGTGGTGTGCTGACCGTCCTGTGCAGTGCGCTTGGGGTCGCTGATGCCGAAGCTGCGCCGAACAAGACCCCGCCGGCCGACGCGGGCGCAGGCAAGGCGGTTGCGGGCGCGGGATGTGCGGGCTGCGCGTGAGGGTGAGAAGAAGCCGGGGAAGGGCCACGAGAAGCACGACGACTTTCTCGCGAAGGTGCAGGGTCTGATCAAAGAAGGCGTGCGGGCGAAAGAAAAGGATCCGATCGAACGAATGAGCAAGCCTCGCCACCGCGCGGACGATCTGCGTGAGCGCAAACAGCGGGCGGAAGAAACGGCGCGGAGGGCGGCGCCGCAGGCACCTGCGGGAAGGGTGGCCGAGCAACGGTACGAGGATGACCCGAGCCGGTTCCGGTTGCCCAAGTCGGTGGGCGTGTGCGGCAGTGTGGACGGCTTCCGCCGGTCCGGCGATAGGTGTCCGTAGGCCGGGTGGCGTGGAGCTGCAATACACGCAGTCCAGTCGGCTGTTCGACTGGACGTGCCGGAGTGGTTCCTGCGTGCGAAGCAGGAGACGTCTCCGGTTCGGCCAGGGCACGGCAACCGCTGAGCAGCTGACGGGTGGTCTTTTGACGAGTTCCCGGCTCCACCCGGGCCGGGACCGACCGAGGAGTGTCATCATGAAGTTACGGCGTTTTGCCGTCTCCATCGTCCTTTTCGCCGCGGCTGCCATCAGTGCCGCGCCGGCTGCGGAAGCCGGGCAGACCAGCCTGCGCGCGGCCGATCCCAGTGTGCTGCGGGTCGGCTCGGTCTACGTCGGCGTGCAGTCGGTTGGTGACGGCATCGTGGTCCGGCAGGCCGCGTCGCCCGACGGCTTGGCGAGCGCGCCCGCCCGGGAGATCTGGTCGGCCGAAGGCAGCGATGTCTGGGCGCCGGAGATCGTCGTCGACGGCGGCCGGTTCTACGTCTACTTCGCGGCCGGAGCCGGGAATCTGCGCCGGATGTACGTGATCAGCTCGGTCAGCGCCGACCGGGGCTACACCACCAACCCGATCCAGCTCGCGCTGCCCGACGGCAAATGGGCCATCGACGGCACCTTGTTCACCTTCAACGGGCAGCGGTGGTTCGTGTGGTCCGGGTGGGCCGGCGACACGAATGGCGAGCAGAATCTCTACATCGCCCGGATGAGCACGCCGACGACCCCGACCGGCCCGCGGTACATCATCTCCCAGCCGCGCGAAAGCTGGGAACGCGTCGTCGGTGACCCCTACGTCAACGAAGCTCCCGAAGTGATCAAGGACCCGAACGGGCAGCTGCACGTCGTCTACTCGGCCAACGGCAGCTGGAGCGACCAGTACTGCCTCGCCGACCTGCGCCTGCGCGCCGGCGGGGACCCGGCCTTTGTGTGGGACTGGTACAAGTCGAACGGATGCCTGTTCGGGTCGAACCGCGCGACGATGATGGCCGGCTGGGACCCCACCCTGCACGCCAACGGGCCGGGGCACCACAGCTTCGTCCTGCTGAACGGCGACATCGCGACCAGCCCGCCCGCCGGCCCCACGTTCCCGCTCGTGTACCACGCCGTCCCCAAGGGCACGCCGTACTCGTGGACCAACCGGTACTGGTACACGGGCACGTTCTGCTGGTGGGGCTCGACCACGTACAGCCGGGCCAACGTCCCCAGCGCGAACACCAACACCGGCTGGGGCCTCAAGTTCTTCGAGTGAGCCGGGGCACCGGATCTCGATTACACGATGTTCAACGCCAGCGCGATGATGCCGCCGGCCGTCGAGATCGAGGTCGACCCGACGTGCATCCCGATCGAAAGCCGGATGTCCTTCTTCTTCCACACGAACCAGGGACCCGGGAAGAAGAAAACCAGCTTCGACAAGAACGTCCACGGCGCCCAGAAGTGGTACAGCGAGAACAGGACCGTGCTGAGCACCGGCGCCCCTCGGCCCAGGTGGGCGAGGCGGGGCATGAGGAACCCGCGGAAGTAGAACTCCTCGATCAGCGGCAGCGAGATCCCGGTCAGCGGCAGGCATATCACCAGCGTGGTGAGCATGGCCGAGCGACCGTTGCCCTGGAGGTACGTGGTGGCGCTGCCGCCCGCGTCGGCGAACGGGAGCCAGGTGAAGAAATGGTCGAAGACGAAGCTGTCCAGGGGGATGAGCGCGGTCGACAGCACCATCATCCACAAGAACATGGGAATGGCCATGGCGACGAGCTTTCCCCTCGGCAACGGCCTGTCGGTGTAGTGCAGCACGCCGCGCAACGAGAACCGTCCGTTGCGCTTGTGCCCCAGCCAGTACAAGCCCGCCATCAGCGGTCCGAGGACCAGGCTCAGCGCGATCGCCCAGCCCAGGAACACCGGAGCTCCGATGGCCAGCACGAAAGGTTCGGCGAACAGCAGGTAGACCGCGACGATCAGGGCGCCGGGGACCAGGTGCAGGGCGATGGACAGCGGCAGCGAGTGCCGGTCGGCCAGCAGCCGCTTGGCTGTTCCGTGGAGT
Source organism: Amycolatopsis sp. MtRt-6 (assembly GCF_017308975.1). Taxonomy (GTDB): domain Bacteria; phylum Actinomycetota; class Actinomycetes; order Mycobacteriales; family Pseudonocardiaceae; genus Amycolatopsis. The sequence goes on along the minus strand of NZ_JADWPD010000022.1, from coordinate 27,469 downwards.
GGGCGGGGCTCAGTTGCGGCCGTCGGCCGATGCGTGTCATCCATACCGACGGATGGTGGCCATGGCCCCTGACACGGCCCTGACACGAGGCGGACGTCAAGCGGACAGCGCCCGTCCCCGGGGTGAGGCGGGCTCGGCCGTGGGCCGAGCCCGCCCCGTGGCTAGCGCTGCAGGGTCAGCACGCCGGGCTTGTACGGCAGGAGGCCGTAGTCGACGCCGTCGGAACTGGGGTCGCGGCCCTGGTACAGGAACTGGAGGTTGCAGGGGTCGATGGTCTTGGTCTGGTCGGGATTGGTGCGGACCAGGTCACCGTGGCTGATGTCGTTGGTCCAGGTCGCTCCGCTGTTTGCCTTGCCCGCGAACGGGTTGCTCTCCGTGGCCGCCTGCGGGGTCCACGTGCCGCCCAGGCTGGTGGCGGTGAACGAGCGGAAGAAGCGGCGCTCGTTCGTCCCGCGCGCCTCGACGATCATGAGGTACTGGTTCTGGCCCTGGACCTTGTAGACCTCGGGCGCCTCGAACAGGTTGAGCGCGGTGTCGCTCATGATCTTCGTGTAGCTCGAGCCGAAGCTGCCCGGGAAGCTGCCGATGGGCATGGTGGCGCGGTAGATGCCGCCGTTGTCGTCGGCGAAGAACAGGTACATGTTCGTGTCGTCGCCGATGATGGTCTGGTCGATCGGGGCGCCGCCGGGGAGCGTGCCCGTGAACAGCGTCTGCTGCGCCGACCAGCTGTTGGGGTTGGTGGGGTCGCTCGAGGTGCGGTAGGAGAACGTGTCGGGCCAGCCCCACTGGTAGGCGAGCACCCAGATGTTCTTCGGGGCGAAGTAGAACAGCGTCGGCGCGACGGCGTTGAACGGCATCGAGTTCTGGCCGGCGGTGGCCATGTCGGACCAGTTCGTGAACGGCGTGAAGCTCATGGACTTCCAGCTCGACCCGGTGTCATGCGTCGTGGCGTAGACGACGTGCTTGCCGTTGTGGACCACGTTGGTGAAGTCCTTGAGCGAGACCCAGCCCGACTTCGGGTTCGCCAGCGGGCCGGTCGACGACCAGCGGTAGGTCGACGGCAGCGTGCAGGCGCCGGTGCCGTTGCCCCCGTCGACCTTGACGAGCTGCCACTGCTGGTCGTTGGCGGTGGAGCCGGTCTGCTGCACCACGGCGGCGCCGTCGGCGGTGGAGGCGCCCCGTACGTCGAGTGCCTTGCCGCTGTTGCGGTTGACCAGCCGGACGTACCCGGTTCCGGCGTCGGCGAGGCTGAACTGCTGGTTGGCGCCGCCGTTGTCGCTTCACTGCACCACCGCGGCGCCGTCGGCAGTGGAGGCGCCCTGCACGTCGGCCACCTTGCCGGAGTGCCGCGCGCGGAGCTTGTAGTTGCCGCCGCCGGCGTCCACGAACTGGAACTGCTGGTTGGTGGCGTTGCTGCGGCTCCACTGGATGAGGCCGGCGCCGTCGGCGGTGGACGCGCCGCTGACGTCGAGTGCCTTGCCGCTGTTGCGGTTCAGCAGGACGTACCAGGCGGCGGTGTCCACTGTGGCGGCCGACGCCGCGGTCGGGGCGACCGTGAGCAGCCCGCCCACGACCGGCACGACGACCGCGCCGGCCAGCGCCGACCGCCACCGGCGGCGCCACCCCGCGACACGCGAGAATCCAACCGACATAGCATCTTTCCCTTCGTTGGGCACCGTCGACCGACGATTGTTAGCGCTAACAGTTTGGGATCCGGCAGGGATATGGCGGAGTGAAAGGGGACAGTTGGTCTAGAAGAGGTGCGGCTGAGCGCACCAGAGGACTTTGAACGATAACCTCGGCGACGTCAAGATGTAACCACCAGGTTTCGGGCGAACGACCGTCAGGGCGTGGTGAAGCCGCCCCGGAGCGTGTGGCTGCCGTCGGTGGTGGTGGCCTGGACGAGGTAGCTGTCGAGGCCGGCCTGGCGTGCGCCGGCGGCGTGGTTGTACTGGACGGCGAAGACCTGTTCGGCGGCCGGGAGCGTTCTCCCCGGCTTGAGCTCCCAGCGGTAGACCACGGCGTCGCCGCTGTCCTGCGTGGTGACGGTGAAGTCGTCGGCGGGCCCGGTCTGCCACTGGCCGGTGCGCTGCACGCCGCCGGTCTGCGTGATGCGCACTTCGACGACGAGCGCGGTCAGCGGCCGGGTGGTGCCGAAGGTGAGGGTGCTCTGGGCCCAGTAGACGGTGCTGTGCGGGTCGATGGCGCCCTGCGCCGAAAGCGGCCCGTCCGTGACCCGGTTGCCCCCCGGGGCGGACGGGGGCGCGCTCGACGACGGCCGGGCGGTGGTCGCCGGAGCCGGGCGTCCCGTCGCGGGCGGCGGGACCGGGCCGTCGGGGGAGGGGGTGGAGCTGGGCGCTTCGCTCGTGGTCGGGACCGTGAGCGTGGTCGCCGCCGGCGGGGTCTGCCCGCTTCCGGCGACGGCGAAGCCGGCGACGGCCAGGATGCCGGCCGCGGCGGAGCCGGCGAGCACCACCTTGGGCCAGGACCTCGCGATGCCCGGCCGCCGCCGGACCGTGGTGCCGGCCATGCCGCGGTGCACGCGGGCCAGCATCCGGTCGTGGTCGGGCTGGTGTGCCTCGGCGGCCTCGCGCAGCCGCCTGCCGATCTCTTCGTTCACCGGCTTCCCCTCTCCGTCGCCAGGTGCCCGGCCGCGCCGGCGCCGAGCAGGCGTTCCAGCTCGGCCAGTCCTTTCGAGGTCTGGCTCTTGACCGCGCCGACCGAGATGCCGAGGGCACGCGCGGTTTCCTTTTCCGGCAGGTCGAAGGCGTGCCGGAGGATGACGCAGGCCCGCTTCCCGAACGGCAACCGGTTCAGGGCCGCCCGCACGTCCACCACGGCGGCCACGTCGGGACTCCGTTCCTGGTGCGAACCCGGCGACCAGAACAGGGCGATCCGGCGGCGCTCGCGCGTCATGCTGCGGACCCGTTCCCGTGCCAGGTTCGCGACCACTCCACGGGCGTACGCCAGCGGGTGCTCGGCCTTGCGCAGCCGGTCCCAGCGTTGCCACAGGGCGATCAGGGCGTCGGCGGCGAGGTCGTCGGCGGCGTCCGGTTCGCCGGTCAGGAGAAAGGCGAACCGGGCGAGCCCGGCGTAGTGGCGTTCGAAGAAGTCGTGGAACTCCGCCGACGTGTCATCGAGGAGCATGTGTCTCGGCTGTCCTCTTCCTTCCCGTGCCCCCCGTGCGAGGGCGGCGGCCTGCCAGTGTCGGCTCCGCGGCCGGGCCGGCGCGGTCGCCGGCCCGGCGCGGGTCAGGACGGCTCGGCGTACAGTACGCCGCGGCCGTTCGTGCCGACGTAGACCCGGCCGTACACGTCCGGATCGCCGGTGATGGCGGTGGAGCCGGCCCCGCCGCCGTACTGGTGCCGGTCGTCGTTGATCCGCTTCCAGGCGCCGCCGCCGTCGGTGGAGCGGAAGATCCCGGTGCCGCCGTTCACTGTGCCGACGAGGTAGATCGCGGGGTAGCTCGCACCGGGGGCGGCCTTGCCGAAGCCGACGGCCCGAGCTGCCCGGACGCTGCCGAGCCTGCGGAAGCTCGCTCCGCCGTCCGTGGAGTGCGAAAGCCCGCCGCCGTCCACGATCCACAGGTCTCCGGCACGGCCCGGGGCCGCGGTGAGACGTCCGCCAGGGAGACCGCCGGCGCGAGGGCTGAAGGTGCGGCCACCGTCGCTGCTGGCGAACAAGGTGCCGTTGGCGAGCGCGTAGAAGGTGCCCGCCTCGGCGCGGTCGGCGACCACGGCCGTCCCCGGCGGCAGGCCCGTGGCCGCCGTCCAGGTCGCGCCCCGGTCGGGGGAGGAGGCGGGCACCTGCCCGGACGCGGTCCACACCACGGTGGCGCCGTCGGCCGAGATCGCCACGGTGCCGCCGCCCGCGCCGCTCACCGGAGCCCCGGCGAACGGCCGCCAGGTGACGCCGCCGTCCGTGGACCAGGCGCCGCGTGCCTGGTCGCCGTAGCCGACGCGGACGACGGTGCCCGGCTTGGCCTGGGCGAAGTCGATGCCGGTGGTGTTGGTGAAGCGCGGTCCGGACGACGCCCCGGCCGGCACCTTGTCGAGGTCGTCGTGACGGAACCCGCCGACGTCGCCGAGCGCGCTGATCAGCTTGCCGCCGGGCGGGGCCACCAGGCCGAGGACCGCGGTTTCCTCCAGCCCCTTGACCGGGGCCGTCCAGTGGGTGGCGCCGCCGCGGTCCGCCGCGGTCACGTCGCCGCTGGCCCACAGCCCCGATCCGGTGCCGTAGAGGACGTGTCCCGAGTCGAAGGGGTCGATCGCGAGCGCCCCCATCCAGTGACCGATGCCGGTGCCGACGTACGGCGCGGCGGAAGCGTCCCGGACGGCTGTCGCGCCGAGGGCCTTCCAGGTGGTGCCGCCGTCGGTGGAGCGGTACAGCTCGTCCGACGGCCACCAGCGGTCGAGGGTGGTGACCATGACCGTGGCCGGGTGCCGCGGGTCCACCGCCAGCCCGGCGAAGCCGAACCCGTCGCCGGGAATCGGGGAGATGTCCTTCCAGGCGTTGGCCGACGGCGTGTACTTCCACACCGAACCGGCTTTCACCCCGTTCGGGCCGGGGACGTCGGTGTAGGTCACGTACAGCGAACCGTCACCGGACAGGACGCCGTGCTGCGGCAGCTGCCCGGTGGGTTGGCCCGGGACGGCCTGCCAGGTGGCGCCGCCGTCGGTGGAGCGGTACAGCGAGGTGGTCTTGTCGGCGGCACCGACGTAGATCGTCTTGCTGCCGGCCGGGCCGAAGGTCACGAAGGACAGGCCGGCGCCGCTGCTCGCGCCGCCGGTGACGGGGAAACCGGGGACCTGGTGCCACGTCACGCCGTAGTCGGTGCTGCGCCACAGCCCGTTCTTGCGGGTGCCCAGGTACAGCGTCCGGTGGTCGGCGGGGTCGATCGCGAGCCGTTCCCCCATGGAGCGGCCGTCCTCGTTGCCGCCCAGCTTGAACGGGAGATCGGTGCGCTGGAACGTCCTGCCCTGGTCGGTGGAGCGCAGGATCGCGCCGGTGCCCGCCCAGTCGTTGGTGTAGGTGCCGGTCGCGAGGTACAGGCGGTCGGGGTCGGCCGGGTCGGTCGCCACGCTCTCGATGCCCAGGAGGTTCCAGTCCGCCACCCAGTCCGTCAGCGGGACCCAGCTGCCGGCGCCGCCGTCCCAGCGGTACGCGCCGCCCATGTCGGTGCGCGCGTACAGCAGGCCCTTGCGGCTCGGGTTGAACACGAAGCCGGTGACGAAGCCGCCGCCCCCGATCTGCGCGTTGCGCCAGGTGTAGCCACCCGAAGGGGCCGCGGGCGCGGTCGACGTCGTGGGGGCGGGCTTCGCCGCGGCGGCAGCCACCGCCGGTGCCGACGGCCGGGCGGCCGTGTCGGCTTTCGCGAGGTTCCACCGCTGGTCGGCGCCGCCCCGGTCGTGGAGCTGGAGGACCGCACGGCGGTCGGTGCCGCCGGTCACGCCCAGGACCATCCCGCTGTCGCGCGAGACGATCTTCACCTGCCCGTCGCCGGTGTCGAGGAGCTGCCATTGCTGCGCCGCGGCGCCGGTGTCCGACTGCTGTTCGACGTCGGCCTCCGCCGTGGCGAAACCCCGGACTCCCAGCACCTTGCCGCTGTTGTGGTTGACCAGCTGACAGAAGCCGTCCTTGAGGGGCTTGAGCTGCCACTGCTGGCTCGCGGCGCCGGTAGCGCGTTTCTCCTGCTGGATCCGGGCACCGTCCGCGTCGTCGGCCCCGGCCACGTCCAGCGCGCTGCCGTCGCGCACGGAGACGAACTGGTAGTAGGCGGCCGAGTCCACCTGCACCGGCTCCGCGTCGTCCCGGGTGAGCACCAGGTAGGGGACGACGAGCGCGGGTACGCCCGCCGCCAGGGCGATCGCCGTCCAGCGGCCGCGGCGGCGCCCGCGCGTCACGGTGGACCTGGTCTTTCTCACAGCGGCACTCCTCGGGTCGTCCTCGGTTTCGCCACCCAGTTGCCGCCGAGGCCCGAAAGGTTGCCGCCCGCCACGGGGTTGACACGGATTCGCCGGCCACGAACACTGACCCCCGGAAAAATGTTATCGCTAACATCTCTGAGGTACGTCTTGCGCACACGGCGTGGTGGTTGCCGGATTTCCGTGGTGGTGACCGTGCTCGTCCTCGTCACCCTGGTTTCGCCGGGTGCGTTCGCGCAGGCCGGGGGCCGGGACGTCACCGGCGACATCCTCGCGAACCGGGACGTGACGCTGAGCGGGGACGCGGTCGTGCGGCTCACCGGCGGCGTCACCACCTACACGGGAGTGATCGGCGGCGAAGGCGTCTTCACCGTCGGCGGAACGGGCACGTTGGTGCTCGTGAAGAACAGCGATTTCACCCTGCCGGCCGATCGCCGCCGGCAGAAGATCGTCACGGTGGGCGGCAACCACCCGGTGACCACGATCGAGAACCCCGACCCGCCCGCGGTGATCGTGCAACGCGGAGCGACGCTCCAGTACGGGAGCGGCTCGGGTGGGGACGGTGTCCTCGGGCACTTCGTCCAGGCACCCGGGGTCTCGCTGAACACGCTCAACCACCGGGTCGACGGGACTCTGGACCTCGCCGTGCACCGGGCGGTGAGCCTGGGCGTGATCAGCGGGGCCGGACTCGTCAAGCAACGGCGGGGCACCTGGCCCGGCATCGAACTGCCGGGTACGCACCCGTTCTCGGGCACGCTGTACGTCGGCACCGGCGCGGACTACGGCAGCGTGAACTACCTCACCGCGATGCCGAACGTGCGCAAGGTGGTCAACCAGGGATCGTTCATCCACAACGCACCGGACGCCGAAGTGGTCACCGACGCCGCCGACATCTACTCGCAGTACTACGGCAACGACATCAACTTCCACACCTGGGGTTCCGGTGTGGTGCGGATGTCGGGCGTGTACAGCTGGTCGGACAACGGGTCGGACACCGATCCCGCGCTCAGCGAGCCGGCCCGGAACTTCGCCACCGTGCCGCACCGGGACAACAAGCGCGGCATCAACATCGAGGGCGCCACGGTGACGTGGGGCGACGGCACGAACAACCGGTTTTTCCTGCCGGGCAACGAAAACACCGTCTACATCAACCTGCACGCGGAGCGGAACGGCACCCGCAGCGTGCTGACGTTCGACTACAACGGCCCGGTCACCCTGGACGCGCCCATCTCCGGCGGCCGGTACCACGACACGATGGCGGACGTCGGCCGCGGCGACGTCGTCATCGCGGCGACTCGCGGCAACGCGGTCACCTTCACGGCGCCGCAGAACTACGACGGCGACACGACGATCGGCGACGGCGCGTCGCTGCGGCTGGGCGACGGCAGCCCGCAGGGCGACAGTTCGCTGCTGCCGACCGGCAAGATCGTCGACAACGGCGAGCTGATCGTGCAGAACGCCGGCCAAGGTGCCCGACTGGCCCGGATCGGCGGGAAAGGCGCGGTGACCCAGGCCGGCCCGGCCACCACCATCCTGACCGGCGAGCTCACCTACACGGGCAGGACCACGGTGAAGGCGGGCACGCTCGCGGTCACCGGCGGTTCCCTCGCCGCGAGCGCCGCGGTCGACCTGCCGGCGGCCGGGACGAAGCTGGACCTGACCCGGAGCGACGACCCGACGGTGAACAACCTTTCCGGCGCCGAGGGCAGCACCGTGGCGGCCGGACGAGCGCTGACCGTCCGCGCCACCACCGCGACGACGTTCGGCGGCACCCTGAACGCCACGGGCGAGGTCACCAAGACCGGGGCCGAAACGCTCACCCTGACCGGCAAGCACACCACCCCGGACAGCGCCTGGACCGTCGGGGAAGGAACGCTCGCGCTGGCCGGGTCCGTCCAGGCCCGGCAGCTCGCGGTGGCGCCCGCCGGCACGCTGCGGTCCACCGGCACGGTGCAGGCAGCGGTGGACAACGCCGGGACTGTCGAGGCCACCGGCCTGACCGTGCGCGGCGCCTACACCCAGCGGCCCGGCGCACGCCTGACCGGCACCCGGCTGACCGTGACCGGCGCGGTGCAGCTTGCGGGCACCTTCGCGCCGAGCTCGGCGCAGGGCCCCGGCGTGCTCATCGACAACCAGGGAACCGAACCGGTCAGGGGCACCTTCGAAGGGCTGCCCGAGGGAGCGGGCATCACCTACCACGGCGGCGACGGCAACGACGTCGTCCTGACGGGCGGTTCGGGCCCGGTCCGCTCCGACACCGCGACCCCGCACGGAGCGTCCGTGTCGCGTTCCGGGGCGTTGTGGTGGGTTGGGGTGGCCGCCGCCGCGCTGGTGCTGCTGACCGCCGTCGTGTTCCTGGTGCGCAGGCGGGCACGGGCTGGGAAGTGAGTGCTCCCGCGCGTCACGCAGGTTCGCATCTCCAGACCCCGATGCCGATCGCCCGCAGGGCGGCGGTGGCAGCGGCGAGTAGGTCGGTTTACCCGTGGGGCCCTTGCCTTTGCGCGTCGGGGAGGGATGCGTGGTTTCGTGATGCGGTCATGACCGCACTGACGTCGCGCCGTTCAGGAAGGCGACCGCCACCGCTTCGCAACCGGTCAAGCGCCCGCAAACCCTCACCGAGCCGGCGGAGTCACCGGCACGGAAAGACGACATGTTCGAACCGTGGACCGAAACCTCGATCGACGGCCTGCCCGTCATCGTCGACCACCAACGTGGCAGCACCGGCGACTGCACGGTCACCGACCAGCAGATGCCGACCTTCGAGATCTTCGGGAAGGAATCGGCCGCTGGCCGGCCGACGCTGTCGGGCCGGGGTCTGGCGTTGGCCGAGCACCTTGCCTTGTCGTGGGCGGTCGCGGCCGGCAGGCCTACTCGTGGAGTGAATTCCCTTACAGGGGTTCGTATTCGTCGCCGTTCTCATTGAGCAGCACGTAGCCGGGCGACAGTTCGGTCAGGCACCTGCTCAGCGACGCCAGCACCTCCTCGACGGTGGCCGGGCCGAGTTCCAGCTCCGCGGTGATCTCCGCGCGTGCCTCGTCGATCCGGGGCTCGTACGAGCTCATCTCGGCGTAGGAAGAGCCGAAGGCGTCGCGCATGGCGTCGAGGCCGGGTGCGGCCGGCACGACATCCTGCCAGGTGGGCACGCCCACGATCAGGCGCAGGAGGCCGGCCACGTCGGTGGCGATGATCCCGGCGCCGCCTTCCGAACTGGCGTAGAGCACCGGTCCGTCGTCGCACACGAAGAACGTGCCGCCCGAGGCGTCGCCGGCGATCGCGCGCAGTTCGCCGCCCGACGCCGGCCGCACCGGTTCGACGGGGTCGAGGCGGGCGATGTCGAAGTCGAACACGTCCCGCAGCAGCGTGGCAGCGCGGGCGCTCTTCCGGATGCTGTCAAGCATGGCGGAACGATAAACCATGCGTCGCCGGGAAAGAGATCGAAGGCCCGCTTCCGCCGCGAGGGCGGGAACGGGCCTTCGGCCACCACGTCGAACCGGATCGGGAACTCACTCTTACCGGCCCCCGGGCGGGGTCGGCATGGGGGCCGGTTGCGCCCCGCGCACGCGTTCCCCGGTCCAGCAGTCCGGGTCGGTGTGCACCGCCGGGCCGGCGGGTGCGGCCGGGTCACCTGCGCCCAGCAACCCGGCGACCGCGGAGGCGCCCAGCGCGACGGCCGCCACGGCCAGCGCCACCACCACGACCGTGCGCCTGCGGGAGGTCACGGCTGCCTCCTTACGGGGTGTGGTCCTTCGCCGCGTTGAAGACGTCCAGGACGGCTGTCGTAATACGGCCCGGAATTGTTTCCGTTGAGGTTACCCGTGCATGGCACTGATCACGTAACCCAAGCCGTTGGGCTGGTAGTCCTCGAGCCACGGTCCACCGCTCGAACCGCCGCCGAAATTGCAGCCGAGGCGATAGGCGTTGGCGCTCGGCCACCGGTCGGTCGTTCCCCAGCAGTACCACTGCACCTCGCCGCTGTCCCGGTCGCCCGGATATCCCGCGATGTGCACGTACCGGCTGTAGCTGCCGTTGACCCGGAAACCGTGGCCGCCCGCCGCGTTGACCGGGTCGACGTAGTAGACCTTGCCGTTGGTGTAGGAGAACCAGGCGTCCCGGGCCGACTTGTCGCCGGTCGGCGTCGCCGGATCGGCGGCGGTCACGGCTTTCGCTGTCAGCGCGGGCAGTTCCTTGTTCGTCGTGCCGGCCCGGTGACGATCCGCTGAGCTTCCTCGGCGGAGACTTTTCGCCGGACTCCCGCGCTTTCGTCTCAGGCCGGAACGGTGATCAGCGTTGACGCCGCGAGCGTCAGCGCGGAAATGGCGGCAAGCATCGATCTTCGCTTTCGAACAACCCGCCGGTTGGCACAGGGGCTTGCGCGGCACGGCCCAGGTTCGGTTGCTCGACTGCGGCCGGGCAGGCCGAGCGTGCTCGCCAACGTCCAAAACGGACGCCTCGACGTCCTGGCGGCGAACGGCCGAGGCTGAAGGTGGATGGTAGGCGACAGCGCGGGGTTCAGCCGGCGCCCTTGACCAGCGCGGCCAGGATCTCCGTCAACCGCGGCTCGACGTCGACGAGCGCGTGGCTCAGCTCCGGGTGCGACCGGTAGAACTCGCGCAGCTGCGTGCCGGGGGCCGCCATCTGCCACAGTGCCCCCGCCATGCTCGTCGCGGTCGTCGTCAGCAGAGCCGTGCCCTGCTCGCTGATTCCCCGCTGCCGCAACGCTTTCCGTACCGCGTCGACCTCGGCCAGCACGGTCGTCTTGAACTCGTGCACCGCCGCCCACGACACGTTGCGCTCCAGGTTCATCGGGGCCTGGGCGAGCAGGTCGCAGAACAGCGGGCGCGACACCAGTGACCGCGCGAGGAGGGCGGCGACCTCGGCACGGCCGGCCGTGGCCAGCTCGGCTCGGACCGCGGCCGACCACTCCTGCCAGGCCTCGGCCGTGATGCGCAGGAAGATCTGCTCGCGCGTCTCGAAGTACCGCAGCATCGCCGACTTGTGCATGCCGACGGCCGCCGCGATGTCGGTCAGCGTCACCTCGCGGACGCTGCGCCCGGTGGCCAGCGCGCGGGCCGCGTCGAGGATCGCCCGCTCGCGCTCCTGCTTCGCCGCCGCGCTTCGTGCCCGTTGTGTCATGCCACACATCGTAGCGCAACACAGTTGCGTTATTAACGAAACAGGGTTGTACTAACTGCATGACTCAGACATGGTTCATCACCGGCTCGTCCCGCGGCTTCGGCCGCAACCTCGCCGCCGCCGCCCTCGAGGACGGCGATCGGGTGGTCGCCACCGCCCGCAAGCCGGAGCAGCTCGACGACCTCGTGCGGCAGTACGGCGACCGCGTCCTGCCGCTGGCCCTCGACGTCACCGATCGCGGCGCGGCGGAGGCCGCGGTGCGGGCCGCCGTCGCGCGGTTCGGCCGTATCGACGTCGTGGTCAACAACGCCGGCTACGCCAACGTCGCGCCCGCCGAGACCGCTTCCGAGGCGGACTTCAGGCGGCAGTTCGACACCAACTTCTGGGGTGTCTACCACGTTTCCCTCGCGGCTCTCCCGGTCCTGAAGGCCCAGGGCGCGGGCACGATCGTGCAGTTCTCGTCGATCGGCGGCCGGGTCGGCGGCACGCCGGGCCTGGCCTCCTACCAGGCCGCGAAGTTCGCCGTCGACGGCTTCACGCGCGTGCTGGCGGCCGAGACCGGGCCGCTGGGCATCCGGTACGTCGTGGTCGAGCCGAGCGGGTTCGCCACCGACTGGGCCGGCCCGTCCATGCAGGTCCACGACGTCCCCGCGGAGTACGCGGCCACCGTCGGCGCGATGACGTGGGATCACCCGGCCGTCACCGCGGGCGACCCGAAACGGGCCGGCGAGATCCTGGTGCGCGTGGTCAAGAGCGGGAACCCGCCGTCCCACCTGCTGCTCGGCGAGAATGCCGTCGGCCTCGCCCAGTCCTATTCGCGGCAGCAGCTGGCGGAGGCCGAGACGTGGGCGGCGGTCAGCCGGTCGGCCGACTTCGCGCACGACTACCCCGTGGCGCTCCCGGGCCGCTCCGCCGAGTAGCGGAATTCCCGCAGCACCACGCTTCCCCCGCGCACTTCGACACCGATCATCCGGCCGGTGAAGCCCGCCGCTACCTCGGTGGACAGGTACCTCCCGTCGAACGTGCCCAGGACCTCCGCCCGGTCGTCGTCGCGCAGGACCGACAGCTCGACGAGGTCCGGCTCGGCCGCCTCGTGGAACGGGCCGGAAAGGGGCGGCTCGAGCGCACGGATCCGCAGGGCGACGACCGGCCCGGCCGCGACCGTCGTGACGGCCTGCACGACCGGGCCGATCGCGACCGTCGCCGTCACGGTGGCGCCGTCCGCCGTGAGGCCGTACCAGTGCCGGTCGTCGATGCGCACCACGAACGCGGCTGTGCCGAGGGAAACGTCGAGGCGGGCCACCGCCGTCCAGTACTCGTCGAGGGCCCTGGTCAGCAGGGCCCGCGTCAGGACCAGCTCACCGGGGGCGGTCCAGTGGGTGCGGGGAGCCGCGCCCGGGGCCACCCAGCGCGGGTGCGTTTCCGCCGTCGGAAAGGTGTCCGTGAAGCTGTTGTCCGCCGGGGTGACCGGGAACCGGTGCTCGTCGACGACGGGCCAGCCGTCGACCCAGTCCACGCCGGCCAGGAAGGTTTCGCGGCCGTTGACGTGGAACTGCGGTGTCTTGCCGCGGGGCCGGACGCCCAGGTACACCAGCGCCCAGCTGCCGTCGGCGCACTCGACCAGGTCGCCGTGCCCGGTGTTCTGCACCCGGTGCGTCGTGCTGCGGTGGGTCAGGATCGGGTTCGCCGGCCCCGGTTCGTAGGGGCCCTCGATGGTGCGGGCGCGCGCGATGGTGACGGCGTGGCCGCGTTCGGTGCCGCCTTCGGCGAGCAGCAGGTACCACCAGCCGTCGACGCGGTACAGGTGCGGGCCCTCCGGTGCGGCCAGGCCCGTGCCGTTCCACAGCAGCCGCGGCTCGGCGAGCATCGCGCCCGTCGCCGGGTCGATCGGCACGCTCGCGATGCCCGGCAGGTCCGGCCGGAACGACGCCCACGTGAGGTGGCAGCCGCCGGCGTCGTCCCAGCACAGGTCCGGGTCGATGCCGGCGGTGCCGCGCACGTGCACCGGGTCCGACCACGGGCCTGCCGGGTCCTCGGCGGTCACGATCAGCTGGCCGCGGTGGGCTTCGAGGATGTTCGTGGTCACGACGTGAAAGCGGCCGTCGTGGTGCCGCAGCGTCGGCGCGTAGATGCCCGTGTTCGCCGCGCCCTCGCTCGGCGGCAGCTGGCTCGGCCGGGTCAGCGCGTGGCCGGCCAGCTCCCAGGAGACGAGGTCGGTGCTGCGCCGGATCGGGACGCCCGGCACGTACTCGAAGCTCGAATTCGCCAGGTAGTACGTGTCGCCGACCCGGCAGATCGACGGGTCGGGGTGGAATCCCGGAACGATCGGGACCGTCATCGTGTCTCCTCACGGGTGCCCGCCGCCGTCCGCGGCGGGCACCCGCGCGGGTCAGGCGTTGCAGGTCTTGTTGCGGTTGATGCAGTTGACGACCTGGTTCATGATCCTCTGCGACATCACGTTCGCGAAGTCGTTGTGGTCCGACAAGGGGTTGTGCTTCTCGGACGGGAACGAGTCCACTTTGTACTGCCGCTTGACCTGGATGTCGTGCGGGATGTCGTAGACGAGCGTGATCCGCAGCTGCGGCACCGCCTTGAACCCGGCCTGGCAGCGGCCGGCCTTGTCCGGGAACACGATGTGCGTGCGGTGGTTGGCGCTGTCGGTGTTCTTGCCGTCCCAGCAGCTCGGGAAGTCGTGGATCCGCGCCACCTTGCTGCCCTGCGGGCAGATCGGGTACTTGTCGGTGATCCGGTTTTCGAAGCCGGTGCAGGTCCACGCCGCCCGGGTGTTCTTGGTGCCGTTGATCGACGGCTTGGCGTCACCGGTGAGGGCGCGCAGGAACTTCGGCATCGCGACGACCTTGCCCACGGCGCTGCCGCGGAAGGTGATGCCGACCTTGGCCGGGCGCTGGATCTCGCCGTCGTTCTCCGGCAGCTCGTTGTTCGCGTCCGGACCGGGCAGCGGCGGCGTCGCCGTCGCGCCACCGTTGTTGCCGTTGCCGCCGCCCTGGCCGAGGGTGCACGGCGCGAGGGCGTCGAGGCCCTGGGGCCGCGCGGCGGTGCGGCCGATGGCGATGGCCATCCGGTCGATGGTGGCGACGCGCTTGTCCTTGAGCGGGCCGAGGATGGCGTTCTGGACGAAGTTCGGGCCGCCCTGGCCCTGGGTGCTGACGAGCCGCTGGTTGGCCTCCTGGAGCTGCGTGTTCAGCAGCTGGAGGTTGCGGTCCACTTCGGCCTTGGCCGACGCCGGGACGGCGGGGAGCTTGCTCGCGACGTCCGGGCAGGTGATCTGCTGGGCCGCGCCGCCGGGGGCGCCGCCGCCGTTGCTCGCGGGGTTGCCGCCGCTGCCGGCCTGCTCCTTGAGCGCGCAGGGAGCGAGGGAGCCGAGCCCCTGGGGCTTGGCCGCCGTGCGGCCGATGGCGATGGCCATCCGGTCGATGGTGGCGACGCGCTTGTCCTTGAGCGGGCCGAGGATGGCGTTCTGGACGAAGTTCGGGCCGCCTTGGCCCTTGGTGCTGATCAGGCGTTTGTTGGCCTCGTCGAGCTGGGTGTCGAGCAGGTCGAGGTTGCGGTTGACCTCGGCCATCGCCGAGTCGGGGACGTCCGGCAACTTGCTCGCGACGTCCGGGCAGGTGATCACCGGGGAGACGGCGTCCTGGGCCGCCTGGTCGCGGTCGCCGTCCGGGGACTTCGCCGGCGGGTTCTTCTCTTCGTCATCGGTGTCGATGCGGACAACCGGCCAGAAATAGGCGGATTTGTCCCCGTTCTTGCACGTGGTCCCGGCGGCTTCGAGGCTCTTGTTGTTCGAGTCCGCGTTGGACGAGAGGTTGCCGACGTAGTCGTGCAGGTGCTGGGCGCCGTTGCGGACGCCGGGCTGGGCGACGAAGTTGTCCGGGTTGAAGTGGCCGTTCTCGTTGCGGCCGCAGTCCACGGTGAAGGTGCCGGTGGACGCGCCGCGCGAGTTCGCCGGCTCGTTGTTGTTCGGCGCGACCTTGAGGATGTCGATGTAGAGCGACGCGTCGGCCTCGTCGGCGCTGGCCTGGCCGGGGTCGCCGAAGGTCGTCGACACCGCGATGCCGCCGGCGGCCACGGCCAGCGCGAGGACGCCGGTGGCGATCTTGGTTCGTCGGGAGATGCGGTGCTTTCCCGTGTTTCCGGGCATGAAGGGACTCCATGGGGTTCAAGGGGAAGAGAATCCACTGGCCCGACACCAGTGGAGCGGTTCTCTGTTAGCGATAACAATGTCCGCCTTGTGAAAAGCCAACCGATTCTTTCCGGGAGGTCAACGAGGGGCGGGCACGGCGTAATCGTGACTCGTGCGCGCCCCGTTGTCCAGAACTTTGTCTGTGAGGAAAGAGTTCGGAAATGTGGTGAACCGCAATGAACCCGCAGCCGTGTACCCCGGTGAGGCATGGAGTGTGGAGTCAGCTGTCCAGCATGGTCAGGCTCGGCGTCTCGCCTGGTCCGGCCGGGAAGTAGGCGAGGAACGTGACCCCGTCGCCCTGGGGGTCGAACCGGGCGATCCGCGCCGATTCGGGCTCGTGGAAGACGTCGCCGGGGGTGAGCACGGTTTCGGGTTCGCCCTCGATCTGGTAAACGGCCGAACCCGTTTCGATGCTGCCGAACACCGGTCCGTTGTGGACGTGCAGGCCGAGGTGCTCGCCCGGCGCGATGGTGATCCGGCGGATTTCGACGTGATCGATCACGCGGGGCGCCGGGAGCCGCTGGTCGAGCAGCAGCGTGCGGGTGAAGGCCGGGACGGCGGCCGGTTCACCTTCGCCCGCCGGCTCGCCGAGCTCGGTCGGGGTGCCGTCGGCGGGGAGCTCCTCGATGGCCAGGTGGGTCAGCGACGTCGTGTCGGTGGCGCCGTGCCAGTGCCATTCGCCGGCGGCGACGCGGACGGTGTCGCCCGGCCGGATCAGCTGGGCCGGGCCGCCGCGGCGCTGGACGTAGCCGGTGCCGTCGGTGACGACGAGGACCTGGCCGAGCGGGTGCCGGTGCCAGCGGGTGCGGGCGCCGGGGGCGAACTGCACGCGGTCGACCCGGGTGCGGGACGGGCCTTCGGGGACGGCGAGCGAGGTGATCCACGCGCTGCCGCTGACCGCGTCGGCGGGCGCCGGGGTGCTGGTGGCCGGGACGTGGCTGACGTGCATTTCGGGTTCTCCCTGGGGGTTCAGCAGGCGGTGAGCAGTGCGAGCACGCCGGAGACGGCCTGGTCGAACGGCTCGGGGGAGTTCGCGGCGCGGGCCAGTACGTAGCCGCCCTGCAGGACGGCGACGATGGTGGTGGCCAGCGCCGCGGTGTCCAGGCCGGCGGGCAGTTCGCCCGCGGCGCGGCCTTCGTCGAGGACCTCGGCGAGCCGGGCGCGCACGCGGGTGAGCGTCTCGTCGACCGGGGCGCGCAGCTCCGGGTCGGCCACGATGTCGGGGTCCTGGCTGAGCCTGCCGATGGGGCAGCCCTTGAGCACTTCGCGCTCGCGCCGCAGGTAGGCGGTGATCCGCTCGACGGCGGTGCCGGGGGTGCTCAGCTGCGCGTCGGCGGCGGTCAGGAGTTCCTCGGCACTGCGCCGCACGGCGGCCAGCGCCAGGTCCTTCTTGCCGGCGAAGTGGTGGTACATGCTGCCCTGGCCCGCGCCGGCCCGCTGCTGGATGGCCTTGGGGCTGGTGCCGACGTAGCCGCGTTCCCACAACAGCGCGCGGGCGCTGTCGACGAGCTGGTCCCTGGTTCCCATGGGGCCTGACTGTACATACCAGTAGGTACAGAAACAAGGCTGTCACAACTTCCCGCCGGGCGGTGTCTGGTGGCCGGACACCGTTCGAGAGGAGAACGTCATGGACGTGGCCCTGTGGATCGCGGCCGGTTTGCTCGCCGTCGTGGCCTTGACCGGAGGCGTCGGCAAGGTCTTCGTGCCCCGGGCGAAGCTGGCGGCCGCGCCGGGTGGGGAATGGACGGCCGCCGCCGCTCCCGGCTTCGTCAAGGGCCTCGGGACGCTGGAGCTGCTCGCGGCGCTCGGCCTGATCCTGCCCGCGGCGACCGGGATCGCGCCGGTGCTGGTGCCGGTGACCGCCGTGTGCTGGGTGCTGTTGATGGTGGGTGCGATGATCACCCACGTCCGGCACGGCAGTGCCGCGTTCGCCGTGCTGAACCTGGCCTACCTGGCCGTGGCGGCGTTCGTCGCCTGGGGCCGGTTCGGGGACTTCGTCGCGTGAGGGGAACAGACGTCATGACCGAAGCCTTCGTCGCCCACCGGAACCTGCTGTTCACCGTCGCCTACGAGATGCTCGGTTCGGCGGCCGACGCGGAGGACGTCCTCCAGGAGACGTGGCTGCGCTGGGCCGAGGTCGACCTGGCCGGGGTGCGCGACGAGCGCGCGTACCTGGTCCGGATCACGACCCGGCTCGCGCTCAACCGGCTGCGCACGGTGCAGCGCCGCAGGGAGGCGTACGTCGGGCCGTGGCTGCCCGAGCCGCTGTTGACGACGCCGGACGTCGCCGAGGACGTCGAGCTGGCCGAAAGCGTGTCGATGGCGCTGATGCTGGTGCTCGAGACGCTGGCGCCGACCGAACGCGCGGTGTTCGTGCTGCGCGAGGTGTTCGACGTCGGGTACGACGAAATCGCCGAAGCGGTGGGAAAAACGCCCGCCGCGGTCCGCCAGATCGCGAGCCGCGCGCGGCGGCACGTGGACGCGCGACGGCCGCGTGAGGTGGTTTCGGCGCGGGAGACGCGGGCGGTGCTGGAGTCGTTCCAGCGGGCGCTCGAGGGCCAGGACATGCAGGGGCTGCTGGACCTGCTCGCCCCGGACGTGGTCCTGATGAGCGACGGCGGCGGCGTCAAGCAGGCGGCCCTGCGCCCGGTGTCGGGCGCGGACAAGGTGGTCCGGTTCATCGTGGGCGGCATCGGCAGGGCGGCGGTGGCGGTGGCCGGGATGCCGACGGTGGTCAACGGGAACCCGGCGCTGGCCCTGCACGTCAACGGCGAGTTCGACGGGATCATGGCGGTGCGCGTGGAGGGTGGCCGGATCAGCGGGCTGTATTTCGTCCGCAACCCGGAGAAGCTGACGCGGGTGGCGTCGGAGACGCCGTTGACCCTGCGGTGAGACCGGCGGTGTGCTTCCCCGCACACCGCCGGATCCGCTTCATCCCAGCCGCTTGTCCCAGCCGGCGAAGGCGTCGACCAGCTCCTGCGGCGCGCCCGACTCCTGCAGCCGCCGGGATTCCGCCGCGATGTAGTACCGGTACAACGGAACCAGCCCCGCCGCCAGTTCCGGCTCGACCTCCGCCGGCTCCAGCGGGTGACCCGCGCGGACCTGCTGGGCCAGCCGCACCAGCGACGCCGCCGGGGCGTCCTCCCGCGTCAGGTACCACTCGATCGCTTCGTCGTTGTTCGCCGCGCGGCCCGTCGACGTCGTCCCGGAATACAGGAACCGCACCGGGAACAGGACCGCCTTCGTGAACCACACCTTGTCCACCAGCAGCCGCTTCGGCGACGTGAACTCGGCTGTCACCTCGTCGGTCGCCAGGACCGCGATCGCGAAGCCCGCGCTCTCCAGCAACAGCTCCGCCGCCTCGGGACGGGCGACCTCCGCGCGGACGTCCTCGCCGGCCAGCACCCGGCCGTCGTCGGCGAGCTGCAAGCGGTCCAGGGCCGGGAAACGGCCGTCGTCGCGGCCTTCGCGCAACGCCGGCAACGACGCCCAGAACACCGAAAGCTTGCGGTGCAGCGGGCTTCGCTCCTGCAGTGCCGCCGTCGTGCGCTCGACCGCCGAGCGGGCGTCGTCGCCGGTTTCGGTGAGCACGAGGGCCAGGTCGATGTCGCTCGCGGCCGCGGAGTAGCCGCCGTACGCCAAACTGCCCAGCAGGTAGACGCCGATCAGGCGGTCTCCCAACGCTTCCTGGTACGCGCCGGCGGCCTCGACGGCGATTTCGCGGGCCGCGGCGGCCGGTTCGGTGGTCGTCATGCCGCCACCGTATCGCGGCGGGCGCACTCGGCGATGCGGTCGGAAACCACGCCGATCACCTGCCATGCCCGGTCCAGCACCGTGATCACCGCTTCCGGCGTCCAGTCGCCGCGCCGCCGCAGCAGCTCGTACCCCATCTCGAGGTGCTCGACGTCGGCTTCGTCGTGCAGGCCGAAGTATTCGTCGTCGGGGAACGCCTTCGTGCCCGCCTGGCTGAACACCAGGCTGCCCGCTTCGAGGGCCAGGTGCGCCAGGACCGCGCGCTGCACTCCCGGCAGGATCGCGAACTGGTCGACGAACCAGGACGCCCCCATCTCGATCACCGGGTCCCACACCAGTTCCCGGTCGTCCGCGCGGCTGCGGGCCAGGATCTTGTCGTGGCCGACCTCTTCGGCCTGGTGCTCGCACGCGAGCGCGCGCAGCTCCGGGTCGCTCTCGAAGGTCACCCGGGCGCTGATCATCCGCTGGAAGGCGTTCGACCACGGCTGCAGGTACGTGAGCACCGCCTTCTTCGTCTCGGGCGTGGTGTTCTCGTCGGTCAGCAGCCGGATCAGGTCCGACGCCTCGTACTCCCGTTGCCGCTGCTCGTTGTGGCGGGCGACACGCTCGACGTCCTGCTCGGTCACGATCTGCTCCTTACGGTGGTCTATCCGAGGTCGACGGGCGAAAGCGGGGAGGGAGCCGGCCGGTCGAAGACCGGGAACCGGAAGTACGTGGTCACGTCGCCGCGGCGGCCCGCCGCGCGGAAGCTGACCAGTTCCAGCACGCCCCGGCTGTCGCTCGGCGGCGCGGGTGCCAGCGCTGCGGCGAGGGTGCGGAACCGGCCGGGGTCGACGCCTTCGCCGTGCAGCAGCGCGGCCGTGCGGTCCACGGCTTCGCGGTCGTCGGGTGCCAGTGCGGGCAGCCGCAGGTACGTCGTGGACTCGGCGGCGCGGTCCACACCGGACCGGAACGCCAGGCAGCTCAACGCCGCTTCGCCGGCGTCGGTGCTTTCGCCGGCCAGCGTCCGGTAGGCCGCCTGCGCGCGGCCGGAGTCGTGGTGCCGCGCCACGGCGGCGACGCGCTCGACCTCCGCGAGCCCGGCCCCGTGGTTGCGGTAGTAGATCTTGACGCGGGCCTGCGCTTCGTCGGTCAGGTCGACGGCGAAGAACTCGATTTCGCGGTCGCCTTCGACAGTTTCGACGTGACGCCGGGTGGTGTCCCAGGCTTCGGCCATGCCGAGCCGCGCCATGGCTTCGGCGACGGCCGCTTCGCGGTGCGCGTGCGGCCAGGAGTACAGCCCGAAGTACGTCTTGTGGACCACCTCGGACGGTGGCCGCCAGGCGATCGAATGCCACAGCGGCGCCGGCGACGGCCGGCCCGCGCGTGGGGTGAACGTCTCGCGGACGTGGTCGAGGCGCCGGCTGTGGAAAACGCTGTCGCCGGGCCAGGCCACTTCGTGGCCGAGGCTGTCGAACAGCACCCGCAGTTCCGGCCGCGCGCCGGACCAGTTGACCGACATCTCGGCCGGGAAGCCGTCGTCCGCCACATAGGACGGCCGGGCGGGAACCGGCCCGATCCGCTCGTGCGACCACGCCGGCAACAGGGTCCGCAGCATCCGGGTGGTCCGGACAGACTGCTCCAATGGGACATCGAGCGCTTCGCAGGCGGTAGACCACATGCCGCACAGGAAGTCGCCGAAGAGACGACCCTGTGCCGGATAGTTTTCCCTTATATATTCAGGAAACTCCGGCACGCGACTCGTCACGAGCGGATGCTATCAGTTGGATGCGTGCTCAACTAAAAGTCTGCACCCGGGTGGTCCAGTCAATTGGGCCATGTGGGTACGCCGGTGCCCGTCGCGGCCACGCAGGGCCACAACGGACACCGGGGATGTCCAGTGCGGACAAAAGCGGACAACGCGCAGGTCTCAGACCCGCGCCGGCACCACGGTCATCGCGTGCTTGACGAGCCGGATGAGCGCGAGCTTGCTGGAGTCGCGGTCGCGTGCGTCACACATGACGATCGGCACACGGTCCGGGACCACCAGGGCCTCGCGGATCTCGTCGGCCGTGTAGCGCGGGGCGTTGTCGAAGCAGTTCACCGCGACGACGAACGGGATCTTCCGGCGCTCGAAGAAGTCGATCGCGGCGAAGCTGGTCTCCAGCCGCCGGGTGTCGACCAGCACGACCGTCCCGATCGCCCCGCGGGCCAGGTCGTCCCACATGAACCAGAAGCGCGCCTGGCCCGGCGTCCCGAACAGGTACAGCACATGCCGCGGCGAGATGGTGATCCGGCCGAAGTCCAGCGCGACGGTCGTCGTCGTCTTCCGCTCGACACCGGACAGGTCGTCGACGCCGGCGCTCGCCTCGGTGAGCACCTCCTCGGTGGTCAGCGGCGGGATCTCGCTGACCGAACCGACCATCGTGGTCTTCCCGGCGCCGAAACCACCCGCGATGATGATCTTGACCGGCGTGGGGACCATGTCCGCCCCCGTGCCGTCAGTACTTGATGAGGCCATCGAGAACCGCCTGGAGAGTTTCGAGGTCCGGCGCCTGCGCCGGGTTGTGGGCAGGGGACCGCGTGATGACGAGGCCGCGTTCGATCAGGTCGCCGACGAGCACCCGCACGACCCCCAGCGGGATCTTGACGTAGACGGCGATCTCGGCGATCGACACCGGGTGGCGGCACAGCTGCACGATCGCGTTGTGCTCCGGGCCCAGCCCGGCCGGCTCCTGTTCCGACCGCAGGGTCATCACCTGCGTCGACAGGTCCAGCCGCGCGGTGCCGGCCGGCGTCCGGCCGCTGGTGATCGTGTACGGCCGGACCAGCGGCCCGGCGGCTTCGTCGTACCAGCCGTCTTCGGCACTCATGTGGCCTCCCGGAGCACCGACGCCGCTTCTCGCGGCGCGGACGCCATGTAGTCGCCGACGCGCTTGACGAGCCGGCTCATCTCGTAGGCGATCATTTCGACGTCGACGTTGTCGGCGGCCAGCACGGCGAGGCAGGCGCCCTGCCCGGCCGCGGAGACGAACAGGTAGCCGCGCTCCATCTCGATCATGTTCTGCAGCACCGGGCCGCGGTTGAACTGCTTGCTCACCCCCTTGGCGAGGCTCTGCAGGCTGGAGGCGATGGCCGACAGCTGGTCCGAGTCGTCCTTGCTCATCCCGGCCGACTTGCCGATGAGCAACCCGTCGGCGGAGAGCACGATGGCGTTCTGCGCGCCGACCACGCGGTTCACCATGTCGTCAAGCAGCCAGTTGAGATCGGGTTTGGGGTTCCCGTACTCGTTCATTCGACTTCAGACCCTGACTTTCCTGTGTGGACTTTCCGTTGTGTGGCCGGGGATTACGAGTCGTCTTCCGGTCCGCCGCGCCCGCGGCGGGTGCCCTTGTGGAACGCCGCGAGCGTGCGCGCGGTGCCTTCCCCCGGCGCCACGACGTCGTCGGCGCTGTCGTCGGGTTCGTTCTCGAGCTGGGCGACGAGGTTCTGCTGCGGCTCCCGCCGGGGCAGCCGGGGCCGGTCGTCGGTCGGCTTCACCTCCGTGGCCGGCGTGATGGCCGGCTCCGGCGCCGCCGCCGGCACGTCGGGCAGGGCGTCGGGCGGGGTGAGGGCACGTGCCGGGTACGGCCTCGGCTTGCTCTCTCGCTTCATCGGGATCTGGCCGCTGAACGAGCTGGGCGTGTCCATCGTGCGGAGCGAGCTTTCTGCCGCTTGGGGTGCCGGGGCACCCACCGGGGCGAGGACCGCGGTGGTCTCGGCCGGTGAGGTCTCCGGGGCCTGACCGCCGTCCTCGCCGGCCAGGTGCTGGGTGGGGATGAGCACGGTGGCGCGGAGGCCGCCGTAGCGGGACGGGTCGAAGGTGACGGTGATGCCGAGCCGGGCCGCCAGCCGCGCGACCACGAACAGGCCGAGGCTGGAGTCGGCCCGCAGGGCCATCGCGTCGAATTCGGGTGCCTCGGCCATCATCGCGTTGGCCCACTCGCGGACGCCGTCCTTCATGCCGAGCCCCTGGTCCGACACGTCGACGACGACGCCGCGCGCGACCATCCGGCTGGTCACCTCGACCGGCGAGCCGGGCGGCGAGAACGACGTCGCGTTGTCGACCAGCTCGGCGACCAGGTGGATCGTGTCGGCCACCGCGGCGCCGACGATGGCGACGTCGGCGACCTGCTCGACCTGGACCCGGGCGTACTGCTCGGTTTCCGAGACGGCGGCCCGCAGGACCTCCATCAGCGCGACCGGCTTGCGCCAGCGGCGGCCGGGCTGCTTCCCGCCGAGGATGATCAGGTTCTCGGTGGTGCGGCGGGCGCGGGCGGCGAGGTGGTCGAGCTGGAACAGCGCCGCCAGCTGCGTCGAGTCGTCCTCGCGCGCTTCCATCTCGTCGAGGATCTGCAGCTGCTGGTGGACCAGGACCTGGTTGCGGTGCGCGATGCCGAGGAACACGTTGTGCACACCGCTGCGGGCCTTGGCCTCGCTCGCCGCGGCGTTGACCGCGGTCAGCTGGGCGACGTTGAACGCCTCGGCCACCTGCCCGATCTCGTCGCGGCCGTGGTCGAGCCGGGGGAGTTCTTCCTTCAGGTCCACGGGTTCGCCGCTCTTCAGCCGCTCCACGATGTCGGGCAGCCGGTTGCGGGCGAGGTCGAGGGAGTCGTTGCGCAGCCGCGCGAGGCGCGTCATCAGCGCGCGGTCGACGAGCGAGCGGGACACCCGCACCGCGACGATGATCGCGGCGAGCGAGGCGAGCAGGGCCACGATGCTGCCGAGGATCACGTTGCGCAGCTGGGCGTCGCCGGCGTCGATCGCCGCGGCCGAGACCTTGTCCGCCTGGGTGATGGCGAGGTCGTTGAGGCCCTGGGCGACCTGGTTCGTCGCGTTCTGCCAGTCCGTTTCGGACACCGGCACGGAGTTCTGCTCGCCGGCCGACCACGGGCCGTGCTTGACGATCGCCTCTTCGGCGGTCGCCAGCTGCCGCCAGGCGGTGCTGGTGGTCAGCGCCTGGTACTTCTGGCGGACGCCCGGGTCGAGGAACGGCGCGACCTGCTCCAGCTGCGTCCGGTAGATCCCGGACAGCTGCGCGAACTGGGCGAAGTCGCTGGGCGCGAACGTCCCGGCGGCGAAGGCGGTCGAGACCAGCGACGTCTCGCGCGACATCATGTCGCCGGCGCGGAAGACCGTCGTCGCCGTGATGCCGCCGGTCGCGGCTTCGGAGTCGGGGACGATCCGGGCCTGGGTGTCGAAGAGGTTGGACGCGGTGTCCATCACGCCGTTGTAGTAGGCGTTGACCTGCGCGCGGTCGATGCTGCGGAAGCTGATCTGCGAGCGCAGCACGGGCAGCTGGTCGAACTGGGACTTCAGCGCGTTCACCTTGGACGCGATCTCGTCCGGCGAGTTGGAGATCGTCGCGGCGAAGGCGTCCTTCAGCGTGGCGAGCTTTTCGTCGGTGGCCTTCTGCTGCTGCTGGAGCCGGGCCGGGCCGAGCGCCGGGTCGTCGAGGTACTGCAGCGCGGTCTGGCGTTCCTTTTGGAACTCGGCCAGCGCTGTGGCGGCGGGGATCGAGACCTCACGGACGGACGCCGCGACCAAGCGGACATATACGCCATTGAAGAGGAAGTAGGACGAGACGGCGATCCACAGCACCAGCAGTGTCACGCTGGGAATGAGAACGGTCCTGGTCAGCCTTTTGCGGATCGACTTGTCGTACGGCTTGTCCGACTCGTCCCTGGGGTCTTTGTTCAGCACGGCGGTTCACGAACTCCTGAGTGACGGTCGGCGAGGAAAGGGGACCCGGACGAGGAAGCGGACACGACGATGGGACACAGCGGCCGCCGTCACCCGTCTTCGCCTCACCCTCCGTGTTGCCGCGGAATCGATCAGGGTCCGTTTTTTACCACGAACCCCGGACACCTGTTCGGCGCGACCCGGCTTGCGGACACTCGTCCGGCGGGCGGCGAACGGCGTTTACTGTCTGCTCCGGGGCGATTACCGGTATTTCCTCAGGTACTGGCGTTGTGGATTGATTCGCGGTGTCGATCACTGGGCCGAACGGGTGAAAGTGAATTCAGCTGGTTCGGTGTGCGCGAGTTGAGCGCAATCCTGCGCAGCTTTACATCGACTGAGATGTTGTCAAGCTACCTGGACATCGGCTACCGTCTTGTCCACTCAGCCGCCAAGGAGGGTGTGATGAGCGAAGCGACCGGGACCCTGCCCGCCGGCTCGACCGGGCTGTGGCGCGACCGCAAGCGGTACCTCTGGCTGATCGGCCTGGTCGTGCCCTCCCTGGCGTTCCTCGCCATCGGGCTGCACGCCGCCACCGGGTGGGGTGGCTGGTTCTGGATCGGGCCGGTCGTGATCCTCGTGGTCGTGCCCCTCGTCGACCTCGTCGCCGGGCTGGACCGGAGCAACCCGCCCGACGACGTCATCGCGCGGCTGGAGAACGACCGCTACTACCGCTGGATCACCTTCGCCTTCCTGCCTGTCCAGTACCTCGGCTTCGCGGCGGCGTTCTGGCTGATCGCGCGGGGCGACCTCACCGTGCCGGACAAGATCGGCCTCGCCGTGTCGATCGGGTGCGTCGGCGGGATCGGCATCAACACCGCGCACGAACTCGGGCACAAGAAGGAGAGCCACGAGCGCTGGCTGTCGAAGATCGCGCTGGCGCAGAGCTGGTACGGGCACTTCTACATCGAGCACAACCGCGGCCACCACGTCCGCGTGGCCACGCCGGAGGACCCGGCGAGCAGCCGCGTCGGCGAAAGCTTCTACCGCTTCTGGCCGCGGACGGTCTTCGGCTCGCTGAAGTCGGCGTGGCGGCTGGAGCGCAAGCGCTACGCCCGGCGCGACCGCCACCCCTACCGGCTCGGCAACGACGTGCTCAACGCCTGGCTGATGTCCGCGGTGCTGTGGGCGGCGATGGTGGTGTGGCTCGGCCCGGGCATCCTGCCCTACCTGGTGATCCAGGCGGTCGTCGGGTTTTCGCTGCTGGAGGTCGTCAACTACATGGAGCACTACGGCATGCTGCGGCAGCGGGCCGGGGTGCCCGGGCGGCGGCGGTACGAGCGCGTCGACCCCAGCCACAGCTGGAACTCCAACAACATCGCCACCAACGTCCTGCTCTACCACCTGCAGCGGCACAGCGACCACCACGCCAACCCGACCCGCCGCTACCAGACGCTGCGCGACTTCGCCGAGTCGCCGGTGCTGCCCACCGGGTACGCCGGGATGATCGTGCTGGCGCTCGTCCCGCCGCTGTGGCGCCGGGTGATGGACCCGCGGGTGCTCGCCCACTACGAGGGCGACATCTCGCGCGCCAACATCCAGCCCGGCAAGCGGGCCCGGGTGCTGGCGCGCTACGGAACCCGCGTCACGGCGGCTTCGCGGGAGATCGCCGACACCCACGGCGACGCCACCGAGGGCGGCATGTGCCCCGGCTGCGGGTACGTCTACGACGAGCGGCGCGGCGACCCTCGGGAAGGCTTCCCGGCCGGCACGCCGTGGGCGTCGATCCCGGACGCCTGGTGCTGCCCGGACTGCGGCGTGCGTGAGAAGGTCGACTTCGTGGCACCGGGGCGGATGGGCCCGGCCGGGCCCTAGAATGCCGATCATGAGCAGGGCGGTCCCGGCGCCGGCGGAAGGCGGTCAGCACCGGCGCCCGATCATCGCCGCGGCGATCGAGCTGACGGCGAGATCCGGCTGGCAGGCCGTCACGATGGCCCGGCTGGCCGAGCTGGCCGGCGTCAGCCGCCAGACGGTGTACAACGAGATCGGCTCCAAGGCCGCGCTGGCCGAGGCGATGGTCGCGCACGAGCTCGACGGGTTCCTTTCGGTCGTCGGCGCGGCCTTCGACCGCCACCCGGAAGATCTCGTCGAGGCGATCTACGACGCGGTCCGCGGAGTCCTCGAGCTGGCCGACGACAACACGCTGCTCCGCGCGATCGTCTCGGCAACACACGGCACGGCACCGGAGCTCCTGCCCCTGCTGACGACGGACGCGGGCGCGTTGCTCACCCAGGCGAAGCGCATGCTGGCGGGCCGCGTGGCGGCTTACCGGCCCCCGCTGGGCGACGACCGGGTCGCGGTGGTGATCGACCTGGTGGTGCGTGCGGTGTTGTCGCACGTCATGCAGCCGTCGGACACACCGGCCCGGACCGCGGACGCCCTGGCTTGGCTGGTCGCGCGCGTGCTCGGGGTGACGGCGAACCCGCCGCTGCGGCACACCTAGGTCCGCGCGTCCGGGGTCCCGGGATGCACCCAATGTGGCCTTGGTTGCGTCCAACGCACCGAAGGCCACATTGGTTGCGTTGGACGCACCGAAGGCCACATTGGGTGCGTTGGACGCACCGAAGGCCACATTGAGGTTT
Organism: Amycolatopsis sp. MtRt-6; assembly: GCF_017308975.1. Taxonomy (GTDB): domain Bacteria; phylum Actinomycetota; class Actinomycetes; order Mycobacteriales; family Pseudonocardiaceae; genus Amycolatopsis. The sequence continues at coordinate 119 of NZ_JADWPD010000022.1, read as the reverse complement.
TCTCAGTAGGGCTGGGCTCGGGTGGGCGTGTTGGCGTGGGATGAGGCGTGGGGCCCCTGGTAGGACTGGATTTGCGAAGATCGAATCCTAGAGTTCCAGAGGCCCCACGTGATCCATTA
>NZ_JADWPD010000021.1 GCF_017308975.1 Amycolatopsis sp. MtRt-6 | reverse complement strand
GTTCAAGAAAACCGCAGGTCAACCACCCCTCAACGCCCGGCAACGGGTCCACAACATGCTGCACGCCCGAGCCCGGGCCCTGGGTGAACGCGCCATGGCCATCCTCAAAACCCGCTGGCAGGCATTGCACCGCATCACCCTCTGCCCCCACCGCATCGGCCACATCGTCCAAGCCGCCCTCGTCCTCACCCACCACGAACACCACGGACGCTACTGAGAAAACCTCATTGGGGCGCTCTGGCTCAGCCGCCCGAGACCTGGTTCCAGAGGTTCTCGTACCACGAGCTGCCCGCGGCCTGCTGCTGTCCGGCCGGCGGGGCCGCGTCGGGGGCCTTGTCCTCCGGCAGCTGCACGATGTACGGCGTCTCGCCCGGCTTGACGTACCGCAGCCGCCGCCGGGCTTCGGCCTCGATCTGCGCGGGGTCGCTCAGCTCCGCCTTGCGGCCCTGGAGCTGAGCGACCTCCTGCTGCAGCTGAGCCTGCTGCGCCTGCTGTTCGCGGACCTCGGTCCGCTGGGAGAGGTACGTGCGCAGGGGCACGGCGATGGTGAACGCCAGCGCGCACACCACGATCGCCACCACCGCCGCGCGGCGGGTGGTGGACATGCCGAGCACCTTCGCCGCGCCCGACGCGCGCTTCGCCGCCAAGCCCCGGCGCAGCCGGGCCCTGGTGGTCTCCGCGTCGCCGGTGCGACGGCGCCCCGCGGTCGTGCCGTCCGCCGTCCGCGGCGGCCGGGAGCCCGGGCTGCTCGCGCGCCCGGCCTCGGGGCGGCGGGTCCGCGTGGGCCCGCCAACCCGTGACGCCCCGCCGGCACCGCCGCGGCGGCCGCGTGTCCTCCCCCGGTCCGCCATCGGCGTCAGGCCTCGGCGCTGAACCGCGGGAAGGCCAGCTCGCCGGCGTACCGGGCGGCGTCACCGAGGGTCTCCTCGATGCGCAGCAGCTGGTTGTACTTGGCGATCCGCTCGCCGCGGGCCGGGGCACCGGTCTTGATCTGGCCGACGCCGGTGGCGACCGCCAGGTCCGCGATGAACGTGTCCTCGGTCTCGCCCGAGCGGTGGCTCATCATCGACTTGTAGCCGAATGACGTGGCCAGCGAGATCGCGTCGAGCGTCTCGGACAGGGTGCCGATCTGGTTGACCTTCACCAGCAGCGCGTTGGCGGCGCGGCGGGTGATGCCCTCCTCGAGCCGGTCCGGGTTGGTGACGAACAGGTCGTCGCCGACGATCTGGACCTTGTCGCCGATCTCGGCGGTCAGGGTGACCCAGCCGTCCCAGTCGTCCTCGCTCAGCGGGTCCTCGATCGACACCAGCGGGTAGTTCGCCAGCAGCTCGCCGTAGTAGGCGGACATCTGCTCGGCGCTCTTCTTCGCGCCTTCGAACGTGTACGCGCCGTCGCCGAAGAACTCCGTCGCGGCGACGTCGAGGGCCAGCGCGACGTCGCGGCCCGGGGTGTAGCCGGCCTTCTCGATGGCCTGGACGATCAGGTCGAGGGCCTCGCGGTTGTTGCCGAGGTTGGGCGCGAAGCCGCCCTCGTCGCCGAGGCCGGTGGCCAGGCCGCGGCCCTTCAGCACCGACTTCAGCGAGTGGTAGACCTCGGTGCCCCAGCGCAGGGCCTCGCGGAAGGTCTCCGCGCCGATCGGCGCGATCATGAACTCCTGGACGTCGACGTTGCTGTCCGCGTGCGAACCGCCGTTGAGGATGTTCAGCATCGGCACCGGCAGCACGTGCGCGTTCGGCCCGCCCAGGTAGCGGAAGAGCTCCAGCTCGGCGGACTCGGCGGCCGCCTTCGCGACGGCCAGCGAGACGCCGAGGATCGCGTTCGCGCCGAGGCGGGACTTCGCCGGCGTGCCGTCGAGGTCGACCAGCTTCTGGTCGACGATCCGCTGGTCGACGGCCTCGATGCCGACCATCTCCGGGCCGATCTCGTCGAGGACGGCGGCGACCGCGCGCTCGACGCCCTTGCCGTTGTAGCGGCCGGTGTCGCCGTCACGCAGCTCGACCGCCTCGTGCTCACCGGTCGACGCCCCCGACGGGACCGCGGCCCGCGCCAGGGTGCCGTCGTCGAGAGCCACCTCCACCTCGACGGTCGGGTTGCCGCGCGAGTCCAGAATCTCGCGCGCGCCTACCTGCTCGATGAGAGCCACGCCATGCTCCTCGGTGCGTCGTGCCTGCGGTTTCGCGCCCCAGCCTAGCCGTCACCGCAGTTCACCCGTTGGAGGACTCACCGCCCGCGCGGACCTCCTGCCAGCCGGGCGGCAGCTCGACGGTCTCGGACGTCTGCTGCCAGAAGGTCCAGCTGTTGCCCCCGAGATCGGCCACGGTGAACACCCGCGCGCCGTACGGCTGGTCCTGCGGCGGTTCCAGCTCGCACTCGTCGCCCAGCGCGGCCTCGACCCGGGCGTACGTCTCGTCGACGTCGTCGACGTAGAGGATGTTGAGCTGGCCGACCGGCCCGTCGACGCCCTTGGCCTGCCAGTAGTCCGCCCCGACGCCGGCGAGCTGGATCCGCGCGTCGCCCGCCCGCAGCGTCGCCTGGAAGACCTCGCCCGCCGCGTCGCAGAACCGGACCTCCTCGGTGAAGCCGAAGACCCTGGTCAGCCAGGCGAGCGCCGCCGTGGCGTCGGAGTAGTAGAGGTAGGGCGCCAGGCCCCGGTACCCGCTGCTCATGGCGGCACAGTCCATCACGTCCCGTTCGGCGGCGTGTGCAACCCCCTCCCCCGGGGGTAACGTGGGAGTGACCATGACGGACGCCGCAGCTGCTTCGCAGCCTCCCGAGGAGTCGCGGTTCCATGCCTTCCGCCAGGCCGAAGACCTGGTCGGCCGCCGTCGTCCGCTCGACGCCCTGAAGGCCCTGCAGCCTCTGCTGGAATCCGAAACGGACAAACCGTCGGTACACCTGCTGGCCGGGCGCGCGTACTTCCACTCCGCTCAGTTGCGACGCGCCGAGGAGGCGTTCACCCGGGTGCTGGAACTCGACCCGACGGACCACTACGCGCGGTTCATCCTGGGCCGCACGCTCCAGCGTCTCGGCCGGTTCGTGGAGGCGCTCGCCCAGATGCGGATGGCGTCGGCGATGAACCCGGTGCCGGAGTACCTCGAGGCGATCAGCGAGGTCAAGGCGCGCATCGCCCTGCGCGAGCCCTGAGGCGACCGGGCCGAACGGCCCTGGTCACCTCAGCCTTTCGGCCGATCAGGCCGGGCCCCTCGACCGATGTTCCGGGATCGTTTTCCGGCGACGCTGGTTCCAGACCGAACAGGGAGGAACCACGATGTCGATCTTCGCCACGCTGGGTGCGTACGCCGGGCTGCTGCTGCTCGTGCTGATGGCCGTCACGCCGTTCGTCGCCGACCGCGAGCTGTGACTCACGGCGCGACGCTCGCCTCCGCGTAGGCGTCCGCCGCGCTGAAGACGTCCTGGCCGTACGCCAGGGCCTGGTTGTAGAACAGGATCGCCCGCCACCAGCCCGCCGGCGTCCCCAGGTCGTCGCCGCCGGAGCACAGGAACCGCGCTGCCGTGAAGGCCGCGTCGTCGATGTTCTGCGGGTCCGGCGCGCCGCCGTCGCCGTTCGCGCGTTCCTGGTACTTCTTCCACGTCGACGGCAGGAACTGCATCGGGCCGATCAGGTGGTCCCACGACTTGTCGCCGTCGAGTTTGCCGCCGTCGCTGTCGTGCACCGCCGGGACACCCGGCGAGCCGTCCAGCGGCGGGCCGACCACCGGTTTCGCCACCCGGCCGTTCGCGCCGATCGCCGCGAGGTCGAACTCGCCGCGCTCGTTCTCGACCCGGCCGATGCCCGCGAGGGTCGCCCACGAGAGGTGGCACGTCGGCTTCTGGCGCTGCATCCACATCTCCGCCCGGCCGTACGCCGAGAGCACGCGTGCCGGGATGTGCGTCTTGTCCGCGACGCGGGTCGCCCACGCGTCCAGTTCGACCCGGTCGGACGCCTGCGGCCGGTCGACCGGCGCGGCCAGCCCGGCCCGCGGTGCTTCCGCGCCGGGCTGGGGACGCTGTTCGGGGATGGCGAGCGCCGGCTGGACCGGCGGCGACGCGGCCGGCGCGTCCGGATTCCGGACACCGATGGTCACGAGGAGGACCACGCCGGTGGCCACCAGGCCGAGCGCGAGGGCGATCCGGCCGACGTACCGCCGGGGCGGGCCGCCCGGGGGCGACGGCGGAGGCGTGACGGTCGGCTGAGCGGTATCGGCCACCCGAACAGGTTACGGAGCCACTCAAGGGGGTCCCCCAAGCGGCTGACCAGGCAAGCGGAAGGTAAACCCAGGGCCGCTGCCAGCGACGTCACAGAATTCGTTATCGAGTCGACGCGCAGGCCTCTGACCTGCGGTTACCCTAACCTAACTTCGAATCGGCGCCCCGTTTGTCCGATTGCCTCGTTCCGGGCCGGCGCCGCGCGCTGGACTTACAGGTGAGGCTTACCTAAAACCATCTCGGAAGCAGAAACCCGAGGAGGCGGACCGTGGTGTTCTCGAGCGCGCTGATCGGGCTGCGCGAAGGCCTGGAAGCCGCGCTGGTCGTCAGCATCCTGGTGGCCTTCCTCGTCAAGACCGAGCGGCGGCACGCGTTGCGCTGGGTGTGGCCCGGTGTCGGCGCCGCGGTGCTGCTGTCGGTCGCGGTCGGGGCGGTCCTCACCTACACGACCGCCCAGCTTTCCTTCGAGCACCAGGAGCTGCTCGGCGGCAGCCTCTCGATCGTCGCCGTCGTGTTCGTCACCGCGATGATCTTCTGGATGCGCAAGGCCGCCAAGAGCATCGCCGCCGAACTGCGCGGGAAGATGGACGACGCGCTGAACGTCGGCCCGGCGGCCGTGCTGCTGCTGTCGTTCCTCGCGGTCGGGCGCGAAGGCCTGGAAACCGCGGTGTTCTTCTACTCCACCGTCCAGGCCGCTCAGTCGGAGACCGTGCAGCCGCTGATCGGCTTCGCCATCGGCATCACCGCCGCGGTCGTGCTCGCCTGGCTGCTCTACAAGGGCGCCGTCCGCTTCGACCTCGCCAAGTTCTTCACGATCACCGGCGTCCTGCTGGTGTTCGTCGCCGCGGGCGTGCTCGGCTACGGCCTGCACGACCTGCAGGAGGCGGCGTTCCTGCCGGGCCTCACCACCCTGGCGTTCGACGCGTCGAGCGCGCTGCCCGAGACGTCCTGGTACGGCGCCCTGCTCAAGGGCATCTTCAACTACTCGCAGCAGACGACCGTGCTGCAGGCCGTCGCCTGGGTGGCCTACGTCGCCGTCGTGCTGCCCCTCTTCCTCAAGCCCAGCAAGAAGACCGCGCCGGCACCCGCCGCCGCGGCCGCCTCGAAGGAGTGACCGTGCGCAAGACCCCCTCGCTGGCCGTAGTGGCCGGCGCCGCCGTCCTGGTGACGCTGGCCGCGTGCGACAGCAAGAGCGACACCGGCGCCGCGGCCGGCGGCCCGATCAAGGTCTCGGCGTCCGACACCGCGTGCGAGGTCTCCGCGACCACGGCGAACGCCGGCAACGTGACCTTCGAGATCACCAACAAGGGCACCAAGGTCACCGAGTTCTACCTCTACGCCGAGGGCGACCGGATCATGGGCGAGGTCGAGAACATCGCCCCCGGCCTGAACCGGCGGCTGATCGTCGAGGTCGCCGAAGCGGGCAAGTACCAGACCGCGTGCAAGCCGGGCATGGCGGGCAACGGCATCCGCGGCGACTTCACCGTCACCGGCGGCGTCGCCAAGCAGAACGACACGAACGCGCAGAAGGCCGAAGCCACCAAGAGCTACGCGAGCTACGTCGCGAACAACACCGCCGCGCTGCAGGACGAGACGGTGAAGTTCGCCGGCCTCGTCAAGGCCGGCAAGGTCGACGAGGCGAAGGCCGCGTACGCGCGCACCCGCGTCTACTACGAGCGGATCGAGCCGGTGGCCGAGAAGTTCGGCGACCTCGACCCGGCCATCGACGTCCGCGAGGCCGACCTCGAGCCGAACCAGCAGTTCACCGGCTTCCACCGGCTGGAGAAGGACCTGTTCAAGACGGGCCTGCAGCCCGACAGCGCCCAGATCGCCGACAAGCTGGTCACCGACGTCAAGGACCTGGTCGCCAAGACGAAGACGCTCGAGCTGTCCGCTTTGGACCTCGCGAACGGCGCGAAGGGCCTGCTCGACGAGGTCGCGACCGGCAAGATCACCGGCGAGGAAGAGGCGTTCTCGCACACCGACCTCTGGGACTTCCAGGCCAATGTGGACGGATCGAAGGGCGCGATCACGTCGCTGCGGCCGATCCTGCAGGCCAAGGACCCGGCACTGGTGTCCACTCTGGACAAGGAGTTCGCGAACGTCCAGGGCCTGCTCGCCAAGCAGCGCGCCGGTGACGGCTTCAAGCTCTACACCGAGCTTTCCCAGGACCAGGTCAAGGAGTTCGCCTCGGCCGTCGACGCGCTGAGCGAACCGCTGAGCAAGGTTGCGGAGGTCGTCTCCCAGTGACGTCGGAAGAGGGCACGCGCGTCTCGCGGCGGAAGCTCTTCGGCCTGGCGGGCGCGGGTGTCGCGCTCGCCGGGGCCGGGGCCGCCGCCGGCATCGGGATCGACAAGGCGACGAACGGCAACGCCGAGGCGTCGACGAACACCGTCGACTTCCACGGCGAGCACCAGGCCGGGATCGTCACGCCGGCGCAGGCCAACCTGCACTTCGCGGCCCTCGACGTCACGACGAAGGACCGCGAGAAGCTGCGTCAGCTGCTCAAGACGTGGACCGAGGCGGCCCGCCGGATGACGGCGGGCCAGGAGGTCGTCGCGAACGGCGCGGTCGGCAGCGGCGCGTACGCCCCGCCCGGCGACACCGGCGAGGCGCTCGACCTGCCGGCGTCGAACCTGACCCTGACCATCGGGTTCGGGCCGTCGCTGTTCGACGACCGGTTCGGCCTGGCGGCCAAGCGCCCGCCGCAGCTGATCGACCTGCCGCTGTTCCCGAAGGACAAGCTCGACCCGGCCCGCAGCGGCGGCGACCTGTGCATCCAGGCCTGCGCGGACGACCCGCAGGTGGCGGTGCACGCGGTGCGCAACCTGGTGCGGCTCGGCTTCGGCGTCACCGAGGTCCGCTGGTCGCAGCTCGGCTTCGGCCGCAGCTCGTCGACTTCGCGTGAGCAGCCGACCCCGCGGAACCTGTTCGGCTTCAAGGACGGCACGAACAACATCAAGTCCCAGGACACGGACTTCCTGCGCGACCAGGTGTGGGCTGCCGCGGGTGACGGCCAGGCGTGGATGGCGGGTGGCTCGTACCTGGTGGCGCGCCGGATCCGGATGCACATCGAGACGTGGGACCGCGAAACCCTGGACGGCCAGGAGAAGATCGTCGGCCGCACGAAGGGCACCGGCGCCCCGCTGGGCCAGACCGCGGAGTTCGACGAACTCGACCTGGACGTCGGCGGCGCGGGCGGCGAGAAGGTGATCCCGGAGGACGCCCACGTCCGGCTCGCCTCGCACCAGGCCCTGAACGGCGTCCGGATCCTGCGGCGCGGCTACAACTTCGTCGACGGCTCCGACGGCGTCGGGCACCTCGAAGCGGGGCTGTTCTTCCTGGCGTTCAACCGCGACACCCGCACGCAGTACGTGCCGATGCAGCAGGCGCTGTCGTCGAAGGACGCCATGATGGAGTACGTCCAGCACACCGGGTCGGCGCACTTCGCGGTCCCGCCGGGCGTGACCCGCGAGTCGAACTGGGCGGACGCTCTGTTCTCCTGAGTTGCCTAAAGTCTTTAGGTTGATCTAGCCTGGCTTTAGGCAACCGGGAGAAGGCTGATGGTTCGGGCAGGACTGACCACGGATCGCGTGGTGCGCGCCGGCGCGGAGCTGGCCGACGAGGCGGGCTTCGACCGGCTGACACCGTCGGAGCTGGCCCGGCGGCTCGGCGTCCAGGTCGCCAGCCTGTATTCGCACGTCAAGAACGCCCACGACCTGCGGACGAAGGTCGCGCTGCTGGCGCTCGACGAACTTGCCGTCCGGGCCTCGGCCGCCCTCGCGGGCCGGGCCGGACGGGACGCCCTCGTCGCCTTCGCCGACGTCTACCGCGACTACGCCCGCGAGCACCCCGGCCGGTACGCGGCGGCGCAGCTGCGGCTCGATCCGGAGACCGCCGCCGCGAGCGCCGGGCCCCGGCACGCCGAGCTGATGCGGGCGATCCTGCGCGGCTACGACCTGTCCGGGCCGGACGAGACGCACGCCGTGCGGTTGCTGGGCAGCGTCTTCCACGGGTTCGTCAGCCTGGAAACCCAGGGCGGGTTCGACCACAGTTCGCCCGCCGCGCCCGAGAGCTGGGTCCGCATCCTCGCCGTCCTCGATTCCCTCCTGCGCGATTGGCCACGGTCTTGATCGACGTCCCCCTGACCGCCGACCTCGTCCGCGGCGCCCTCGAACTCGAACGCACCGAGCGCGGCCTGGTCCCGCACCGGCTCCCGGCTCGCGCGCGGGCGCAGAACACCGACCCGCGGCTCGCCATGGCCGAGGCGCAGCCGGCCGGCGTCCGGCTGCGGTTCCGGACCCGGGCGGACGTCGTCGAGCTGGAGACGCTGCGGACCAAGCAGGTCTACGCCGGCGCCCCGCCGCGGCCGGACGGCGTGTACGACCTGGTGGTCGACGGCGCGCTGACCGCCCAGGCGAGCGTGCCCGGCGGCCACACACTGGACGTCGAAATGGCGACCGGGGCGTCCTCGCTCACCCCGGGCTCCCCCGGCGTGGTCCGGTTCGCCGGGCTGGGCGGGCAGTCCAAGGACGTCGAGCTCTGGTTGCCGCACAACGAGCTCACCGAGCTGGTCGCCCTGCGCGCCGACGCGCCGGTCGAGCCCGTGCCGGGCCGCCGGGTGTGGCTGCACCACGGCAGCTCGATCAGCCACGGCTCGAACGCGGCGAGCCCGGCGACGACGTGGCCCGCGCTCGCCGCCACCGCGGCCGGCGTCGACCTGGTGAACCTCGGCTTCAGCGGCAACGCGCTGCTCGACCCGTTCACCGCGCGGGCGCTGCGCGACACGCCCGCCGACCTGATCAGCGTCAAGCTGGGCATCAACGTGGTCAACGCGGACCTGATGCGCCTGCGCGCGTTCGGGCCCGCGGTGCACGGCTTCCTCGACACGATCCGCGACGGCCACCCGGACACGCCGCTGGTGGTCGTCTCGCCGCTGTACTGCCCGATCCACGAGCGGACGCCGGGCCCGGGCGACTTCGACCACGCGGCGCTGGCCCGCGGCGAAGTCCGGTTCCGCGCGACCGGCGAGCCGGGCCCCGGCAAGCTGACGCTGGAGGTCATCCGGGAGGAGCTGGCCCGGATCGTGACGCAGCGGCAGGCGTCGGACCCGCGCCTGAGCTACCTCGACGGCCTCGCGCTGTACGGCCCGGAGGACTTCGCGGAGTTGCCGCTGCCGGACGACCTCCACCCCTGCCCGGCGGCCCACCGCCGGATCGGGGCGCGGTTCGCCTCGCTGGTGCTTGACTTCAAGGAAGCTTGAAGTTGGACGCTGGGGGCATGTTCACCGAAGCAGAACTCGCCTACCTCGCCGACCAGCCCGTGGGCCGGCTGGCGACCCAGCAGCCCAACGGAACCCTCCAGGCCAGCCCGGTCGGCTTCAGTTACAACCCGGACGAGAAGACGATCGACGTCACCGGCTACAACCTGCGCAACAGCAAGAAGTTCCGCAACATCGCGACGCACGACCGGGTGGCGTTCGTCGTCGACGACGTGCCGTCGACGAACCCGTGGCGGGTCAGGTGCCTGGAGATCCGCGGCCGCGCGGAGGCCCTGGTGGGGGTCGACGTGGGAAACGACCACCTCGACGACGCGGTGATCCGCATCCACCCGGAGCGCATCATCGCCTTCGGCGTCGAGGACTGGGACCGGGAGCCCCTGGAACTGGAGACGAACATCCGCAACGTCTGAGCCCGGCCCTAGCGGCGGCCACCCCAAGTCACGTAGACCACCGCTCCCGTGGCCGCCAGGATCGCCGCCGTCCAGGTGGCCGCGGGGGTTGCCGGGGGTTGCAGGAGCCAGGCCAGCACGCGGCTCGCCGTCGAGCCGTCGTTCGGGACGAATGGCGCCACCGCGGCCCACGCCAGCGGGAGCGTCCAGCCGAACTGGCCGCCCGCGATCGTGGCCGCCAGGCCGGCCAAGCCCGCCAGACCGGCCGCGTCACGCACGATGATCCACCCGGCCACCGCCGACGAGCCCAGCTCCTGCACCCCCAGCACCAGCGCCCCGGCCACGACGCCGATCAGGGCCAGGTGCGCGAACCGCCGCACCGGCCACGGCAGTGCCGCGGACCGGTCGAGGTCGGCGTCCTGGCCGCTCAGCCCGATCGCCGCCACCGCGACCGCCGACGTCAGCGTCAGCACGACCGGCAGCGCCGACCACGAATCGCGCGTCAGGAACCACAGCCCGGCCGTCGCCACCAGCAGGGCGGTGAACGCCACCGGGAGCTGCCGCGAACGCGCGTAGAGCGCCGCCCATCTCATCGCATGGCCCCCGGGACCAGCGCGTCCATCGGGTCGCCCTGGCAGGTCAGGAGCACCTGGCGCAGCGCGACGATCCGGGCGAACCGGACCTCCGCCGGCAAGGCGTGGAACTTCGCCCACGCCTGCTCGACCGGGCCGTCTTCGCGAACGGCCCACCGCGCGCCGAACTCGGGCAACGGCTGCAGCTGACCGGTGAAGTAGGCCGCCGCGATCATCCGGGCACCCCAGTCGGCCATGCTGGCGCCGTACGGCGGGTCGCACGAGGGGAGCCCGGCGCCGCCCAGCACCGCGAGCCTCAGGTCGTCGGCGCCCGCCGTGAAGAGGACGTCGTTGCGCTGGAAGTCCAGGTAGACGACGCCGGGATCGCGAGGAACGGGGCCGGTGACGAAGTTCGGCGCCGTCTGCTCCTCGACCCGGGTCGGTGCACCGGGCAGCTTCGCCAGCATGGCCAGCGCTTCGCGACCCGGCCCGGCCAGCGCGGCCAGCCTTTCCGCGTGCGCCCGGCTGACGCAGATCGGGCCGTCACAGACCTTCTCGGCGGCGACGCCGTCCGGCACGAGGAGCTCGTTGCCGGAGGCCGGGAGAACCGGCAGGGCGATGGCCGCCCCGGCGACCACCGGCACCAGGCTGACGAGCCGGGCCCGCACGGAACTCGCCGCCAGCAGCAGGAAGCCCGTCGCCGCGAGACCGGCGAACCACGCCGCCTGCCCGAGGTCCAGCGAAGCCGGCGTCGTCACGAGCGCGCCCCGCGGCTGGCCGAGAGCCGGCGCCAGCAACGCGAACCGGGTGTACGACATCGACAGCACGCCCGCTTCGACCGACGTCCAGGCCACCACCGACACCACCAGGGCCAGCACGGCCAGCGCGGGCGCGGTCAGCGGGTGTGGCAGCAGCCGCCCGATCGCCAGGCCGGCCCAGCTTCCCGCCACGACGGCGAGCAGGCCGACGAGCAGCACCGGCAGGAAGGTCATGGACACGAATCCGCCGTGGCCGAGCACTTCGGCGAAGCCGACGCCGAACACCACCAGGTACCCGAGCGCGCTCAGCGCGCCGACGGCACCGGCCAGTTTCGCCGCCCGGTGCCAGCCCGGGCGGGACGTCGTGGCCAGCAGCTCGACCATGCCGGAACGGCTGTCGCGCATGCCCTGGATCGCCCCGGCGCCGACCGCGATCGGCCACAGGAACACCAGCAGGAACCGCAGCCACAGCGCGGTGGTCGTGGTGTTCCCCGTCCACGGCGCGGGCACCTTCCACCACGGCCCGGACAGCAGGAACAGGAAGCCCAACGCGACCACGAGCAGCGCCAGCCCGGCCCAGGGCGCGATCGAGCGCCGCAGTTCGATGCGCAGGATCATCACCACGCCCCCTGGCCCGGCTCGTGGTTCAGCAGCGCCGAATAGCCGCGCTCGATCGGGCTGTCACCCACATGCTCGGCGGTGCCTGCGGCGGCCAGCTCGTCCGGGGTGCCCTGGAACACCAGCTTGCCCTCGGCGAACAGCACGACGTCCGTGCAGGCCGTGGCCACGTCTTCGACCAGGTGCGTCGAGATCAGCACGCACGAGTCCTGGCCGAGTTCCTGGACCAGCTCGCGGAACCGGACGCGCTGCGCCGGGTCGAGCCCGGCGGTCGGCTCGTCGAGCAGCAGGATGTCCGGGTCGTTGACGATCGCCTGCGCGATCCCGACCCGCCGCACCATGCCGCCGGACAGCGTCTTCATCCGGTCGTCGGCCCGGTCGGCCAGCCCCACCCGCTCGATCGCGCGCTGCACCGCACCCGGGATGTCCTCTTTGGACACCTCCTTCAGCCAGGCGAGGTACTCGACGAACTCGCGGACGGTGAACCGCTTGTAGAACCCGAAGTTCTGCGGCAGGTAGCCGATCCGCCGGCGCAGGGCGCGCTGCTCGGTGTGCCCCCCGACCGGCGCACCGAGCAGCGACAACCTGCCTTCCGCCGGCCGGAGCACCGTCGCCAGTGCCCGGATCAGCGTCGTCTTGCCCGCGCCGTTCGGCCCGAGCAAGCCGTGCACCCCCTTGCCGAGCGACAGGTCCAGCCCGTCCACGGCCAGTTTCCGCCGCCCCACCCGCACCTTCAGCCCTTCGGCCTGGATCTCCCAGGCATAGGCCGTTGGCGCGACCTCGGCGGCTCCGACAGCACGCATGTTCTTCCTCCCTAGTTGCGCGCGCCGAGCCGGGTGAACGCGCCCTTGTGCAGGGCGACGGCCACCGTCGTCAACGCGAAGATCCCCGCCCACACCGGCCACGCACCGGTGGTGAGCGCGAACACGGGCCGCTGGACCGCCACGGTGGGCAGGAGCAGCACCGCGACCCACATCGCGACCAGCACGTACGCCGCCCGCGTCATGCCGATCAGCCCGCCCAGCGCGAGCGTCCCCGTGGTGAAAGCCAGGCTCGGCAGCAGCCAGAGCGCGAGCGCCGTCCCGGTCAGCCACCCGGCGACGCCGAGCACCGGCAGGACGACGAAGAGCACGGCGAGCGTCCGCCGCGCGATCAGGTACAGCCCGGCGCGCGGCGTCCCGACGACGGCTTCGTACGCCGGATCCAGCCCCCGCGCCCACGACACGGCAACGCCGAGCACCGGCAGCACCGGCGCGAAGAGCTGCACCGCCGTCACGTCCAGCACCGACCGCCCGACGTGGTCGAACACCACCGCGAGCAGCGTGACCAGCACGATCATCGCCAGCCACGGCAGCATCACCGGGGTGACCCAGGTGGTGAGCCACCTGGCGAAGCGGCGCCGCGCGGGGTGCGCGGGCACCCCCGGCGGTTCGACGTCCGCCGCGAGCCGCGTCCAGACGAGGTCCACCACCGGCCGGACCGGCGCCACCTCGGCGAGCCGCGCCCGGCACACCGGGCACGTCTCGAGGTGCGCTTCGAGGCCCCACAGCTGGTCACCCGGGAGGTCGTCGCCGGCCGCGTACGCGGCGATGAGCCGCTCCGGTGCGTGGTTCATGACAGCGCCTCCCGCATCGCGATCCGCGCCCGCCTCGCGCGCGTCTTGACCGTGCCCTCCGGCAACCCCAGCAGCACCGCGGTTTCCCGGACCGTCAGCCCGTCGAGCACCATTGCCTGCAGGACCGCGCGCAGCTCCGGCGCGAGGTCGCGCAGCGCGGTGCCGACGTCGTCGTCCATCGACGTCGCCAGCAGCTCGTCCTCGGCCGCCGCCACCGGGGTCACGTCGAGGGCCACCTCCGGGGGTGGCTGGGCGTGGTGTGCCCGGCGCCGGAACGCGTCGACCAGCCGGCGGGCCGCGATCGTCCAGAGCCAGCCGACCGCGTTCCCGTCGGTCGCCGTGCCCGCGAACGACTCCGCCGCGCGCCACACCGCCAGGTACGTCTCCTGCATGACCTCGGCGACGATCTGCTCGTCCGCGCACCGGCGGCGCAGGCGCACGGCGAGCCACGGCGACGTGCGGCGGTAGAGCTCCTCGAACGCCGCGCGGTCGCCCTTGGCCGTGCGCCGGACGAGGTGGGCCTCGTCGGCGTCCTGCAGTGGCTGGTGTCTCACACCAGGCAAGACGCCGGGAGCCCGGAAACGGTTCTCACCCGATTGTGTGCTGCGTCACACCCGGCGCGTGGGCCAGAACTTCCGCCAGCCGTCGGCCTCCAGGGTCGTCGGCTCCAGCCCGGCGTCGCGCGCGGCCTGCTCGGCGCCCCGGATGTCCTTCGCGAACTGCTTCGCCAGCGCCCGCAGCTCGCCCTCGGCGTCGACACCGGCCCGGCGTGCCGTGGCCGCGATGCGGAACAGCTGGGCGGCGGCCCCGGAACCTTCGGGGAAGAGGTCGAGCGGGATGCCCGCGCGCCCGGAGCGCTGGCCCAGCTTGCCCGCCAGCGCGACGGCCGGCTGACCCAGCGCCACGCCGTCCACAATGGAGCGACGCTGCTTCTCGCGCTGCTTCAGCTCTTCCCACTTCAGGTTCTGGTGCTCGACCGTGTGCACCTTGTCGGCGCCGGCGAAGACGTGCGGGTGCCGGCCGACCAGCTTCGCGACGAGCGCCGCGGCGACGTCATCGATGCCGAACGGGTCCGCCGGGTCCTCGGCCGCGACCCGCGCGTGGAAGAGCACCTGCAGCAGCACGTCGCCGAGCTCTTCGCGCAGCGCCTCGCGGTCGCCTTCTTCGATGGCGTCGAGCAGTTCGTAGGTCTCCTCGACCAGGTACTGCCGCAGCGAATCGTGCGTTTGCGCCGCGTCCCACGGGCAGCCGCCCGGCGAGCGGAGCCGGTCCATCACCTCGGCGGCCTCGACCAGCGGCGGCGCCGGCGTCTCGATGACGGCCGCGCCGGTCGCGATGAGCAGCGACGCCGCCGGCTCGTCACGGGACCCGGCCAGCAGCACGACGTCCTTCAGCGAAGGCGCCTCGGTGACGGCCGGAATCCCGAACGCGGCCGGATCGACGTCCGTGGCCGCGTAGACGGCGGGTGACTCACGCAGGATCTTGAGCGCCGCACCGGGCAGCGTCGTCCCGCGGACGACCACGACGACACCCGTGCTCACTGCTGGGTACGACCGGACCCGCCCGGGGGCAGCACCAGGCCCTGCGTGGAGTCCAGGTTCGGCACCACGTTCATGCCCACCACGTCCCACACGCCGTACCGCTTGTTGACGCGCACGCCGAGCTCGTCGAACAACGGCTGCAGCTGCCGCATGCCGATCGCGGTCTTCGTGGCGGCGTCGAGCTCCGGCGTCCGCTCGGTGGCGACGGTCCGGTCGTCCGTGCGCTGCCGGATCACCCCGACGAACCAGGTACCCGCCAGGTCCTGGCTCGGGTAGGGGACGGCCACGACGGTGCCGGCGGGCGACCCGAAGACCGGGGTGGAGGCGAGGGCGCCGGCCTGCGTGGCGGGCACCGCGTCACCGAGGCCGGACAGCGGCGGGATGCTGTCGACGTTCCGGCCCGCCTGCTTCGCCTGATCCCGCAGCTGGGCCTCGTACTGGACGTCGGCGCCGATCCGCTTGGCCGCGGCCGCCGGGTCGGCGGCGAGCTGCCGGGCGAGGTCGAGGGCGGCCTTCTTCGCGTCTTCGCCCTGGAGCGCCGAGCCGGTGTTGGGGTCCGGCATCGAGCCGATCGTCGTGAAGTCGAAGGTGACCGAGAGGTTCGGCAGGAGTTTCTCGGCCAGTGCCTGGGCGAGGTAGGTGTCGGTCAGCTCTTCGCGGTGGTCGCGCGAGCGGGTGACGACCTGGCTGACGGCCTGGGCCTCGTTGCTCGCGTCGGCGGGGACCTTGCCGTTGAGCGGGTCCTTCGCCAGCTGGGCGTCGATCTGCCCGTAGTTGGGCGTGATGCCGTGCTTTTCGGCGGCCTTGAGGAGCAGCTCGTGCACGACGAGCTGGGTGACGGCGGCCCGGCCGACCTCTTCGAGCTTGTGCTCGGCGGCGAGCTTCTGCGCGTACGGCTGCTCGCGGACGGCCTTGTCGATCAGCGCCTGCACCTGGTCGATGGAGACGGTGCGGTCACCGATGACGGCGGCGGCACCGACCTGGCTGGGTCCCGAGCCGCACCCGGCGAGCAGAAGTGCACCGGCAACAACGGCGACCAGCGCGCGAGGGCGCCCGATGATCCGCATCACAACGCATACCCTCTCACACCACCGCCTCCGAAACGCAACACCCATGAGGTCGCGGCGGCGGTAATGTCGATTTATGGACCACTGGCTCACGATGGAGGTGTTCGACGGCGAGCATCCGGCATCGATGTGGCGCCTGTCCCGCGGCGACGCACTCACCGAAGCCGCCCTGACGCACGGCGCTGAGCAGTGGGTTTGGCACGAGCACCGGTGGGGCGTGGTGCTGGAGATCGAATTTTCGACCGAGGAGCAGCGCGACGCGTTCCGGACACTGCCGGCCGTGACGGCGGCCCTGGACGCGGTCCCGGACCCGGCCCGGGGCTTGCTGGTGTACCCGGGCCGAGGCGGCGGCGCCGGATCGCGCATGCCGCGGCACCCCCGACCGCTGCCGATGGCGGGCGCCGGCGCGGTTCCGGTGCCGGTGGAGCCGGTACGGATGGGGCTGGCGACGCGCGTTAGCCGGCCCCACGATCAAAGGAGCGGGGTGGTCATCCCGTCGCCTGAGGCCGTGAAATCACTTTGAGCCGGGCCCGCAACACACAGACCAACGTGAGAAGACGACGCAAGCTTGCGGGCCCGGCTCAAAGTGATAGGCCTCGTTCAGGCGACGGGATGACCACCTCGCGGCCCACCTCAGGAACGTGAGACGGCAGCGGCAAGGGGTGGCCATCCCAGAGCCTGCCCGTCCGGCGAGGACAGTCTTTTTGCCGGGGTAGAGCGTCTGCCGCGGCGGGGCGGCGGGTCCGACCTCCCCCGCCCCTCCGTTCGGATTGTCAGTCGCCGTCCGGGTTTGTCAAGGCGGGAAAGAGTGCCTTGACAAACCCGGTCGTCGACTGAAGAGAAGGCTGGGATGAGGGGCGGGGGAGGTCTGGTGACGTCGTTGGCCGGCTTGCGTCGCCGGCCGCCGGTCCGCGTCGCCGCCCCGTTGGCGGCTTGCGTCGCCGGCCGCCGGTTCGCGGGTCTCCGGTCCCCCTTTACACCGCCGCCGGCTTCTTCGTCAGCTGGACCAACAGCTTCGTGCACCACTCCAGCAGCTCTTCGTCCCGTAGTGTCGGCGCGCCTATCCGGCCGCCCGCCGGTCCCTCCGTCGGCTTTGGCACCGACACCGTGTTCGTCACCGCCTTGTACACCGCCTTCGGGTACAAGCGCTTCAGTCGCACCAGCTGCGAGTCCAGCAGCGGCAGCGGGGCGAACCGGATGGTGTTGCCCTGGACCGCCACCTCCGTCACGCCCGCCTCGCGGCACGTGTGCCGGAACTTCGCCACCGCCAGCAGCCTGTTCACCGGGGCCGGCGGCTGGCCGTAACGGTCGATCAGCTCTTCGCGGACCGCGTCGAGGCCCGCCGTGTCCGGTGCTGCCGCGATCTTGCGGTATGCCTCCAGCCGCAGCCTCTCCCCCGGCACGTAGTCGTGTGGGATGTGGGCGTCGATCGGGAGGTCGACGCGGACTTCCGCCAGTTCCTCGTCTTCGGCAGGCTCCGCGCCCGCGTGCCGGCGGAACGCGTCGACCGCTTCACCCACCAACCGCACGTACAGGTCGAAGCCGACGCCCGCGATGTGCCCCGACTGCTCCGCTCCCAGGATGTTGCCCGCGCCACGGATTTCGAGGTCCTTCATCGCGACCGCCATGCCCGCGCCGAGCTCGGTGTTCTGGGCGATCGTCGCCAGGCGGTCGTGCGCGGTCTCCGTCAGCGGTGCCTCCGGCGGGTACAGGAAGTACGCGTACCCGCGCTCGCGCCCGCGCCCGACCCGGCCGCGCAGCTGGTGCAGCTGCGCCAGGCCCAGCAGATCGCCGCGCTCGACCAGCAGTGTGTTGGCGTTCGAGATGTCCAGACCGGTCTCGACGATCGTGGTGCACACCAGGACGTCGTACTCGTTTTCCCAGAAGCCCTGGATGATCTTTTCGAGCTTTTCCTCGTTCATCTGGCCGTGCGCGGTGACGACCCGCGCCTCCGGCACCAGCTCGCGGATCCGCCGCGCCGCCTTCTCGATCGACGACACCCGGTTGTGGACGTAGAAGACCTGGCCGTCGCGCAGCAGTTCGCGCCGGATGGCCGCGCCGACCTGCTTGTCGTCATACGCGCCGACGTAGGTGAGGATCGGGTGGCGGTCTTCCGGCGGGGTCAGGATCGTCGACATCTCGCGGATGCCGGCCAGCGACATCTCCAGCGTGCGCGGGATCGGCGTCGCCGACATGGTGAGCACGTCGACGTGCGTGCGCAGCGCCTTGATGTGCTCCTTGTGCTCGACGCCGAAGCGCTGCTCCTCGTCGACGATCACCAGGCCGAGGTCCTTGTAGCGGATGCCCGTCTGCAGCAGCCGGTGCGTGCCGATGACGATGTCGACCTCGCCGCCGGCGAGCTGCTCGAGGATCGCGTCCGACTCCGCCTTGTTCGTGAAGCGGGACAGGCCCTTGATCGTCACCGGGAACGACCGCATGCGCTCGGTGAAGGTGTTCAGGTGCTGCTGGGCGAGCAGCGTCGTCGGGACGAGGACGGCGACCTGCTTGCCGTCCTGCACCGCCTTGAACGCCGCGCGGACGGCGATCTCGGTCTTGCCGTAGCCGACGTCGCCGCAGATGACGCGGTCCATCGGGACGCCGCGTTCCATGTCGGCCTTGACCTCGTCGATGGCGGCGAGCTGGTCGTTCGTCTCCGTGAACGGGAAGGCGTCTTCCAGCTCGTGCTGCCACGGCGTGTCCGCGCCGAACGCGTGCCCGGGCGCGGACTGGCGCGCGGCGTACAGCTGGACGAGCTCCGCGGCGATCTCCTTGACCGCCTTCTTGGCCTTGGCCTTGGTGTTCTTCCAGTCGGAGCCGCCCAGCTTGTTGAGCGTGGGCAGCTCACCGCCGACGTAGCGGGAGACCTCGTCGAGCTGGTCGGTGGGCACGAACAGCCGGTCACCCGGGTGGCCACGCTTGGACGACGCGTACTCCAGCAGAAGGTACTCGCGGGTGGCACCCGCGACCGTCCGCTGGACCATCTCGACGAACCGGCCGATGCCGTGCTGGTCGTGCACGACGTAGTCACCGGCCTTGAGGGCCAGCGGGTCGACCGCGTTGCGCCGCCGGGACGGCATCTTGGTGTTCAGGTCCTTTGTGGACGTTCCGGCACCCGCGCCGCGGCCGGTGAGGTCGGCTTCGCTGAGCACGACCAGGGCGCGCTCCGGCGAGACGAACCCGTCGGTGAGGCCGCCGCAGGTGACCGTGACCATGCCGGCCGCGGGTGGTGCGGCGAGGCCGTCGCCGGCCTGGGTCGCCGGGACGTCGGCGCCGGTGAGCTGCTCCACCGCGCGCGCCGCGGTGCCCTGGCCGGCGACGACGAGCACCGCAGTGCCGCCCGCCGCCGTGTGCGCGCGCAGGTCGGCCGTCGCGCGCTCCAGCTCGCCGCGGTAAGCGGGCGCGGCCTCGACCGAGACGCGGTAGACGTCCGGGTCTTCGCTGGTCAGCTGGGTGATCGTCCACCAGGCGCGCTTGGTGTCCTGCGCGTGGGACGCGATCTCGTCGAGCCCGCGGTAGGCCGACGCGCCGAGGTCGATCGGGGCCTGGCCACCCGCCGCGGCCGTCGTCCAGGACGCTTCGAGGAACTCCTGGCCGGTGCGGACGAGGTCGGCGGCGCGGGCGCGGATCTTCTCCGGGTCGGTGAGCAGCACGTGGGTGCCGACCGGCATCGCGTCGGTGAGCAGCTCCAGCTCGCCTTCGCAGAGGACCGGGATGAGCGCCTCCATGCCCTCGACCGGGATGCCGTCGGCGAGCTTGGTGAGCATCTCGGCCAGGTGCGCGTCGGCCTCGTACGTCTTCGCCAGCTCCGCGGCCTTCTCCTTGACCGGCGCGGTGAGCAGCAGCTCGCGGCACGGCGGCGCGGTGACCCGCGGGATCTCGCCGGGCAGCGACCGCTGGTCGGAGACGGCGAACGCGCGGATCTCGCTGACCTCGTCACCCCAGAACTCGACCCGGACCGGGTGCTGCGCGGTCGGCCCGAACAGGTCGAGGATGCCGCCGCGGACGGCGAACTCGCCGCGCTTCTCGACCATGTCGACGCGGGTGTAGGCCAGCTCGACGAGCCGTTCGAGGAGCTCCTCGAACGGTGTCTCCTCGCCGACGACGAGGTCGATCGGCCGCAGCGAGCCGAGCCCGGGCGCCATGGGCTGGATCAGGCTGCGGACGGTGGCGACGACCACGCGCAGGTCGTCTTCGCCCGTCTTCAGCCGGTGCAGCACCTCCAGGCGGCGGCCGACGGTGTCCGCGCGCGGGGAGAGGCGTTCGTGCGGGAGGGTTTCCCACGACGGGAAGTCGGCGACCCGGCCCCGGCCGATGAGGGCTTTCAGGGCCGCGGTCAGCTCGTCGGCCTCGCGACCGGTGGCGGTGACGGCGAGCACGGGCCTGGCGGCGCCGGCATCGGCCGCGAGCGCGGCGGCGACGAGCTGCCGGGCGGCGATCGGGCCCTGCAGCTCGAGCAGCGGCGCGCCGGCGCGCTCGACCACGCCGCGCAGGGCCGGGTCGGGGAGGATGGCGGTGAGGAGTCCGGACAGTGGAGCGTCGGTCACGGTCCCAGCCTACGTGCCACCCCCGACAGGTTTCCGATCACGGCTGGTCGCGGCCCAGAACACCCCAATGTGGCCTTGGGTGCGCCCAACGCACCGAAGGCCACATTGGGTGCGCCCAACGCACCGAAGGCCACCTTGGGTGCGCCCAACGCACCGAAGGCCACATTGGGTGCGTTGAGCGCACCGAAGGCCACATTGGGGTGCTGGCAAGCCGTCAAGAGCGCAGCAGTTCCACCACCTCCGCGAGCCGGGGCAGCTGCTCGTCGAACACCTTCGGGTCCGTGCTCGCGATGCGCAGCAGGAAGTGCTCCACGCCTTCGTAGGTCCGCAGCCGCGCCGCCACCTCCGCGGCACTGCCGGTCACCTGCATCTGGATGCCCTGGACGAAGCTCGCCGGCCGCCCGTAGTTCCGCAGGCAGTAGTCCTCCAGCAGCTCGCCGCCGCGCGCGGGGTCGTCCTCGACCAGGACCGTCGCGAACAACGCCGGCGTCACCGGGCGCGACGCCGTGGCGCGGATCCGGGCGAGACCGGCGCCGTAGTCCGCGGGATCCGGCGGGTAGGGCAGCCAGCCGTCGTAGTGCCGGCCGGCCCGCTCCAACGCGCCCGGCGTGTGCGCCGCCAGCCACACCGGCGGGCCACCCGGGCGGGCCGGCGCGGGGAACACCGGCAGCGAGTCGTGGTGCAGCACCGAGCCGTGGAACGAAGAAGCGCCGCTCCACGCCGCGCGCCAGAGGGCCACGATGTCGTCCAGCCGGGCCCGGCGGCGCTCCCACGGGACGCCCGCGAACGCGAACTCCGGCTCGCTGCGGCCGGCGAACCCCGCCCCGACGGCCACCGTGAGGCGGCCGGAGCTCAGCAAGTCGACCGACAGCAGCTGGTTCGCCGTCAAGATCGGGTTTCGCAGGGCCGGGAGCAGGGCGGCTGTCCCCAGTGTCACCCGGGACGTCCGGGCGGCGAAGGCGGAAAGAACCGTGAGCGCGTCCAGCGGGGCCCGCGCGAGGGTGTCACCGACCCAGACCGAGTCGAGGCCGAGCTCCTCCGCGAAGACGGCGGTCTCGACCAGCTCGGGCGCGGTCCGCCCGGCGTCGAGGATGGGCTGGTAGGTCGGGACGACCAGGCCGTAGTTCGTCATGGCCGAAGCTTCGCCGCGGCGGGGTATGCCCTCAATTCCCCGCGGGGAATGGACCGGCCGAGCAGGATGGGACCGTGGACTTCGGAACGGCGCTCAAGGACTGGCGTACCCGGCGGCGGCTCAGCCAGCTCGACCTGGCGCTGCGCGCGGGCACGACGCAGCGGCACGTGAGTTTCATGGAGAGCGGGCGTTCGGTGCCCGGCCGCGGCATGGTCCTGCGCGTCGCCGAGTCCCTCGAACTGCCCCTGCGCGAGCGCAACGGCCTGTTGCACGCCGCCGGCTACGCGCCGACGTACCCCGAAACCCGGCTCGACGACCCGGCGATCCGGCCGGTCCTCGACGGCCTGCGGCGCCTGCTGGACGGCCACCGGCCCTACCCGGCGATCGTCGTCGACCGCTACGGCGTGCTGGTCGCGGCGAACGACGGGTTCGGCCTGCTCACCGAGGGGGTCGCGCCGGAGCTGCTGCGCGCGCCGGTCGACACCTTGCGGCTGGCGTTGCACCCGCGCGGGATGGCACCGCGCGTGCGCAACCTCGACGACTGGGCGCGGCACATCCTCGAGCGCATCCGCGACGACCTGGCCCGCACGCCGGACGAGCGGCTGGCCGCCCAGCTCGCCGAGCTGGCGGGCTACCTGCCGCCGCCGTCGGCGCCCGGCCCGGAGCACCTGGGGTTCGCGGTGCCGGTCCGCCTGACCACGTCGATCGGCGAGCTGCGGCTGATCACGGCGATCACGACGTTCGCGACGGCGGCGGACGTGACCGTGTCGGAGCTGAAGCTGGAGACGTTCCTGCCCGCGGACGCCGAGACCGCGGAACGTCTTCACAGCACCACGGCCGTCGTGTGACCGGCCAGCAGTTCCGCGCTCGCCCACACCACCGCCGCCACCACGCTGCCCGCCGCGAACCGGCGGTACGGCATTGCCGCCGAGCCCGCCACCCGCGGCACCAGCGTCCGGACGCCGGCCAGGCAGCGGCCCGCGATCACCGCCGGGACGCCGTAGCGCGCGACCGCCGTTTCCACACGCCGCCAACGATCCCGGTGGGACAGCCGTGGCCCCCAGCGGCGGCCTTCGAGGTACGCGAGCTGGTCGCCGAGCACCGCGGCGGCGACGGCCACCACCCAAGCGAGTCCGAAGTGGAGCGTGCCCCGCTCGGCGAGGAACCCCATCAGCAGCAGCGTCGACAACGTCGGCAGCACGATGCCCGGCAGCAGCGCGGTTTCCGCCGTGATGATCAGGGCGCAGACCAGGTAGACGGCCGCCGGGGGCGCGTCAAGCAGGGGCCGCAGCAGGCTGTCCACGCCACGTCCTCCCCACCGCCACCGGCAGCGCCGCGCGGTAGACGAACGCGGGCGGCAGGTTTTCCCAGACCACCGGCGTGCGCTCCACGACCGCGAACCGGCTTCGCAGCAATGCGGCGAAGCGGCGGGCAGGGGGCGTCCAGGCCGCGTGGGCGTACGCGAAGGTCGTGAACCGGCCGTTCGGGGCGAGTGCCGCGGTGACCGCGTCGAGGATGCGCACCTGGCGGGCGGCGGTCATGGCCGTCCACGGCAGGCCGGAGACGACGACGTCGATGTCGTCGACGGCCAGGTGTTCCGCCGAGCCGGTGACGACGTCGACCTGCGGAAAGCACTTGCTCAAGCGGGCCGCGAAACGCGGGTTGATCTCTATGGCCGTGAAGCGTGCTTCGGGGCGAAGCAGCGCGAGGACGGCTTCAGTGAAGACGCCGGTGCCCGGCCCGAGTTCCGCGACGCACGACGCGCGTTCCAGGCCGAGACCCGCCGTCATCTCTTCGGCCAGCCGCGCAGAGCTGGGCGCGATCGCGCCCGTCAGCACGGGGTGGCGGAGGAATTCCCTGGTGATCGACATGGCTCCGACGCTAGGAACGGCCGTGGTGGCCCCGAATCCGCCGGACCGGCCGCCCGTGTCCTCCTCCGGGAGGACAAAGGCCGGCCCCGGGGAAGGACGACGTCGTCGTGTCGCCGGCATTACGTTCGGGGTGTGGAACGACTCGTGATGTGGGTGCGCCGGCACCGGTGGACGGTGGACCTGCCGCTGTACGCCGTGTTCCTGTTCTTCCTCGCCCCCAACTGGAACAACCCGGGTTCGTACGGCGTCCGCGCGATCCCGATGCTGTTCCTGCTCCCGCTGCTGGTGCGCCGCCGGTTCCCGCGCGCGGTCGCGGTCCTGACCATCGCCGGGGCGGCGGCGGTGTACTTCAACGAGGTCTGGGCGTACGACCGCGGCCGCACCGAGCTGGCGATGGCGGTCGCCCTCTTCACCGTGGTGAAGCAGGGCCACCGGTGGTTCGCCGCCGGGACCGCGGCGGCGATCGTCGTGCTCGACGTCCAGTGGGCCGCGGTCTGGGGGACCTACACCGACAACCCGACCCTGACGATCGTCGCCACCGTGCCGCTGCACATCGCGGCGTGGGCGCTCGGCGAGTTCTTCCGCAAGCAGGAGCAGCTCACCGCGGAGGAACGGAAACGAGCCGACGCCCAGGCGCGCGCGGCGGTCGCCGAGGAGCGCGCGCGGATCGCGCGCGAGCTGCACGACGTGCTGGCGCACAGCATGAGCGTGATCGTGCTGAACGCCGAAGGGGCGAAGCTGGCCCGCCACCGCGACCCGGCCGCCGTCGACCGCACCCTCGACACGATCGTCCACACCGGCCGGGACGCCCTGGCCGAGCTGCGGCGGCTCCTCGAAGTCCTGCACGCCGGCCAGGCGGCCCGCAGTCCCCAGCCGACGCTGGCGGAGCTGCGCGAGCTGGTCGAGCAGTCCGGCCGGCCGGTGACGCTCGACGTCACCGGCGACCCGGACACGCTGCCGGCGAGCGCCGCGCTGCAGGCGTACCGGATCGTCCAGGAGGCACTGACGAACATGATCAAGCACGCCCCGGCCGACGCCACGGGCCGCGTCGGCGTCACCTTCGAGCCCCCGGAGGTCCACATCGAGGTGACGAACACCGGCGGCCACGCACCACCGGCCCCGGCGCTGCCCTCGTCCGGCCGCGGCCTGACGGGAATGCGCCAGCGCGTCGAGATGTACCACGGCGAGCTGACGACCGGCCCGCTCCCCGACGGCGGCTACCGGGTGCGCGCGAGCTTGGTGGTGGGCCCGTGACCACCCGGATCCTGCTCTGCGACGACCAGCAGCTCGTCCGCGTCGGCCTCCGCATGATCGTCGAAAGCCAGGACGACCTCGCCGTCGTGGGCGAAGCCGCCAACGGCGAAGAAGCCATCACTCTCGCCCGGGACCTGCGGCCCGACCTCGTGCTCATGGACGTCCGGATGCCGGTGCTCGACGGCGTCACCGCGACCGCGCGGATCTGCGCCGAACTGCCCGACGTGCGCGTCCTGGTCATCACCACCTTCGACCTCGACGAGTACGCCTACGCCGCCTTGCGGGGCGGGGCCAGCGGGTTCCTGGTCAAGGACGCGCCTTCCGAAGAGCTGCTCGTCGCGATCCGGGGCGTGCTGCGGGGCGACGCCATGGTCTCGCCGTCGGTCACGCGGCGGCTGCTCGACCGGTACCTGGCCGACGACCGCGACCCCGTCGACGTCGCGAAGCTCGACGCCCTGACCGAACGCGAGAAAGACGTGCTCGGCCTCATCGCGCGCGGCCTCTCGAACACCGAGATCGCCGCGAAGCTCTACATCGGCGAGACGACCGTGAAGACGCACGTCGGGCGGGTCCTCGGCAAGCTGCGGCTGCGCGACCGGGTGCACGCCGTGGTGTTCGCCTACGAGTCCGGGCTGGTGCGGCCGGGCTCCTGAGCGCGCGCCGCGCGAACGGCGATTTCACCGCTTGGTGGCAGGATGGTCCTTATGCGGTGTGCGCTCGGTCTCATCGGTGTCCTGTCCCTGCTGGTCGTGGGCTGCTCAGGCGCGGCGAGCGAGCCGGTGCAGAGCGTCCCGCCGGCGGCCACCCCGGCCGCCGCGAGCGGGAAGTTCAAGGTCGAGACGGTGGCCGGCGGGCTGGAGCACGGCTGGGACGTCGGCTTCCTGCCCGACGGCGGCATCCTCGTGCCGCAGCGGACCGGCAAGCTCGCGCTGATCCGCAACGGCCAGGCCGCCGAGGTGCGCGCCGACTTCTCCGACGTGCTCGTCAGGGGCGAAGGCGGCCTGCTCGGCATGGTCGTCAGCCCGGACTTCGCGACCAGCCGCGAGTTCATCACCTGCCAGAACCACCAGGAAGGCGGCAAGGCCGTCGACATCCGGCTGGTCACCTGGACGCTGGCCGGCGACGGCGCGAGCGCGACGAAGGTCAAGGACCTGCTCACCGGCCTGCCGGTCAACCCGAGCGGACGGCACTCCGGCTGCCGCCCGACGTTCGCCCCGGACGGTGCGCTGCTCGTCGGCACCGGCGACACCGCGCGCGCACCGGTCGCGCAGGACCGCCAGTCCCTCGGCGGCAAGGTGCTGCGGCTGGACGCGAAGACCGGGAACCCGCTGCCGGACAACCCGTTCATCACCTCGACCGACCCGCGCGAACGGCTGATCTACACCTACGGCCACCGCAACGTCCAGGGCGTGGCGATCCGGCCGGGCAGCGGCCAGGTGATCACCGCCGAGCACGGGCCCACGTTCGACGACGAGGTCAACCTGCTCAAGCCCGGCGGCAACTACGGCTGGGACCCGTCGAAGGGCGGCACGGAGTCCGACTACGACGAGAGCGTCCCGATGACCGACCTCCAGCGCTTCCCGGACGCGGTGAGTCCACTGTGGACGTCCGGGAAGATCACCGAGGCGATCTGCGGCGGTGCCTTCCTGACCGGAGCCCAGTGGGGCCCGAACGACGGCGCGCTCGTCGTCGTGGCGCTCAAGGGCCAGAAACTGCTGCTGTACCACCTGGATCCGGCGGGCAAGGTCCTGGACGTCACGCTGCCGCCCGAGTTCGACGACCAGTTCGGCCGCCTGCGCGCGGCGCGCACCGGCCCGGACGGCGCCCTGTACGTGACCACGTCGGACGGCAGCGACGACAAGCTGCTGAAGGTCACGCCCGCCTGACCATGAAAAAAGCACGGCCGTGGCGTGCCGTGGACACTTCCGCCGCGGGGGCGGATCGCGGAACATGGTGTGTACCAAGAGTTTTCGCCCGCCCCCGACGCGTGTTTGACGCGGTCCGAAGAGAGCGTTCCCGCGGCAGCACCGCGCCGGTCCCCGGGCGCCATCGCCGACCTGGCGACCCGGGGACCGGCATCCAAGCCGGCCGCTTCACACCTTGGCGGCCCTGAGCGAACCCTTCAGCGCGCCGACGGCGGTGGTCACGGCCGCCGTCGCCGTCGGCCAGTCGATGGTGTCGCGCCAGGAGGCCATCACCGCGACGGCGTAGGTGCGGGACGCGGTCCGCACGAGCCCGGTCGTGTTGAGCACCCGCCGCGATTCGGAGCTGCCCCAGCCCTGCTTCACCGCCCAGGCCGCGCCCGGGAACGCGCGCGGGATCCCGAAGTGCTGGTCGAAACCGTCGGCCGCGGTGCGCGGCGCGCTGCCCATCGCTTCGGTGAGGAACTCGCGTCCTTCTTCGGACAGTCCCGCGGTGATGTACCGGTAGACCGTGATGACGTCGGTGGGTGACATCCGGGTGGAGCCCCACTTGCCCGGGTCGGCGGGCGGCTCGGTGTGCGTCAGCCCCAGCTTCGCGGCCTGCCGCCGGACGATCTCCGCTCCGCCGTTCTGCTGCCACAGCCGGCTGGCGACGCGATCGTCGCTGGCCGAAACCATCGCCCGGACGGCCGTCGCTTCGCTGTCCGACGGCATTCCGGAGCGGTCGATCAGGTCGAGGGCGATGAGCAGTTTCACGACGGACGCGGCGGGCTGGGGCTGGTCGGCCTTCCAGCTCGTTTCGACCGCGCAGGCGGCCAGATCGACGATTTCGATCCCGAGGCGCGGATCGTTCCCGGTGTCCAGCAGCGCCTTCCGGGCTTCGGCGACGACGCTCGCCTGCTTGCCCGCCGGGCCGGCCGGCGCCGAGCCGCACGCGGCGCGCCAGCTGTCGCTGCCGGAGCCGCTGTTGAGGGCGACGGCGGTGAGCACGCCTCCGACCACGAGGACCGCGGCGAGGGCCACGCGCACCTTGACGTTGTCGAGCTGCCTGAGCAACGGTCCACCTCCGCCGGATACGTGAGGTATCCGAAGCTATGGCGGAGGTGGACCGCGGGGATCGCCCGATGAGCCGGGCTGTTCTGACCATCCGGCGGACAACCCGGGCGGGTTCGGCGCACACATCGGCCGATCGGCCGATGCGCCCGCCCTATTTGCCCAGGTAGGCACCGCCGTTGACGTGCAGCACCTGCCCGGTGACGTGGCCGGCGGCGGGGCTCGCCAGGAACGTCACCGCGGCCACGACGTCGTCCGGGGTGCCCGGGCGCTTGTTCATCGTGTTGCCGATCAGCGTTTCGCGACGCTCGTCGCTGAGCTGCCCGTGGAAGAACTCGGTGTCCCCGATCAGCCCCGGCGCGACGACGTTCGAGGTGATCCCGCGCGGCCCGAGCTCCCGGGCCACGCTCTTGCTCCACGCTTCGACCGCGGCCTTCGCGGCGCCGTACGACCCGGCGCCGAGGTGCGCGGCGATCGACCCGACGGTGACGATCCGCGCCCCGTCGGCGAGCCGGTCGCGCAGCGCGTGCGTCACCAGCGCGGCACTGACCACATTGGACCGGAGGTTCCGCTCGAACGCGGCCGCGAAGCCGGCCAGCCCCGGTTCGCCTTCGCCTTCGGAGAAATCCGTGTTGCCACCCGCGTTGTTGACGAGCACGTCGACGCGATCGGGCAACTCCGCCAGTGCGGCTTCGACCGCCGCGGGGTCGGCGGCGTCGAACACGACGGGCCGCGCGCCCGCGAGCGTCGCCGCTTCGGTGAGCACCTTCTCCCGGCGCCCGGTGATCGTGACGCGCTCGCCGGCCCGGGCGAAGGCCGCCGCCACGGCGTACCCGATGCCCGTGCCGCCGCCCGTCACCACGATTTCCCTGTTGTTCGCCATGAAACCGACCCTAGTGCCTAGGATCGGGGCATGAGCGAGATCGATCCGGCCACCTCCGTGCTCGTGCTGGTTGACCTGCAGGAGCGCATCGTTGTGTTACCCACCACGCCATACAGCGGCGAAGAAGTCGTCGCCAACGCGTTGCGGCTGCGGGAGGCGTTCCGGAAAGCCGGTGCGCCGGTGGTGATCGTCAAGGTGTCGCGCCCGGACAACCCGCCCGGCAGCGAGCTGGTCTTCGACGCCGGCGACGACAAGATCGTCACGAAGTACACGATCGGCGGGTTCGCCGGCACGGACCTCGACGAGTACCTGCGCGGCGCGGGCGTCCGCACGGTCGTCTTCGGCGGCATCGCGACGGAGTTCGGCGTCGAGTCGACCCTGCGCGCGGCCTCGGACCACGGCTACGACACGGTCGCGGTGTCGGACGCGATGACAGCGCTTTCCGACATCTCGCACGAAAACGCCATCACGAAGATCTTCCCGCGGCTGGGCACGGTCCTGACGACCGAAGAGGCACTGGCGGCGCTGGCGTGATCGACAAGATCGCCTGGATCCACCTGACGGACGGCCGCGTCCTGGCGGCCCGTTCGCGCGGCAAGGACAAGTTTTACCTCCCCGGCGGCAAACGCGAGCCCGGCGAGAGCGACGCCGAAACGCTGGTCCGGGAGATCCGCGAGGAACTCGGCGTGGAGATCGACCCCGCGTCGATCACCCCGGCGGGCACGTTCGAAGGCCAGGCCCACGGCCACCCCGAGGGCACGATCGTCCACACGACGGCCTACTCGGCGGAATAGCGGGGGACACCGCGGGCCTGCGCGGAGATCGAGGAGATCGCCTGGCTCGCCTACGCGGACCGGCCGCGGGTTTCCCTGGTGGCCCAGCAGATCTTCGACCACCTGCACGAGGCCGGACAGCTGCGGTGACGACCGGGGCGGGCTGATCGCCGAGCGGCCGCCCGATCACGCGCGCTTGATGAGCGGCGCGTCCCGCGAAAAGGCGCGGAACCCCACGCTGTAGTACAGCTCCCGCGCGGCTTCCGGCACCCCCATGCACGCGACCGTCGCGTGCCGGGCGCCCGCCGCCGCGGCCAGGCGCATCCCGTGCCGCAACATCGCCTGGGCCAGCCCCTGGCGCCGGTAGCCGAGGTGGGTGCCGACCGGCTCGAACTCGACCGTCTCGTTCACCTCGTCGAGCCACATGATCGCCGAGCACGCCATCGTTCCGTCCGGGGCCTCGACCAGGACGTGCAGATCGGCGCGATAACCCGGCGCCCGGCGGACACCGTCGTACGACGAGGCCGTGTACGACGTCGGGGCCCACGCGTCCACGTGCGCCTGGACCACGGCTTCCGCCGGGACCTCCGCCGCCGTGCGGAAGGAGAACCCGGCCGGGAGCGACGGCTCCGCCACGTCGGTGAGGTCGCGCTCGTTGAGCTGTGACCACGCGTCGGGCGCGTCGGGTTCGTAGCCGTGCGCCGCCCAGCGCTGCAACCCGAACGAGTCGGCCGCCGCCGGGAGCACCGTGCGGGAAACGCCGGGAGCCGTGGCCTCGAACCAGCCGATCACCTCGTCGACCAGCTCCGCGTGCCCGGGATCCACCTGGTACGCCAGGTACGCGCCGGTGATGTCCTTGACCGAACCGTCGTTGCGCCGGACGCGGCGCGGCAGCTCGGCGCGGCCCCACGCGACGAGCTCGCCGTCCGCGAACCAGAGCCGGCTCTCGCCCTCGCCGCGGGTCCGGCCCCAGTTCCAGGCCAGCTCGCCGAACGACGCGTCGCTGTTGACCAGCTCCGGGTGGGTGGCGGTGATCCGCTGCGCCAGGCCCTGCATGAGCCGCAAGGTCGAAAAATCGGCCATACCCACCACTGTGCCGGAGCTGTCGAGCCGTTTTAGCCCAGCCGGAGCTTCGGCTTGTGCTCCAGGTGCGACAACCCGTTCCAGGCCAGGTTGACCAGGTGCGCCGCCACCTCGTCGCGCTTGGGTTTGCGCGCGTCCAGCCACCACTGGCCGGTCAGCGCCACCATGCCCACCAGGGCCTGCGCGTACAGCGCGGCCAGCTTCTCGTCGTAGCCGCGGGCCGCGAATTGCTGGGCGAGGATGTGCTCGACCTGGCTCGCGATGTCGTTCAGGACCGTGGAGAACGTCCCCGTGGAGCTCGCCACCGGGGAGTCGCGGACCAGGATGCGGAAGCCGTCGTGGGAATCCTCGACGTACGACAGCAACGCCGTCGCCGCCTGCTCCAGCATCGCCCGCGGGTGACCGCCGTGGAGGGTCGAGACCATCCGGTCGAGCAGCAGCTGCGTCTCCCGGTCGACGACCACCGCGTAAATGCCTTCTTTGCCGCCGAAGTGCTCGTAGACCACGGGTTTCGAGACGTTGGCGCGGTGGGCGATCTCCTCGATCGAGGTGCCGTCGAAGCCCTTCTCGGCGAACAGGGCCCGCGCCACGTTCAGCAGCTGCTGACGCCGCTCTGTCCCGGTCATCCGGACGCGAGTCACCGGGGCGGCCGGACGCGCCCCGGTGACCTGTTCCCGCTTCGAACGTCGTCTCCCCGCCATCGGGGCAGCCTAGTTGACTAGCCCTTTTCGGTGGCGATACGGGCCAGGCGCTGCGGCGTCGGCCAGCGGACGTCGTGCACCCAGCCGAACTTCTCGAAGATCCAGAT
Organism: Amycolatopsis sp. MtRt-6; assembly: GCF_017308975.1. Lineage (GTDB taxonomy): Bacteria > Actinomycetota > Actinomycetes > Mycobacteriales > Pseudonocardiaceae > Amycolatopsis. The sequence continues at coordinate 163,453 of NZ_JADWPD010000021.1, read as the reverse complement.
GAGCCGCGCGGAGATGTCGATCTGGCCGCGCTTGACGCCGTGACGCGCGGACGTCGGGTCGGCGTGGTGCAGGTTGTGCCACGACTCGCCGAAGGAGAAGATCGCCAGCGGCCAGAAGTTCGCCGACTTGTCGCGGGCGGCGAACGGGCGCTCGCCGATCATGTGGCAGATCGAGTTGACCGACCAGGTCACGTGGTGCAGCACGCAGATGCGGACCAGCCCGGCCCAGAAGAACGCCGTCACCGCGCCCCACAGCGACCACGAGATGAGGCCGCCCAGCAGCGCCGGCAGCGTCAGGCTGACCAGGGCCCACAGCCAGAACAGGTCGTCGACCTTCTTGATCGCCGGGTCCTTCACCAGGTCCGGCGCGAAGCGCTCGGCGTTGGTCTGGTCGCGCTCGAACAGCCAGCCCATGTGCGCGTGCCAGAAGCCCTTGGCGATGGCCCACGGCGAGGTGCCGAACGCCCACGGCGAGTGCGGGTCGCCGTCGCGGTCGGAGAACGCGTGGTGGCGGCGGTGGTCGGCGACCCAGGTGATAACCGGGCCCTGCAGGGCGATGCTGCCCGCGATGGCCATGAAGACGCGCAGCCACTGCTTGGCCTTGAACGACCCGTGCGTGAAGTAGCGGTGGTACGAAACCGTGATGCCGAGCCCGCTGATCGCGTAGAACGCCACGAAGATGCCGACGTCGACCCAGCTCAGTCCCCAGCCCCACGCGAACGGCACCGCGACCAGCAGGGCCACCAGCGGTGCGATCACGCCGAAGTAGACCGACAGCTGCACGCCGATGCCGCGCTTGCCGTCGATGACAGGTTTGGGCCCCTTGGGAGCCGAAGGCTCCCCGGCGGGCTGAGAACGGTCGAGCGTGGCCGTCATACGCTTCACTTCTTCCTACACGGGCACGCCTTCCTACCAAGGGCGCCCTAACCTACGTTTCCGTAAGTTACGGTACAGGAGGTTCGGGCGGCTGGGGAGTGCCCGAACCCACACCTGCGTACCCGCCCACGGCGCGTCTAACGCATCCCCCGCGCGGACGACACCCGATCGTCGCTATCCTGACCAGGATCGATCCGCCGTAGTGTAATCGGCAGCACTTCAGATTTTGGTTCTGACAGTTCAGGTTCGAATCCTGGCGGCGGAGCAGCAGAAGGAACCGGAAACCCACGACACCGGGAGGTTGGCGCTGACCGACGAGGCGACCGACCCGGTGACGGCCAGGCGGCCCGCGCTGGCCGAGATGTCCGACGCCTGGATCGTCGGGCGCGCGCGGGAGCTGAACGCCGCCGTCCAGCGGCACGAGTACACCCAGCAGCTCGAGATCGTCGCGATGCTCGACGAGCTGCTCGACGAGACCCAGCGGCGCGGCGAGCCCCTGCTGGTGGCCCAGCTGCTGCGCTCGTCCGCCCTCGCCCGGCTGGCCACGAAGGGCCTGGCCGCGGAGGCCGAACCCCGCCTCGACGAGATGCTCGCGCACACCCGGCGCCACGGCATCGCCCTGCTGCGGGCCGACGCGCACGCGCTGCGCGGGCGCCGGCTCGTGATCGCCGCGCAGGAGGACGCCGCGCTCACCGAGATCGCCAGGGCGCTGGCCATCCTGGACGACTCCACCATCCCGGACCGGCAGGTCGGGCTGCGCAACTGGAACCGGCTGCTGTCCTCGACGCTGATCGACTGCTGGCTGGTGCTCAACCAGCTCGGCGTCTACGAAGCGGCCGAGGAGGTGATCGGCCGGGCCGCCGCGGCGATCCGCGAGAGCGCGAGCCCGCACGACATCGCCCTGCAGCTGATCAACCGCATCAAGATGCTGCTCGGCTGGGGCCTGCGGCTGGAGCGCATCGACGAGTACGACGAGAGCGCCGAGAAGTTCCGCACCGCGGCCTCGATGGGCGCGGCCGCCGAGGGCCCGTTCGCCGAGTCGCTGTTCCCGCGCAAGGCGGACGTCAAGGCGATCGACCAGGTCGGCGTGCTGGCCGCGGCGCCGGCGCTGAACCAGCCGGGCGCCGAGCACATCGAGCGGCTGCACAACCTCTACACCGAGCGCGCGTTCGGGCACGACCGCGAGATCGTCGCGATCGCGCTGGCGCGCTGCCTCGACAAGGAGGGCCGCCGCGACGAGGCCCTCACGATCCTGCGCGAGACCCGCCAGTCCATCTCGGACGACACCTCGCAGCCGTCGATGCGCCTGAACATCGCGCGCGAGCTGGCCCGGCTCGACACGAGCCCGGACTACGCCTCCGGCGCCAGCGAGTCGCTGATCGACTACGCGCGGCGCCTGGAGTCGGAGATGTGGAGCCTGCGCGAGTCGCAGATCGCCACGCTGAACGCCCGCCGCGAGCACGAACGGCTGTCGGCCGAGCACGGCGCGATCACCCAGCAGGCCCTGCAGGACCCGCTCACCGGCCTGCCCAACCGGCGCGCGCTGGACGAGAAGCTGCGTCAGCTGGCGTCGTCGGCCGACGCGCAACCGCTGGCGGTCGCCCTGGTCGACCTCGACGGCTTCAAGGGCGTCAACGACAAGCAGTCCCACGCCGAAGGCGACAACGTCCTGCGTGTCGTGGCGAGCACGCTTCGTGACGCCTTGCGCGGCGACGACCTGGTGGCCCGCTACGGCGGCGACGAGTTCATCGTCCTGCTGCCGGGCACCCCGGCGTCGGCGGCGAAGATGGCGCTCGGCCGCGCCGTGAAGTCCGTCTCCAACCTGCCGCACCACCTTTCGCACGGCGTGACGCTGTCGATCGGCCTCGTGTCGCTGCGGCCGCAGGAACGCGGCGAGCAGGTGCTGGCGCGCGCGGACGCGGCCATGTACCAGGCAAAACGCGGCGGCGGCAACCAGGTGGCGTCGGCGAACTCGATGGCCGCGGACCCGGCGGCCGCGTGGGCGAGCGAGGCACCTCCGACCGACCCCGCGTGGGACGCCGAAGAGCACAGTTAGGATCGGTGCCCGACAGAAGCCATCTTTTGGTAACCGTTGGGAGCGCCGTTGACCGGCCCGCTGAGCACGTTGATCCTGGCCGCGGGTGAAGGCACCCGCATGCGTTCCTCGACGCCCAAGGTGCTGCACCCGATCGCCGGGCGGCCCCTGGTCGAGCACGCCGTCCGGGCCGCCGCCGGCCTGAACCCCGAACACCTCGTGGTGGTCGTCGGGCACGGCCGCGAAGCGGTCGGCGCCCACCTGAACGCGGTCGGGGAAGCCCTCGGCCGCAGTGTCGGCACCGCGGTGCAGGACCAGCAGAAGGGCACCGGCCACGCCGTGTCCTGCGCGCTCGCGACGCTGCCCGCCGACCTCACCGGGACCGTGCTGGTCAGCTACGGCGACGTCCCGCTGCTCGACACCGCGACCCTGGGCGCGCTGCTCGACGAGCACACCGAGGCCAAGAACGCCGTCACCGTGCTCACCTCGGTGGTCGCCGACCCGACGGGCTACGGCCGGATCGTGCGCGACAGCGCGGGCAAGGTCACCGGGATCGTCGAGCACAAGGACGCCACCCCGGAGCAGGCGGAGATCACCGAGATCAACTCGGGTGTGTACGCCTTCGACGCGGCGGTGCTGCGCGACGGCCTCTCGCGCCTCTCGACCGACAACGCCCAGGGCGAGCTGTACCTCACCGACGTGCTCGGCATCGCGAACGGCGACGGCCTGCACGTCGGCGCGCTGATCGTCGACGACCCGTGGCTGACCGAGGGCGTCAACGACCGCGTGCAGCTGTCGGCGCTCGGCGCCGAGCTCAACCGCCGGATCGTGCGGCGCTGGCAGCGCGAAGGCGTCACGATCACCGACCCGGCGTCGACCTGGATCGACGCCGGCGTCACCCTCTCCCGTGACGTCGTCATCGAGCCCGGTGTCCAGCTCAAGGGCACGACGTCGGTCGGCGAAGGCAGCACGGTCGGGCCGGACAGCACGCTGACCGACGTGACGATCGGCGCCGGCGCGAGCGTGGTCCGGGTGCACGGCTCGGACTCGGAGCTCGGCGACGGCGTCAACGTCGGCCCGTTCACCTACCTGCGGCCGGGCACGAAGCTGGGCGTCAAGGCGAAGCTGGGCGCGTTCGTCGAGACGAAGGCCGCCGAAATCGGCGCCGGCACCAAGGTGCCCCACCTGACCTACGTGGGTGACGCCACGATCGGTGAGCACAGCAACATCGGCTGCTCCAGCGTCTTCGTGAACTACGACGGCGTGAACAAGCACCGGACCGTTATCGGGTCGTATGTCCGGTTGGGCGCGGACAACACCTTCGTCGCCCCGGTGCACATCGGTGATGGCGCTTACAGTGGTGCGGGTGCCGTGATCCGCGAAGATGTCCCGCCAGGCACACTCGCGGTGTCGGCGCCGCCGCAGCGCAACATCGAAGGCTGGGCGATCCGGCGCCGGCCGGGTACGCCCGCGGCGGAGGCGGCCCAGGCCGCCCTCGACGCCGATTCAGCAGCAGGAACCGACGGGGAGTCGCGAGCATGAGCCAGAAGCAGGGCACACCGAAGAAGAACCTCATGCTCTTCTCCGGGCGCGCACACAAGGAGCTCGCCGAAGAGGTCGCTCTCCACCTCGGCGTGAAGATCACCCCGCAGACGGCGCACACGTTCGCCAACGGCGAGCTGTTCGTCCGGTTCGAGGAGTCCGTCCGCGGCACCGACGCCTTCGTCATCCAGGCGCACACCACGCCCATCAACGAGTTCGTGATGGAGCAGCTGATCATGGTGGACGCGCTCAAGCGGGCGAGCGCGAAGCGGATCACGGTCGTGATGCCGTTCTACCCGTACGCGCGCCAGGACAAGAAGCACAAGGGCCGCGAGCCGATCTCGGCGCGGCTGATCGCGGACCTGTTCAAGACCGCGGGCGCCGACCGGATCATGACGGTCGACCTGCACACCGCGCAGATCCAGGGCTTCTTCGACGGCCCGGTCGACCACCTGATGGCCCAGACGGTGCTGGCCGACCACATCAAGGCGACCTACGGCAACGCGGACATCACGGTCGTCTCCCCGGACTCGGGCCGGGTGCGGCTGGCCGAGAAGTGGGCGGCCCAGCTGGGTGACCGCCCGATCGCGTTCATCCACAAGACGCGCGACCCGGACAAGCCCAACCAGGCGGTGGCCAACCGGGTGGTCGGCAAGGTCGAGGGCAAGCTCTGCGTCCTGATCGACGACATGATCGACACCGGCGGCACGATCGTGAAGGCCACCGAGGCCCTGATCGAAGAGGGCGCGGCGGACGTCGTCATCGCGACGACCCACGGCATCCTGTCCGACCCGGCGACCCAGCGGCTGTCGTCGTGCAAGGCCCGCGAGGTCATCGTGACGAACTCGCTGCCGATCCCGGAGGAGAAGCGCTTCCCGGGTCTGACGGTGCTGTCGATCGCGCCGATGCTGGCGGAAGCCATCCAGCAGGTCTTCGAGGACGGCTCGGTCACGTCCCTCTTCGACGGCAACGCCTGAGGTTTCCCGCGGAAAGCCCGCTCCCGGCAGTCGCCCGGAAAGTCGGCTCGCCGACCCTAGGGGTAACTGCCTCATCGATGAGGCAGTTACCCCTAGGGGCTCAGTAAGCGACGGTGAAGCGGGCGCGGCGGTGCTTCGCCTGCTCGATCTCGTCGACGTAGGCGATCGCGAAGTCGTCGCCGCCGATGAACGACCGGCCGTTCTCGTCGGTCACCAGCACGTCGCCGCCGAGGCGGAACTCGCCCGTGCGCTCGCCCGGGACCCACGCGCCGAACTCCGCGGCCGGGCTGACGTAGAACCAGTCGAGGCTCTCGTCCTGCTCGCGCAGCAGGCCCAGTACCTCCGCGTGGTTGCCGGCCTCCTCCTTGTACTCGGCCGGGAACTCCGGGGTGTCGAACAGCCGCGGGCCGCCCTCGGCCACGTGCAGGCTGGCCGCGCCGCCGACGAACGACAGGCGGACGCCGTTCCCGGCGGCGATGCGGGCCAGGGCCGGCACCGCGTCGATCAGCTTCCTGCCCTCGATCTCGCGGGCCGGGGTGGCCACCACGAAGACGTCCGCGTCCTTCGCGACCTGCGCCACGAGCTCCTCGTCGTGCAGCGAGCCCTGCCGTGCCTCGACGCCTTCGGGGACCGAACCCGCGTTGCGCGCGACGCCGACGACCTCGTGCCCGCGCCGCAGCGCCTCGGCGCCGATCTTGCCACCGGCGTACCCCGTCGCCCCGAAAACCACCAGCTTGGCCATCTTCTTCTCCCGTCCGGACTCGGCTGTGCGCAGCCGATGCTAGGAACGGAAGATCACCTACTTCAACGGAAGCAACACACCCGGGGGTAGGTGTCCAGGTCAGCCGCCGAGACCCGCGAACTCCGCGGCCACCTTCTGCTTGACGGCGTTGACGTCGAGGCCCGCCCGGACCTCCGCCGTCGCGTTCGGCTTCGACAGCACCTGGTAGCTGGCCGTGCGGTTGGGCAGCTTGAACTTCACCTCGCACGACAGCTGGATCGTCTTGTACGGCTCCGCGTCCCCGGCGGCCGTGCACGTCTGGGCGCCCAGCGACTCGGCGCTGACCTCCACCGTGAGGGTGATGCGCACGACGCTCTTCTCGCCCGACGCCGGCGTGCCGACCACGCTGTTGGAGACGTCGACCGTCGTGGTGCAGGAGCCGACGAAGTCCTTGCAGTCGAGCTTGTCGTTGGTGACGACGGCGCTCGCCTGCACCAGCCCCTCGAACGGCTGCCCCAGCCCGCCGATCGCGGCGTCGAGATCGGTGCGGAACGCCTTGACCGCGTCGCCGGTGAGCGCGGCGACGCCGAACTCGGCGCCGTACTTCGGGCCGTTCTGCGGGTCGAGCAGCGCCGGGGCGAAGCTGACCACCCGGTTCGGCTTGGCCGTCGTGACGCGCAGGACGCTCGGCGCGGTGCCGAGCTGGTAGACCTCGGTGCCGTCCGGCAGCTTCGCCTTGACCGGTTCGCCCATCCGGTCGAGACCGGCCAGCGCCTTGCGCAGCCCTTCGGCGAGCGCCGGCGGCGCGAACCGGGCCGCCGGGTCGAAGGGCAGTTCGGTGCCGAGCGAACGCACCCAGCTCGTGCCGAACTGCGTGCCTTCGTCGATGGCGTGCGCCTTCCAGTAGTCGGCGTCGGCCTGCAGGTAGAACTGGTTCGCGGCGGCCGTCACCTGGACGAACCGGCCTTCCAGCGGCAGCCCGCCGACGGCGTAGCCGCCGCGGGTGATCCGGAACTGCTGCTCGGCGCCCTTGACCGTGGCCTTCAGCGCCACCGCGGGCGCCTGGCCCAGCGCGGTGAGGGCCGCGTCGACCGCGGCGCGCTGCTCCGCGCGCCGGTCGGCCACCGCCTGGTCGGCCGCGGAGACACCGGCGGTGCCGCCGACCGCCACCTGGCAGCCGGCCAGCAACCCACCCAGCAGCAGCACCGCCGCCACCTCGCTCCACCGAGCGCGCATTTTCCCGCCCCCTGCTCTCCCGCTACCGAGCACACCTCGGCCGGCGTCGACCCGCCACCGGATTTGTGTCGTCACGTACCGGGGTTCCAGGAGGGTTCTAGCCTGGGCCGGGCACCCGCCGCAACCCACCGTGATGAGGTTGGTTTACACTCTTGAGGTTGTCTCGGCGAGGCGGGGCCCTTCTGGGGTGCCCGGCGTGATCGACGCGGCGGCTCGAGTAGCCCCCGTCGTCGTGCACGCCCGGAAACTCGCCGCCGGAACTTCCTTGAACAGAACACACATCGGCTTCCCCCGCCGCAGCATGCTGTCTTTGATTTGAAGGAGTGCAACACCGTGTCCGAGGTACGTCTGTCCGTCGAGCCGCGCACCGAGTTCGGCAAGGGCGCCGCGCGCCGCACGCGTCGCGCCGGCAAGATCCCCGCCGTCCTCTACGGCCACGGGTCGGACCCGCGGCACTTCGCGCTGCCGGCGATCGAGTTCGCCCGCGTGGTGCGTGAGAACGGCTCGAACGCCGTCATCACCCTGGACCTGGAGGGCGCCAGCGAGCTGGCCCTGACCAAGACCATCGTGGTGCACCCGCTGAAGAACTACATCGAGCACGTCGACCTGCTGGTCGTCAAGCGCGGCGAGAAGGTCACCGTCGACGTCCCCGTCGTCGTGACCGGCACCCCCGGCCCGGGCGGCCTGGTCAACCAGGACGTCGACACCCTGCAGGTCGAGGTCGAGGCGCTGCACATCCCGGAGCAGGTCGAGGTCTCGATCGAGGGCCTCGAGGTCGGCACCCAGATCCTGGCCGGCCAGGTCCAGCTGCCGCAGGGCGCCACCCTGGTCACCGACCCCGAGTCCCTCGTCGTGGCCGTCAACGAGCCGCAGCGTGAAGAGTCCGGCGACGACGCCGAAGGTGGCGAAGAGTCTGCCGACTCGGCCGAATAGCATCACCGCATGACCGAAGATGTGCCCGGGGCCGGCGAGCTAGTTCTGCTCGCCGGCCTCGGCAATCCCGGACCCCAGTACGCCGGAAACCGGCACAACGTCGGGTTCATGGTGCTGGACGAGCTGGCCGCCCGGATCGGCGGCAAGTTCAAGACGCACAAGACCGGCGGCGAGGTGCTCGAAGGCCGGCTGGCCGGCCGCCGCGTCGTGCTGGTGAAGCCGCGTTCGTACATGAACCTCTCCGGCGGGCCGGTGGTCGGGGCGGCGCGGTTCTACAAGGTCGAGCCGTCCGGCATCGTCGTGGTGCACGACGAGCTCGACGTCGATTTCGGCGCGTTGAAGCTGAAGCTGGGTGGCGGCGACAACGGGCACAACGGACTCCGCTCGATCACGAAATCTCTGGGGACCCGCGACTACTACCGGGTGCGGTTCGGCATCGGCCGCCCGCCCGGCCGCCAGGACCCGGCGGACTTCGTGCTGAAGGACTTTTCGACGGTCGAGCGCAAGGAACTCCCGCTGGAGGTGGACCGGTGCGCGGACGCGACCGAAGCGCTGATCGGCACCGGCCTCGCGGCCGCGCAGAACGCCTTCCACGCGGGCTGACATGGGTGGCAAGGTGAAGCCATGACCCCCGACGACGTCCGGGCGATCGCTTTCGGCAAACCCCGGTTCGGCCGCCGCGGCTACAACGAGGACGAAGTGGACGCGTTCCTCGACCTCATCGCCGAGGCGCTGGCCGGGCGGAACATCCTCACTCCCGACGACATCCACTACGTCGAGTTCACGATCATGCCGGTCGGCATGCGCAGCTACGACCAGGCTCAGGTCGACCTGTTCCTCGACGAAGCCGAGGCGGCTTTGGTGGAACTGCGCAACCCGAAGCCGGTCGTCGTCGAGGAGCCGGAGCGGCCGCAGGGCACCCGGAAGTGGTTCGGGCGCAGTTGACGGGCGTGTGAACCCGGCCACACAGCGCTGGGTAGCGCAAGCTCACCCGAAGGCGGGCGCGCGGCTGCCCGTCGGGGTGAGCTTGGGGGCGGCCTCTTCCGGGGGAGCCCGTCAACGGGTTAGGACGGTGTACGGGAGTTCGCACCCGCCCAACCCCGGAATCGGAGAGTTCCATGTCGTTCACCGCCGAAGACCTCGCCGAGGTCACCTTCGGTAACGCCCCGATCGGCCGCCGCGGTTACGCGAAGCACGAGGTCGACGCGTTCGTCCGGCGGATCGCCAAGACGCTCGCCGACGAGGACGACCTGACCGCCGCGGAAGTGCACCACGTGATGTTCGCGAAGCCGCTGATCGGCAAGCGCGGCTACGACGAGCGCGAGGTCGACGAGTTCCTCGACGCGGTGGAGGACCAGCTCGCCGCCCGCACCGGCCAGGCCCCCGACCTCCCGGGTGCCCGCAGTTCTTCGGAAGCCACCGCCGAGCGGGCCGCCCCGCCGACCCTGCGCGCGGTCCGCGTCCAGCAGCGCTGACCCTCGCCTCAAGCGCCCCAATGTGGCCTTGGTTGCGTTCAACGCACCCAATGTGGCCTTCGGTGCGTTCAACGCACCGAAGGCCACATTGGGGCGCATTGGTCAGGCGTCGGCGTTCTTCCTGATCCTGTCGGCGAACTGGCTCGCTGTGGCCGCGCGCTTGACCTTGCCCGACGGCGTCTTCGGCAGGCTCCCCGCCGGGAGCACGACCACCGCGTACGGCCGCATGTCCACCGCGTCGCGGACCCGGGCCGACACCTGCTTCATCAGGTTCTTCTCGGCCTCGGCGTCGCCCGCCAGCTTCGACTCCACGACCACCGCGAACCGCTCGCGCCGGCTGCCCGCGTCCAGCCGGACGGCCACCGCGTTGCCCGCGCGCACGCCCTCGACCGAGGTCGCCGCGCGCTCGATGTCCGTCGGGTACAGGTTGCGGCCGCCCATGATGATGACGTCCTTGCGGCGGCCGCAGATGACGATCTGGCCGTCGACCAGGTACCCGAGGTCGCCGGTGTTCAGCCACCCGGCCTCGTCCTGCGTCGCGAGCGGGCCGTCCATGGTCAGGTAGCCGGGTGTCACGGCCTCGCCGCGCAGCCGGATCTCGCCGACCTGACGCTCGCCCAGCGGCGCACCGGCGTCGTCGACGATCTCCGCCTCGAGCCCGTCGAGGGGCGGCCCGAGCACCGCGAACGACCGCACGCTTTCGGTGCCGCGCCGCGGGTCGCCCTCGGGGACCGGCACCGCACGGTTGTCCGCCTCCAGCGCTTCGGCTTCGACGACGTCGAGGGTGAGGCCGGTGAACAGCGGCGCGAACGACACCGCGAGCGTCGCCTCGGCCATGCCGTAGGCCGGGAAAACGCACTCGGCGGGCATCTTGAACCGGGCCCCGGCGTCCACAAAGGTCTGGACGGCGGTCTCGTCGATGGGCTCGGCGCCGTTCAGCGCGATGCGCAGCTTCGAGAGGTCGTAGGCGGCGTCGTCGTCGACGCGGGCCATCCGGCGCCCGACGATGGCGTACGCGAAGTTCGGCGCCGCCGTCGTCGTGCCGTGGTACTTCGTGATCAGCTCCGGCCAGATCAACGGCCCGGAGAGGAACTCGACCGGCGTGATCTTGACCAGCTCGACGCCGAAGGTCATCGGCACGGTCAGGAAGCCGACCATCCCCATGTCGTGGAACGTCGGCAGCCAGGACACCATCACGTCGACGTCGAAGTCGAACTCCGCGCGGTCGACCATGGCCTTGACGTTGGAGTACAGGTTTCCGTAGGTGATCCGCACGGCCTTGGGGTCGGCGGTCGACCCGCTGGTGAGCTGCAGCAGCGCGGTGTCGCCCTCGTCCGTGGTGACGACGTCGGCGAGTGGCTCGGCCTCGGCCAGCTCCGTGATGAGCTTGAACCCGATGCCCTTCTCGCTCAGGACGGGCGCGAGCTGGTCGAAGGGTTCACCCAGCAGCACGAGGTCGGAGCCGATCATCCCGAGCACCCGCATGGTGTCCTCGGCCCACTCGGCGAGATCGGTGCGCGGGGTCGGCTGGTGCAGCATGGTGACGCTGCCACCGGCCAGCCAGACGGCCTGCACGGTCGGCGCGATCAGCACCGGCGCGGCGGCCAGCACCGCCACCGCACCCCCGCGCTCGAACCCCCCGGCCACCAGGCCCCCGGCAATCCGCCGCGCCTCGGCGTGCACCTCGGCCCAGGTCCGCCGGACCGGCTCCTTCGGCTCCCCGGTGACCATGCCACGCTGCTGCCCGCGCTCCGTCGCGGTGGCGACGAGCGTGTCCACGAACCTGCTCATAGCGGGAACACTACTGTCTCGGTCTCAACGTCCGCCGACCAAAGCGGAAACAGCGCCGCGCGGCCGGACGAGTCCGGGGTGCCGGTTCTCGTCGATGACCTGGTGGATGTGCTCGTAACCGGTGAAGACGGTGCGAAGCGGGCCTTCGACGTTCCCCGCGGCGATCTCCGAACCGCGGCCGAAGCGGCCGCTGGGCCCGCTCATTCCAGCAGCTCGGAGGTCTCCAGCCAGCGGCCCTCGACATCCTCGATCTCCCCCTGGACGCCCTTCAGCTCCGCGTTCAGCTCCATCAGCTTCGCCGGGTCCGTCGCGGCTTCCAGCAGCGACGCGTGGAGCTTCTCCTCCTTCGCGTGCAGCTGGTCGAGCTTGCGCTCCAGCCGGCCGAGCTCCTTCTGCGCCGCGCGCAGGTCGGCCGCCGACTTCTTCGCCTCGACCTTCTCCACCGAGGGCGCCGCGGCCGAAGCCGGCTGCGCTGCCGCGCGGCGGTTCAGGTACTCCTCGATGCCGCCCGGGAGGTGGGTGATCCGGCCGTCGCCGAAGAGTGCGACGATCGTGTCGCACACGCGCTCCACCAGGTAGCGGTCGTGGGACACCACCACCATCGTGCCCGGCCAGCCGTCGAGGAGGTCCTCCAGCTGCTGCAGCGTGTCGATGTCCAGGTCGTTCGTCGGCTCGTCGAGCAGCAGCACGTTCGGCTCGGCCATCAGCAGCCGGCACAGCTGCAGCCGGCGCCGCTCGCCGCCCGACAGGTCCGCGACCGGGGTCCACTGGCGGGCCGCCGGGAAGCCGAGCTTCTCGCCCAGCTGCGACGCCGTCATCTCCTGCTTGCCGAACACCACGCGCCCGGCCACCTGCTCGATCGCCTGCAGCACGCGCAGGTCGCCGGGCAGGTCGTCGAGCTCCTGGCGCAGGTGCGCGAGCGCGACCGTCTTGCCTTCGATCCGGCGGCCGGTCGAACCCTCGACGTCGCCGCCGAGCAGCTTCAGCAGCGACGTCTTGCCCGAGCCGTTGACGCCGACCAGGCCGATCCGGTCGCCCGGGCCGATCCGCCACGTGACGTGGTCGAGCAGCTTCCGCTCGCCGACCTGGTACGTCGTGTCTTCCAGCTCCAGCACGGTCTTGCCGAGCCGGCGCTTGGCGAACGCCTGCAGCTCGACGGAGTCGCGCGGCGGCGGGACGTCGGCGATCAGCGCTTCCGCCGCTTCCACCCGGTAGCGCGGCTTCGACGAGCGCGCCTGCGGGCCGCGGCGCAGCCACGCCAGCTCCTTGCGGGCCAGGTTCTGCCGCTTCTCCTCGGCCGTCGCGGCCAGCCGCGCGCGCTCAGCACGCGCGAAGATCCAGTCGGCGTAGCCACCTTCGTACTGCTCGACGCGGCCGTTCGCGACCTCCCACGTCAGCGTCGCGACCGTGTCGAGGAACCACCGGTCGTGGGTGACGACCACGACGGCGACCTTCCGCGCCAGCAGGTGGTCGGCCAGCCAGCGGACACCTTCGACGTCCAGGTGGTTGGTCGGCTCGTCGAGCACGATCAGGTCGAGCTCGCCGGTCAGCGCGGCGGCCAGCGAGACCCGGCGCCGCTCGCCGCCGGACAGGTTCGCCGTCGGCGTGTCCAGCCCGATCGCCGTGATGCCCAGCCCGTCCACAATAGATCGGACGCGGGCGTCGGCGGCCCACTCGTGCTCGGCGCCGTAGCGTTCGAGCACGACGTCGCCGACCGTGCTGCCGTCCGGGAGCTCCGTACGCTGGGTGACCACGGCCATCCGCAGGTCGCGCACGTGGCTCACCCGCCCGGTGTCCGGTTCGGACAGTCCGGAAAGGACTTCCAGCAGGGTGGTCTTGCCGCCACCGTTGAGGCCGACGACGCCGATGCGCTGCCCGGCCGCGACACCCAGCGACACGCCCTCCAGCAGCGGCTTCACCCCGTAGGACTTGCTCACCGCCTCCAGGTTGACCAGGTTGGCCATCCGCTCAGCCGATCCTTTCCACGATAGTGAACCGGGTCGCCACGACCAGCGTCGTGTCGTCCACGGTGAACTCCGGATCCTCCATGGCGGCGCGCATTTCCGCGCTCTGCCAGTAAGCCGTGTGGTCTGCCCGCCACTCGGCGACGCTCGTGAAGCCCTCACCTTCGTCGAGCGCGTGCTGGAGGTCTACTTCGGACAGTGGCAGGACGCGCACCTCGGTGGTTTCGAGGACCGCGACCCCTTCGCCCGCCGAGTCGATCATCAGCTCGCGCTCGCCGACGACGGGCAGTTCTTCGCCGTACTTCTCGTATTCGGCGACCAGGCCGGTGGTCGACGTCTTCTCCCCGCGCAGGATCGCCGCGACCAGCTTGTCGCGCAGCGGGCCGGGGAACGCGAACTCGGCGTGCTTCACGCGTGCACCCGCGGTGGTGCCGGGCGTGGCGCGTCGTCGCCGCCGACCACGCGGGCGCCAGGGACCGGGCCGTGGGCCACGCGGACCGTCCGGCACACCCCGGCGCCCGACAGCTCGGCCGCGACCTCCACCGCCGACTGCGCGTCTTCGCAGAGGAAGGCGCACGTCGGGCCGGAGCCGGACACCGTGCCGGCGAGCGCGCCCGCGTTGACGCCCGCCCGGAGCGTGCGGCGCAGGTCGGGGCGCAGCGACACCGCCGCCGCCTGGAGGTCGTTGCCCAGCAGCAGGGCCAGCTGACGCGGGTCGCCGGAGGCCAGCGCCTCGACGACCGGCGTGTGCGAGCCGATCCGGGGCGGGTTGCCCGCCGCGCGCAGGCGATCCAGCTCGCCGAACACCTTCGGCGTCGACAGCCCTTCGGCGGCAAAAGCCAGCACCCAGTGGAACGTGTGCCGCGACAGCACCGGGACGAGCTGCTCGCCGCGGCCGGTGCCCAGCGCGGTGCCGCCGTAGAGCGCGAACGGGACGTCGCTGCCCAGGCCGGCCGCGATCTCGGCCAGCTCGTCGCGGGTGACGTCGAGGTTCCAGAGGCTCGCCAAGCCGACCAGCGTCGCCGCCGCGTCGGCACTGCCGCCCGCCATCCCGCCGGCCACCGGGATGCCCTTGCGCAGCACCACCCGGACCTTCGGCTCTTCGGTGCGCCCGACGTGCGAAGCCAGCGCCTCGACGGCCCGCCAGGCCAGGTTTTCGGGGCCGGTCGGGACCGAGCCCTCCCCCTCGCCGTAGACCTCGATGCCGGGCTCTTCGGTGACCGCGACGGTCACCTCGTCGGTCAGCGACAGCGCCTGGAACACGGTGACCAGCTCGTGGTAACCGTCTTCGCGCAGGTCGTCGACCGAAAGGTGCAGGTTGACCTTGGCCGGGACCCGGACGGTGACTGGGGGCGGAACTACGGCGAGCACCCGACCAGCCTACGTGCCCGCCCAAGCGCCCCAATGTGGCCTTGGTTGCGCTGAACGCACCCAATGTGGCCTTCGGTGCGTTGAACGCACCGAAGGCCACATTGGGGCGCTTGTGGAGCCGGGGTCAGGCGGCCGCGACACCCTGCGGGCCGCGGGCGGCGTACGTCACGTGGCCGCCGCGCTCGGCGACCCACGCCAGCGCCGCGTCGGCCCGCTCGCCGCGGACGCCGAGGCGGAAGCGGCCGACCGGGGTGTCGCCGATGCGGGTCAGGCCGCCGCCGATGGTGGCGAACTCGACGTCGAAGCGGCCCGCGGCCTCGGGCAGCAGTGCGCCCACCGAGGCGAAGCCGACCAGCACGACGTCGGCCGAGCGGTCGTAGCGGGCCGTCTGCGCGCGGGTGGTCTCGATGGCCGGCAGCAACGCCTGCGCGGTGCGGCTGGCCGGGTCCGAGATCAGGTCGAGCACCGTGCCGCGCTCGACGACCGTGCCGTCCTCCAGCACCGCGACGTCGTCGCAGACCCGGCGGACCACGCCCGCGTCCGGCGTCGTGACGACGACGGTGACGCCCAGCTCGGACCGCGCCCGGTCGAGGACGGCGAGCACCGCGCCGGCTTCCTCCGGGTCGACGCCGGCGGTCGGGTCGTCGGCCAGCAGCACGGCGGGGGCCGCCGCCAGCGCCTTCGCGACCGCGACGCGGCGGAGCTGGCCGGCGGACAGCTCACCGGGCCGCTGCGCGGCGCGCGGGGTGAGGCCGACGAGGTCGAGCAGCGAGCCGACCCGGCTGCGGCGCTGCGGGCCGTCGACGCCGAGCTGCTCCAGCGGGGAAGCGATGTTGCCGGCGATGGTGCGCTCGGCGATCAGCTCCGGCTTCGTGGACACGACCCCGAGCTGACGGCGGATTTCGCGGAGGCGACGGCCGTCGAGGGTGCCGGTGTTGAGGCCGTCGAGGCGGACGACACCGCGGTCGGGGCGCTCCTGCAGCGCGATGCAGCGGGCGAGGACGGACTTGCCCGACCCGGCGGGACCGACCACGCCGAAGAGCGAGCCGGCCTGGACGTCGACGCTCACGTCGCGCAGCGCGATGACGGAGTTTCCGTTGGTGGCAAAGGTTTTGGACAGGTTTTCGACGGTGATCACGAAGGCTCCAGAAAACGGGGTGCACGCAGCGCGCAGCACCCGGCCGCAAGCGAGTTCCGTCCTGTTCGGACGGTGCGTGAAGAAGAGGTGGACCGGCGCGGACTAGCTCAGCTGGAGCGTCGACACGCGGTCACGGAGCGGCGGCCTTCGTCGACGACGCGACGCCTGGTGAGGAGCAGGGGGCGGGCTACCCTCTTCATCGAAAACGGCCTCCATCGGTCCTGGCGGTAGCACCTGCCCTGTGGAGGGTGGTTGCTGCGACTTCGGCGAGCCAGGTCTCTCAGTCGCTCGGGATGGACGTATTGAGTAAAACCGATCCCGAGGAGCGAAAGCAAGCCTGTTGGCCCAGATCACACGAGTGGCGGTGTCCGAATCGCGGGATCACGGGCGGAGAGGGCGTATTTTCACGCCTCCACTGTGGAGCGGCTAACGGGCGGCGGCGATCCGGGCGAAGTCGTGCACGTCGAGCTGTTCGCCCCGGGTACGGGGGTCGATCCCGGCGGCCGTCAGGAGTTCGCCGGCGCGCTCGGCCGAGCCCGCCCAGCCCGCGAGCGCGGCGCGGAGCGTCTTCCTGCGTTGTGAGAAGGCGGCGTCCACCAGGCCGAAGAGGACATCCCGGTCCGCGGACGCCGTCGTGTCGCCGCGTTCGAAGGCGACGAGCGCGGAATCCACGTTCGGTACGGGCCAGAACACCGAGCGTGGCACGGCGGCGACCTTGCGCGCGGTGCCGTACCAGGCGAGCTTGACGCTGGGCACGCCGTAGATCCGGCTGCCGGGGCCGGCGGCCATCCGGTCGGCGACCTCCGTCTGGACCATGACGAGGCCGGTCCGCAGCGACGGGATTTCGGCCAGCAGGTGCAGCACGACGGGCACGGCGACGTTGTAGGGCAGGTTGGCGACGAGGGCGGTCGGCTCGCCGAGTTCTTCGCGGGTGACGCGCATGGCGTCGGCCCCGACGACGGTGAGGTTTTCCGCGGCCTCCGGCCCCCGCTCGGCGACGGTCTTCGGCAGCCGTTCGGCGAGCTTGGGGTCGATCTCGACGGCGACGACCCGCGCCCCGGTGGCGAGCAGCCCGAGCGTCAGCGACCCGAGCCCGGGCCCGACCTCGAGGACGACGTCGTCCTCGCGGACACCGGCCAGCTCGACGATCCGGCGGACGGTGTTGGGATCGTGCACGAAATTCTGCCCGAGCTTCTTGGTCGGCCGCACGTCGAGTTCGGCCGCCAGCCCGCGGATTTCGGCCGGTCCCAGCAGTTCAACCACCGGACGAGCCTACTTGACCCCGGAACTCGCGTGATCAGCGGCGGATCTCACGTGATTGGGCGCGAATCTCACGTGATTGGAGGGGCATCACGCGTGATTGGAGGGGCATCACGCGGAACGGCCCCCGTCCTCGGGGGACGGGGGCCGGTTCGGAGCGAAACTCAGGCCTTCTTGCCGCAGACCGGCCAGGCGCCGTAGCCGCCGCGGGCGTCGCGGACCTTCTCCGCCACCGCGATCTGCTGCTCGCGCGAAGCCTGGTGCGGGAGGGCCGCGTACTGGTCGCCGCCGTAGGCGTCCCAGGTGCGCTTGTCGAACTGGAGGCCGCCGTAGTAGCCGTTGCCGGTGTTGATGGCCCAGTTGCCGCCCGACTCGCACTGCGCGATGCGGTCCCACGCCGAAGCGTCGCCGATGTTCGGGGCCGGGGCTTCCTTGGTGCCGACGTGGATGATCTTCGGCTTCGGCTGGGTGATGACCTTCTCGGAGATGCTCTCCCGGCCGACCTCTTTGCCGTTCTTCTGCGTGACCTTGTAGGTCACTTCCTTCTCACCGGGCGTGCCCGGGTCCTCGACCTGTGTCTTGCCCTTGGCCAGGTTCGGGTCGTCGACGCGCTGCTCGGGCGGGTCGATGGCCTCCTTCTGGACGACCGTCGAGACGCCGGTGCGGCTGATGTGCACCTCGGCGCCGTCGGTCAGCTTGACGTCCAGGCCGCCCTCGGCCTTGTCCTCCGGGCCCAGGGTGAGCTTGTACTCGCCCAGGAACTCCTTCGTCGTGACGGCCGTCGTCTGCACCTGCTTCGGCGCGTTGCCGCCGTCGTACAGGGTGATGTTCTTCAGCGTCTTGATCTCGACGGTGGCGCCCTGCAGGGGCAGCTCGCCGTCCTTCGGCATCGACATCCACGTGCCGGGCTTGTCCATCTCGGCCATGCCGAGCTGGCTCAGCGCGTCGCCGAGGTGGGTCGCGCGGACCCAGGAGGTGCGCTCGGCGCCGTCGACGATCAGCTTCAGCTGGCGGCCGCGCTCGAGCTTGATGACCCCGCCGTCGCCGACCTCGGCCTGCGGGGAGGGGGACAGCGAGTCGTGCTCGCCGACGGACAGGCCCGCGTCCTCGAGCACCTCGCCGACGGTGTCGCCGAACGAGTGCACGGTCTGCTGGTGGCCGTCGACGTCGACGGTGATGCTCTTGTTCATCGCCAGCGCGGCCGCGCCGCCGCCGGCGACGCTGATCATGACGCTGAGGACGGCGCCCTTGAGGAACCGGCGCTTCCAGACCTTGGTGGTCTGGCGGAGGCCCTCGTCCAGAGCCGCACGACGCGCTTCGGGGGAAGCGGTGCGGTCCTCCTCGAGGCCGTCCGGGATGACGATCGGCGGCAGATACGTCGTCTCGGCGTTGATGAGGCGGATCAGTTCGTCGACGTCGACGTCGATCTCGGCCATCATCGCGTCGGCATCGGGGCCGAGCGCGGCGAGGATGTCCTGCTGCGTGATGTTCGGGTCGTCGGAGAAGTCGAGCTGGCCGTACGCAGTGTCCTCGAAATTGCGGTCGAGGACGGCCGCGGAGCGCGCTCCAGCCTGTCTGCTACCTGTCACCGGGGATCGTTCCCTTTCACGAGACGACGGTCGGGGGCGCCGTCTCTACGACTGGGCGTGACGATCGGAAGCTGCTGAGCGCAGACCCAATCGGCACGATCACGGGACAGTAACGGGTCGCGGCGGGTTGCGCAAACACCCCCCGGAGTGTCGTGATCTGGGTCACTCCATCAGGTGGCGTACACCAGACCCCTTATGTCGCAATGCGTTCAACCCGTTGTGACACTGGGGAGTCGGTAGATCCGCTCGGCGGTGGTCCGGACCGATTCGGCGACTTCGTGGACAGCTTCGCCCCTGAGCGCCGCGAGGTGACGGACGGTGTAGGCGGCGCCGAACGGCTCGTTCGGCCGCCCACGGAACGGGTGGGGGGTCAGGAACGGCGCGTCCGTCTCGACGAGGTACTGCCCGGCCGGGCAGAGCCGGGCCGCCTCGTGGAGGTCCTTCGCGTTCTTGAACGTCACCGTGCCCGCGAAGGAAAGGACAAAGCCCGCGTCGACGCACTTGCGCGCCATTTCCGCGTCCCCGGAAAAACAATGGAAAATTACGGCATTCGGCGCACCCTCTTCGGCCAGGATGCGCAACACGTCGTCGTGGGCCTCGCGGTCGTGGATCATCAGCGGCTTGCCGAGCCGCTTCGCGAGGTCGATGTGCCAGCGGAACGCCTCCTGCTGGGCGTCGTGCGGCGAGTAGTCCCAGTAGTAGTCGAGGCCGGTCTCGCCGACGGCGACCACGCGGTCCGCGGCCGCCAGCCGCTCCACCTCGGCCCGCTCGGCCTCGCCGAACTCCTTGGTCCGGGTCGGGTGGATCGCGACGGCGGCGAACACCCGGCGGTCCCAGCCCGCCGCCTCGACGGCCCAGCGGGCCGAGGCGAGGTCGTCGGCGACCGTGACGACGCGCGCGACGCCGGCGCGCTCGGCGCGGTCGACCATGGCCGTGACATCGGCCGCGGTGACCGCGCCGCACGCGTCGAGATGGGTGTGCGCGTCGACCACCGACACCGGGAGCCGGTCCGGGACAGGCGGCAGCTCGCGCTTCTGATCACCCATGCGTTCTTCTTACTCCTTGATGATCGGCGCCCACTCGGGACCGGTCTCGCCGAGCGCCGGGTCGAGCTTGGTGAACAGCGGCGACGGCTTCCGCAGGGGCCTGCCGACCTCGATCGGCGTCGACTCCCACTTCGCCTGCTCGGCCGCGTAGTCGCCGGTGAGGATCGGGTTGACCCGGCCGTCGATGTCGAGGTCGTCGACCTCCTTCAGCTCCGGCTGGGCGGCCCAGACACCGGTGCCGCCGAGGGCCTCGTGCACCTTCTGCGCCGAGTGCGGCAGGAACGGCGTCAGCAGCGTGTTGGCGTCGGAGACGACCTGCAGCGCGGTGTGCAGGACGGTGTCGCGCCGCGTGGGGTCGTCCTTGAGCTTCCACGGCTCCTGGTCGGAGATGTACTTGTTCGCCGCGGTGACGACCTTCATCGCCTCGGCCGCCGCCAGCTTGAACCGGGACCGGGCCAGGTGCGCGCCCGCGGTGTCGAACGCCTTGCGCGACAGCGCCTTCAGCTCTTCGTCGGCCGCGGTCGGGGCCTCCGGGCGCGGGATGGCACCGACGTTCTTGTGCGCCATCGAGATCGACCGGTTGACCAGGTTGCCCCACTCGTTGGCCAGCTCGAAGTTGGTCCGGCGGACGAACTCGTCCCAGGTGAAGTCGGTGTCCTGGGTCTCCGGGCCGGCGACCGAGATGAAGTACCGCAGCGTGTCCGGGCCGAAGTCGCGCAGGAAGTCCTCGACGTAGATCACGCGCCCGCGCGAGGTCGAGAACTTCGAGCCGCTCATGGTGAGGAACTCGCTGGAGACGATTTCGTCCGGCAGGTGCAGCTTCCCGTACTTGCCCGGCTCACCACCGCGATCGCCCTCGCCGTTGTGCCCGAACAGCAGGGCCGGCCAGATCTGGGCGTGGAAGGTGATGTTGTCCTTGCCCATGAAGTAGTAGGAGCGCGCGTCGGCGTTGTCCCACCACTCACGCCACGCCTCCGGGTTGCCGGAGCGGCGCGCCCACTCGACGCTGGCCGAGAAGTACCCGATCACCGCGTCGAACCAGACGTAGAACCGCTTCAGCGGCTGGTCGCGCCAGCCGTCGAGCGGGATCTTGACGCCCCAGTCGAGGTCGCGGGTGATCGGCCGCGGCCGCATGTCGTCGATCAGGTTCTTGGTGAAGTTGAGGACGTTCGGGCGCCAGTCGGTCTTGGTGCCCAGCCAGTCGCCGAGGGTCTTGGTGAACGCCGGCAGGTCGAGGAAGTAGTGCTCGGTCTCGACGAACTTCGGCGTCTCGCCGTTGATCCGCGACTTCGGGTTGATCAGCTCCGCGGCGTCGAGCTGGTTGCCGCAGTTGTCGCACTGGTCGCCGCGCGCGCCGTCGTACCCGCAGATCGGGCAGGTGCCCTCGACGTAGCGGTCGGGCAGCGTGCGGCCGGTGGAGGGGCTGATCGCGCCGCGCGTGGTCTTGGGCACGACGTAGCCGTTGCGGTGCAGCGCGAGGAAGATCTGCTGCGTCACCTCGGCGTGGTTCCCGGTCGTGGTGCGGGTGAACAGGTCGTAGGACAGGCCGAGGCCCTGCAGGTCGGTGCCGATCTGGCGGGTGTACTTGTCCGCCGTCTGCTGCGGGGTCGAGTCCTCCTTGTCCGCCTGGACGGTGATCGGCGTGCCGTGTTCGTCGGTCCCGGACACCATGAGCACCCGGTTGCCGGCCATTCGCTGGTAGCGGGAGAAGACGTCGGACGGGACGCCGAATCCGGACACGTGGCCGATGTGGCGGGGGCCGTTGGCATAGGGCCAGGCCACCGCGGTCAACACAGGGGTGCTCATACCTTATTAGCCTACGGAGGGCGTCACGCGCGTATTCCAGAGGGAGGTCCGGTTGTCGGCGACACGGCTGCTCGTGCTCGGAGTCGTACGCATGTACGGCCGCGCGCACGGCTACCAGGTGCGGCGTGAGCTGCTGACCTGGTCGGCGGACAATCGGCGCAGGCCCGCACCGGCCGGGAGTGGGCCCGGTCGCTGATCGCGCGGCTGGCGGCCGGCGAGTACGAGATGGCCGACGACGCCGGCCGGGCGTTCGGCGATCCGCCCCCGTAATCAAATTTGACTAGTGAACGATGTCTCGAGCAAGGTGTCGAGCTACAACTAGTCGAGCTTGACTACTCTCGAGAGGGGATCTCATGATCACGGCACGCGGTCTCGAGCGGCGGTTCCGCCGCAAGGGCCGCACTGGGGGCGAAGTCCACGCGGTGAAGGGCGTCGACCTCGACGTCGAAGCGGGTGAGCTGGTCGGCTTCCTCGGGCCCAACGGCGCCGGGAAGACGACCACGCTGCGCATGCTGACCACGTTGCTCAAGCCGACCGCGGGCACCGCGACCGTCGGCGGCTGCGACCTGCTGTCCGACCCGCTGGGCGTGCGCAAGCGCATCGGCTACGTCGCCCAGGGCGGCGGCAGCGCTCCCGAAAGCAAGGTCGCCGACGAGCTGGAGCTGCAGGGCCGGCTCTACCGGATGAGCAAGGCCGACGCGATCGCGCGCGGCGCCGAGCTCGCCGAGCAGCTCGACCTGGCCGGGCTGGACCAGCGGCTGACCAAGACGCTGTCCGGCGGGCAGCGTCGCCGGCTCGACATCGCGCTCGGGCTGATCCACTCACCGGGCCTGGTGTTCCTCGACGAGCCGTCGACCGGGCTCGACCCGCAGAGCCGCGCCAACCTGTGGGACCACATCCGCCGGCTGCGCGCCGAGCAGGGCGTCACGGTCTTCCTGACCACCCACTACCTCGACGAGGCGGACGCGCTGTCGGACCGGCTGATCGTCATCGACGACGGCCGGATCGTCGCCGAGGGCACCCCGGACGCGCTGAAGGCGCGGGTCAACGGCGACCGCGTCGAGGTCGGCGTCGAGCCGGGCCAGGCCACGGACGCCGCCGAGATCGCCGGGCGGCTCACCGGCGCGCAGGAGCTGTCCGTCGACGGCGGGGAGGTCCGGTTCCGGGTGCCGCGCGGCGACGTCGCGCTGCCGGAGCTGCTGCGCGCGCTGGACGCCAAGGGCATCGCGATGCTGTCGGTCCAGGTCCACCGGCCGACGCTCGACGACGTTTTCCTGACCCTGACCGGGCGTTCGCTGCGGGAAGCGGAGGAGGCCGGCCGTGCTGCGTGACACCTGGCTGATCTTCCGCCGCGAAATGACGGCGGCGCTGCGCAACCCGACCTGGGTGCTGATCGGGATCATGCAGCCGCTGCTGTACCTGTTCCTGTTCGGGCCGCTGATGGTCAAGGCCATGCAGGCGCAGGGCCTGTCCGAAGTGGACGGCTGGATGCTGCTCACCCCGGCGCTCATCGCCCAGCTGGCGCTGTTCGGCAGCTCGTTCGTCGGCTTCGGCCTGCTCGCCGAGTACCGCTCCGGCGTCGTCGAGCGGTTCCGGGTGACGCCGGTCAGCCGGGTCGCGCTGCTGCTGGGCAAGGTGCTGGCCAGCGCGCTGCAGGCGGTGGTCCAGGCGCTGCTGATCATCGCGCTGGCGTACCTGGCGTTCGACTTGAACGCACCGGTCGGCGGCGTGCTGCTGAGCCTGCTGATCGTGTTCCTGCTGGCGGTGTCGCTGGCGTCCTGCTCCTACGCGCTGGCGTTGACGCTCAAGAGCGAGGAGACGTTCCCCGCCCTGCTCAACGCGGTGCTCATCCCGCTGCTGCTGCTTTCGGGGATCCTGCTGCCGATCACGTCCGGCGTCGCGCCGGACTGGCTGTACACGATTTCGCAGATCAACCCCTTCCGGCACGTGGTGGACATCGAGCGGAACACCTTCCGCGGCGACTTCACGATGGACGCCCTGTTCACCGGCGGTGTCGTGGTGCTGGTGATGGCGGTGTTGTCCGTGTGGTGGGGCACCCGGACGTTCCAAAAGGAAAACGCCTGATCAACCGCGCGTGTGTCACTGCGGGTCCGCCTCCGGCGACGTATGGTGTGCTCTCCACCGACGCGCCGGGGGCGGACCGTGACAGAGCCGGAGAGTGAGCTCGGCATCTCGCTGTCGCACCGCGAGCACGTGACGGACTGGCAGGCCGTGCGCACCGCGCACACCCGGTTCGTGTCGGTGACGATCAGCGAGAACGTCAACTGGAGCAACTCCGCCGCGGAACGCAACCTGGCCGGCGCGCAGGAAGCCGGGCTGCACGCCGGCGGGCGGCACTACGCGCGGCCCGGTGCGGTCCACGACCAAGCGGACTTCTTCGTGCGCACGGCAAGCAGGCTCGGCGCGTTCGCGCCCGGCTCCCTCGCGCCGGCGCTGGAGGTGGCGGCGCCGAGCGTCGACGACCGGTTCGTCAAGGCGTGGATCAAGCACGTCCGGCACGCGGCCCGCATCGAGCGGGTGCTGGTCTACGCCGACTACGACTGCTGGCAACACCGCCTGCACCCGGACCGCTGGGCCGACAGCGAAGTCGTGCTGTGGCTGGTCCGGCACAACGGCATCCCGGGCCGGGCGGGCTGGTTCCACTCGCGGCTCGGCGTGCACCAGCACGCGCTCACGCCGGACGTTCCCGGCATCGCCGGGCCGGTGGAGCAGAACGCCGTCGTGTACCCGTTCACATTGGGCGACCTTTTGCTGTAGGAGCGGCGACAATGTCGCCATGCGCGTGACGAGCAGGCCACTCCGGACGGACGTGACGCCGTCGCGCGCGCTTTCCGTGCTGGCCCGCCACGCCGCGTCCCGTGGCCTGCCGCCGCCGGCGATGCTGTCCGGCGACTGGTTCGGGGCGCGGGCGGTGATCGCGCCGTCGCTGACGGTGGCTCCGGGCGCGTTTCCCGCCGGTGCGCCGGAGCTCGACGCGCCGCCGGGCGTGATCGGCGGCGGCTGGTTCGGGTACCTGGCCTACGACCTGGCCGACCCGTCCGGCCGGACCGGCGCGCTGCCCGCGTCCGCGTGGGGCTGGGCGGACCACGTGCTGCGGTGGTCCGCTTCCGGGACGTGCTACCTGGAGTCCCTCGACGGCGGCGGCCCCTCGGTGTCCACAATGGAATCCCTGCTGGCGGCTCCGGCGCCTGCTTCGTCCTGGACCGCGGGGCCGTTGCGGCGGCCGCTGCCCTCGGAGCACCGGGACGCGGTGAAGGCGTGCGTGCACGCGATCGAGGCGGGCGAGCTGTTCCAGGCCAACATCTGCGGCCGGTTCACCGGGTCGTTCACCGGCTCGCCGTCGGCTCTGTTCGCGGCGGGCGTCTCCCGGCTGGCCCCGCGGCGCGCGGCGTTCCTGTCGGGCTCGTGGGGGTCGGTGGTCTCGTTTTCGCCGGAGCTGTTCCTCGCCCGCCACGGCCGCGCGGTGCGGTCGACGCCGATCAAGGGGACGCTCCCCCGCCGCGGGCCCGCGGACGACGGGAATGCCGCGCTGCTGCGCCGGTCCGAGAAGGACGTCGCGGAGAACGTGATGATCACCGACCTGGTCCGCAACGACCTCGGCCGGGTGTGCGAAGTGGGCTCGGTGACGGTGCCGTCGCTGCTGGAGGTCCGGCCGGCGCCGGGGGTCTGGCACCTGGACTCGACGGTGACCGGCGTGCTGCGGCCGTCGGTTTCGGACGCCGGCCTGCTGGCGGCGACGTTCCCCCCGGGCTCGGTGACGGGCGCGCCGAAGATCCGCGCGCTGGACCTGATCGCGTCGCTGGAGACCTGCGGCCGCGGGGTGTACACGGGCGCGATCGGGCTGGTGTCACCGGCGGCGGGCCTGGAGCTGAACGTCGCGATCCGGACGTTCGAGATCGCCGGCGGCGAGATCGCGCTCGGCGTGGG
Organism: Amycolatopsis sp. MtRt-6; assembly: GCF_017308975.1. Lineage (GTDB taxonomy): Bacteria > Actinomycetota > Actinomycetes > Mycobacteriales > Pseudonocardiaceae > Amycolatopsis. Next base: position 137,745 of record NZ_JADWPD010000021.1, on the reverse strand, counting down.
TGGCGGGATCACGGCGGATTCGGACCCGGAGGCGGAGTGGCAGGAGTGCCTCCACAAGGCGGCACCCCTGGAACACCTCCTGGCGAACCCGCTACTTGCCGGGGTCGAGCAGTAGCTTGCCGACGGTCTTGCGGGACCGCAGGGCCTCGTGCGCGCCGCGGGCGTCCGACAGCGCGTACTCGCCACCCGGGACGGCCTTGAGCTTGCCTGCCTGCACCAGGTCGAACAGCTCGGTGAGGGCGGTCCCGAAGACGTTGCCCGGCAGCCGGAAGACGTGCGGCAGCCACATGCCGCTGATCGTGGTGCTGTGACCGAGGACGTTGCGCAGCTCGACCGGCTTCGGGTTTTCGCGGCCCGCCATGCCGTAGAAGGCCAGGCGGCCGAACGGGGCGAGCGCGGCGATGCTCTGGTCGGTCGTCTTCCCGCCGACCATGTCGAGCACGATGTCGACGCGGCGGCCGTTGTTCGCCTCGCTCAGCGCGGCCGTCATGTCCTCGGCGCGGGAGTCGATGGCGACGTCGGCGCCGAGCTCGAGGGCGAGCGCGCGCTTCTCGTCGCTGCTCGCGGTGGCGATGACGCGGCCGGCGCCCCAGGCCTTCGCGAGCTGCACGGCAACGGTCCCGACCCCGCCGGCGGCGGCGTGCACGACGACCGACTCGCCCTTTTCGAGGTGGGCGTTCCTGCGCAGCAGGACCCAGGCGGTGGTGCCCTGGACCAGCATGGACAGCGCGGTCAGGTCGTCGATGCCGTCGGGCACGGGGAAGGTCATGGCCGCCGGGGCGACGGCCCGCTCGGCGTACCCGCCACCGTTGAGCAGGGCGACCACGCGCTTGCCGTCCGGCGTGCGCCCGACGACCTCGCCACCGGGGACGAGCGGCAGCTTGCTCGGCGCGAGGTAGCTGTTCTCGGCCTGGTGGGTGTCGGCGTAGTTGACGCCGACGCGGTCGACGTCGATGAGGACCTCGCCGGGCCCGGCCACCGGGTCGGGCAGCTCGACCGGCGTGAGCACCTCGGGTCCGCCGAACTCGGTCACCTGCACTGCGCGCATGTCGCGTTCCCTCTCCGTCGTGGTTGTGAGACATTCTGACATATGTCTCAGGAGTTCGAGCTCGCCCGCGAGTGGTTCCTCGCCGGCCGCCGGGTCGACATGGGGGAACTGGCCCAGGAGCTGTCGATCAGCCGGGCGACGCTGCACCGCCGGGTGGGGTCCCGCGATCTTTTGCTGGGCGAGATCCTCTGGTCGCTGTCCTCGGCCACGATCGCCCGCCTGCTCCCTTCGTGCGCCGGCCGCGGCGCGGCGGGGATCGCGGACTTCGTGAGCGGGTACGTCCGGCTGGCGAACGACGCACCACCGTTCCGCGACTTCCTCCGCCGCGAGCCGGAGCGGGCACTGCGGCTGCTGACCACGCGCGCGAGCGTGTGCCAGCGCCGGACGACGGCGGAGCTGGAGACGCTGCTGGCCGCGGAGGTCTCGGCCGGCCGGCTGGTGCCACCGCTGCCCGTGCCGGACCTGGCCTACCTGCTGGTCCGCATCGGCGAGTCGTTCGTGTACACGGACGTGATCACCGGGGACGCGCCGGACGCGGCGAAGGCGCATGCCGCGGTGACGGCGCTGCTCACTTGACCCGGGACGCCAGCACGGCGTCGTACAGCTCCTTTTTGGACACCCCAGCGGCCTCCGCGACCTCGGCCGCCGCCGACTTCAGGCGCTCGCCGGCCGCCACGCGGTCCGATACCTCGGCCACCAGGTCCGCCACCGAAACCGCCCGCGGGGCCGCTCCGGACAGGACCACCGTGATCTCGCCGCGGACGCCCTCCTCGGCCCACGCGGCCAGCTCCGCCAGCGTCCCCCGCTTCACCTCTTCGTACGTCTTCGTCAGCTCCCGGCACACCGCCGCCTGCCGGGAACCGCCCAAAACGGACACCGCGTCCGCCAGCAGCGACTCCAGCCGGTGCGGGGACTCGAAGAACACCGCCGTCCGGGGCTCGTCGCGCAACGCCGTCAGCCAGCGCGTGCGCTCGCCCGGCTTGCGGGGGGCGAAGCCCTCGAAACAGAACCGGTCGCAGGGCAACCCGGACAACGCGAGCGCCGTCGTCACCGCCGACGGGCCCGGCAGGCACGTCACCGGCAGGGCCGCCGCGACACAAGCCGCCACCAGGCGGAAGCCCGGGTCGGACACGCTCGGCATGCCGGCGTCCGTCACCAGGACCACCGTCTCGCCCGCCTGCAACGCTTCGAGCAGCTTGGGCAGGCGCGCGGATTCGACGTCTTCGTAGAAGCTCACCACCCGGCCGCGCGGGGTCACGCCCAGCGCCGTCGCCAGCGCGCGAAACCGGCGCGTGTCCTCGGCCGCGATGACGTCGGCTTCCGCCAGGGCCGTGGCCAGGCGCTGGGAAGCGTCGCGGACGTCGCCGAGCGGGGTGGCGGCGAGGATGAGGCGGCCCTGGGTCACCCCACCAGCCTAGGCTGATCAGCGGATCCGCCACGACGCACGCCCTGCCTCGCCCGTAGGATCGCCCCCGTGACCGCCGTGCTGACCCGTCCCGACGACGAAAGCGTCCGGCCGGACCCGGTCGAGGCGCTCCGGCCGCCCACCGACCGCGAGCTGACGCTGCTCGGCCGCGGCATGCCGGCCGACCGCCTGCGCGGCTGGGTCGTCACCCTGGTGCTGACGGTGATCGGCGGCATCGTCCGCCTGCAGAACCTCGGCGTGCCGACCGACAAGGGCAGCCCGGTCTTCGACGAGAAGCACTACGTGCCCCAGGCGTGGCAGGTGCTGCGCAACGGCGGTTACGAGGACAACTACGGCTACGAGCTGGTCGTCCACCCGCCGCTGGCCAAGCAGCTGATCGCGATCGGCGAGTGGCTGTTCGGCTACAACGGCTGGGGCTGGCGCATCATGCCCGCGCTGGCCGGCACGCTGATCGTGCTGCTGACCATCCGCATCGCCCGCCGCCTGACGCGCTCGACGCTGCTCGGCGGCATCGCCGGCATCCTGGTGATCAGCGACGGCGTGCTGCACCTGCAGTCGCGCATGGGCATGCTCGACATCTTCATCGCGCTGTTCGTGCTCGCCGCGTTCGCCTGCGTGCTCGCCGACCGCGACCAGGTGCGCGAACGGCTCGCGACGGCGGTCCGCGAGGGCTGGGTCAACGAGTCGGTCTGGGGCCCCAAGCTGGGCTTCCGCTGGTGGCGGTTCGCGACCGGGCTGATGATCGGGCTCACCTTCGGCGTCAAGTGGTCGGCGCTGTACTACATCGTCGCGTTCGGGCTGCTCACCGTCTTCTTCGACGTCGCGGCCCGGCGCGCGGCCGGCGTCGAACGGCCCTGGCTGGGCACGATCCGCCGGGACGTGGCCCCCGCGCTGTGGGCCATCCTGGTCATCCCGTTCCTGATGTACTTCGCCGCGTACTGGGCCTGGTTCGCCAGCGAGACGGCCACCGACCGGCACTACACCGAGATCAAGGACATCGCGCCGGGCTTCTGGGCGTGGATGCCGCCGGCGTTGCGCTCGCTGGGCGACTACACGGCGAACGTCCTGCACTTCCACGAGACGCTGGTGACGCCCAAGGACAGCCCGCACCCGTGGGAGTCGAAGCCGTGGACGTGGCCGATGGGGCTGCGCCCGATGCTCTACAGCTACAACGGCGAAGTCACCGGCTGCGGCGAGGCCCGCTGCATCAGCGCGACGATGCTGATCGGCACGCCGGCGATGTGGTGGCTGGCGATCCCGATGCTCGGCTGGGCGGCGTGGCGCTCGATCTTCCGCGCGGACTGGCGCTACGCGGCCGTGCTCGTCGGGTACCTGGGCGGGTACGTCTTCTGGTTCACCAACATCGACCGCCAGATGTACTTCTTCTACGCGACGCCGCTGGCCGCGTTCCTGGTGCTGGGGCTGACGTTGTGCCTGGGCCAGATCCTGGGCAGCGCCCGGCGCGGGTTCGAGAGACGCGGGACCGGGCTGCTGGTGGTGTCGCTGTACGTCGGACTGGTGGTGGCGAACTTCGCCTGGCTGTGGCCGATCCTGAACGGCATCGCGATCACGAACGGCCAGTGGGAAGCCGAGCGCTGGCTGCCCTCCTGGCGGTAGCCAGCCCCGGGCGCGCGCCCCAATGTGGCCTTGGTTGCGTTCACCGCACCCAATGGGGCCTTCGGTGCGTTCAACGCACCGAAGGCCACATTGGGGCGCTTGGGGCGGGGGCGGGGTTCAGCCGGCGAAGTAGGCGCCCGGCGTGACACCCACCGCGCGCCGGAAGGCCGCGACGAACGCGCTCGCCGAGCTGTAGCCCACGCGGTAGGCCACCGGCTCCAGCGGCGTCCCTTGCGCCAGCAACGGCAACGCCGCACGCAGCCGCACCTGCGTGCGCCACGTCCCGAACGGCATCCGGCACTCGCGGACGAAGATCCGCGCCAGCGTGCGCTCCGCGGCCCCGACGTCCCGGCCGAACTCGGCCAGGGTGCGCGGGTCCGCCGGGTTCGCGAGCACCGCCGTCGCCACGTCGAGGGCGCGCGGGTCGGCCGGTGACGGCACCACGATCGGCACGACGTCCAGGGGTTCCAGCAGGTCGAAGGCCACGGCTTCGGCGCGCAGCCGGGCCGCGGGCGCGACGCCGTCGCCGGTCAGGTACTCCAGCAGCTCCCGCAGCAGCGGCCGGACGACCACCATCCGCGGCTCCGGCCAGGACACCGGCGACAGCGACGGGTCGGCGTAGATGCCCCGCAGCGCCGCCCGCCCGAGCGCGCCGGTGCGGTGCCGGACGCCGGCGGGCATCCACAGGGCGCGTGTCGGCGGCAGCACCCAGGCCGCGTCGCCCGCCTTGACCGCGACGACGCCGCGGGCCGACCAGACCAGCTGGTGCACCGGGTGCTCGTGCCACGGGAACCAGGTACCGGCGGGCAGGTCGAAGGCGCCGAGGAGCATGGCTTGGCTGTTTGACGACATTGGTTGGCAGCGTATCGGCTACCAGTCACCGGCGGGCCGGAATAGCGTCGGACGCATGCCGATGAACCTGATCCACCGCAAGATCTGCAGCTCGGCCAAGTGGGCTTCGATGGTCGAGGACGTGCTGCCCGGCTGGCTCGCGAAACACGACCTGGGCGACGACGTCCTCGAGATCGGCCCCGGCTTCGGCGCCACCACGAAGGTGCTGCTCGACGTCGTCCCGAAGCTGACGATCCTGGAGATCGATCCCGCGTCGACCGAGCTGCTGCGCACGAAGTTCGGCGACCGCGCCGACGTCCGCGAAGGCAGCGGCGCCGAGATGCCGTTCGGCACCGGGAGCTTCTCCGCGGTCGTCTGCTTCACGATGCTGCACCACGTCCCGACGGTGTCGCTGCAGGACGCGATCTTCGCCGAGGCCGCCCGGGTGCTGCGGCCGGGCGGGCGGTTCTGCGGCACCGACAGCCAGCTCAGTTTCCGCTTCCGGCTCCTGCACATCGGCGACACGATGAACGTGCTCGACGCGGCGACCCTGCCCGGGCGCCTGGAGCGGGCCGGTTTCGAGCAGGTCGAGGTCAAGGCCCGCCCGAAGGAGATCGTGAGCTTCTCGGCCGTCAAGCCCGGTTAGCGACGCGGCAGCCCGCTCCCCGGCTGCCGCGGCACCACCCGCGTCACCGGGCCGTCGGCGGACTTGCCCGCCCGCGACAGCCAGCCCTCCACCTCGCGCCGCACGGCGTTCAACGTCGGACGCCGACGGGGCTCCGGGTCCAGGGACGCCGCCAGCAGCCGGGCGTGCGCGCTGCGCTGCGGCAACCGCGAAACCGGCTCGGCCCGGGCCGCCGCCATCAGCGCCGCCATCGGGGTCTCCCGCGTTCCGCGCGGGGGCTGGCCGGACAGCGCGTAACTGATCGTCGCCGCCAGCTGCCAGGCGTCCGACGCCGGGGAGGCCGGGGAGCCCATCGCCTGCTCCGGGGCCACGAAGTCCGGCGTGCCGATCATCATCCCGGTGGCCGTCATCTTCGAGTCGCCCTGGCTGCGGGCGATGCCGAAGTCGATCAGGTGGGCCAGGCCGCTCGGGTCCAGCACGATGTTCGACGGCTTGATGTCGCGGTGCAGGACGCCCTTCTCGTGGGCCGCCGCCAGGGCACCCGCCATCGTCGCCCACAGGCGGCCCGCCGCGACGTCGTCGATCGGGCCCTGGCCGTCGACCAGCTCGGCCAGCGGACGGCCCTCCAGGTACTCCATCACCAGCGCCAGGCCGTCCGGCTCCTCGGCGAGGTCGTACACCTTGACGCAGTTCGGGTGGCTGACCACGGCCAGCGCGCGGGCCTCGCGCTGCATGCGCTCGGCCGTGTCGCGGTCCGGCGCGTGCGCGATCTTCAGCGCGACCGTGCGGTTGAGCTGGGTGTCGACGGCCTGCCAGACCGTGCCGAACCCGCCCGCGCCCAGCTGCTTGACGCGGCGGTAGCGGCTGCCGCCGGCGTTGCGGGAACCCGGCGGCGGCGGGATCGGGCCCGGGGCCGCCGCCAGCGCGCCGGCCGGCGGGGACGGCGGCTCGGGCGCCGAGGCCAGGGCCGTCTTCGGGTACGGGCGGTTGGCCGGGAGCGGTGGCGGAGGCGGCGGGGTCGGGCGCGGCTGGACCTGCGACGGCGGCGGCCCCTGCTCCGGCCGGCGCGGCGGCGGCTCGTCCGACCGGTCCGACCGGTTGATCACCGACCACGGCGGCGGGCCGACCATCGCGACCGGGATCAGGCCCAGCACGCTGAACGGCAGGAAGCCGAGCCAGAAGTGCAGCGCGGTGTTCGCCTCCATGCCGACGCTGAACACCAGCATCGCGGCGAACGGGATCCAGAAGAACCGCGACGGCCACTTCGGCCCGCGGCGGAAGGCCGTGCGGCCCTGCAGGATCACGAAGAACAGCGAGCCGGCGCCCAGCACGGCGAAGGCCAGCAGGTAGACGAAGAACGGGAGGTCGCTGCCGTTCTTGGCGAACAGCACGTCGTAGACGGTCTGGCCGCCGCCGAGGTAGTCCTTCTGGTTGTCGACCCAGCAGCCGCCGGGGCCGTTGAGCGTGGCCAGTTCGACCTTGCTCAGGCCGGTCTTCTCGCCCGCCCACGCCGCCCGGTAGACGCCCGAGACGCCGTTGGACAGCAGCCACGGCAGCACCAGCGCGCTGAACAGGCCGATCGCGCCGAACACCGACAGCGTCGTGGCGTCGTAGCGGTTGCCGGTGCCCTTCCGGATGATCGACACGGCGACCGCGCCGATCGGCGGGAGCAGCGCGACGAGCGCGCCGGCCGCACTCGTGGCCCAAACCCAGTCGCCGGGGCAGAAACCCGGGCCGAACAAGGAATGGGCTAGCGAGAGCAACGCGCTCGCGAGTCCGTTCACCGCCGGGCTCCCCTCACTGTCCGTGTTCGCCATGTAGCCGTCGCGCGGCGTTTCCCGCGGTCCAGCTTAGGACGCTCCCGGGCTCCGTGAGGTTGCCGGGTCTTTCCGCCGGGGAATCCGGCGCGCCCGCCGCTCCCGCGCCATGATGGGGATCGGCGCAACGTCCGACGCGAAGGAGCGGAGCATGGCCGCGTACTCCGAAGCCTACCGGCGCAGCCTGACCGAGCCGGACGCGTTCTGGCTGGCCGCGGCGGAGTCGATCAGCTGGACGAAGCCGCCGGAGCGGGCACTGGACGACTCGAACCCGCCCTTCTACCGGTGGTTCCCCGGCGCCGAGCTGAACACGTCGTACAACGCGCTGGACCGGCACGTCGAGGCCGGCCGCGGCGGCCAGGCCGCGCTGATCTGGGACTCTCCCGTGACCGGGCGGCAACGTACGTACACGTACGAGGAGCTGCGGGACACGGTCGCGCGCTTCGCCGGGGCGCTTCACTCACTCGGGGTAACCAAGGGTGACCGGGTGATCGTCTACCTCCCGATGGTGCCCGAAGCCGCCATCGCGATGCTGGCCTGCGCGCGGATCGGGGCGGTGCACTCGGTGGTCTTCGGCGGGTTCGCGCCCAAGGAGCTGGCCGCGCGGATCGAGGACGCCAAGCCCACGGTCATCCTCGCCGCGTCCTGCGGCATCGAGCCGACGCGGGTCGTCGAGTACCAGCCGATCATCGAGGCCGCGCTGGGCATGACCGAGCACCAGCCCGACCACGTCGTCGTGCTGCAGCGCGAGCAGGCGCCTGCCGTGCTGACCGGGCGCGACCTCGACTGGCGCGAGCTGGCGGTGGGCGCCGAGCCCGCCGACCCGGTGCCGGTGGCGGCCACCGACCCGCTGTACATCCTCTACACGTCCGGGACGACCGGGAAGCCGAAGGGCGTCGTGCGCGACACCGGCGGCCACGCCGTCGCGCTCGCCTACTCGATGGCCGCCGTCTACGACGTCCACGCCGGCGACGTCTGGTGGACGGCGTCCGACGTCGGCTGGGTCGTCGGCCACTCCTACATCGTGTACGCGCCGCTGCTCGTCGGGGCGACCACGGTCATGTACGAAGGCAAGCCCGTCGGGACGCCCGACGCCGGCGCGTTCTGGCGCGTCATCGCCGAACACGGCGTCCAGGCGCTGTTCACCGCGCCGACCGCGCTGCGGGCCGTCAAGAAGGTCGACCCGGACGCCCGTGAGCTGGCGAAGTACGACCTCGAGCAGTTCCGGACGCTGTTCATGGCCGGCGAACGGCTCGACCCGGAGACCTACCACTGGGCCCACGAGAAGCTCGGCGTCCCGGTCGTCGACCACTGGTGGCAGACCGAGACCGGCTGGCCGATCGCCGCCAACCCCCGCGGCCTGGAGCCGATGGCCGTCAAGGCCGGGTCCGCGACCAAGCCGGTCCCCGGCTGGGACGTCCGGATCCTCGACCAGGCCGGCGGCGAGCTGCCCGCCGGGCGTGAAGGCGCCATCACCGTGAAGCTGCCGCTCCCGCCCGGGTCGTTGCCGACGCTCTGGGGCGCCGACGAGCGGTACCGCGAGGCCTACCTCTCCCGCTACGAGGGCCACTACCTGACCGGCGACTCCGGTTACTTCGACGAAGACGGCTACCTCTTCGTCATGGGCCGCACCGACGACGTCATCAACGTCGCCGGGCACCGGCTCTCCACCGGGTCGATGGAAGCCGTCCTGGCCGCGCACCCGGCGGTCGCCGAATGCGCCGTGATCGGCGTCGCCGACCAGCTCAAGGGCCAGCTGCCGCGCGGGTTCGTGGTGCTGAAGTCGGGCGCGGACATCGCCCCGGAGCAGCTGCGCGACGAGCTCGTGGCGATGGTCCGGCGGGACATCGGCCCGGTCGCGGCGTTCCGCGACGTGTCCATTGTGGACGCGCTGCCGAAGACGCGGTCGGGGAAGATCCTCCGCAAGACGATGCGCGCGATCGCCGACGGCCGCGACGAGGCGGTGCCCTCGACGATCGAGGACCCCAGCGTCCTGGAGGCCATCCGCGCCGCCCTTCGTTAAGAACTGTTCCAAATGCACCGGCTGGTCTGTACCTTTGCAGGGAGTCCCCGACCGGAGGTGCTTCGATGCGCTTGTCCCGAGCCGTCCTGACCGCGGCCGTCGTGAGTCTCGCGGCCGCCGGCCTGCCCGCTTCCGCCGCGGCCGCCCCGGCCGCCCTCGAACGCAGTGTGACCGACGTCGTCCCGGCGCCCGTCTCGGCGCAGGCCGACCCCCGCGGCGGCTTCCGGCTCACGCCGTTCACCGTGATCACCGCCGGCCGCGGGGCCGGCCAGGTCGCCGACTATCTGCGCGGCCTGCTGCGCCCGGCCACCGGCTACCCGCTACCGGTCGTGCCGCGCGCCGCCGGGCTGCCCGCGATCTCGCTGGAGCTGGGCCACGACCCGCGCATCGGCACCGAGGGTTACCTGCTGAAGGTCGCCCGCGACGGCGTCACGCTGACCGCCAACACCGCCGACGGGCTCTTCGAAGGCGTGCAGTCGCTGCGGCAGCTGCTGCCGTCGGCCATCGAGTCCCCGCGCGTGCAGCACCGGACGTGGACCGTCGCCGGCGGCACGATCCTCGACTACCCGCGCTTCGCGCAGCGCGGCGCGATGCTCGACGTCGCCCGGCACTTCTTCAAGCCCGACCAGGTGAAGCGGTACATCGACCAGATCGCCCAGTACAAGGTCAACACGCTGCACCTGCACCTGGCCGACGACCAGGGCTGGCGGATCGAGATCAAGAGCTGGCCGAAGCTGGCGACGGTGGGCGGGCAGACGGCCGTCGGCGGCGACCCGGGCGGCTACTACACGCAGGCGCAGTACAAGGACATCGTCGCGTACGCCGCTTCTCGGCACATCACGGTGATCCCGGAGATCGACATGCCGGGTCACACGAACGCGGCGCTGTCGACGTACGCGGAGCTGAACTGCGACGGCGTCGCGGTGCCGCCGCGCACGGACACCGAGGTCGGCTACAGCTCGCTGTGCATCTCCTCGCCGATCACCTACCGGTTCGTCGAGGACGTCGTGCGCGAGCTGGCGGCCCTCACGCCCGGGGAGTACCTGCACATCGGCGGCGACGAGGCCCACTCGACGCCGCCCGCGGACTACCTGGCGTTCGAGCGGAAGGTGCAGCCGATCGTCGCCAAGTACGGCAAGAAGGTCACCGGCTGGCACGAGATCGCCAAGTCGGTCCCGCCGGTGTCGGCGGTCCCGCAGTACTGGGGCTTCGGGGGCGACGACCCGGACGTCGCGGCGGCCGCGGCGCGCGGCAACAAGATCCTCATGTCGCCGGCGAACTACGCCTACCTCGACATGAAGTACACCCCGCAGACGCCGCTCGGCCAGGACTGGGTCGCGCTGATCGAGGTGCGGGACGGCTACGACTGGGATCCGGCGACGCTGGTCAACGGCGTCGGCGAGAGCCAGGTCGCGGGCGTCGAAGCGCCGCTGTGGACCGAGACGATCCGGACCAGCGACGACATCGAGTACATGGCGTTCCCGCGGCTGCCGGGGATCGCGGAGATCGGCTGGTCGCCGCGGAGCACTCACGACTGGGACGCTTACCGGCTCCGGCTGGCGAAGCAGTCCCCGCGCTGGGTGGCGCAGGGGATCGACTTCTACCGCTCGCCGCAGGTCGACTGGAAGTGAGGCCTCAGCCCAGGGTCTTGCTGCGCAGGTAGACGACTTCCCGGTCCGGGCCGGGCTTGACGAGCACCCAGAACGTCGACCACCGGTCCGGCGAGTGGAAGCCGAAGTAGAGGTCGTACCGCACGCCGGGGTCGAGCACCCAGCCGAACTGCCGCATCTCCGCCGGGTCGAACGGCGGGTCGTCCGGCCGGATCGCCGCCCCGCCCGCGGTCCCCGACGCCCCCGACGGCCAGTGGCCCGACGGGGTGGCGGGGTCGACCCCGTACTGCTTCAGGTAACCGTCCACACAGGACTTGGCCGCGGTGAAGGTGACGGCCAGCCGGTCGGTGAGCGGCGGCTGGACGTCGAAGCGGAAGCCCTCGACCGGGCACGACGGGAGCGAGATCCGGTACCGCGCCGCGGCGTCCTCCCAGCTCACCCCGCTCTCGCTGCCCGGGTAGGCCCGCGGGTCGGGCTCCTTGCCGCAGCCGGCCAGCACGGCGGCCGCGGCAAGGAGCCCGAGAACGGCCGTCAGCGGCCGTGCGCGCATCGCACTCCTCGCGGATCCGGCGGATTCATCGGTGCCCCACGATGTCGAGGTTCTGGTTGGTGCTGCCCTGCACGGTGAAGTCCTGCGCGAGGCCGACGGTCGGCATCTGCGACAGCGCCTTCACATCGTAGTCGACGCCGTGCACGGTGATCGGCGGCTTCTCGGGGTCGAAGTTGTACGCCTTCTTCAGGTCCACGCGGTAGCCGCCGGTCAGCTGCACCGTCCCGTCGCCGGTCACCCGGGCGGTGAGGTCGCCGGTGACCCGGTACTCGAACGAGTGCAACGAGAAGATGTGGTCGGGCACCTGGGTGAACTGCTCGCCGAGCCAGTTCGTGTCGAGCTTCAGCGAGCACGTGAAGCCGACCGGCCCGGTGCACTTGGCCGCCGCCTGGTTGGCGTAGGCCGCCAGCTTGCGGTTGAGCGCCGCCTGCCACTGCGGATCGTTGTAGAAGCTCCTCATCTGGTCGGCGCTGAGGACGTAGTCGTCGCCGCTCGCCCGCGCCCAGTGGTTGAACAGGGCGCAGGTGATCGGCCGGTTGTTGCAGACGAACAGCGCGGCCGCGCCTTGTTGCATGGAGAGCATCTGGATGTACTCCCGCAGCGCGGCCCGTTCCCACGGCGTCGGCTCGTGGTAGGCCGGGTGGCCCGCCTGGTCGTCCTGGTAGGGGTGCCCGTCGGGGTCGGTCATGTCCGGACGGCTGCCACCCGCGGCCTCGGCGATCTCCCGGAGGTAGAGCTCGATCGTCCGCTGGAAGGCGTCGGCCGCGGCCTGCACGGCCTGGTCGCGGCTGAGGTTGGCGGCCGCGGCGGAGGCAGCCGCGGCGTCGGCGGCCGCCCGGGCGTCGGAGGCCGACGCCGCCGCGTCCGAAGCGGACGCCTGGGCCCGGTTCGCAGACTGCTGGGCCTGCTGGGCCGCCTGCTGGGCGGCGGCCTCGGCCTGCTTGGCCTGGTTCGCCGACTGCACCGCCGCGTCCGCCGACCTCTTGGCGTCCTGGGCCGACGCCTCGGCCTGCGCGGCGTAGGTCTTGGCCAGGTCCGCGGAGTCCTTGGCCTGCTGGGCGTAGCGGGCCGCGTCGTCGGCCGCGCCCCGCGCCACCGCGGCGGCCTTGGCCGCCTCGGCCGCGTTCTGCCGGGCCAGCGCCGCCGAGCGGGCGGCGCCGGCGACGTACCCGGCGACCTCGGCCCGGTGGGTCGCGGTCAGCGCGTCCCGCTGCCGCGCCCGGTGCAGCCCGGACTCCAGGAAGGTCCGGACGACGCTCGCCGGCCCGGCCAGCGCGGCCCGCGCGGAGGCGCGCACCTCCGGCCCGCCGGTCGAGACGGCCTGGGTGGCCAGCACCCGGTCGTCGGCCTCGCGGGCGGTGTACTGCCCGGTCCGCAGGAACGCCCGGACGTCGTCGGCGGTGCCGTCGAGGGCACGCCGGCCCGCGGCCTGCACGCCGGGCCCGCCCGCCGCGATGATCTGGGTGGCCAGCACCCGGTCGTCGGTTTCGCTGCCCGGGTACTTGCGGTTGCGCAGGAAGTCCTGCACCTGCGCGTCGGTGCCGACCATCGCGGTCCGCGCGGTCGTCGCCTCGGCCGGGCGAGCCGTGGACGCCGCGATGGCCGCGACGCTGGCCCGGTCGTCCTTGCGCTCGGTGGCCGGCTGGACGGTGGTGACGAACGCCTTGACGTCGTAGTCGTCGCCGGTCAGCGCCGTGTCCGCGGCGGTGCGGGTGAACGGGCCGCCGAGCTTGCGCAGCGCGGCCGCGGCCTTGCGGCCGTTGCGGACCACCACGGCCGCGTCGGCGCCCGGCGTCCGCGCTTCGGTCAGCAGCCGCTGGGTTTCGGCGTCGAGCTTGGCCTCTTCGCCGGCGGTCCAGCTCGCGTCCGCCTGGGCGTCCGCTTCGGCGTCCTTCGCGGCTTCGGCTTCGGCCGTCTCCTGCGCTTCCTGCTGGGCCAGCCGCTCGTCGTCGGCCTTGCGCGCGGTCTCGGCCACGGCCGCGGCGGTGTCGGCCGCGGTCTTCGCGTCCTTCGCGGCGTTGTCCGCTTCACGCGCGGCGGCTTCGGCTCGTTCGGCCGCGTGGGCGGCTTCCCCGGCGTGCGCCGCGGCTTCCTCGGCGGCGGTGGCCGCCGCATCGGCGTGCGCGGCGGCCGAATCCGCGGCCGCGGCGGCCTGGTTGGCCGCCCCGACCGCCTCGTTCGCCAGCGCGGTGGCGGCGTTCGCCGCCCGGGTCGCTTCGGCGGCCTGGCGCTTCGCCTGCTGGGCCGCGCGCCGGGCGCGGTCGGCCTGCGCGCCGGCCTGCTCGGCGAACCCGCCGGCGGCGTTGGCGGCATCGCCGGCCGCGGTGGCGTTCTGCCCGGCCGACGCGGCCGCGCTGGCGGCCCCGGCCGCGGCGAGCGCCGCGGCCACCGCACCGCGCGCGGCGTCAGCGGCCTTGCGGGCGTTCCACGAGACCTGACGGGCCTCGACCGCGGCCTGCCGCGCCCGGTCCGCCTGACCGGCGTCGGACGCGGCCGCGGCCGCCGCGTTGCGCGCGTTGGTCGCGGCCTGGCCGGCCTGCACGGCCGCGGTGGCGGCCTGGGACGCCGCGCTCGCGGCGATCCGTGCCGACTCGGTGGCCGCGGACGCCGCCTGGATCGCCGTCCTGGCCGCGTCGGCGGCACGCCTCGCCGCGTCCGCGGCCCGGCCCGCCGCGGCGGCCGCGGTCAGGGAGTCGTTGCGGGCCGCCTCGGTCTCCTGGGCCGCCCGCTGCGCCGCCTGCTTGGCGAGCTCCGCGGCCTGCAGGGCCTGGGCGGCAGCCTCTTTCGCCGTCTCCGTCTGCGTCGCGGCCCGTGCCTGCGCGTCCGCGGCGAGGTCCGCGAGCTGGGCCACGGTCAGGGTTTCGTGGTCCTGCGCGACCGCGACCGGGTAGCCGGCGGTGAGGAAGCGCGAGATGTCTTCGTCGGTGCCGTCCAGCGCGATCTGGGCGGCCCGCTTGACCTGGGGACCGCCCGCCGCCATCAGCTGGGTGACACGCACCCGGTCGTCGCCGGCCTGGGCCCGTGCCCGGCCGGTGGTGAGGAATGCGCGCTGCTGCTCGGGGGTGCCGGCCAGTGCCGTCTGGGCGGCGCGCTTGACGCCGGGGCCGCCCGCGGCCAGTGCCTGGGTGACCTGTACGCGCAGGTCGTCGAGGCTGGGTTGCTGCCAGCCGGTGTCGAGGAAGGCCTGCATCTGCGGGACGGTGCCGCCGGACGCGGTCTGCAGGGCGCGCCGCAACCCCGGGCCCGCGCGCGAGACGAGCTGCGAAAGGCGCACGCGCAGGTCCTGCTCGGCGGCGACGGCGAGCCCGGTGGTGAGGAAGGCGTGCACGTCGGCGTCGGAGCCGGTGAGGGCCCGCTCGGCGGCGACCTGCACGCCGGGCCCGCCGGTCCGGAGCTGTTCGAGGGCCTGCTGCCGCTCGCTCGGCGGCGCCGGTTCGGCGGCGGCCGCGGGCAACGCGGTCACCCCGGACAGGAAACCGACGGCGGCGAGCACGGCGGCCACGGGTCTGCGGAACGATCTTGCCAATCCGGCCAAAAGCAGGCCGACCCCAGCACGGCACGTAACCGTTGCGACAAAGCCATTCGGCCGTGACTGTGGCCGGATTGGCAAGGAACGACACAGCATCTCGTTGCCCCCTGGGCGCGACGAAATCGCGGTCCCGGCCGCGGTGATTTGCCCGCGGCCGAACCGCGTAAATGGATGTAGTATCGATTTCCGGCCGGATCAGGACCGGCCGGACCGCAATTCGACGAGCGGGGTGAATCCGTTCTGCGGGTCGACACCCTCGCCGACCGGCGTGTAGGTGTTCTTGATGACGTCGGTGGGCGTCGCGGTGCCCTTGATCATCACGGTGGCCTTGAGCTCGTGGGTGTCGCCGGTGACGGCGAACACGTCGGGGACGTCCATGGTCAGGTAGCCGGATTCCCCGGTGATGCGGAAGCAGAAGTAGGAACGCTCGGCGATCCGGCTCCACACCTTGACGAGCGGGCCGGTCGCGGCGCAGTCGGTGAACAGGATGTGCCCGTCACCCTTGAGCAGCCGGATGTGGTACTGCGCGTAGATCGCGTCGGCACCCGGGTAGTCGTATTCCTCGACGATCGGCGGCGGGACGTCGTCCGCCACCGCGGTTCCGGAAACGAAAGGCAGAACCGCAGCGGAAAGAGCACCCGCGACGAGCGGGCGCGCCAACTTCTTCACAGTTTCATCCCCCTGAAAAGGCAGCCTCGGCCGCCCCGAATCCCCGATCCGAAACCGATCTTACGGAGCACACACCGGCGAAGTCAACAGAAACCCGACAGCACGGCTGCTAACGCACGGCGGCACCGTCGAGCCGCGCCCGGATCGCCCGCCGCGCCAGCGCGTAGGGCCGGCCCCCGCCGTGGAGGACGGCGTCCGCGTTGGCCGCGCGCCCCAGCGCGTGCAGCTCGAACGCCAGCACCTCGGCGTCCGCGCCGATGTGCCCGAGCGCGACCGCTTCCACCGCGGCTTCCCGGATGAACTCCGCGAACGAGCCGCTCGCCGCCGCGACCGCGTCGTGCACCCGGCCCCGGCGCGCGTCGAACTCCGCGCCGACGTTGAAGAAGAAGCACCCGCCGGGGAAGACGCGCTGCTCCGAATAGTCCAGCCACTTCTCGCACACCGCGCGCAGCCGCGGCAGGCCCGGCGCGGCCGCCCGCGCCGGGGTGGTCACGGCGGACGCGAAGATCTCCCAGGCGGCGTCGATCGTCGCGAGCTGGAGCTCCTCCTTGGAGCCGAACAACGCGAACACGCCGCTCTTGCTCAGCTCCAGCTCGGCGGCCAGCCTGCCGAGGGACAGGCCCTCGAGGCCGTCGACCGAAGCGACGTCGACGGCCCGGCGCAGCACCAGCCGCCGGGTCGCGTCGCCGCGGGCGACGCGACCGTCACCCGGCACGCCGCGCCCGCCAGCGGTCCACAGTGGACTGGACGCCGTCGCGGTAGGACGCCGAGAGCGCGGGGGCGGCCAGCACGCGGTCGGCCAGGTCGAGCGCGGCCTCGACCTTGTCCTCCGGCAGCTGCCCGTAGTTGGCGAAGGAGACGAGGTACACCTCGGTGATCGTCGGGCCGTCCGCGCGCTCGGCGAGCTCGACCGGCCCGGACGTCGGGACCGTGCCGGGCCGCAGCACGCGCAGGTACCAGCCGCTGCGCCCGCTGTCGATCATCAGCGGCGTGACGTCCTTGCGGCCGGTCTTCATCGCCAGCTTGAAGCACGGCTGCCGCGGCTGCGAGACCTGGACCAGCGCGTCGCCCCAGGCCCAGACGTCCCCGATCCGGACGTCGTCCTCGGTGACGCCGGTCAGCGAGACGTTCTCGCCGAAGCCACCCGGCTCGGCGTCGAAACCCTCCGCCACCCAGGCCGGGTAGTGCTCGGCCGGGTAGACGTAGACCGCCTTGTCGACCCCGCCGTGCACGGTCAGGTCGGCCTGCCGGTCGCCGTCGAGGTTCAGCTCGGTCAGGTTCAGCTCCGGCGCCGTGACCCGCGCCTTCGTGATCGCGCTCAGCACCGGCCGGTCCCGGCGGTGACCCAGGACGCTCGGTTCCCCCACAAACACGCCGTCGACGTTCATGACCCGAAGATAGCACGATCGTTCGTTCAATTTCCCGGCTCGGCGGGCCGGACCAGCGAAACCAGGATCGCGGTGAAGCGCGTCACCGAGAGCGAGAGCGTCCGCCCCGCCATCGTCTGGACCTGCGCTTCCCGCTGCCGGAACGCGCGGTTGCCGAGGTGGACGTAGGCGACGCCTTCCGCCTCGGCGTCCCGGTGGACGTCACCGAGCCCGCCGACCAGCGCGACCCCGCCGCCTTGCCGGACGAACTCGTAGAGCGGCGCGAGCTCGTCACACTCCAGCACCCGCTGCACAGCCAGGTTCTCGATCCGCGCGGCGATGTCGAACAGCTCGCGCAGGCTCTGGCCCGTGGTCGGCAGCGCGACCGGGTACGCGCACAGCTCGGCCAGGCTCACCCGCGCCCGGCCGGCCAGCTCGTGCCCGACCGGCACGATCGCGTACACCGGCACCACCACGGCGCTCTCCACGCGCACGCCGTGCTGCGGACCGGTCGTGTAGGTGACGGCGACGTCCGCCTCGCCGTCGAGGACGCGCCGGGTCGCCTCGTCGCGGCGGACGACGTCGACGTGGAACGCCACTTCCGGGTGGTCGCGCCGGAATTCGGCGATCGCCCGCGGCACGACCCGGCGGGCGAACCCCTCCGAGCACGCCACCGTGATCGAGCGGGTCTGCAGCCCGCGCCCGGTGCGCAGTTCGTCGAGCAGCGCCGCCGATTCGGCCTCGCTGCGGCGGACGTGGTCGAGCAGCCGGTTGCCGGCGTCGGTCGGGATCATGCCGCGCGGGTGCCGGACGAACAGCGGCACCCCGATCGCGGATTCGAGCTTGGCGATCTGGCGGCTGATCGCCGACGGCGCGACCGTCAGCGCGACGGCGGCCTCGGACACCGAGCCGGTGCGGGCGACTTCGAGGAAGTAGGTCAGCCCCGTGGGCAGCAGGCGCATCGTTCCTCCTGGTTTGCCTTCATGAGAACGCACGACGGCCGAAACGGCAATGGTCACGGCCCTCAGAGCGCCTTACGCTTTCCCGACACGACCCGGGAGGCCCCGTGATCCCTGCCGAACTGCTCGCGAAAGCACAGGCCCACGTCGACTCCGGTGCCTTCTTCGCCGAACTCGCCACTCTCGTGGGCTATCCGACGGTGAGCGACGCTCCCGAAGGCCGCATTGCCATCAAGGCATACCTCGATGACGTGCTGACGCCGATGCTCGAAGCGCTCGGCTGCGCCGTGGAGACGTACCCCAACCCGGACCCGGCGGGCGGTCCGTTCCTGGTCGGCACCCGCACGGAGTCGCCCGCGCTGCCGACGCTGCTCTGCTACGGCCACGCCGACGTCGTCGGGGAAGCCGGAACGTGGAGCGACGGGCGGGATCCGTGGACCCTGACCGCCGACGGCGAGCGCTGGTACGGCCGCGGCACCGCCGACAACAAGGGCCAGCACCTGGTCAACCTCACGGCGTTGCGCCTGCTGCTGGCGGAGAAGGGAGCGCTGGGCTTCAACCTGAAGTTCCTCTTCGAAACCGGCGAGGAGATCGGCTCGCCGGGGCTGCCGGAGTTCGCCGAAGCGCACCGGGAACTGCTGCGCGCCGACGTCCTGATCGCCTCCGACGGCCCGCGCCTCGACGCCGCGACCCCGACGCTGTTCCTCGGCGCGCGGGGCAGCGTCCGGATCGCGCTCGACGTCGATCTGCGCCCGGGCTCCCACCACTCCGGGAACTGGGGCGGGATCCTGCGCAACCCGGCGACGACGCTCGCCGCGGCCGTCGCGAGCCTGGTCGACGGGCACGGCCGCATCCAGGTGCCCGAACTGCTGCCGCCCGCGCTGCCGGACACCGTCCGCGCGGCGCTCGAGGGCGTCGTCGTCGCGAACACCCCGGGCGACCCGGTGCCGGACGAGGGCTGGGGCGACCCGCGGCTGACCCCGGCCGAACGGCTCTACGGCTGGAACACCCTCGAAGTCCTCTCCCTCGGCGCGGCCGACGTCGACCGCCCGGTCAACGCGATCCCCGGCCGGGCCCGTGCGGTGCTGCAGCTGCGGTACGTCGTGGGCACCGACGTCGGCGGGGTCGCGGACGCCGTCACGAAACGGCTGGCCGAGCGGGGGTTCCCGATGGTTTCGGTGACCATCGACGGCAACTTCCGGGCCAGCCGCACGCCGGTCGACGACCCGTGGGTGAGCTGGGCCAAGTCCACTTTGGACGACGTCGCCGAGACACCGGTCGCCATCCTGCCGAACTTCGGCGGCGGCCTGCCCAACCACGTCTTCACCGACGTCCTCGGGCTCCCGACGCTGTGGCTGCCGCACTCCTACCCCGGCTGCCTGCAGCACGCGCCGGACGAGCACCTGCTCGCGCCCGTCGCCCGCGAAGGCCTCGTGCTCGCCACGGCGCTGTTCCACGCGCTGGGGGAACGGCGATGACGGACACGCAGACCCGGCGCCCGGTCACGAACCGGCGCGCGATCGCCGCGGCGACCATCGGCAACGCGCTCGAGTGGTTCGACCTCGCCGCGTACGCGCTGATGGCCGCCTACATCGGCAAGACGTTCTTCCCCGGCGGCAACGCGGCGATCCAGCTGGTCCAGGCGTACGCGGTCTTCGGGATCACGTTCCTGATCCGCCCGCTCGGCGGGCTCGTCCTCGGCGCGTACGCCGACCGGCACGGCCGCAAGAAGGCACTCGTGCTGACGATCCGGCTGATGGTGCTCGGCACGCTGCTGCTCGCGATCATGCCCGGCTACGCGACGATCGGGGTGCTCGCCCCGCTCGGCGTGATCGTCGCGCGGCTGCTGCAGGGCTTCGCCGCCGGCGGCGAGTTCGGCGCGGCGACGTCGTTCCTGATCGAGCAGGACGACCGGCGAAAGGGTTTCCTCGGCAGTTTCCAGTTCGCCAGCCAGGGTTTCTCGACGCTGCTCTCGGCCGGGTTCGCGGCCGGCCTGACCGCGGTGCTCTCGAACGACGCGATGACGTCGTGGGGCTGGCGGGTCCCGTTCGTCTTCGGCCTGCTCGTCGGGCCGGTCGGCTACTACATCCGCCGGCACGTCGACGAATCGCCCGTCGCGCCGGCGGAGAAGGCACCGATCAAGGAGCTGTTCCGGAACCACTGGGGCGGGCTGCTCGTCGCCGGCGGCGCGCTCGTGGTGTCGACGTCGCTGAACTTCATCCTCCAGTCGCTGCCGGCGTTCGCGATCAAGACGCTCGGCCTCGACGACTCGCTTTCGTTCGTGGCGCTGGTGATCACCGGTGTGGTCCTGACGCTGGGCACCCCGGTGGCCGGCTGGTTCGCCGACCGCCACGGCCGGATCCGGCTCATGGTGACGGCGGCGGTGCTGATCGGCGTGAGCGCGGTCCCGCTCTACGTCTGGGTCACGAAGACGCCGTCGTTCCTGACCCTGACGGTCGCGATGACGATCCTGGGCCTGCTGAAGGCGGCGTACTTCGGGGCGCTGCCGTCGGTGATGGCCGACGCGTTCCCGCCGCAGACCAGGGCGACGGGACTGTCGTTCGGCTACAACGCGACAGTGGGGATCTTCGGTGGCTTCACCCCGACGATCGCGGCGGCCCTGATCGCGACGACGGGCTCGCCGGTCTCGCCGGGGTACTACCTGGTACTGACGGCGTGCTTGAGCGTGGCGGCGCTGGTCGTGGCCCACCGGCGGCGGGGGATCCGGTGAGCGGCGCGCGTCACGGCTCGAGGTCGGCCACACCCCGGCCGCTCGCCAGGTCGAACGGCACGGACGCCTGGTCGTGGACGATCACCCACTCGCCCCCGACGGGCCGGAAGACGAACGTGGCCCGGACCCACATGCCGGTGACGGCCTGCCCGGTCGGCAGCGTGCCGCTGACCCGGCCGAAGCCGTGCCCGACGGCGAGGTCACCGCTCGCGGTGACGGTCAGGTCGCGCAGCTCGTAGTCCACCTTTTCGAAGATGGTGAACACCTTCGCCCAGTTCTTCAGCTTGGCGTCGACCCCGACGTGCTGCAACGGCGGTTCGACGTCGAACGACACGACGTCCGGCGCGTAGACCCGCCGCAGCGCGTCGAGGTCCTTGGCCCGCAGCGCTTCGATGATCTCGTCGAGCCGGCCGCGCACCGCGGCTTCCACGTCCCCGCCCCGCAGCGGCGCCAACGCGGTGCTCCAGGCGACGACGTGGTCCAGCGTGGTGTCCAGCGCGGCGAGCTGGTGGTCGCCCGGGGTGAAGACCGCGCGGTTCTCGAATTCGGTCGTCAGCGGCAGGGTGACCTGCGGGGTCACGTCGGCCAGCTGCAGGGCTCCGCAGACCAGCCGCAGCTGCTCGACCGAGCGGGCGCCGCCGACCCCGCCGTACGAGACGAACCCGGCCGCCTTGGTGTTCCACTCGACGTGGACGTGGTCCAGGGCGTTCTTGAGCACGCCGGGAACGGAGTGGTTGTACTCCGGCGTGACGAAGACGAACCCGTCGCACGACGCGATGACGGCGGCGAAGGCCCGGGTGCGCTCGTCCTGGTACCGCCCCGAAAAGCCCGGCGGCTCTTCGAGGTGGGGCAGCGGGTGGTCGCGGAGGTCGATCGCGGCGAACTCGGCGTCACCCCGGGCGGTGGCCCGCTCCTCGACCCAGCGGGCCACCTGGTCTCCGACGCGCCCCGGGCGGGTGCTGGCCAGCAAGATCCCGATCTTGGTCATCGTTCTCCCCTGTTCGGTTGGCTTCGGTTCCTTCGACGAAGCAGCACGCGGGAACGTCAGGCGGCACTTGCTCGACCTCGCCTACTCCGGCGGCCGTCGAGTAGACACCGTCTACATCAGTTTGATAGACAGTGTCCACCAGGTGAACCACGGGTTACGGAGATCGGGATGAGCTACCACCGTTTCGTCGTCCTCGGCGACAGCTGCGCCGAAGGCCTCGACGACCCGTACCCGGATCAGCGCCAGTACCGCGGCTGGGCCGACTTCGTCGCCGCGCGTCTGGCGGAGGACCGGCCCGGCTTCCGCTACGCCAACCTCGCCGTCCGCGGGCGCCGGCTCGACCAGATCGTGCCCGAGCAGGTGCCGGCCGCGACGCGGCTCGAACCCGACCTGATCGCCCTCTTCGGCGGCGGCAACGACGTCATGAGCCGCGGCTGGGACGCGCGCACGGTCGCCCGCCGGGTCGACGCCGCCATCCGCGCGTGCACGGAGATTTCGCCCGTGGTCGTCACCTTCACGCTCAGCGACGTCTCCCGGCGGATGCCGCTCGGCAGCCGGATGCGGCCGCGGATCGTCGCGCTCAACGAAGCCATCCGGGAAGCGGCCGTCAGCTACGGGGCCCAGCTCATCGACCTGTGGCCGGACCAGGCGGTCACGGACTCGCGCTACTTCGGCGCCGACCGGCTCCACCTGTCCGCTCACGGGCACCGCCGGCTCGCCGCCTACGTCCTCGCCCGGCTCGGCGTCGACCACGATCCCGCGTGGCTCGCCCCGCTGCCCGGCACCGCGGCGCCCGGCAGCCGGCGCGCCGACCTGCAGTGGCTGCTGCGGGAGGTGCTCCCGGTCGCCGTGACGCGCACGCGCAACCGGCTGATCGGCCGCCAGCCCGGCGACGGCTTCCTCCCCAAGCGCCCGGACCTGCTCCCGATGACGCTGGACGAGGCGTGGGCACCCGGCAACGCCTGATCGCGACGGCGTCGGAACTGCTCGCCGCCGACGGCGTCGGCGCGGTGACGCTGCGCGGGATCGCCAAGGCCGCCGGGGTTTCCCACGGCGCGCCACTGCGGCACTTCGCGGGCCGCGCCGAGCTGCTGTCGGCCGTGGCCACCCAGGGCTTCACCGAGTTGCTGGAGCGCCGCACGCGCTTGCCGGAAACCTCCCCGCGGGAGCGGCTCACCGCGGCCTGCCACAGCTACCTCGACTTCGCCTTGACCAACCCGGCGATGTTCGAGCTGATGTTCCGCCGCGACCTGATCGATCCGGACGACCCGGCGCTGAAAGCGGCCTCCAGCGCGGTGTTCGACACCTTCGCCGTGCTGGTGGCGGCGGTGCCGACACCGGTCGCGCGGTCCGGCGCCGACCTGCGGCTGGTCGCCGCGTCACTGTGGGCGGCGCTGCACGGCCTGGCCCAGCTGTGGCTGTGGGGCGGTCTCGCGGGCGCGAGCTTCGCGCCGTCGCCGGAAGCGGCACTGGCTGTCACCCTCGACGCGTACCTCGCCTAGCGGGTGGCGGGCGGCGGCGGGTGGGCGACACGCCGACCCGGTCCGCGCGCCCGAACATCTGATCGAATACCCTCTCGGCATGACCGAGTCAGACCCGCAGCTCGAGCGCATCCGCAAGCTGCTGGCCAAGGCCGAAGACCCGGCGGTCACCGAGGCGGAAGCCGAGGCGTACAACCAGAAGGCCGCCGAGCTCGTCGCGCGGTACGGCATCGACCAGGCGATGCTCGCCGCGTCGGGGGCGCGGGCCGACGAGATCGGCACGCTGAAGATCCCGATGGACGACCCGTACAGCCGCGACAAGGCGAGCCTGCTCACCTCGGTCGCGTACCCGCTGCGCTGCCGGACCCTGCTGCACCGCCTCGGCCAGAAGGTCGAGAGCGTCACGGTGTTCGGCTTCCGCTCCGACCTCGGCCGGGTGGAGCTGCTGTTCACCAGCCTGCTGCTGCAGGCGAGCACGCAGCTGACCCGCGTCCGGCCGGACGGCTTCTTCCCCGGCGAGTCCCTGGCCGCGTACCGGCGCACCTGGCTGCACGGCTTCGCCCGCGCGGTCCACGAACGACTCACCCGCGCCGAGCAGGAAGCCGTCCGCACGGCGGTGCCGGGCGAGCGGTCGGCGGAACTGGTGGTCCGCGACCGCGCGCAGCTGGTGCAGCACGCGTTCGACGCCGAGTACGGCGACCTGCGCGCCGCCTCGCCCAGAAGACTCAGCGGCAGCGGCTACCTCGACGGCCACGACGCCGGCACCCGGGCGAACCTCGACCCGGCCGCGCTGACCCGGCGGCGCAAAGCCCTGCGCTGAGTCGCCCGGTTGCCGCTATCGGAGCGGCGATCACTTCCGCTTCACTGGGCGCATGCGCGTTGTCGATCTTGCCGGCCGCCCCGACCTCCTCGACGCCGCACTGGCCCTCGGCGACGTCGGCGGCCAGTTCATCTACCAGGGTGCCAGCGGCCGCATGATCACCGGCGAGCGCTTCCTGCACCACTGGGCGCGCTACTTCCTGATCGCGCTGGACGACGACGGCACGCCGATGGCCCGCGCCCTGTCGGTCCCGCTGGCGTACCCGGCCCCGGACCGCGCGGAGCTGCCGGACCACGGCTGGGACCAGGCGATCGAGTGGGCGGCCCAGGACGTCATGGACGGCCGCGCGCCGAACGCGTTGTGCGCGCTGGAAGTCGTGATCGCCCCGCACCTGCGCGGCACCGGCCTGTCGGCCCCGATGCTGAAGGCGCTGAAGGCGCGGGCGGCGGAAACGGGCCTGCGCAAGCTGATCGTCTCGGTCCGCCCGATCGGCAAGGAGGCCGAGCCGTCGGTCCCGATGCCGGAGTACGCGGCCCGCCGCCGCCCGGACGGCCTCCTGGCCGACCGCTGGCTGCGCACCCACGAGCGGCTGGGCGCCCACGTGGTGAAGGTGTGCCCGTTCGCGGTGACGCTGTCGGGTTCCCTGGCGGACTGGCACGACTGGACGGGCGTGAAGCTCCAGGACGGCGAGAACTTCATCCCGGGCGGCATCGCCCCGGTGTACGCGTCGGTCGCCCACGACACGGCGACGTATGTCGAGCCGAACGTGTGGCTGGAACACCCGATGTGATCTCGGGGATCACCCCGGTGGCATCCTCGCCCGGCACCTGCTAACTTTTGTTTGCATGTGGACGACGGGTGACGAGCTCCTGCGGCAGCTGGGCGCCCTCGGCAACCCGCACCGGCTGCGGATCGTCGCGGCCCTGTCCGCCGAACGCACCTACGTCAGCAAGCTGGCCCGCGAGCTGCGGATCAGCCGCGCGCTGCTGCAGGTCCACCTGCGCAAGCTCGAAGCCGCGGGCCTGGTCACCGCCAGCTCCGAGGTCGGCGAGGACGGCAAGACCATGCGGTTCTACGAGGTCACGCCGTTCTCCGTCGTGCTGACGCCGGAGGCGATCGCGGCCGCCGCGCCGACGCTCACCACACCGGAGTCCGTCCAGGGGGACGGCGAGGAGGGACGCTCATGAACTGGCACCAGTGGCAGGAGATCCTCGGCGTGGTCGGGATCTTCGTCCTGATCACCGTCGTGCTCTCGATCGCGATCGTGCAGCTGGCCGCGACCTGGCGCGCCAAGGCGAAGCTCGCGCGGGAGCACGAATACCGGTCACTGGCCGAGAAAGCCGTCCGGACGCAGGAGGAGACCGAGCGACAACTGCGTGACGTCCAGGACCGCCTGCGGTCCATCGAACGCGTGCTCAAGGAGGTCGACTGAGTTAGGCCCTGGGCCGCCGAGCGGCAACTCGGCGACCCAGGAGGAAGAAGCACCCACTCGCCCGAGGGCGAGCTCTCATCGGATCACTCCTTCAGGGAAGGACCTTAGTTCATGCTGCCTTCTGGCACCCCGGCTCACCGGCGGGGGCCGGTGGTCGAACGCGTGACGAACTGGTCGCTGCGGCACCGCGCCACGGCGATCCTCGGCTGGCTGGCGCTCGTCGCGCTGGCCTGGGCCCTGGGCACGTTCGCCCCCGGCACCGACGCGCGGTCGAGCCCGGCCGGCGACGCCGGGACCGGCCAAGCCGTCCTCGACCGCCAGCACACCCGCGAACCGTTCTGGGAAAACGTCCTCGTCCAGCCCCGGTCCCCCGCCGCCACGGCGGACCTCGTGACCACGTTGACGACGTCGGGCGCGGCCGCGGACGCCCGCTCCGCGGTCTCCGCCGACGGCCGGTCGGAACTGGTCACCTTCCGGATCACCGGCACCGGCACGGAAATCCGGGCCAACCTGGCGACGGCGACCGCGGCGGTCGACACGGTCGCCGCCCGGCACCCGGACGTCCGGCTGGCCCAGGCCGGCGACCTCAGCGTGTCCGGCGCGGTCGACAAGAGCATCAAGGAGGACATCGGGCGCTCCGAAGCCCGCTCGCTCCCGATCACCGTGCTGATCCTGCTGGTGGTGTTCGGCTCGCTGGTCGCGGCCGCGGTCCCGGTCCTGCTCGCGGGCACGGCGGTGTTCGCCACCTTCGGCTTCCTGTCCGTTGTGGACAACTGGATCCCGGTCAACAGCGCGACTTCCGCAATAACGCTGCTGATCGGCATGGCGGTCGGCGTCGACTACTCACTGTTCTTCCTGCGCCGGGTCCGGGAGGAACGCGCCCACGGCGTCGACGAGTCGATCCGGATCGCCGCGCGGACGTCGGGGCACGTGATCGTCGTGTCGGGGCTGACCGTCGTGCTGTGCGTGACCGGCCTGCTGTTCACCGGGCTCGACAACCTCCAGGGCCTGACCGCGGGCACGATCCTCGTCGTCGGCCTGGCCGTCCTGGCCGCGGTGACGGTGCTGCCCGCGACGCTCTCCCTGCTCGGCGCCCGCGTCGACCGCGGCCGGATCCCGTGGCTCGGCCGCCGCCGGACCCGGTCGGCGTTCTGGGCCGGCGTGGCGACCACCGTCACCCGGCGGCCCGCGCTCTGGACCGGCCTCGCCACCGCGCTGCTGGTGCTGCTCACGATGCCCGCGCTGGGCATGCGGCTGCAGGACCCGGCACCGACCGAGAGCCTGCCGCGCAGCATCCCGGTGATCGACGCGGCCGTGCGCATGCAGGAAGCGTTTCCCGGCGTCACGATGCCCGCGCACGTCGTCCTCTGGAACACCCGCGGCGGCCCGGTCGACACACCCGCGCTGCGCCGGGCGATCGACGAGCTCACCGCGGAAGTGCCGCGGCCGGCCATCGTCGTCGGCGTGGACGAGGCGCTCGTCGTCCGGATCCCGCTCGGCGGCACCGGCAACGACGAAGCCGCCGGCCGCACGCTCACGACGTTGCGCGAAACCCTGCTGCCGCGAACGGTCGGGCGGATCGACGGGGTCGGCTACGCGGTGGCGGGCCGGACCGCCGAAGCCCACGACTTCACCACGCAGGCGATCGCCCGGGCGCCGTACACCTTCGGTTTCATCCTGCTGCTCGCGTTCGTGCTGCTGCTCGTGGTGTTCCGGTCGGTCGCGGTGCCGATCGTGTCGATCCTGCTCAACCTGCTCTCGGCAGGCGCGGCCTACGGCGTGCTCACGCTGGTGTTCCAGGACGGTTTTCTCGCGCCGCTACTGGGTTTCACGCCCTACGGCGGGGTGCTCGGCTGGCTGCCGATGTTCCTCTTCGTGCTGTTGTTCGGCTTGAGCACCGACTACCACGTGTTCATCCTCAGCCGCGTCCGCGAACGGTGGCTGGCGGGCGTCCCGCCCCGGCAGGCGATCGTCGAGGGCACCGCGAGCAGTTCCGGCGTGGTGACGAGCGCCGCGCTGATCATGACCGGCGTGTTCAGCGTCTTCCTCAGCCTCGCCGCGATCGAGTACAAGATGCTCGGCCTCGGCATGGCCTTCGCCATCCTGCTCGACGCCACGATCGTCCGCGGCGTCCTGCTGCCCGCCGCGCTGGCCCTGGCCGGCGGCCGGCTGTGGCGCGAGCGGCGCCGCGTTCCCGATGACCTGCCTCAGGTGCCGGCGAACTGACCGGCCAGCTCGGCCGGCGGCCTGGCGACGCCGAAGTAGTCACCCGTCGCCAGGTCCGCGCCGGCCGTCCGCCACCAGTTCGCCTGGTCCTCCGTGTGGATGCCGTCGACGACGAGCGTGGCGCCGACCTGCCGGACCAGCGGCACCAGCGCGCCGAGGAACGTCGAGTCCGACCACGCCTGCCACTCCGCGAGCCGCCGGTCGACGCGCACGATGTCCACCGGCAGGTCCTCGATCGCCCGCAGGTCGTCGGGGCCCAGGCCGAACTCGTCGAGCATCACGTGGACGCCGAGGTCGGCCAGCGCGGTGACGTTCTCGATGACGCCGGACACCGGCAGCGCGGGGGCCGGGACGCCGAGCATCAGCTGCTCGGGCGGCAGGCCGGTGTCGCGCAGCAGCCGTGTCACGCGCGTGCCGAGCGCGTCGTCCGACACCTGGTGCCCGGTCAGGCCGGCGACCATCGGGAGGCCGAAATCCGCCCGCTGCCGCCACCATTCGCCCTGCCGGGCGGCCGCGCGCAGCAGCCAGTCGCCGAGCGGCAGCACCAGCCCGGTCGATTCGGCGAGCTCCACGCAGCACTCGTGCGAGAGCGCCGTGTCGTCCGGGCGGTCCCAGTGCAGCCGGGCTTCGACGCCGGCGGCTTCGCCGTCCGCCAGCCGCGCCATCGGCCGGTACCGGACGCCGATCTCGCCGTGTTCCCAGGCACCGGCCATGCCGACGGCCACCGCCTGCGTCCGCCGGTCGTGGGCGTCGGCCTCGCGGTCGAACATCTTCCACTGGCCGCGCCGCCGCTCCTTGGCCCGCCGCAGCGTCTGGTCCGCCTGGCGCAGCAGCTCCAGCGGGTCGATGCCCTTCGACGGCCGGTGCACCACCCCGGCGCTCGCCGACAGCGCGAGCCCGTGCCCGTCGACGAAGAACGGTTCGGCGAGCTCGTCGTTGATCGCGCGCACGATGGTGTCGATGTCGGGCGTCGACGCGGTGTTCTCGACCAGGATCCCGAACTCGTCGCTGTGGAACCGCGCGATCATGGCGTTCTCGCCGGCCATCACCGCCCGCAGCCGCTGCGCGAAGTGCACCAGCAGCTGCTCGCCGACCCGGCGGCCGAGGCTGTTGCAGACCATGCCGAACGCGTCGAGGTCGACGTGGAACAGCGTGACACCGTACGCCGGGTCGGCGCGCCGCAACGCCGTCTCCAGGTGGGTGCCGAAGTACTGGCGGTTCGGCAGCCCGGTGAGGACGTCGTGCAGGGCCTGGCGGCTCAGCTCGCCCTGCAGCAGCATCAGCTCGGTGCCGTCCTCGATCACGACGACGAAGTGGGACGGCCGGTCTTCGGCGTCGCGCAGCAGCGACGCGGTGAGCGAGATGCGGACGACGTCGCCGTCCCTGCGCAGCAGCCGCTCCGACTGCCGGATCCGCTCCTTGCCGCCGTCCAGCAGCGCCAGCATCGCGGCGCGGAGGATCTCGACGGAATCGGGGTGGACGACGTCGTAGAGCACCGAGCCGGCCAGTTCGCCCGCCGGGTGCCCGAGCATCTCGGCCAGCGCCGCGTTGGCCCGCACGATCCGGCCGTCGAGCGCGACGACGGCGATGCCGCTCGCCGACGACGTCACCACCTCTTCGAAGCGCGCTTCGCTCTGCCTGAGGTTCCACTGGGCGTCCCGCACTGCCTTGAGCAGCGACAGGTGCATGATCTCCTGCTGGTCGAGGACGCTGCGTTCGTGCGCGAGGAGGAAGCCGCAGGACAGCGCGCCCAGCGCCGCCACGACCCGGTCGGCGACGCGGTCGACCGCCTGGAGCTCGGGCAGCGCCGGCAGGCCCTTCCCGAGGACGTCGAGCGTGCACCGCAGCCCGGGCTCGCCGACGTAGCCGAGCGCGACCAGCCGCGCGCCGATCCGCTCGGCCGGGGCCGTGTCCGCGGGCGTGCGGCGCAGGGCGTCACAGAGCGTGCCCAGGAGTTCGCCGAGCTCGGCGTCGAGTTCTTCGCGGCTGAGCGACACGACGGTCACGCCGCTGAGCAGGTACGCCCACTTCCGCGCGAGCACGACCCGCCCGCGGTGCGCGTCGGGCGCGGCGGGCTGGCCGGGCTGGGGGTCGGTCATCGGCATGGGCGATACCCGCATCAGGTCTCGCGGCGGGGTTCGACGCTATCGAAACCAGCGGAAAGCGCAGAAAATCCGGCCCTGATCACCGCGTCCGCTCTTTCGACGGTACCCGGCGGTACCCATTCCGGTGATCGTGTCACGAAAAACACCTTCTCGGTAAGACTCGTCCAGCCGTCGGCGGGCCGAACCGGAACAAGCCTCGGTCAGTTGGATCGGAAAGAGCTTAGCGATTCCCCGCGGTTCGGCTACTGGGCCATCCGCGTGAGCCCGCACCACCCGATCGGGCACTGTCCCGTTCGACCGGACGCGCCTACCGTCGACCGTCTCCTTGCGAAATCCACACAATGGCGCAACGAGGAGCCCCATGAGCGTCCCGACCGCCCCGGGCCGGTGGCCTTTTCTCGGACACACTCCGGCGTTGCTCCGGCAACGCTTCGCATTCACCGACGCATTGCCCCGGCACGGCGAGATCGTGCGGCTCTCCCTCGGTCCGGCGCCCGTCTACTTCGTCACGAGCCCGCGGTTGACGCACGAAGTGCTGGTCAGCGAGGGTCCGAAGTTCCGCAAAGGCGCCATGTTCGACAAGTTCCGGCCGTTCGTCGGAAATGGCTTGGTGCTTTCGAACGGGGACTTCCACCTGCGGCAGCGCCGGCTGATGCAGCCGGCGTTCCACCGCGACCGCCTGGCCGCGTACGCGGAGATCATGCGGCGCGCGGCAGCCGACGTGAGCGGCTCGTGGCGTGCCGGTGAAGTGCGGAAGATCGACGAAGACATGCAGGGCCTCGCGGTGACGATCGTCGGCGAGGCCCTGTTTTCCACGGATCTGGGAAAAGCGGCGATCGCCGAAGCCCGCCGCTCGATTTACGTGATCATCCAGCAGGGAATGATTCGCGCGCTGTCACCCAAGCTCGTCGAGAAGCTCCCGGTGCCCGGCAACCGGCGGTTCGACGAGGCGATCACCCGGATGCGCGGAATCGTGATCGAGGTGATCCGCGACTGGCGCCGCGAAGGCGTCGACCGCGGCGACCTGCTTTCGACGTTGCTGCTGGCAGGCATGACCGACGAGCAGGCCCGCGACGAGGTGCTCACCCTGCTCACCGCCGGCATCGAGACGACGGCCCTGGCGCTGGCCTGGACGTTCCACGAGCTCGGCAGGCACCCGGACGTCGAGGCGCGGGTGCACGCCGAGCTCGACGAGGTGCTGGCCGGCCGCCCGGTCGCCGTCGACGACCTCCCCCGGCTGACCTACGTCCGGCAGGTGGTCGACGAGGTGCTGCGGCTGTACCCGCTGTGGCTGCTGATGCGCCGCACGCTCACCGAAGTCGACCTCGGCGGAGTCCGGCTGCCGGAGGGCGCCGAGGTGATCGTCAGCCCGCACGCGCTCCACCACGACCCCCGGTCGTTCGCCGACCCGGACCGCTTCGACCCCGGCCGCTGGGCGCCGGACCGGGCGGCCGCGGTACCGAAGGGCGCGTTCGTGCCGTTCGGCGCGGGCACCCGGCAGTGCATCGGGAACCGCTTCGCCCAGAACGAAATCGTGATCACGCTGGCCACGGTGGCCGCCCGCTGGCGGCTGGTTCCGGTGCCGGGCAAGCAGGTCCGCGTGAAGTTCACCTCCGCCGCCTACCCCGGCAGCCTGCCGATGACGGTGGTGCCCCGCCGGCACTGGCCAGATCGTGGACAGTTCCCGGACAGTTGACGGCGATCCGTGCCGGACCGCCCGCCCGCGTAATACAAACGGCACCGGGCACGAGACCTCGGGAGAGCGCATGCGGGTCGTGGCGGTCATGAACTACAAGGGCGGAGTGGGCAAGACGACGCTGACCGCGAACCTCGGCGCGGTGGCGGCGAGCCGCGGACTGCGGGTGCTCCTGCTCGACCTCGATCCGCAGACCAACCTGACCTTTTCGTTCTTCTCGATCGACGACTGGCACGAACGGCTGGCGGACAGCCGCACGATCAGGCAGTGGTACGGCGCCGAACTGCCCGGCCGGGGCATCCCGCTGTCCCACCTCGTCGTTTCGCCGGAACGGGTGAACGACGTCCTCGGCGGCACCGGCGGCCGGCTCGACCTGATCTCCTCGCACCTCGGCCTCATCGACATCGACCTCGAACTCGCCGCGCTGCTCGGCGGCTCGACCACCCTCGACGGGTCGAAACGGCGGTTCCTCGACCTGCACGGCTGCCTGCGGCAGGCACTGGCCGACAGCTTCTTCGCCGATTACGACCTGGTCCTCATCGACTGCGCCCCGAACTTCGGCCTCGTCACCAAGACGGCGATCGTGGCGAGCGAGCGGATCCTCGTCCCGGCCAAGGCGGACTACCTGTCCACCCTGGGGCTGGACTACCTTGGCGGCAACTGCACCGGCCTGACGCAGCAGTTCAACGACTTCGTCCACCACAAGGGCGGCAGCCGGGACCACGAGCCGATCCACCCCGAGTTCCTCGGCGTGGTGTTCACCATGGTGCAGATCTACTCCCAGCAGCTGACGGCCGCCCAGCAGCGCTACGTCGACGAAGCACAGGCGAACTCCCAGGTTCCGGTGCTGAAGAGCTACATCCGCAACAGCACCAAGCACTTCGGGGACGCCGGCGAGAACGGGGTGCCCGCCATGCTGCGCGCCACCGGCCGCGACGAGGTCGTGCGGGAGTTCGACGAGCTCGCCGACGAGGTCCTCGGCGCCCTCGCGCTGTCCGGTGACCGCCGGTGACCGACCTGACGAAGCTGGCCGCGTTGCAGGCGCGGGTGTACGAGTTCCTCGCGGAACAGGACGAGGCCACCTTGGCAGCGATCCTCGGCGGGACGGCCCGGCTGGCCGTGACGGGTCTTCCCGAGGACCTGTCGAAACTGACGGTGAAGGAACTGAAGGCCCTGGCCGGGAAACGCGGGGTGCCCGGATACGGCAAGCTGCGGAAAGCCGAACTCGTCGCCCTGCTCACCGGCCACGGCTCCGACGCACCCCCGGCCGAGCCGCCGCCTGCTCCCGCTCCCGCTCCCGCTGTCGCTCCCGCGCGGCCGGTCGCGAGCCCGCCGCCGGCGGTCGTCGCGCGACCCGGCGTCGACGCGGCTGCCATCGCCGCGCACCTGCGGGAAACCGAAACCGAAGCGGAAGGCGCCGCCTACCTGGAGGACCGGCACCTCGATCGGGAGAGCCTGCTCGCCGTCGCCGCCGAACTGCAGCTCACCCGGGTCGCCCGGCTGAGCCAGGCGGAGCTCAAGCGGCGGGTGCTCAAGCAAGCCATCGGTGCCCGGCGCAAGTTCGCCGGGCTGCGGAAGTGGTGACCGGCGACGGCCGTTCGATGTACCTGATCGACGGCCGCCGCGTCATGGTGTCGGACTTGCTGGAAGCCGGCCTGCTCAAAGCCGGGGCGAAGCTCCGGTTCGAGCGCAAGCGCATCGGCGACACCTTCGACGCGACCGTCACCACCGCGGGCCGGATCCGGCTCGAGCCCGACGGCGAGGAGTTCCGGTCGCCCTCCCGCGCGGCGATGGTGGCCGCCGGGATGCGCGGGGTCGACGGGTGGCGGGCCTGGGTCGTGGTGGACGAGCAGCGCCTGCTGGATTCGGTGCGCCAGGAGTTCCTGGACCGAGCGGTCTCGACCGCCGGACGTCAGGTCGGGGACCAGCGCGTCCACGAGCGCCTGCGGCAGGCACGCGCCCGGGCCGACCAGGGCGATCCCGAGCGCATCACGGTCCGCGAGCTCCTGAAGCTGTGGGGCGTGACCGACCGCGGCGACCAGGTCGGCCGGATCGAAGCGGGCCTGGCCAACCACGGGCTGGTGACGTCCCCCGGCTTCCGCGCGGTCACGCTCGACACCGTCGTCACCCTGACGACGCCACCGGAAGAGCCCGAGGAACCGGCGGCCACCGAGGTCCTGCCGGCCACCGAAGACGACGAGGGCGGCGGCGACCTGGACGTCCGCCTGACGGTGGGCAACCTGAAGTCGGTCGAAGGCCTGGCGTTCGTCGGGCCCAGCAGCTCGCTCGAAGAAGCGATCACCACCATGCTCCTCAACGACTTCTCGCAGCTGGCCGTGCTCAGCGGCCCGCGCAACCCCCGCGGAGCCGTGACGTGGCGCTCGATCGCCCAGGCCATGCACCGGAAGCCCGGGGCGGGGCTCGCCGACGCGATCGTCCACGCCGAGGTCGTCGCCTACGACCGCGACCTCTTCGACGTCCTCCCCGCGCTGCAGCAGCGGGAGTTCGTGCTCGTCACCGACGAAAGCAGGGCCGTGAAGGGCATCGTCACGACGGCCGACGTCGCCCGGCGCTACGGCGAGATGGCCACCCCGTTCTTCCAGCTGGGCGAGCTGGACCAGACGCTCCGCTGGATCATCCGGTGCACACTGGACCTCGCGACCGTCCAGCCCCTCTGCGGCCGGTCGATCGACAGTTTCGACCACCTGGCCTTCGGCGACTACCAGCGGATCCTGGAGAACAAGGCCGTCTGGGACCGGCTCGGCTGGCCACTGGACCGGCCGGCGTTCATCACCCGCCTGAACGAGATCCGGCACATCCGCAACAGCGTGATGCACTTCCACCCGGACGCGATCTCCGAAGACACCGTCGAGAAGCTGCGGCACTTCACCACGTTGCTGCACCGCTACCGCACCCCGGCCTAGCGCGTCCGCGGATCCTGCGACGGGTCGGCGTACATCGGCGGGCACCCGTGTTCGACGGCTTCGGGCCGCAGCTCGTAGTGCCACGGTTCGTTGCGGTAGACCTGGCACAGCCCGTACCGGGCGCCGTGCTCGGCCAGCCACGTCCGGGCTTCGGGCGGGCCGACGTCGACCGCCTGTCCCCGCACGTGCGCGGACTTGTCCGCGGTCGTCACCCAGCGGGCCGCCGCCGCTTCCGAGCCGTGCTTCGCGACCGCCTGGCGCCGGAGCTGCTCCTGGTACGCCCAGGAGCGCCAGCCGCCGTTGACGACGAACGCGATCCCGTCGGCCGCGGCGTCCTTCGCCGCCTGGCGCAGGGCGTCGAGCAGGTCCGGGTCGAGGTTGGCCACGGCGGGCGACCCGGCGGAGACCGGGAGGCCGACCGGGACGGCGCCGTGTTCCGTACCGAGGCTGCGCGGGGACGTGCGTTGGCTGGAGGTCATGACGCTCAGTCAAGGCAGCGCGGTGTTGCCGGCACGTACGCGGTTTCCGATATGCGCCCGATATGCCCCCGCTCGTAGCATCGGCGGGGTGCGTGTCTTGATCGTCGAGGACGAGCCCTACCTGGCCGACGCCATCCGCGACGGCCTCCGGCTGGAGGCCATCGCGGCGGACACCGCGGGCGACGGCGACACCGCGCTGGAGCTGCTCAGCGTCAACAGCTACGACATCGCCGTCCTCGACCGCGACATCCCCGGCCCGTCCGGCGACGAGATCGCCCGGCACATCGTCGCCTCCGGCAGCGGCATGCCGATCCTCATGCTCACCGCGGCCGACCGGCTCGACGACAAGGCGAGCGGGTTCGAGCTGGGCGCCGACGACTACCTCACGAAGCCGTTCGAGCTCCGGGAGCTCGTGCTCCGGCTGCGGGCGCTCGACCGCAGGCGCGCCCACAACCGGCCGCCCGTGCACGAAATCGCCGGCCTGCGCCTGGACCCGTTCCGCCGCGAGGTCTACCGCGACGGCCGGTACGTGGCCCTGACGCGGAAGCAGTTCGCCGTGCTCGAAGTCCTCGTCGCGGCCCAGGGCGGGGTGATCAGCGCCGAAGAGCTGCTGGAGCGGGCCTGGGACGAGAACGCCGACCCGTTCACCAACGCCGTGCGCATCACCGTCTCCGTGCTGCGCAAGCGGCTCGGCGAACCCGGGATCATCGCGACCGTGCCCGGCGTCGGCTACCGCATCGACACCGGCGGGGCGGACCGTGGCTAGGGAACCCGGCTTGAGCGCCCGCCTCAAGCTCACCCTCAGCTACGCCGGGTTCGTGATGCTCGCGGGCATCCTGCTGATGGGTGCCGTGCTCGTGTTCTACCTGTACTTCCTGCCCAAGGGCTGGATCATCACCGAAGGCAACTTCTGGATCAACCGCCCGCTCCTCGTCCGCGACTTCGTCCCGTTCATGGCCGTCGTGCTGGTCGCGCTGCTGGTGTTCGGGCTCCTCGGCGGGTGGCTCCTCGCCGGCCGGATGCTCGACCCGCTGACGCGCATCACCGAGGCCACCCGCGTCGCCGCGACCGGCGTGCTCTCCCACCGCATCCGGCTGCCCGGCCGCACCGACGAGTTCCGCGAGCTCGCCGACGCCTTCGACACCATGCTCGCGCAGCTGGAGGCCCACGTCGCCGAGCAGCGCCGGTTCGCCGCCAACGCGTCCCACGAACTGCGCACGCCGCTCGCGATCACCCAAAGCCTGCTCGACGTCGCCCGCAAGGACCCGGAGCGCGCCACCGGCGACCTCGACGAACGCCTCCGCGTCGTCAACGCGCGGGCGATCGAGCTCACCGAGGCTCTCCTGCTGCTCAGCCGCGCCGAACAGCGGTCGTTCGAGCGCGACGTCGTCGACCTGTCCCTGGTCGCCGAGGAAGCCGCCGAAACGCTCCTGCCCCTGGCCGAGAAGCGGGGCGTCACGATCGAGACGTCCGGCGACGCCGCACCCGCGTTCGGTTCGCCGGCACTGCTGCTGCAGCTGACCACGAACCTGGTGCACAACGCGATCGTCCACAACCGGCCCGAGCGGGGCGCGGTGTGGGTGACGACCCGCACCGAGCCCGGGACCGTGGTCCTGACCGTCGAGAACACCGGCGAACACCTCGCCCCGGCCCTGGTCGCGACCCTCGCCGAGCCATTCCAGCGCGGCACCGAGCGCATCCGCACCGACCAGGCCGGCGTCGGCCTCGGCCTGGCCATCGTCAAGAGCATCACCCAGGCCCACGACGGGACGCTCGCCCTCGCCCCGCGACCGGACGGCGGCCTCGGCGTCACCGTCCGGCTGCCTCGCCGTTACTTGACCGGAAAATCGAAGTACGTGTCCGGGTAAGGCTCGTCCTTCAGCCGGTAGTGCCACCATTCGCACTCGTACGCGACGAACCCGCAACCCTCCATGATGGACCGGAGACTGGCGCGGTTCCCGGCTTCGGCCGGCGGGATCCCGCGCGCGCCGTGGTGCGAGACCGGGTCCATCAGGTCGTGCCCACCGCCCATCGACACGAGCTCACCGGTGTCCGGCAGGTAGAGCGTCAGGTCGACGGCGCTGCCCCGGGTGTGCCCCGACTTCGCGGCCACGTACCCCTTCGCGAACATGGCGGCCCGGTCGATGTTCGGGTAGTGCCACAGCTTGGTCCGGCCGTCCTCCGGCTCGTCGATCCAGCGCAGGAAGCGGTCCACGGCGCGTTGCGGCCGGTAGCCGTCCCACAGGAGCAGGCCGAAGCCGAGCGACGCGGCCTTCTCCTGCGCTTCCGCCAGGGCGGCGCACAGGGCCTTCGTGCCGACGATCCGGTTGGCGAGGTAGCCGTCCACCGGCTTGCCGGTGAAGTTGTCCCAGGTGGCGTACTTGGCGTCCCAGCGGATGCCGGGCACCAGTTCGTCCACGAAGGCGAAGTCGTCGTTCACCGGGCCGTCCCGGCCACGATCCGGTCGATCAGGTCGCCGAGCGGCACGCCGGCGGCCGCCATCATCCTCGGGTAGCGGCTGTACGACGTCAGGCCGGGCAAGGTGTTGACCTCGTTGAGGACCACCGTGCCGTCGCCGGTGAGGAACATGTCCACCCGGGCCAGTCCCCCGCACCCCAACGCGCGGTAGATGGCTTTCGCCGTCTCCTGGACGCGTGCGCGGGTTTCGGCCGGGATGTCGGCGGGCACGACGGGCGTCGAGTTCTCGGAGCCGCTTTCGGGGGAATCTTCCTGGTGGATCCGGAAGAAGCCGTGGGACAGGGCGATCCGGTCCACCTCGCCGGCGAACAGCTCCGAGCCGTGACCCAGGATGGCGCAGCCGACCTCGCTCCCGGCGACGGCTTCTTCGATGAGCACCTTGGAGTCGTACTGCGCCGCGGCCTCGATGGCGGCCGCCAGTTCGTCCTTTGCGGACACCTTGCTGACCCCGAACGACGAGCCGGACCGCGCCGGCTTCACGAACACCGGATAGGTGAGCCCGTCGACGTCCTCGCCCGCCAGGACGGTCCGGAACTTCGGCGTGGCGATACCCGCGCTCGCGGCGACCACGTAAGCCAGGGACTTGTCCATGCACAGGGCCGAGCTCTGGACGTCGCAGCCGGCGTAGGGAATCCCGGAGAGCTCCAGCAGCCCCTGGATCGCGCCGTCCTCGCCGAACTTGCCGTGCAGCACGGGCAGCACGACGTCCAGGCCGATCGTCTCGTACTTCCCGTCTTCCAGGACCAGCAGCCCGGGAACGCTCCGGTCCGGCGAGAGCACGACGGTCCGCCCGGCTTCCCAGCCCGCTTCCGGGCCGTCACAAAGCTTCCAGGCCCCGTCCTTGGTGATCCCCACCCAGAACGCTTCGTACTTGCCGGCATCGAGGTGTTTGGCGACCTCCCGCGCGGACTTGACGGAGACGGGGTGCTCTTCGGAACCGCCCCCGAAGATGATCCCGACCTTAACCCTGGCCATGCCGTTCCCCGCTTTCGAATTTCAGGCAGTTGACGATGGAGTTTTCGACGGTGTCGCGCAGCGCGTGGTCCGTGTAGTAGGCGGTGTGCGGGCTGACGAGCACGTTCGGCAGCTTCCGCAGCCGCGCCGGCAGGTCGCTTTCGAGGGGCCGCCCCCGCCAGTCGGCGTAGAAGACGCCTTCTTCCCCTTCGAGGACATCGAGCGCGGCGCCGCCCAGCCTGCCGTTTTCCAGTGCCGAGACGAGCGCTTCGGTATCGAGCAGGGGCCCACGCCCGGTGTTGACGACGAACGCCCCGGGCTTCATCAGCTCGAGACGCCGCCGGTCCAGGAGGTGCCACGTTCCGGCGTTGAGCGGGGTATGGAGCGTGACGATGTCGCTCAGCCGCAGCAGTTCGTCGAGCTCGACGTACTCGATGCCGGTCCGGGGGCGGCTGTCGTGCGCGACGACGCGGGAGCCGAAGCCCCGCAACCGGTCCACGACCGCGGCGCCGATCCGGCCGGTCCCGACCACCCCGACGGTCAGGTCACGCAGTTCCTTGCCCCGGACGTCGTTGAGCCGGTAGTCGTGCTCGTCGGCCCGGCGGAGGACGGATTGGGCGTCCCGCACGAGCATCAACATGAGCATGAGCGTGTAGTCGGCGACGCTGTCGGGCGAGTAGGCGACGTTCCCGACGGAAATGCCCACGCTCCGCGCGTATTCGACGTCGATGTGGTCGAAGCCGACGCTCCTCGTGGAGACGTACGCGACCCCGACCCGGCTGAGCGCGCGAAGGGTCTCGTTGGTCACCGGCGTCTTGTGCCCGACGCTGACGCACCGGTTGCCGCCCGCGAGTCCGGCGTTGGCCTCGCTCGCGGGCGCGTCCGTGATGGTCGGCGTCACGCCGAAGCGCGGCGCCAGCTCCCGGAACAGCACGGCTTCGTCGGGTGCGCACCCATAGATCGTCATCCCGCGTGCCGGTTCGTTCATACCGCCCATTCAAGGGCGGACGGCGTTGCCGGCACGTATGCGGTTTTCGATACACCGAGGATAAGTTACCGGCGGGTAATGGCCACCTTGCGGATCAGCGGCCACGCCAGCAGCACCAGGACGACGACGTAGATGGCGATCGACAGCGGCGTGTTGACCAGGCCGGTCAACGCGCCGTCGCTGAGCTGCAGCGCTCGCCGCATCTGCTGTTCGGCGGCCGGCCCGAGGATGACGCCGATGATCGCCGGCAGCACCGGCAGGCCGTAGCGGCGCATCACGAACCCGAGCACGCCGATGGCGAACATGACCAGCAGGTCGAACACGTCGGCGTTCACCGCGTAGGCACCGACGCTGGCGAAGAACAGGATGCCGGCGTACAGGTACGGCCGCGGGATCCGCAGCAGCTTGGCCCACACCGGCGCCAGCGGCAGGTTGAGGACGAGCAGCAACGTCAGGCCGATGAACAGCGACGCGATCAGCCCCCACACCAGCGACGCCTCCCGCTCGAACAGGAGCGGGCCCGGCTGGATCCCGTACTGCTGGAAGGCGGCGAGCATCACCGCGGCCACCGCGGTGGTCGGCAGGCCCAGGGTCAGCATCGAGACGAGCGTGCCCGCCGCGGACGCCGACGCCGTGGCTTCCGGCCCGGCGACGCCCTCGATCGCGCCCTTGCCGAACTCGTCGCGGTGCTTGGACAGCTTCTTCTCCGTCACGTAGGACAGGAACGTGGGGATTTCGGCACCACCGGCGGGGATCGCCCCGAAGGGGAAGCCGATGAACGGGCCGCGCAGCCAGGGCTTCCAGGTGCGCCGCAGGTCGGCCCGGCTCAGCCACGGCCGCCCGACCGGGATGGGCTCGCCCGTGGTGCGCCGGAGGTGGGCGGCCACCCAGAGGGACTCCCCGACCGCGAAGAGGGCCACGGCCACGATGACGACGTCGATGCCGTCGGCCAGGTGCAGCGAGCCGAAGGTCAGCCGCTGCTGGCCGGTCATCTCGTCCAGCCCGACCAGGCCGAGGGTGAGCCCGATGAGCAACGACGCGAAGCCGCGGACGCGGGAGGACCCCAGGACCGAGGTGACGGCGATGAAGGCCAGCACCATGATCGCGAAGAAGTCCGGCGCCCCGATGTTGACGGCGAGCTTCGCCACGGTCGGCGCGAGCAGCACGAGGAGGATCGTGCCGATGATGCCGCCGGCGAAGTGGCCGATGGCCGCGGCGGCCAGCGCCTGGGCACCGCGGCCCCGGCGGGCCATGGGATTGCCGTCGATGGCGGCGACCACGGCCGCGCTCTCGCCCGGGGTGTTGAGCAGGATCGAGGTGGTGGAGCCGCCGAACATCCCGCCGTAGTAGATGCCCGCGAACATGATGAACGCGCCGGTCGGCTCGAGCCCGTAGGTCACCGGCAGCAGCAGCGCGACCGCCATCGCCGGCCCGATGCCCGGCAGGACGCCGATGGCGGTGCCGAGCAGGACCCCGAGCGCGGCGAGGGCCAGGTGCGTCGGGCTCAGCGCCGTGCCGAAGCCGTCCAGGAGCTGGGTGAAGGAGTCCACGTCAGAGCACCTCCATCAGGGGGCCACCGGGCAGCGGTACGCCGAGCAGGTTGTTGAAGATCAGGAACGTCGCCACCGACAGGCCGGCGGCGATCAGCGGGTCGCGGACGAAGTGCCTGCTGCCCAGCGCGTAGGCCGCGCCCCAGAACAGGACCGCACCGGAGATCGGGAACCCGGCCACGCCGATCAGCGCCGCGTTGGCCAGGAACGCCGCGCACAGCAGGAGAACCGTCCGCCAGTCGGCGGGCGCGGACAGGTCGACGTCCTCGCCGCCTTCGGCTTCCCCGCGCCCGCCGCGCAGCACGTCGCGGGCCAGGAGCAGCGCCACCACGATGAGCAGCGAACCGACCACGACGGGCACGGCCTTGGGGCCGATCGGGCCGCGCTGGGCGAAGTCGGTGTGGATCGTGAGCGCGTCCACCAGGACCAGGACGCCGAGGCCGACGAGGACAGCCGAGACACCGAGCTCGGACCGCTCCTTCAACCAGGTCTTGTTCATGCCAGCCCCAAGTCGTGCAGAACCGCCGCCACTCGTGTGTTTTCCTCTCTCAGGAACGCGTTGAACTCGTCCCCCGGCGCGAAGGCGTCCGTCCAGCCGTTGCGCTGCAACGCCTCCCGCCACTGCGGTGTCTGGTGCAGCTTCGAGAAGAGCTCCACCAGGCGCGTCCGGTCGGCATCGGAAATCCCCGGCGGGGCGACGATCCCCCGCCAGTTGTTGAACTCGACGTTCACGCCCGCTTCGGTCAGCGTCGGCGCTTCGACACCCGGGATGCGCTTCGCGCTCGTCACGGCCAGGACGCGGAGGGTGCCGGCCTGGATCTGGTCGCGGTACTCGCCGACGCCGGAGACGCCGAACGCGACCTTGCCGCCGAGCACCGAAGCGAGCAGCTCGCCGCCGCCGTCGAAGGGGATGTAGTTGACCTGTTTCGGCGGCAGGCCAACGGCTTTCGCCATCAGCATCGGCGCCAGGTGGTCCGGGCCGCCCGGCGAGGACCCGCCGCCGACCGGCACCGCGCCGGGGTTGGCCTTCCAGGCCGTCACCAGCTGGTCGAGGGTCCGGAACGGCGAGTCCTTGCCGACCACGACGATGTCCGGCTCTTCGATGAGCTTCGCGATCGAGGTGGTGTCCAGGAGCGACGACGGCGCCTTGTTCGTGAACACGCTGCCCA
This sequence comes from Amycolatopsis sp. MtRt-6, assembly GCF_017308975.1. GTDB lineage: Bacteria > Actinomycetota > Actinomycetes > Mycobacteriales > Pseudonocardiaceae > Amycolatopsis. The sequence goes on along the minus strand of NZ_JADWPD010000021.1, from coordinate 95,653 downwards.
CGACGCCCAGGCCCATCGACATGACGAGCTTGCCGTTGCCGCGTTCGGCGACCGTCCGGCCGAGTCCGACCGTGCCACCGGCTCCGGGGAGGTTGAAGACTTCGGCGTTGCGAAGCAGCTCCGCGTCCTTCATCGCCTTCGCCGCGGTCCGTGCGGTGATGTCGTAGCCCCCGCCGGGGGCGTTCGGAACCAGGACCCGGAGTGCGCGCAGCTGCCCGGTGGCGCCGCTTTCCGAGCCTGAGGTGAGCAGTGGCGGCAGCAGGACGACAGCGGCCACCGCCGCCGCGACCGCCAGCCAGTTCTTCGACGACACTGTCTTCCCCGTCCTCTTTGCCAGGTGGTTGGACATGGTGCCCTCGTGTAGACAGGGATGTCCCGCTTACGGGCGTAGCGGTTCTTTTGGTCTTTGTGGTCACGGAGGTGTCATGGGTGGACGAGGGTCGCTGGCCCGCCAGCTCCTGGCATGGCAACTCGTCGTAGTGGTGGCGCTGCTTTGCGCAGTGGGGACGCTGTCGGTCACCCAGGCGAGCGCGAACTTCCGCGCGACCGAGGGACGCCGGATGCTCTCCGTCGCCGAGGACGTCGCCGCCACCGCGGGTGTCCGGGCCGCGCTCGCCGACCCGCTGGGCCGCTACGCGCTCGCCCCGTTCGCCGAGAGCGCGCGCAGCCTGTCCGGTGCCACCTACGTGATCATCACCGACACCGCGCGGAAGGTGCTCACCTCGCCCGATCCCAGCCAGGTCGGCGAGCCGCTCGAGATCGGTCCCAGCACCGCGCTGAGCGGGCGGTCGTGGGTGGGCGAGGTCTCCGGGGCGATCGTGGCCCACGTGCCGGTCATCGGCGACCAGGGTCGCGTGATCGGCCTGATCGCCGCGGGCGAGGAGCAACCCGGTGTGTTCGCCGGAGTGCTCGACGCGCCGGACAACGCGTTGCGGCTGCTGGGTGCCGCCCTGATCATCGGCGTGGTCGGCTCACTGCTGCTGGCCCGCCGGGTGAAGAACCAGACGCTCGGGCTCGAACCGCGGGAGATCACCGCGCTCGTCGAGTACCGCGAAGCGTTGCTGCACGGGATCAAGGAGGGGGTCCTCGGCCTCGACCCGGCCAACCGGATCACCCTCGCCAACGACCACGCGCGAGAGCTGCTCGCCCTGCCCGCGGACTGCGTCGGCCGGTCCGTGCCGGAACTGGACCTCGACGACCGCCTGCACGACGTGCTGAGCGGCGCCACCACCGGAGCCGATCAGCTGGTGCTGGGGGAAGGCCGGGTGCTCACGCTGAACCGGATGCCGATCGAGCCGCACGGCGCGGTCGTGACCGTGCGCGACCGCACCGAGCTCATGACCCTGCACGACGAGCTGGCCGCCAGCCGGCACGCCACGGACACGCTGCGGGCGCAGGCGCACGAGTTCAGCAACCGGCTCCACACCATCGCCGGGTTGATCGAGCTCGGCGAGTACGACGAGGTTCGCGGGTTCATCGACCGGATCAGCTCCACGCAAGCCCATTGGCGGCGCGAAGTGAGCGAGCGGATCGGCGACCCGGCCGTGGCGGCGCTGCTGATCGCCAAGGCGAGCCTCGCCGCCGAGCGGAACATCGGGCTCAGGATGGCCGGCGACAGCGTCCTGGCCGAGATCGACGAGGTCCTGTCGACGGACCTGGTTACGGTACTGGGCAATTTGATCGACAACGCGCTGGACGCGTTGGGGGCCCAGAACGGCTGGGTCGAGGTGCAGGTGCGGCAGCGGGAGAGCGAAGTGGTGGTCGTGGTCCGCGATTCCGGGCCGGGCGTGGCTCCGGAGATCGCCGAGGAAGTGTTCCGGCACGGCTTCACCACGAAAGCCGCCGAACACGGGCAACGCGGGCTCGGGCTCGCGCTCACGCGGCAGACGTGCCTGCGCCGCGGCGGATCGGTGCGGGTGCACAACGAAAACGGCGCCGTGTTCACGGCGTCACTGCCGATCGGGGTGCCGGTGTGATCAGAGTGGTGGTCGTCGACGACGACTTCATGGTGGCCCGGGTGCACAGCGGGTACGTGGCACGCACCCCCGGCTTCGAGGTGGTCGGCGTCGCGCACACCGGCGCGGACGCCCTGCGCGCCGTGCGCGAGCTGCAGCCCGACCTCGTGCTCCTGGACGTCTACCTCCCGGACCTCGACGGCATCGGCGTCCTCAGGGAGCTGCGGGCCCGCGGCGACGAGGCGGTCGACATCATCGTCATCACCGCGGCGACCGATGTGGACACCGTTCGCGGCGCGATGCGCGGTGGTGTCCTGCACTACCTGATCAAGCCGTTCACCTATGACGCCCTGCGTGATCAGCTGGCGCGTTTCGCCGCCCTGCACACCAAGCTGAACCAGCTGGCGGAGGCCGGCCAGGCGGACGTCGACCAGGTCTTCGGGGCACGGTCACCGCGGACGCCCGCGCTGCCGAAGGGACTCACCACCCAGACGGCCGGCCTCGTGGAGCGCGTCCTCCGGGAGCGCCCGGAGGGTGTCTCGGCATCGGAGTGCGCCGACCTGACCCGGCTCGCGAGGGTGAGCGCGAGACGCTACCTCGAACATTTCGTGACAGCCGGAAAGGCCGACGTCCACCTGGAATACGGCGGCGCCGGCCGCCCGAAGCGACGCTACGTCTGGCTCGGCTGACCCCGAACCTGCCTACGGCGTCCGCCAAGCGGGCTCGCCCAGCGTGGCCGCCAGCTCCTCCGGCCGGCACGGCGCCCCGCAGTAGTCACCCAGCGCCAGCTCGGCACCGGTGGCCAGCCAGAACCGCGCCCGCCCGGCAGTGGTCAAACCGTCCACGATCACCTCGGCCCCCACCCGGCGCGCCAAGCCGGGCAGCTCCCGCAGCAGGCCGGCCACCGGCGAGTCGGGCGCGGCCCCGTCCAGCAGTCCGCAGTCCAGCCGCACGCCGTGCACCGGCAGGCCGGCCGCCACGGCGAGCGCGCCGGTGCCCAGCCCGCCGGCGCTGATCACCGGCCGTACGCCCACGTCGGCCAGCGCCTGCAGGTTGTCCCTGGTCTCGCCGAGGTCGGCGGCCAGGGCCGGCACGGGCAGCTCGACCAGCAGCCGCTCGGCCGGGAACCGCGTCTCGTCCAGCACGCCGACCACCCGGGTGAGCAGGTCCGTGTCGGCTGCCTGGTGCGGGCTCAGGCTCACCAGCAGCCGCAGGTCGCGGTCCAGCCGTTGCCGCCACCAGCCCACCTGCCGGCAGCCGGTGCCCAGCAGCCACTCGCCCAGCGGCAGCATCAGCCCGGTGATCTCGGCCAGGCGGCGGCAGGACTGGTCGGACAGCGCGCCGACGCCGGGCGGGTCCCAGCCGAGCAGCACCTCCACCCCGTGCACCACGCCGTCGGCCAGCCGCACCAGCGGCCGGTACCGCGCCTGCACGTCCCCGTGCTCGAAGGCGCCCGGCATCACCGCGGCCAGCGCGTCGGTCTCGCGGTCCAGCCGGTTCTGCTCCGGGTGGGACAGCTCCCACTGCCCGCGCCCGCCGGCCTTGGCCCGGCGCAGCGCCTGGTGGGACTCGCGCAGCAGAGTGGCCGCCTCGCGGTCCTGGGCGGGCCGGTTGACCACGCCGACGCTGACCGACAGGGCCAGCCCGTGCCCGTCCACATAGGCCGGTTCGGCCAGCTCCTGACGCAGCTCGTGCACCAGGCGCACCGGGTCCGGGGTGTCCGGCGCGTTCTCCACCAGCACCGCGAACTCCGCACCGCCGAACCGGGCGAGGAGAGCCTTTTCCCCGGCCAGCACGGACTTCAGCCGCTGCGCCACGCTGACCAGCAACTGTTCGGCCGCGCGCTCGCCGAGGCCGTCGCGCACCACCGCGAAGGCGTCCAGCTCCAGCCGCAGCAGCGTCACGCCCAGCTCCGGGTCGGCCTTGCCCAGCGCGGTCTCCATCCGCGTGCTGAAGCACTGCCGGTTGGGCAGGCCGGTGAGCACGTCGTGCAGGGCCTGCCGGTTGAGCTCGTTCTGCAGCAGCACCAGCTCGGTGCCGTCCTCGACCACGGTGACGAAGTGGCTGGGCTCGTCCCCGGCGCCACGCAGCAGCGAGGCGGTCAACGACACCGACACCGGCTCGCCGTCGCGGCGCAGCAGCCGCTGGGACTGCTTGATCCGCGTGACCTTGCCCGCCAGCAGCGCGCGGTAGTCCTCGCGCAGCACCGGCGCGTAGTCGGGGTGGACCAGCGCGAACAGGTCGCCCCCGGTCAGCTCGTCCGGGGCGTGCCCGAGCATCACGCCCGCCGCGGCGTTCACGGTGACCAGCGTGCCGTCCAGGTCGGCGACCAGGATTCCGCTCGCCGAGGACGTCGCGACCTCGTCGAACCGCGCCTGCGCGGTCCGCAGCTCGTACTTGGCGTCCCGCACGGCCTTGAGCAGGGACAGCTTCAGGCCCTCCTGCTGGGCCAGGGTGACGCCCTGCGCGGCCGTCACCACGCTCGCGGCCAGCGCGCCGAGCACGCCCACCACGCGTTCGGCGAACTGCTCGGCGGGCCGGAACTCGGGCAGCGTGAGCAGGCCCTTGCCCAGGACGTCCATGGTGACGGTCAGCGCCTGCCCGTCCGCGCAGTTCAGCTCGACCAGCCGGGCGCCCGCGGCCGCCAGGGAACCGGTGCGCTCCTGTCCGCTCCCGTGCACCTCGGCGCACACGGCGTCCAGCAGCGCGGCCAGCTCGGTCTCGAAGCCGGCGTGCGCCAGCGGCACGTAACCGATCCCGCCCAGCAGGTACGCCCACTTGCGCGCGAGCGGACGGCGCCCGTCTTCGGACGGCTCCGGGACCGGGTGTCTGCCGGGGTCGGTCATGGCTCAGGACTTCCGCGCCACGCCCGCGTAGATCAGCTCGTTCCACGCCGGGTCCTCGGCGATGTCGGTCGGCCCGGCCGGCCGCCAGCTGCCACAGCCCACCAGGCCCGGCTCGACCAGCGTCAAGTCTCCGAGCAGGCCCAGGATCTCGTCGTGGGAACGGGTGTGCGGCACCTCGCCGCGCCGCGCGGCCATCTGGTCGCTGGCCGCGGCGAACGACTCCTGGTGCGCGTCGGACGTGACGTGGGTGAAGGCGAGCAGGCTGCCCGGGGGCAGGGGTTCCTGGTAGGCGCGCACCAGCCCGGCCGGGTCGTCCTCGTCCGGGATCCAGTGCAGCAGCAGCAGGCACAGCAGGCCCACCGGCTCGGCGAAGTCGATCAGCCGCCGGACCTCCGCGCTTTTCAGCACGCCGGCCACGTCGCGCACGTCCGCGTGCAGGACCGCGGTGCGGTCGTCGCCCGCCAGCAGCAGCTCGCCGTGCGCGACCGCCACCGCCTCCTTGTCGACGTAGACCACCCGCGCCTCGGGGACCTCCCGCTGGGCGATCTCGTGCACGTTGCCCACGGTGGGGATGCCCGCGCCCAGGTCGAGGAACTGGCGGATGCCCTGCGCGAGCATGAAGCGCACCGCGCGGCCGAGGAAGGCGCGGTTGAGCCGCACCGACTGCCGGATCCAGGGCAGGGTTCGCTCGAGGTGGTCCGCGGTGGCGCGATCCGTCTCGAAGTTGTGGCTGCCGCCGAGCCAGTAGTCGTAGATCCGGGCGACGTTCGGAGAGGTCACGTCCACTCCGGCCGGGATCCAGTCCCGTGTACTCACCATTGCGCACCTCATCGGTTCGGGAGCCGGAACAGCATACCCACTCCGGCAATAGTGCCCTAATCCGTCAATCGTGGTCCGGCACTACCCAATCGGGTGCTGTCGGCCCGGCTGAACGGCCCGTAGGGTGACCACTTTCCCGATTCTCGCCAATACCAAGGAGTTCTCGTGTCCGTCCGGGTGGCACCCGGCCGATGGCCTTTGCTGGGACACAGCGTCGCGCTGGTCCGCCGTCCCACGCAATTCACCGCCGGACTGCGGGAACACGGCGATGTGGTCAAGCTTTCAATGGGGCCGCTGCACACATATTTCCTCACCAATCCGGAAATCGTTCACCGCGTCCTGGTGACAAACGGGGCCTGCTTCGGCAGCGGGATCATGTTCCGCAAATTCCGCCCGTACGCGGGCAACGGCCTGGCCCTTTCCGACGGGCCCTTCCACCGCAGGCAGCGCAAGCTGATGCTGCCCGCCTTCGACCGGCGGCACCTGCGCCGCTACGCCGGGATCTGGGTCCGGGCGACGACCGCCCTGACCGAGTCCTGGCGGCCGGGCGAGGTGCGGCGGATCGACGCGGACATGCAGGCGCTGGCCATGACGAACGTGGGCGAGGCGCTGTTCGGCACCGAGCTGGGCGAGGCGGCGATCCGCGAGGCCCGCCGCTCGATCCCCCTGGTCATCCGGCTGGGCATGTACCGGGTGCTCGCCCCGGGCTTCGTGGAGAAGCTCCCGCTGCCGGTCAACCGCCGCTTCGACCAGGCCACCACGCGGATGAAGGCCGTGGTGCACGAGCTGATGGCGGGCCGCGACGACGGCACCGACCACGGTGACCTGTTGTCCACGCTGCTGCTGGCCAGGGACGCCGAGACCGGGGAGCGGATGACCCGGGAGCAGGTGCACGACGAGGTGATGACCCTGCTCACCGCGGGCACCGAGACCACCGCGCTGATCCTGGCCTGGGCCTGCCACGAGCTGGGCCGCAACCCCGGCGTGGCGGACCGGGTGCGGGCCGAGGTGGACTCCGTGCTGGGCGGGCGCCCGGTGACCTTCGACGACCTGCCCGCGCTGGCCTACACCGGGCAGGTGGTCAGCGAGGTGCTGCGGCTGTACGCGCTGTGGATCCTGATGCGCCGGACCGAGCAGGAGGTCGACCTCGGCCCGGTGCGGCTGCGGCCCGGCGACGAGGTGATGTTCAGCCCGCTCGCCCTGCACACGGACCCCCGGTACTGGGACCACCCGGACGTGTTCGATCCGGACCGCTGGTCCACCGACCGGGTGAAGTCGTTGCCGCCGGGTGTGTTCATCCCGTTCGGCAACGGGATCCGGCAGTGCGTCGGCCACCTGTTCGCCCGGGCCGAGGTGGTCATCGGCCTGGCCACGATCTTCGCGCGGTGGCGCCTCGAACCCGCCGGCCCGGTCCGGGTTCGGTACACCACCATCGCCTACCCGCGTGGCATGCCGATGACGGTACGCCCGCGAGTTTAGTTGTCCACAAAGGACTACGGAGGTTCTTGTGCGTTTGCTCTTGCGCCGGCTCGCCACGGCGGTGGTGGTCCTGCTGTGCGCCGGTACGGTGCTCACCCCGGCGCGGGCGTCCGCCGCCGAGGCGGCCTGCCAGGACCTGCACATCCCCGTGTCACTGGTGGACGTGCCCCTGCTCGGGATCATGGATCAGACCATGTACGGCAGGCTGTGCGTCCCGCCGGGCGGCAGCCGCACCCTGCAGGTGCTGGTGCCCGGCGGGACGTACAGCTCCGCCTACTACGACCCGCCCGGCCTGCCGGAGACCCGGTCGTTCCGCAGAGCGGTGAACAACGCCGGGTACGCCACCCTGGCGCTGGACCGCGTCGGCTCGGGCCGCAGCTCCAAGCCGCTGAGCCAGCTGCTGACGGCGACCACCCAGGCCAACGCGGTGCACCACGCCATCCAGGCGATGCGGACGGGCGCGGTGGGTCCCCGGTTCGACAAGATCGTCCTCGTCGGGCACTCGCTGGGGTCGGCCACGGCGATCATCGAGGCGGCCACCTTCCGCGACGTGGCCGGCGTGGTGATCACCGGGTTCACCCACCGGGCCGCCCCGCTGACGGTGCTGCCCACGCTGGCCGCGCTGAGCCCGGCGGTGCTGGACGAGCGGATGTCCGAGGTCGTCGGGCTGGACGCGGGGTACCTGACCACGCTGCAGGGCATGCGGTACACCGCGTTCCACAGCCCTGGCCCGTTCGACCAGCAGGTCATCGACGCGGACGAGGCGAGCAAGGACCTGATCGCGGCCGGCGAGATCGTGGACGCCGTCGTGATCGCTCTGGTGCTCCCCTACAGCAGGCGGATCACCGTGCCGGTGCTGGTGGCCATGGGCGAGCGGGACAACGTGTTCTGCGGCCCGCTGGCGAGCGACTGCTCCAGCGCGGAAAGCCTGCGGCAGGGCGAGGCCGGGTACTACTCGCCCGAGGCGAGGCTGCGCACGTTCGTGGTGCCTGGCTACGGGCACTCGATCAACTTCGCCCCCGGCGCACCCCTGCTGCACAACGCCGTGACCAGCTGGACGAACGAGATGGTCGGCAGGTAGCGCGGACTCACCTCCTTCAGCGGTCCAGCAGTTCGGCCAGGTGCCGCAGCATCCGGCTCGTGTCCGGTGCCAGGCCGGTGAAGAGGCGCATCGCCTCCGCGGCTTGGTGGACGACCATGTGGCCCCCGTCGAGATGCCGGGCACCGGCTGCGCGAGCGGCGCGGAGGAGCTCGGTTTCCATCGGCATGTAGACGATCTCGGCGACCCACAGGTCCGGGCGGAGCAGGCGCGCGTCGAGTGGCAGTCCGGGATGTGCCGCCATGCCGGTCGGGGTCGCGTGCACCAGGCCGTCCGCGCGACGGAGAAGCTCGGCGACATCGCCCGGGTGGCCGGCCACGGCGCGCCCGTTCCCGAAGCGCGCGGCGAGCGCCTCCGCCCGCCCCGGATCGACGTCGAGGACGTCGAGGCGGAGCGTGCCGAGCGAAAGGAGGGCGTGCGCGGCGGCCGCACCCGCGCCACCGGCCCCGAGGAGCACGACGTGCTCGCACGCCACCTCGGGCAGGCCCTCGAGGAAACCCGCGCGGAAGCCCTGCCAGTCGGTGTTGTGCCCGGTCGTCCCGTCCTCGTCGAGGATGACGGTGTTCACCGCGCCGATCGCCTCGGCGTCGCGCGAGAGCCGGTCGAGGTGCGGGATCACGAGCTGCTTGCACGGGTGGGTGATGTTGAGCCCGCGATAGCCCTCGTCGCGAGCACGCCGGAGCAGCTTCGGGATGTCTTCGGCAGCCGCGCCGAGGACGTCGAGGTCCCAGAGCCGGTACTGGTAGGGGACGCCGAGGGCGGCGGCCTCGCGTTCGTGGAGCGCGGGCGAAAGGGACGGTCCGATGCCGCGGCCGATCAGTCCGGCGAGGACGGTGTTCACGGCCGGAGCGCCCGGTCGAGGCATTCGATCCCGTACACGTATCCCCGGATTCCCGCTCCGGCGATCACGGCTTCGGCGATGTCGGAGATGTAGGAACGGTGCCGGAACTCCTCGCGCTTGTGCACGTTGCTGATGTGCACCTCGGCGACCGGCAGTTCGGCGGCGAGCAGCGCACCCTCCCAGTTGCTCTGGAAGAAGTCGGCTTCGTACCCGAGTTCCGCGGCCCGGCCGCCGGCGATCCGCTCGACGTCGGCGAGGGTGCCGGCGCCGTAGAGCTCGGGCTCGCGGGTACCGAGCAGGTTGAGGTTCGGGCCGTTCATGATCAGGAGGCGGCCGTGCCGCATGGGGGAACCTTTCCGGAGGGGTTCAGGAGATGGCCTCGGCCGGTGCGGGCGTGCGCGCGGCGGTGCGGGAAGCACGTCCGAGTTCTCGCAGCGGAACGTGCGCCGTCTCCCGGCCGGCGAACGCGGCCCCGGCGGCGACCAGGCAGAGCACGGCGAGCAGCACCGCGATCGAAAGCCAGCCGAGGCTTCCGGTGCTGATCAGGATCGCGGCGATCGACGGCAGGAAACCGAGGGCGAGGTTGGCGAACTGGGTGGAGACGGCCAGGCCGGTGTAGCGCACCCGGGCGTCGAACATCTCCGCGTACATGGCCGGCCAGACGGCGTTCGGCGCCGCGTAGCAGATCGAGCTGAGCAGCACCGACGCCGCGGCGACGAGCATGTGTGCCAGTGAGCGGGACACCCCGGCGTCGATGGTCGGCCGGGTGTCGCTGATCTTCGAGGCGTTCGGGCCGGACGACGACGGGCTCGGTGTCCGCGAACTCGCCCGCCGGACCGGGTTGGCCACGTCGACCGTCTCGCGCATCGTCCGGGAGCTCGTCGAGCACAAGTTCCTGGAGCACGCCGGGCCGGACGTCCGGATCGGATTGCGGTTCTTCGAGCTGGGCGAGCGGGCCGCCCGGCCGCAGCAGCTGCGCAGGCTGGCCCTGGCCAGCATGTCCGACCTGCGCAGCGCCACCCGGCAGACCGTGCACCTCGCCGTGCTCGACGGGACCGACGTGGTCTACGTGACCAAGCTGCGCAGCCGCACCGCCCCACCGCTGGGTTCGCGGGTCGGCGGCAGGCTGCCCGCGCACACCACGGCTGTCGGCAAGGCACTGCTGGCCTTCGCCGGCGACGAGGCCGTCGACCGGGTCATCGAGACGGGGCTGCGACCGCTGGGCCCGGCCACGATCACCGACCCGGCGCGGCTGCGCGCGGAACTGGACACCATCCGCGAGACCGGAATCGCTTACGAGACCGAGGAATCCGGACCGGACGTCGCCTGCGCGGCCGCCCCGGTCGTGCACCGGACCGGCAAGCCGATCGCCGGGTTGTCGATCAGCACGAGGCTGGGCGAGGTGGACGTCTCCTCACTCGGCCCGGCAGTCCGGACCGCGGCGATCGCACTGGGCCGCCAGGCCGCCCGGATGCCGAGCCTGACCGGGAGCGCCTGGGCGAGACTGGGCTGATCCCGCGGGCTCGACGTAGCGGCGGCAGAGGTTCAGGCTTTCGGCGATCACCGCATTGACGAGGTCCGCGGCGGAGCCGGTCGTCCCGTGGTGACCGGCCCGCTCCACGAGGTAGTCCGCGGTGCCGTGCATGGTGTTGTACAGCAGAATCGCGGCGGCCCGGTGGTCGGTCAGGGCGAAGGCGCCGGCCGCGGTGCCGGCTTCGAGGAGGCCGGCGAGCGCGGCCGCGTGCTGGTTGATCGCCGGGTCGGCTTCGTGTCCGTGGCGGGCTGCCTGGCCGGGCCCGACGCTGCGGGGGTGGTGGAACAGCGCGTCGTGCAGGTCGGCGTGGGCGAGGTAGCCGCGGATGCCGGATTCCATCCAGTGCAGCAGCCGGCCCATCCAGTCGCCGTCCGGAAACCGGCCGAGCTCAGCCTGCTGGCGGGCGGTCAGTTCGCCGACGAACCGGTCCTGCAGCGCGCCGAGGAGTTGTTCCTTGGAGCGGAAGTACAGGTAGAAGGTGCCTTTGGCGACCTCGGCGCGGGCCGTCACCTCGTCCACGGTCAGCCCGGCGACCCCTTTGTCCAGCACGATCTGCAGCGCGGCGTCCAGCAGGTCGCCGCGTCGTCGTTCCGGTGCCTCCGTGCGCCGCCTCACGCGATTGCCCTTCCTCCTCGTGCCCGCTGACCACGCTCATTGTGACCGTTCCGGCCGAGCCGCCACCAAGCGGCTTGCCATTGACAATCATGTTCATTAATGTGACTGGCGGTCAGTCACTGAATGAGGAGGTTGTCGATGGTGCAGCGTGTCGAGGGCCTGCCGCCTCCCGCCGCGACAGGTGCCGTGCCGGCGTTGTCGCGACGGCGGCGGTTCGCCACCATCGCCGCGCTGTACCTGGTGGCCGATATCGGTTACTCGTTCTTCTTCGGGGCGTTGAACACGATCCTGTTGCAGGGCGGGACGCACCTCGGGCAGGTGGCGTTGATCAACCTGCTGGGGCTGCTGTACGTGGGGCGGTTCCTCCTCGGACCGCTCGTCGATCGCGTGCGGTTCGGGTGGCTCGGTCACTACCGCGGCTGGCTCGTGATCACGCAGCTCGTGCTCGTGGTGGTGTGGCTCACGCTGGTCCCGCTGGATCCGGTGGGAGATCTGCCCGTGGTGCTGGCGCTCATGGCCGTGGGGCTGGCGGTGTCGGCCGTGCACGACACCGCGATGAACGGGCTGGCGGTCCGGTTGCTGCCCCCGCGGGACCGGGGCCTGGGCAACGGCATCCAGACCGGGATGGCCAGTGTGTCGATCATGCTCGGTTCCGGTGGCGCGCTGCTGCTGTACTCGCACGCGGGCTGGAGCGTGACGATCAGCGTGCTCGCGGCGCTGTTCCTCGTGCCGTTCGGGGTGCTGCTGTTCATGACCGAACCGGCTGACGGGCAGCCGGCTCGGCGAGAGCTGCCGTTCGCCGAGCTGGTGACGTTGTTCCGGCAGCGGCGGGTACGCACGTGGACGCTGCTGGTCGTGCCGGTGTTCGCGCTCGGCGGGTACGTGGCCACCGCGGTACAGGCGCCGATGATGCTGGCCGCGCACTGGTCGCTGGAGCGGATCGCGCTGGTGCAGAGCACGCTGTCCGGCCTGGTGGGACTCGCGGCCGGGTTCGGCGCCGGCGCTCTGGTCACGCGGCTGGGCCGGCGCCGGTCCGCGCTCGCCGTCGGCGTGTTCTGGGTGTTCGCGCTGGCGTCGTTGCTACCCCTGTCGCTGGGTGGGTCCACGGCCGCGGTGGACGCGGCGGCCGTGCTGGCCGTGTCGGTGGGCTACTCGGGGATGGCGGTGTGCGTCTCCACCGTGTCGATGGACCTGGCCCGCCCTGCCTCGGCGGCCACCGACTTCACACTGCAGATCTCCGTGCTCGGGGTGCTGCGGCTCGCGATGAGCTCAGCGGGGCTGGCCGTGGCCGGAACAGCCGGCTTTCCGCCACTGATCGGTGCCTCGGTCCTGCTCGCGGCAGCCGGCACCTGGATCACGGCTCGCTGGCTGCGCGGCCACCACGTCTCGTCCGATTCACTCGACACACCAAGGGAGTTCGCATGACCGGCGTGCGCGAGCCAGGCGTGCTGGGATTCGCCGTCCGCACCGTGCGCCCCCTGCTGGCCGGCGCGGTGGCGGTGGGAATCGGGATCGTGGTGACCCGCCTGGTTCAGGCCCTCGCGCTGGCGGTGCTGATCACGGCCCCGCTGACGAGCCGTTCCTTGGAGACGGCGCTGTGGGGGTTGTGGCTGGCCGCGGGAATGGTGCTGCTGCGGGCGGTTCTGCTGTGGGCAGGCGAGTCGATCGCGCAGGCGGCGGGACACCGGGTGACCCTCGGCGTGCGGCGCCGTGTGCTGGAACACCTGCTGTCCTTGGGGCCTGCCTACGTTGCCACCCACCCCAGCGGAAAAGTCGCGGCGACCCTGGTGGAGGGCGCTTCGGCCCTGGAGACGGCGGTCGCGCGCGGCGGTCCGGCCCGGCTGCTGTCCTGGATCGGCCCGTCGCTGGCGGCGCTGGCGATCGGGATCGTGGACCCGATCGGCGGAACGCTGATCGCACTCGCACTCGTCATCGCGCAGACCGCCCGGCCACTGTGGAACCGCATCGGGCGGAAGGGACACGACAACGTCTTCGTCGATCTCGCGGCGATGGACGCCGGATTCGTCGAAGCCGTGCAGGGCATGCCCACCGCCAAGGCGTTCGGCGCGACAAGCCGGGTGCGCGACCGGCTGGCCGCCCAGGCCGAGCGGGTGCGGGTGGCGAGCATGCGGGTCCTGACCGCGTTGTTCACCCAGATGCTGGCCGTGCGGTGGGCGATCGCGGGCGCCGGCGCGGCGGTGGTGGTGCGGACCGGCTTCCTCGCCGCGGACGGACGGATCGCCACGGTGCCCGCCGTGACGGTCGTGCTGATCACGCTGGTCGCGTTCGCCCCCGTCGACGAGGCGGCCAAGTACCTGCACGCGAGCCTGACCGCCCCGCTCACCGCCGCCAAGCTGGACGCCTTCCTGGCCGAGCGTCCCTCGATCCCCGACCCGACGCACACCGGAACGCCGACGACCGCGCCGTCGAGGATCGCGCTGGAGCAGGTGTCGTTCCGCTACCCCGGCCGTGCCGAGAACGCACTCTCGGACGTGAGCCTCGAACTGCGGCCCGGGCGCACGGTCGGACTGGTCGGGGCCTCCGGCTCGGGCAAGAGCACCCTGGTGTCGCTGGTGCCGCGGCTGGCCGACCCGGTCTCCGGCCGGATCGTGGTGGACAGCGGTGGCAGAGACGGCATCGACCTGCGTGAGCTGCCGCAGGAGTACTGGTGGCAGCACGTCGCGGTGGTCAGCCAGGACACCCACCTGTTCCCCGGGACGCTGCGGGAGAACATCGCGCTGGCCCGCCCCGAGGCGCCACTCGACGAGGTCGAAGCCGCGGCTGCGGCCGCCGGCTTGTCCGCCGACATCGCCACCATGCCGAGGGGTTTCGACACCCCGGTCGCCGAACGCGGCACCACCCTGTCCGGAGGTCAGCGGCAACGGGTCGCGATCGCCAGGGCACTGCTGGCCGACCCGGCCGTGCTGATCCTCGACGAGGCGACCGCCGCGCTGGACGGCCGCACCGAGCAGATCGTGCACGACACCATCACCCGGCTCGCCCGCGAGAAGGCGGTGATGATCGTGGCGCACCGGTTGGCAACGGTTCGCGACGCCGACGAGATCGTCGTACTCGACCACGGCACGGTCGTCGAACGCGGCACCCACGAAACCCTGCTGAACAACGGCGGGACCTACCACCGCCTCGTCCGCTCCGGAGCGACTCTGTGACCACCCGTACCTCTGCCGAGACCATCGACCGGCCACTGTGGCGGCTGGTGCCCTCCATGGCGTCCCGGCCCGTCGTGTTCGGGCTCGTCATCTGCTCGGGCCTGCTCTACTACGCCACCATCGTCGCGCTGCCCGCCCTCACCGCATACCTGTTCGGCACCCTCGTGACCGCACACACCGGAGCCGGCGGCGCGCTCGTGACGGGGATCGTCGTCGCCGTGGCCGTCGCCGGCCTCGCCCAGTGGTGGCAAGCCGGCATCGGTCACGACTGGGCTTACCGGCTGCTCAAGGAACTGCGGGTGCGCATCGTCGACGGCATCGCCCGCGCCACCCCGGGCCGGCTGCTGGGTCGCCGCACCGGCGAACTCGCCGACATCGCCAAGAACGACGTCTCGGCCACCGAACTGTTCTTCGCGCACACCGCCGGCGACTACGTCGGCGCGATCGCCGTCTCACTCGCGGCGCTGGTGGCCGTCGCCGTGCTCAACCCGCTGTGCGCGCTGGTGCTGGCCGTGCTGATGGTCCTGGTTGCCGCCGTGCCCGCCGTGCTCGCGCGTCGTGCCGGCGAACAAGGACAGTCGATGCGCGCTGCCGGCGGAGCGGTGGCCGGCGAGACGATGGATGTCATCCAGGGCCTGCGGGAACTCGCCCTGGCCCGCCGCGGGCGTGACTACGCCGAGCGCGTGCTCGCCCGAAGCGACGAACTCGGCGCCGCACACCGCCGCTACGCGCGCCGCGCCGGAGCCGAACTGGTCACCACCGAGCTCCTGCTCGGCCTCGGACTGCTCGTCCTGGCCACCGTCGCCGGCGCCCGGACCGGCCCAGGTGCGCTGGCCCCGCAGTGGCTGCCGGCGGTGATCGTGCTGGGCACCTCCGCGCTGGCCCCGATCGCCACCGTCTCGGCCACCGCCCGCACCCTGGGCGAGGTGCGGGCCGCGGCGGCCCGCGTGCTCACCATCGTCGGCTACCCCGCCCACGTCGACGAGCCCGCGGCGCCGAACCGGGTTCGCGCCGCGGTGCCCGCCGTCGAGTTCGACGACGTCCGATTCGGCTACCCCGGCCAGTCCGAAGACGTGCTCCGCGGCGTGTCCCTCCGGATCGAGCCCGGCGAAACCGTCGCGCTGGTCGGGCGCTCCGGCGCGGGGAAGACGACGTGCGCGCACCTGCTGCTGCGCTTCTGGGACACCACGACGGGTGCGGTCCGCATCGGCGGCGTCGACCTGCACGACCTGGCAACCGAAGACCTGAGCCGGACCGTTTCCCTTGTCCCGCAGGACATCTTCCTGTTCGACGACACGATCGCCGGCAACATCCGCCTCGGCCGGCCCGACGCCGCCGACACCGAGGTCCACGCTGTCGCACGTCTCGCCGGCGCGCACGAATTCATCCGCGCACTGCCGGACGGCTACGACACCCGCTGCGGCGAACGCGGCGCGGTCCTGTCCGGTGGGCAGCGCCAGCGCATCGCCATCGCGCGGGCGTTGCTGACCGAGGCGCCCGTGCTCGTGCTCGACGAGGCAGTGTCCAGTTTGGACACCGAAAGCGAGCGTGCCCTGCACGAGAGCCTGGAAGCCACGCACGGATCCCGGACCACCCTGGTGATCGCCCACCGGCTGTCCACGATCCGCCGCGCCGATCGCGTCGTCCTGCTCGACGACGGCGTCGTCATCGCCGAAGGAACACACGACGAGCTCGCCGCGAACGCGCCCGGCTACCAGCGGCTGCTGGCCGGCCGGCACACCGACGCGGAGGCGCCGATCAGGTGGACTGATGGGTTTCCAGGTCCTTCCACTTGCGCATGAGCTGCGGGATCTCCGCGCGCAGGAAAGCGAAGAACCGCTGGGTCTCGGCGAGCCGGGACACTCGTGCGATTAATTGTTGCACGTTCAACGCTAGGAACCCCGATAGCGGTCTTCGTTGCTGCAAATTCAGCGTCCACCGTCGAGCAACGCTGGGCCTCGCCAGCCGCTACCTCGGCCCCGATGGCGCCGACGCCCACATCGAAAGCGCCCCCGCCGCCACCGAACGCATGGTCCGCATCCTCCTGCGCCCCGAGCATTGGCTAAATCCGCGACTACACCCAGCTGTCCAGCTAGCCCGGGTGCTTCGAGACACGTTGTCCCGTGACCGGTCCGTCCGAAGTAGACATGGCGCGACGTAGGCTTGCCGGGCGCATGTCGGTCCATACCTCGTCGATGTGGGACAGGCACTCCTCCTTCGTGCCGGTGAACCCGGTCGCGGTCCAGCCGGGCGGGCCTTCGCGGTCCGCCGGCCAGATCGAGTACTGCTCCTCGTCGTTGACGACCACCCGGTACGTCACTGCTGCTCCTCGGTGTCGGTGATGATGTTGTCCAGCACGGCTTCGAAGTTGGCGAGCACGTGCGCCACGAAGCGGTCGTCGTACCGACCTCGGTCGAACACGGCTTCGAGGCGCATCCGGTCGCCCGGTGTGACCACCAGGGTGAACGGGTAGTTCGTCCACGTCTTCGCGGATACCGCGGCGGCGCCCGCCGGCGCGAGTCGTTCGCGGACCGACTCGCGCACCGGATAGTTCTCGACCACCAGGATGGTCTCGAACAGCGGCACATTGCCCGGCACCTCGCTCCAGCCGTGCACCCGCACCAGCGGTGTGTGGTCCGACGGCAGCTCCGCCTGGTGGCGCTGGTTGTCTTGCAGCCACGTCACCAGGTCCCCGTCCGCCGGGATGGTGACCCGCACCGGCAGCGTGTTGATGAACATCCCGAGCATGCGGGTGTTGTCCGGTTCCGCTGACCGGCCGCTGCGCGTCACGCCGAAGACGACATCCGGGGTGCCCGCGTACCGGGACAACACCAGACCCCACGCCGCCTGCAGCACCGTGTTCGCGGTGACCCGGTGTGTCCTCGTGAACCCGGTCAGCCGGTCACCGAGGTCGAGCAGGCGCTCGCACTGCGCGTGCCCCGACCCGCCGGACGCGTGCGACGGCAGTGAGGTCGGCTCGCGGAAGCCCGCCAGGTACCGCTGCCAGAACGGGCGGGCCCGCTCGTGGTCCTGCGCACGGAGCCACGCGATGTGCGCCGACCAGGACGGCGCCGGGTCGTGCGGTGGCGGTGCGCCGGCGCGGAGCGCGTCGTACACGGTGAGGTACTCGTCGACCAGCGCGACGAGGCTCCAGCCGTCCAGTATGAGGTGATGGCTGGTCAACGCGACCACCCAGTCCCCGTCTGCGAGGTCGACCATGGTCAGCCGGACCAGCGGCGCCTCGAACAGGTCGAAGCCCCGGATGCGGTCGGCCATCAACAGCTCCTCGAGCCGTTTGCGGTGGGTGTCCGGCGGCCAGGCGGTGCCGAGGACGACGTCGGCGGCCGATGTGGCGTGCCGGTCCACCACCTGCCACGGTTCTTGCCGGTCGTCGAGCAGGAACCGGGTGCGCAGCACCGGGTGGCGGCGCGCCAGCTCCGCCCACGCCGCGGTGCACGTGTCCGGGTCGAGACCCTCCTGCGGCCACACCGTCTGGCTGACGTACAGACCGCTGCCCGGTTCGGCGAGTACGTGGAAGAGCATGCCTTCCTGGGTCGGTGCCAGCGGGTACGCGTCCGCCGCGGCCGGGTCGCGGCGCAGTATCGCCGCACGCCGGGCGGCCCACTCCGGCGGTACGGCGACCGGTGCCTCGACCGGTGTGGCGACCGCGGCGAGCTCGGCGAGCGTCTGGTGGGCGAAGAACTGCCGCGGGGTCAGGTGCAGCCCGGCGCTCGCCGCCCGCGCGACGATCTGGATGGCGCGGATCGAGTCGCCGCCGAGCGCGAAGTAGTTGGCGTCCGCCGCCGGTGCCGGCACGTCGAGCACCTGCGCCCAGACGGCCGCCAGGACCCGTTCCGCCTCCGTTTCCGGCGCCCGCCCGCCTGCCATCGCGGGCTCCGGTGGGGCCGGCAGCGCGCGCCGGGCGAGCTTCCCCGTCGGTGTCGTGGGCAGCTCGGTCAGCGGCACGTATGCCGACGGCACGAGCGCGTGCGGCAGCGACTCGGCGAGGAACGCGCGCAGCACGACCGGTTCCGCGACCGCCGCCACGGCGGGGTCCGCGACCACGTACGCCACCAGCACCCCGTGCACCGCGACGGCCGCCCGGCCGACGGTCGGGTGCGCCCGCAGCGCCGCCTCCACGTCGGCCGGGTCGAAGCGGACGCCGTTGACCTTGAGCTGGTCGTCGGACCGCCCGAGGTACTGCAGGTTGCCGTCGGGCAGGTGCCTGGCCCGGTCGCCGGTGCGGTAGAGGCGTTGCCCCGGCAGCGTCGGGTGGGGCACGAACCGGTCCGCGGTCAGCGTCGGGTTGCCGTGGTAGCCGCGGGCCAGGCCGGCGCCACCGACGTAGACGTGGCCGGGCAGGCCCGTGCCCACCGGGATCATCTCGTCGTCGAGCAACTCGACCCACGTGCCGTCGATCGGCCGGCCGACGGGCACGTGGCGGTGCACCGCGGGCGCCCGGACCTCGTGTGCGGTGGTCGTCATCGTCGTCTCGCTGGGGCCGTACATGTTGACCACGCGCGCCGAGGGCGCGACCACGGTGAGGTCGAGTACGTCACCCGCGTGCAGCGGCTCGCCGCTGACCAGGACGGTGCGCAGCGCCGGCAGCGTGACCCTGCGCCGGGCGAGGTGGCCGGTGAGCACCCGCAGGACCGACGGGACGACGGACGCGACCACGCTTACCGGTTCGGCTGCGAGCACGTCGACGGCCGTGTCCAGATCGGCCACCCCGTCGGTCAGCAGCGCGATCCGCGCGCCGACCGTCAGCGGGAACACGAGGTCGCGCAGGCTCGCGTCGAACGAGACGGTCGTCATCGCCGCCACGGTGTCACCAGGGCCCGCGTACTCGCGCCGCCGCATATCCGCGAGATAGTTCGCCACGCCGCGGCGCGTGCCCGCGATCCCCTTGGCCGCCCCGGTCGAGCCGGAGGTGTGCACGACGTAGGCCAGGCTGTCCGGCTCGGCCCGGGGGAACTCCGCGATCCGGTCGACCGGCATGTCGCCCGCCTGGACCACCGGGCCCGCGAACCCCGGCAGAGGTTTCTTCGTCAGCAACACGCCGGGGCGGGTGTCGTCGAGGATTCCGGCCAGCCGAGCAGGCGGGTGCTCCGGGTCGAGCGGCACGAACCCCGCTCCGGCCCGCCACACCGCCATCAGGGCGACGACCAGCTCCGCGTCCCGGCCGAGGTGGACGGCGACGAGCGTCTCCGGTCCCGCACCGGCCGCCACGAGGCGGGTGGCGAGGCGGTCGACGCGGGCGCCGAGCTCGGCGTACGTGACGTCGGTCCCGGCGGCACGCACCGCGACCCGGTCCGGCCGGGCAGCGATCTGCCGGGCCACCAGCTCCCACGGGTCGGCCACCGCGGGGGTGACCCGTCGCGGGACCGGTGCCGGGGTGAGCGGCACGCGCATTACCGGGCGGTCCGGTTCGGCGGCGACGAGGTCGAGCAGCCGCAGCCAGTGCGCCACGAACGTCTCCGCCCAGGCCTGGTCGACGACGTCTCTGTCGAACTCGAGCGTCCCGGCCAGGCCGCCGGCGTGCTCGGTCACCGCGAGCCGCAAGTCACACTTGATCCCGCCCACCGGGACCGGCACCGAGCGCGCGGCAAGGTCGGGCACGGCGAAGCCGGCCGCTGGATCGCTCTCCACGACGAACTGCGCCTGCACGATGGGATGCCGGGTGAGGTCGCGGTCCGGTGCCAGCGCCTCGACGAGACGCTCGAACGGCACGTCCTGGTGCGCGTAGGCGCCGAGCGCGGTCGCGGCCACCCGATCGAGCAGCTGCCGGAAACTCGGGTCACCGGACACCGAGGTGCGAAACACGACCGTGTTGACGAACAGCCCGGCCAGCGGCTCGAGGTCGACGTGGTCCCGCCCGGAGACGGGGGAACCGACCAGCACGTCGTCCCGGCCGGTGTACCGGGCGAGCAGTGCCTGGTAGCCGGCCAGCAGCACCATGAACAGCGTGGCCTGCCCGGCCCTGGCGAGCTCGCGCAGCCGGGCACACAAGATGCCGTCGACGGTGAACGAGACCCGGCCGCCGCGGAAGTCCTGCACCGCCGGGCGCACCAGGTCACTCGGCAGGTCGAGCACGAGCTCCGCACTATCCAAAGTGGACTTCCAGTACGAGAGCCCGGCGTCGAGGCGAGCGCCGGTGAGCCGCTCTCGTTGCCAGGCGGCGAAGTCGGCGTACTGCATGGCGGGCACGGGCAGTTCCGCACCCGCGTAGATCGAGCCGAGGTCGCGAGCGAGCACGTCCAACGACATCCCGTCGGCGACGATGTGGTGCACCACGACGACCAGAACGTGCTCGTCCGCGCCGACCCGCAAGACCCGGGCCCGCACCAGCGGATACGTCGCCAGGTCGAACGGCCGCGCGGTCTCCTCGGCCAGCGCGGCGGCCACCTCGTCCGGTGCGACATCCTCGACCGCCATCCTCGCCGCCCCGGGCGGGTGCACCTGGGCGTACGGCACACCGTTCTCGGCGTGAAAGGTCGTTCGCAGCGTCTCGTGGCGGGCGAGCAGCCCGGTGACCGCCTCGCGCAGCACGTCGACATCGAGGGGCCCGGACAGGTGCAGGGCCAGCGCCAGGTTGTAGGTGCCTGCCTGGTCTCCCACCTGCTCGACGAACCACAGCTGCTCCTGCGCGAACGACAGCGGCAGCGGCCGTCCGTCACGCGGCAGCGGCCGCGGTTCGTCCGCCGCGTCCCGCCCCCGGGTGGAGATCAGGTCGGCGAGACCCGCGACCGTGCCGGCACGCAACAGGTCGGCGAGCGTGAGCCGGACGCCCAGCTGCCGCGCGATCCTGGTGACGATCCGGATCCCCGCGAGCGAGTGCCCGCCGACGTCGAGGAAGTGGTCGGTCACGCCGACCCCGCCGGCACCCAGTACCGCCGACCAGATCCCGGCGAGCCGCCGTTCGAGGTCGTTCGACGGTGCGACGTGGTCCTCGGCCCGCTCCGGGCCGGGCGCGGGGAGCGCGGCTCGGTCGACCTTTCCCGCGGGGTTGAGCGGAAAACGCGGCAACGTCACGTAGTACCGCGGCACGACCATGGCGGGCAGCGAGTCCGCGAGGTGCTCGCGCAGCTCCCGCGCGCCCGGCCCCGGCGTGCCGGGACGGGTCACCACGTAGGCGACGAGCCGCCCGTCGCGCTGGTGGACCACGGCGGCCGCGACCCCCGGGTGGCCGGTGAGCACCGCCTCGATCTCGCCCGCCTCGACCCGGACTCCGTTGACCTTGATCTGGTTGTCCAGCCTCCCGAGGTAGTCGAGCTGCCCGTCCGGACGCTCGCGGACCAGGTCACCGGTCCGGTACAGGCGTCCGCCGGGCACGGTCGGATCGGGCACGAACCGGTCGGCGGTCAGGCCGGGTCTGCGGAAGTAGCCCCGGCACACCGCGACGCCCCCGATGTGCAGCTCACCCGGTGTGCCGGGCGGGACCGGGCGCAGGTGCTCGTCGAGCACGTGCAGCGTGTTGCCGGGCACAGCGACCCCGATCGGCACGGGTGACTCGCCGCCCCGGCACCGGGCGAACGTCGAGAAGATCGTGGTCTCGGTCGGCCCGTAGAAGTTGTAGAACTCGACGTCGAGCGCCGCCGTCACCCGGTCGGCCAGGGCGGCGGGCAGCGCCTCGCCGCCCGCCACCAGCCAGCGCAGGCTCGCGCACGAGGCCGGGTCGGCCTCGTCGAGGAACAGCTGCAGCAGCGACGGCACGAACTGCGCGACCGTGACTCGTTCCCTGGCGATCAACGCGGACAGGTAGTCGGGCTCGCGGTGCCCGTCCTGCTTCGGCACGACGAGCCGGGCGCCGGTGGTCAACGGGAGGAACAACTCCCACACGGACGGGTCGAAGCTGATCGCGGTGCGCAGCAGCACGGCATCGCCGGCGCCGACCGGCAGCAGATCCCTGGTCCACGCAAGGTAGTTGGCCACCGACCGGTGGTCGAGCATCGTGCCCTTCGGCCGCCCGGTCGAGCCCGACGTGTAGATGACGTAAGCGAGGTTGCCCGGCGCGGTACGGACGCGTAGGTCGATCCGGGCCCCGGCCAGGACCGTGGCGCGGTCCCGGTCGAGGCACACCAACTCGGGCCGGTGCTCGTTGTCGTCGAGCAGCGCTCCCGCCCGGTCGGTGGTGTCGGTGACCAGCACCGCCGGGGTGGCGTCGGCGACCATGTACCGCAGCCGCTCCCGCGGGTAGTCCGGGTCGAGCGGCACGTACGCCCCACCCGCCTGCCAGATCGCGACGAGCGTGACGATCAGGTCGATGCCGCGCGGCAGGCACACGCCGACCACCGTCTCCGCGCCGACGCCGAGCTCGCGCAGCCGGGCCGCGAACCGCGCGGCCCGGTCATCGAGCTCGGCAAAGGTGAGGTGGGTGCCTTCGAACGTCACCGCCGTCGCGTCCGGTGCGCGGTGGCACTGCTCCTCGATGAGATCCGGGGTCAGGCGAAGGTCCATTTCACGTCTCCGATGCGGGGCGTTTGACGTTGCCGCCGCTGATGACCAGCACCGTGCCGGTGCCGGCGGGAACCGCTCCGTCGAGCAGCGCGGCGAGCGGCAGCGCCGCGGTCGGTTCGGCCGGCACGTCTGCCATGGCGTGCCACGCGGTGCGGATGCTGTCCTCGGAGACGGTGACGATGTCGTCGACCAGCCCCCTGCCGACAACGACCTCGAAAGGCCGTTCGCCGAGGTTCGCCACCCGGGCCCCGTCGGCGATGGTGTCGGCCTCGCCGTGGAGCCGGTGCAGCCTGCCGGTGCGCAGGCTGGCCGCGGCGTCCGCGGCCCGTTCCGGCTCCACCCCGATGACCGCGACGTGCGGGGCGCGGGATTTGACCGCGAGAGCGGTACCGCCGAGCAGGCCGCCACCGCCGACCGGCACCACGACGGTCGCGAGATCCCGGACCGCGGTCATGATCTCCTCGGCGACTGTGGCCTGACCATGGATGACGTCCCAGTCGTCGGAGGAGTGCACGAACGGCCAGCCGCGTTCGGCGGCGATCGCGCGGGCCAGCCCGTCGCGGTTGCCGAAGGTGACGCCGTGGGTGATCACTTCGGCACCGAGGTCGCGGACGGCAGCGAGCTTCGTGGGCAGCACGTTCTCCGGTGCCACGACCGTCACCGCGATGCCCAGCGCCCGCCCGGCGGTGGCCACCGCCTTGGCGTGGTTGCCAGAGCTGGGGGCGACCACACCCGCGGGGTGACCGGGCAGCCGCAGCAGGGCGTTGTACGCACCGCGCATCTTGAACGACCCCGACACCTGCGTCGACTCGAGCTTGAGCCAGGTCCCGCAGGGCAGCGCGCGCAGCGGCGTGTGCCGGATGCGGAACCGCACCCGCCGGGCCGCCTCCTCGATGGCCGTGCGGTGGGCGCTCAGGTACTCCGCCGGCGGCATCATGTCGTCGTGGGCGAGCGTCATGACGGCTGTCCCGCCAGGCCTGGGACGATCCGGGTGCCGCGGACTGGTGAGAACGCCAGGAACAGGGCGGGGAGCAGGAGTCCGGCGCCCGCGACCGCGATCGCCCCGCGCAGCCCGAAGAGCTCCGCGAGCAGCCCGCTCACCACCGCGGTGACCGGGGTGGCCGCCCAGGCGACCCAGCGGAACGTCGCGTTCACCCGCCCCAGCAGGTGGTCGGGTGTCATGATCTGCCGCGCGCTGACCAGGCTGATGCTGTAGGTCTGCACCCCCGCGCTCACCGTGAAGGTCGACAGGATCAGCAACCCCAGGCTCCACAAGCTGTTGTCCGGCACCAGTGGGACGATCAGCACCGGCCCGCCCGCGACGAACGCCGCCCAGGTCACCGTGGTGCCGAGGCCGACTCGGCCGCTGACCCTGCGCACGACGAACGAGCCGACCAGCGCGCCCGGCCCGGCCGCGGCCAGGATCAGCCCGAGGCTCCCGGCCGAGAAACCGAGGTCCTCCAGCACGAACAGGGCGAGGATCGGGGTGCGGATGTAGAAGAAGGCGTTCATGATCCCGGACGAGATCGCCATCGGGCGCAGCAGCCGGTCGCCGAACACGGTCGACAGGCCTTCGCGGATGTCCCGCCAGACCGAGGCCGCCGGGGGCGCCGCGGTCGTTTCCGCCGGCCCCGCCCGCTTCGGCACGGTGAGGGTGACGATCAACCCGGCTGCCGCCAGGTAGCAGACCGCGTCGATGGCGACGGTGTTGGCGGCGCCGAGCAACTCCGCCAGGAACCCGGCGATCGACGGACCGACGATCATCGCGGCGGAACGGGTGAGTTCCAGCTTGCTGTTGGCGTCCACCAGCTCGCGCCCGCTCACCAGCGCGGGCAGCAGCGAGGGCGACACCACACTGAACGCCACGTGCAGCGTGCTGACCAGGAAGTACACGACTATCAGCCACGGCATGGAGAGCAGGCCGAGTAGCGCCGCGACCGGCAGCGAACCGAGCAGCACCGCGCGGCCGGTGTAGGTCGCGACCAGCATCCGGCGGCGGTCGACCCGGTCGGCGAGCACCCCGAAGAACGGCCATGCGAACGCCATGGGTGCCATGCCGACGCCGACGAACAGCCCCATCTCGGTGGCCGTCGCGTCGAGCTGGATCACCGCGACCAGTGGCAACGCCACCAGCGAGAGGTGATAGCCGAGCTCGGAGATCGTCTGTCCCGTCCACAGGCGCACGAACGGGCCGTTACGCAGCAAGGTCATCGGTTTCCGCCTCGGTCGCTGTCACCATCGTGTCCAGGAGCGACCCAGCCCGGCCCGGGTCGAACAGCTCCTGGTCGTAGATCAGGTCGAGGAACACACCTCCCGGCCGGTCGTGCGCGAACAGCGTGATCGGGTAGCGGGCCCAGACCTCGTTCAGGCCGGTGTGCTCGATCTCCAGTCCGGCAACCTCGACGGCGCGGTGCGGGAAGTCCTGCATGTTGAACAGCGCCTGCGCGAGCGGCGCGTGGCTCGCGGCCTGGTCGGGCGCCAACTCGTCGAGCAGGAGTTCCAACGGCAGGTGGCGGTGGGAATGGGCGTCGAGCACCCGGCCCCGCGTGCGGTCGACCAGCGTGGCGAAGTCCGGCCGGCCGGTCAGATCGGCCCGCAGCACCACCATGTTCGCGACGTACCCCACCATCGCGTCGAGCTCCGGGCGGTCGCGATTGGCCATGGGCACCGCGACCGTGAAGTCGTCCCGGCCGAACCGTGTGCCGAGCGCGGCCTGGAACGCCGCCATGAGCACCATGAACGGTGTCGCCCGCAGCCGGCGGCACAGCTCATGGACCCGGGCGCTCTGCCCAGTGGTGAGGGTGCGGGTCACCCTGCCACGGGCCGGCCGGCCGGGCCCGGTGAGCCGCGGGTAGTCCGGTGGCAGCTCGAACAGCGCGCCGGCCCCGGCGAGTTCGCGACGCCAGTGGTCGAATTCGGCCGCGACGAACTCGGGGGTGAGATATGCCCGCTGCCACGCGGCGAAGTCCGCGTACCGCGCGACCGACGGAAGCTCCACAGTGGACTGGTACAGCGCGGTGAGGTCGCGGAGAACCAGGCCGACCGACCATCCGTCGGCGACGAGGTGATGGATGACCACGCACAGGACGTGGTCCCGCGGGCCCTGCCGCAGCAGCGTCGCACGCAGCAATGGCCCGGCCGCCAGGTCGAACGGCTGCCCGGCCCGCGCCGCGACCGCACCTGCCAGGTCGGCGGGAGCCACGTCGACCACCTCGAGCGGCACCGGCGCGGGCGGCCGGAGCTGCGGGCCGTGCGCGGGGAAGACCGTCCGCAGCGCGTCGTGCCGTGCGACGAGCCCAGTGAGGGCCGTCGCCAGCGCGTCGTGGTCGAGCTCGCCGCGCAGCCGCCGGACAATCGGCACGTTGTAGAACGCATACCGCCCGGAACTCCGTTCCAGGGACCACAACCGACGCTGCGCGGCGGTCAGCACCGGCTCGCCCGAAGCCGGCACGAGCTCGGGCAGCGGGTCGGCTTCCGCGTCACGGACCCGCGTCGCGAGCTCCGCGACAGTCGGGCTCTCGAACAACGCACGCACCGGCAGCACTACGCCCAGCGACTCCCGTAGCCCGGAGACGGTCCGTGCGGCGAGCAGCGAATGTCCGCCGAGGGTGAAGAAGTCCTGGTGCACCCCGACTTCCGGCACGTCGAGGACGTCGCACCAAACGCGGGCTATCAGCTCCTCGACACCGTCGCGCGGGTGCTGGTCGGTCACCGCCTCCGCCGCGGGTCCGGGGAGCGCATCGCGGCGGATCTTCCCCGTCGTGGTGCGCGGGAGCCGGTCGAGCGGGACGAAACCGGCCGGGAGGTGGGTGGTGGGCAGCCGGTCGGCCAGATCGGCGCGGATGCGCTGGGGCGTGGGCAAAGTGCCCGCCGGCACCACGCACGCCACCAGCCTGCCGCCGGGTGCGTGCACCGCGGCCTCGGCGATCGCGGGGTGCGCGCACAGCGCTGCCTCGATCTCGCTCGGGTCGATGCGCACCCCGTTGACCTTGAGCTGGTGGTCGGTGCGCCCGAGGTACTGCAGAGTCCCGTCAGGCAGGTACCTGGCGCGGTCACCGGTGTCGTACAACCGTTCCCCGGCCCTGGTGGGGTGGGGAACGAACCGCTCGGCGGTGCGCCCCGGCTGCCGGTGGTAGCCGCGTGCGAGGCCCGCGCCACCGATGAAGACGCGGCCCGGCATGCCGATCCCCACCGGGCGCAACCGTTCGTCGAGCACCTCGACACGAGTGTTGCCGATCGCCGTGCCCACCGGGATCCGGTTGGTCGCGCCGGGCCGTACGCGGTGGCGGGTGGTGGTCATGGTCGTTTCGCTGGGCCCGTACATGTTGTAGACGGCCGCATTCGGCGCGACGGCCGCCACCGCGGCCACGTCCTCGGGGTGCAGCGGCTCACCGGAGACCAGCACGGTCCGCAGATCCGGCCACTGCCTCCCGCGTGTGGTGAGCATGCGCAGCAGCGACGGCACGACGGCGGGCACGACCGTCGCCTCGGCGATGGCGCCGGCAACCGCGTCGAGATCGGCCGCACCGCCCGGCACGAGGACGACGCGTGCGCCGACGGCGAGCGGGAGCAGCAGGTCGCGCAGCGACGCGTCGAAGGACACGGTGGTCAACGCCGTCACCGTGTCGGCAGCGGTGACGAGACCGGCCCGGCTCAGATCGGCCAGGTAGTTGGCGACTCCGCGGTGGGTGCCGGAGATGCCCTTCGGGGTGCCGGTCGTACCGGAGGTGTAGACGACGTACGCGCGGCCGTCCGGGTGGACGAGCCGCGGCGGCGGCTCGGGCCCGTCCTCGAGTGGGGGCAGTTCGGTGAGCTCGAGGTCGGGCCGTGCGTCGGCGAGCACGTCCGCGGCCCGCCGCGGCGGCAGCTCCGGATCCAATGCGACGAAGCCCGCTCCGGTGCGCCAGACAGCGAGGAGGGCGACGACGAGGTCGACGCCGCGCGGCAGCCGCACCGCGATGAGCCGTTCGGGTCCGGCGCCCAATGCCGTGAGCCGGCCGGCCAGCCGGGCGGCCCGGCGGTCCAGATCCCGGTACGTCACGACCTCGTCCCCGCAC
The DNA here is from genome assembly GCF_017308975.1 of Amycolatopsis sp. MtRt-6. Taxonomy (GTDB): domain Bacteria; phylum Actinomycetota; class Actinomycetes; order Mycobacteriales; family Pseudonocardiaceae; genus Amycolatopsis. Next base: position 67,781 of record NZ_JADWPD010000021.1, on the reverse strand, counting down.
ACCACCGCGTCCGCGTCCGGGTGCAGCGCCGCCCGCGCGGCGACCAGCGCGGCCACTCCGGTGCCGGGGACCGGTGTGGCGGTGTCGCCCGCGCGGTCGAGCAGGGCCTGTCCCGCCGCGGTCAGCAGCGACACGTCGGCGTGCGGTGCGGACGGGTCGGCGACCATGGCGGCCAGGATGGTGCGCCATCCCTCGACAAGGACGTCCGCCTCCGCACCGGCGAACACGTCGGTGGCGAACCGAAGCCCGCAGTCGAACCGGTCGCCCGAGTCGGTGGCGACCAGGGTCAGGTCGTTCTTGACCGTGTCGTTGGAAACGCCGACCGGCAACACCTCGGCCCACGTCTCGCCGGCCGGGCGGGGCGCGTGCAGTTCGAACATGACCTGGTGGAACGGCTGGTGGGCGAGGTCCCGGTGCGGCGCCGCCGCCTCGACGACCTTCTCGAACGGCACGTCCTGGTGCTCGTAGGCGGCGACTGCCGCGTCTCGCACGACCGTCAGCGCGTCCGCGAAGGTCGTGGCGCCGGACAGATCGGCGCGCAGCGCGACGGTGTTGACGAAAAAGCCGGGCACGTCCTCCAGTTCCGAGGTCGCACGCCCGGCCACCGGCGTGCCGACCACGAGGTCGTCCTTGCCGCCGAACCGGGCGAGCAGCAGCGTGAACCCGGTCAGCAGCACCATGAACGGCGTCGCGCCGTGCGCCATGGCCACCGCACGCACCGCCGAGGTGAGGCCGGCGTCGAGCATGAACCGCCGGATGCCGCCGCGGTAGGTCGGCACGGGTGGCCGGACGCCGGTGCCCGGCAGGTCGAGGATCGCGGGTGCCCCGTCCAGCACGGACCGCCAGTGGTCGAGCTCGCGGTCCAGCCGCTCGCCCGCCATCCAGTCCCGCTGCCACGCGGCGTAGTCGGCGTACTGGAGCGCGGGCTCGGCGAGCGTGCGCCCGTGGTACAGCCCGGCCAGCTCGTCGACGAGCAGCCCGAGCGACCAGCCGTCGGTGACGATGTGGTGCATCGTCAGCACCAGCACCGGCCGACCGGCCCGCAGCAGCAACTCGGCCCGCAGCAACGGTCCGGTGGCGAGATCGAACGGGAGCCGCGCCTGGGTGCCGGCCGCGGCACGGACCGCGCCGTCCTGGTCCGCGTGCGCCGTCAGGTCCACCTCCGGAAGTGGCACCGGCTCGGCCGGCAGCAACCGGCCGGCCGGGCCACTGCCGGTGTCGTCGTAGACGGTGCGGAGGATCTCGTGGCGGCGCACGACCTCGGTGAGTGCCGCCCGCAGTGCGGGCACGTCCAGCAGTTCGGGCAGCGCGAGCACCAGCTGCACGTTGTAGGCCGGGGAGCCGGGCACCAGCCGGTCGAGGAACCACAGCCGTTCCTGGCCGTATGACAGCGCGTCGGTGCCGCTGCGACGCGACACGCGGACCGGCGGCGTGCTCTCGCCGCCGGCCTGTGCCTCGACGTACTGGGCGAGGTCGGCGAGCGTGGCCGCCTCGAACGCGATCTGCACCGGAACCCGCACCCCGGTCGCGCGCTCGAGCCGCACCACCATCTGGATCAACTGGAGTGAGTGGCCGCCGAGGTCGAAGAAGCGGGCGTCGGCGCCGATGTCCGCCCTGCCGAGCACCTCGGCCCAGATTCCGGCCAGCGCACGCTCGCCATCGGTCCGGAGGGGCGTGCTGCTCGCCGGTGCCGGTTCGGGTGCGGGGAGCGCGTCCCGGTCGAGCTTGCCGTTGGCTGTGCGCGGCAGTGCGTCCAGCACGACGAAGTGCTGCGGCACCCAGCCTGCCGGCAGGTGTTCTCGGAGGTGGGCACGCAGCTCCGCCGGTCCGGGCGTCGGACCGGCGACGGTGAGGTACGCGGCGAGTGTGGTGGTGCCCGCCCGGTCGGCGACCGGGCGCACCGCGACCTCGCCCACCGCCGGGTGCGCGGCGAGGGCGGCCGCGATCTCGGCCGGTTCGATCCGCTGCCCGTTGACCTTGACCTGGTGATCGGTGCGGCCGAGGAACTCGAGCGTGCCGTCTGGCCGCCAGCGGACCACGTCGCCGGTCGCGTAGCGCCGGCTTCCGGGCACGGTGGGATCGGGCACGAATCGCTCCGCGGTCAGCCCCGGCTTGTGCAGGTAACCCCGGCCGACCGCGGTCCCGCCGTGGTACAGCTCGCCCGGCAGCCCGAACCCCGCCTCCCTGCCGTCGGGATCGAGCACGTGCGCCGTGGTGTTCCACATCGGACGGCCGATCGACGCGACCGCGCCGTGGTCCGTTGTGGACGCCCAGGCGCCGGTGCTGTGGATCGTGGTCTCGGTCGGGCCGTACAGGTTGAGCAGGGAGCCGTCGAACTCGGCGAGCACCCGGTCGCGCAGGTCACCGGGTAGCGCCTCACCGCTGCAGATGATCACGCGCAGGCTCGTGCCGGCGGGGACTCCGGTGGCGTCGACGAAGGTCCGCAGCATCGACGGCACGAAGTGTGCCGCGGTCACGCCCGCGTGGTCGATCAGCTCGGCGAGGTAGCGCGGGTCGCGGTGGCCTCCGGGACGGGCCAGCACCATGCGCGCTCCCGTCATCAGCGGCAGGAACAGCTCCCAGACGGAGACGTCGAACCCGAACGGTGTCTTCTGCAGGACGACGTCGGCGCGGTCGAGGCCCAGCTCGCCGGCGAGCCAGAGGTGGTGGTTGACCACGGCCCGGTGCGGGATCGCGACTCCCTTCGGCGACCCGGTCGAGCCGGAGGTGTAGATCACGTATGCGGTGGCATCCGGTGTCACGCCGGTGCCGGGTGCTCCGTCCGGGAGGTTCGTGAGGTCGTCGCGGTCGAGGAGGACGACCGGGGGCAGGTCGGTGCTCCGCAGTGCGCGGGTCGCTTCGGCCTCGGTCACGACCGCGACCGGGCGCGCATCGGCGACCATGCGTCCGATCCGTACCGGCGGGAGGTCGGGTTCGAGCGGCAGGTAGCCCGCACCTGCCTTGAGGACCGCGAGCAGGGCCACGACGAGCTCTGTCGATCGCGGGAGGCAGACCCCGACCAGGATGTCCGGTCCGGCACCGAGCTCGCGCAACCGGTGAGCGAGCCGGTTGGCCCGCCGGTCGAGCTCGCGGAAGGTCAGCTCGGTGTGCTCGTCGGCGACGGCGATCAGGTCCGGAGTTCTCGCCACCTGCGCGGAGACCAGCTCGTGCAGGCACGCGCCGGGTGCCGGCACCGAGGTGTCGTTGGCGGCGCGGACCAGCGCCCGCTCCTTTTCCGTCCACAGTGGAATATCCAGCGCCTGCTGGTCGGGGTCCTCGGCGAACGCCGCGAGCACCAGACCGAGGTGACCCGCCATGCGCTCCGCGGTCGCCCGGGTGAACAGGTCACGGGCGTAGCGCAGCCGCCCGGTCAGCTCCCCGCCGTCGACCGCCATGAAGTCGAGGTCGAAGCGGGCGGCGCCGTTGGTGACCGCCACCGGCGTCCACTCCGCGCCACCCGCCGCGAGCACGCGTGGTGCGTCGTCGAGCTGGACGAGCGCGCGGACGAGGGTGTCGTGCCCGGTGCCGCGCACGCGGTCGGCGAGCAGTTCGAGTGGCAGTTCCTGGTGTTCGTAGGCGGTGAGCGTCGCTTCCCGGCAGCGGGTCACCAGCTCCCGTACTGACGCGTCGCCGACGTCGACCCGCAAGGGCACCGTGTTGACGAAGAACCCGATCACATCCTCGGTGCCACCTCGGACCCGGCCCGCCATGGGCGTGCCCGCGACCACGTCGCGGCTGCCGGTGTAGCGGGCGAGCAGCGTCTGGAACGCGGCGAGCAGCACCGGGAACAGCGTCGTGCCCTCGGCCCGGGCGAGGGCTCGCAGCTTGCGCGAGGTCTCCGGAGACACGGTGACCGGCAGGTCGTCTCCGCGCAGGGTGGCGGCGGACGGGCGCGGGAAGTCGGTCGGCAGCTCGAGCGACTCCGGCGCACCCGCGAGGTGCTCGCGCCAGTGAGCCAGCTCGGCCGCGCTGCGCTCGGCGAGCCGCTCCCGCTGCCACGCGGCGAAGTCCGGGTACTGTGCCGGCACCGGCGGCAGGTTCGTCTGTCCATTTCGGACGAGTTGATCGTACGCAGTGGACAGTTCGCGAACCAGGACGTCCTGGGACCATCCGTCGCACACGGCGTGATGGATCACCACCAGCAGCAGGTGGTGATCCGCGCCGAACCTGGCGAGCCGGGCACGCACGAGCGGGTCGCGGCCCAGGTCGAACGGCGCCCGGATGTGCCTGCCGAGCCAGGCTTGCTCGCCGGCGGCGTCGCTGCCGATGTCGTCGACGGCGATGACGACCCGGTGGTCCGGGGTGATCGTGAGCACCGGTGCGCCATCCGCGGCGACGATGTTCGAGCGGAGTGAGTCGTGCCGCGTGACGACCGCGGCGAGGGCCTGGCCCATTGCGGCGACGTCGAGCGGGCCGCTCAGCCGGAACGCGAGCGGCACGTTGTAGGCCGGGCTGCCAGGGGAGAGCTGGTCGAGGAACCACAGCCGTTCCTGGCCGGCGGACGGCACGAGACGCTGCTCGTCGGGGTAGGCGCCGGTCCCGGCGGCGGCCTTGCGCAGGGCTGCGCGCACGGCGGCGGGACGCCTCCTGGGCGAGGCGGTCATCGAGCCGTGCTCTCGTCGTCGTCCATCTCGTACCCGTCGGCGAGCAACGCCTCCGCGGTGCCGAGCAGCGCGTCCGCGTCGACCTCCGGCTTGACCTCGAGCCAGTCCCGGAAGGCGACGACCGTGGGCGCCTCGAACAGCGCCCGGACCGGCACCTCGAGGTCGAGAACCGCGTTGATGGCCATCACGAGCCGGGCGGCGAGCAGTGACTGGCCACCGAGCGTGAAAAAGCTGTCTCGGGTGCCGACCGCGTCCCGGTCGAGCGTGTCGGCCCACAGCTCGGCCAGCAGCTCGTCGAGTGCGTCCCGCGGCTCCCCACCGCCCTCCGCGACCGGGAGGTGCCCGCTCACCAGGGCGGCCCGGTCCACCTTCCCGTTCCCCGTCAGCGGCCAGCTGCCGACGACGGCGACACTCGACGGGACCATGTACGCGGGCAGCGTCCGCCCCACATCCGCACGCAGCTGCTCGGGATCCAGCCCGTCGGCGCCCCGGACGAAGGCCACCAGCCGCGCACCACCGTCGCCGACCTCGGCCGCCGCGACCGCGTCCGCCACACCCGTGCACTGCCGCAGCGCGGCCTCGACCTCGCCGAGCTCGATTCGGAAACCCTGGATCTTCACCTGGAAGTCGTCCCGGCCGAGGAACTCGATCGTCCCGTCCGGCAAGTACCGCCCGAGGTCACCGGTGCGGTAGATCCGAGCGCCGGTCTCCGGGTGGTCGACAAAGCTCGCCGCGGTCAGCTCCGGGGCATTCCAGTAGCCCATCGCCACGCCGACCCCGCCGATGTGGAGATCACCGGGCACACCGATCGGACAGGGGGACATCGCCTTGTCGAGTATGTGGAAGGTCTGGTTCGCCATCGGCCGCCCGTAAGGAATGCTCGTCCATGCGGGGTCGACGTCGCCGATCTCGTGGAGGATCGACCAGATCGACGCCTCCGTGGCACCACCGAGGCTGATGACCTTGGCGTCCGGGCAGGCGCGTGCGATGTCGGCCGGGAGCCCGACGCGGATCCAGTCCCCGCTCAGCATGACGAGGCGAAGGCTCGCCAATGCCCCTGGCCGCGCCGCGGCGACCGCGAGTTCCATCAGCGCGGGCACGGAGTTCCACACGGTCACCCCGGTCCGGTGGGTCAACTCCGCCCAGTAGTCCGGATCCGGTGCCGGGGAGGGCGCCGGAATCACGATCGTCGCGCCCGCGGCCAGCACGCCGAACACGTCGTACACGGCGAGGTCGAACGTCAGCGCCGACAAGGCGAGCACGCGGTCCCCGGCGGTGACCCCGAACCGCTCGTTGATGTCCAGGCAGGTGTTCACCGCACCGCGGTGGTTGATCATCACGCCCTTGGGTGCACCGGTCGAACCGGAGGTGTAGATCACGTAGGCGAGGTCGTCCGGGCCCCGGTCCGGCGTGCTCACCGGCTCCCGCGTGCCCGGCTCGGTGTCCGGGACGTCCAGCACGACGGCGCCGTCCGGCCAGTCCACCCCTTCGACCAGACAGGGCTGGGTCACCACGACGGCGGCGCCCGCGTGGTCGAGCAGGTGGTGCAACCGATCCCGCGGCACCCGCGGATCCACCGGCACGAAGAACCCGCCCGCCGCGGGCACCGCGAGCGAGGCGACGACCTGCTCCCACCCCTTGTCCATGACGATCGCGACGGCGTCACCGGGCCGCATACCCGTCGCGAGCAGCCGGGCGGCGAGCCTGTTCACCCGGTCGCCGAGCTGCCGGTAGGTCAGCTGCCCGCCCGGGTGGATGACCGCCGGCTCTTCGGAGTGCCGCAACGCGGCGCGGTGGAACAATTCGTGCAGCAACCGCTCGGAATCGGCGAATTCCGTGGCCGTATCGTTCGATTCTGCAATCAGGTCGTTGTCGTCCACCGGCAACAGCGAGAAATTGGCCAACTGCCCCAAAGGCTTCCGTGTCAAGACAAACGCCCCCACCTTCGGCATTATCGGTTTATCGGTTCCGCCGATCGAAATATACGCGCCCAACATAGTGTGTCACTGAATTGTCGATAGAATGGAAGTGGTATGCCGAATTTCGCTCGACCGCCTTCCGGTTCCCCGCGACGATCTCCGCGCGCAGCAGGCCGTGCCGCTGCCTGAGCGAGCCCATCGTCGGCGGGGCCTGCTCCGGTTCCGGCTCGCCGACGTCGCCGGGCCGCACCACCCGCAGGCTCGCCGCCCGCACTCCGGCCGGCGGCCGCGAGTGCTCGGCCGGGCCGGAACTCATCAGGCGGCCCTCCGGTCCTCCCGGACGTCGTGGTTCTCGCGGCCTCGCCGCGCCCACTCGCGTTCCATTTCGGCGACGAGGTCGCTCCACACGATGCCCCGGCCGAGCCGGCCATCCGGTTCGGGGTTCTCGGCTCGATCGGGACGGGCACCGCGGCCTGGTTGGTAGTCACGAGATGGCCTTTTCGTCGTGGGCTGGCACGGTGCCGGTGTGCTCGAACCGGCCGCCGTGAAAGAGCAGCGCCGAATCACCCACGCCGCGAGTGGCTTCGAGCACCTCGCCGACGAAGATCGAGTGGTCGCGCCCGCCGTACACCTTGACCAGTGCGAGGCCTGCCTTGACAACCGTTGCGCCGGCGGGCGCGGCAACCTGGCTATCGGCCGATGGCCACCTGCGGAACCGTTGTCGGCCAAGTCATCCTCCCGCGGTCAGCATGGCCGCGTTCGCCGAGTACGGAGCGAGCGCGGCACGCAGCTCCTCGGGAACCCTGGCCGGGACCGTGTTCGTGTTCGGGCCGCGCATGCACGCGATCCGCTGCCTGCCGCGGGCGACCAGGATCTCGCCGTCCTCGTGCAGGTGCACGTAGTCGAAGGTGAACTGGATCTGGGTCTGGGTCAGCTCCTCGAGCCGCATCCGGATGGACAGCTCGTGGAACGCGGTGATCTCGGCGAAGAATTCACACTCGACCTTCAGCGTGAACAGCTTCAGGTCGTCGCGAACCTCCGCCAGCACGGTCGGTGCCTTCTCCTTGAGGAACATCTCCCGGCAACGTCCCTGCCAGCGCAGGTAGTTCACGTAGTAGACGTTGCCGACCAGGTTGGTCTCCTCGAACCCGACGGTGTGCCGGATCTCGTAGTAGCCCGTCATGCTCAGGCTTCCTCTCCCGCGAGTACCGCGAACACCACCGGCGCGGGCCGGCCGTGCACCATCGTCGCCCAGGTCGCGATCTTCGCCCCGCCAGTGGACAGCACGGCCCAGCCGTCCTGGTGCACCCGGTGTACGGCCAGCGACTGGGTCAGCTCACCGGTCTTGCGGACGCACTCCAGCGCGGTCCACACCCTCGTGCGCGACACCGTCACCGGCTCGCCCGATTCGGCGGCGAGCAGGTCGCTCACCGCGAGCAGCTCGGCGCCGAGCAGGCCGGCCCAGTCCTGTTCGCCGCGCTCGGTGGCGGCCTCGGCGTCGCAGGTGAGCTTGCCGGAACCCGCCACCACGAACGTCAGGCCCGCGGTGTGCGAGGCCGAGACCTCGAACCCGTCCGCCTCCGGCTTGCCGTCCGGGCGGTAGCGCAGCCGCACCGGCCTGCCCGCCGCCCTGCTCGCGGCCAGCTCGGTCTGTGCCCTGCGCTGCGCGGTCGTGCCGACGTCGCCGTCGGCGGGGTCGGGCTCGACCACCACCGCCCGGTGGCCACCGAGCACCCGCTCCAGCGCACGCTCCACATAGGATCCGAGCACGGCCGGAACCCACGGTCCGGCGCCGTCCCGCTTGCGGACCGCCCGCAGGGTCAGCCCCTCCCAGCGCTCCACCAGCTCGCCGTCCTGGGCCCGCACGTCGAGGTCGTAGACGTAGGTGTCGCCGTCCTGCGACCGCTCCACCGCGTCCAGCACCACGTACTCCAGGGCCTGCTGCCGCTCACGGTCGGCGAGGTACAGCCGCTCGATGCCCTGCGGCAGCAGCGTCGCGTCCGGGACGCAGCACTGGATCGCGTGCATCATCGCGTCCCGTGTACCCGGGTCGGCCAGGATCCGTTCCTGCGGAAGGAACGGCGCGAACCACGCGGCCTCGGACCTGGTGGAGATCTCGGCCACCGCCTGCCGCGCGCTCGCCCTGCGGTAGGCCAGCAGCCGCTGGAACCGCTTGCCCTGGAACAGCACGCTGCCGTAGAGCTCGGTCACCGGGTCCACCGGAACCGCCGACAGCTCGTGCGCCCCGGTGACCTCGCCCCGTTCCGGCTCGGGGCCGGAGTACCGCAGCCTGGCCCGGAAGTGGTCCGCGCCGAACCCGGTTTCCCCGCTGCGGATCACGACGTCGACCGTGTCCTGGTCGCGGACCAGTGCGGCCACCCTGATCGTGGTCGAGCCCGTGCGGGGCACCACGATCGGCCGGAGGAACTCGACGCCGTCCAGCCGCGGCGAGCCCGTCCGCCCGCTCACCGCCGCGGCCACCTGGGTCATCGCCTCCATGCCCAGCACCGCGGGGAAGAGCAGGTCGCCGTCGAGCAGATGGTCGCCGAGATAGGGATCGCTGCCGTCGGCGAGATCGGCCTCGGTGATCAGCTCGATCCCGGGATAGTGCACGACGGCCCTGTCCACGAACCTGGTCAGCGGCAGCTCGGGCCGCTCGATGGGCAGCGTGGCCAGCCCGCCCGTGCGGCCACCGACGACGAGCACCGGCGGCGCCCCCGGGTCGGCGAGCACCTGGCGCAGCACGTCGATGCCCTGCTCGGTGGAGATCGGGGTGATGCCGTCGCGCTGCAACGCCTCGACCACGCCCAGCTTCTCGCCCATCCCGGCGCCGGACCACACCGACCACTCCATCGCCAGCACACGGGCCCCTGGGTGTTCCTGGCCGAACCGCAAGGTCAGCTCGGACATCCAGTCGTTGGCGGTGGCGTAGTGCGCCTCTCCGCGCAGGCCGGCCCTGCCGATGATGCTGCCGAAGGTCACCAGCAGCTTGATCCGGTCGGCGTCCACAGCGGACAGTACCGCTTTCAGGCCGTCCACCTTGGGCGCCACCGTCGACCGGAATCCCTGCTCGGTAAGGGAGAACACAGCCGCGGGTTCGTTCCGCCCCGCCCCGTGCAGCACCGCGGTGACCTGGCCGAGGCTGGCCTGCACCTGCTCGACCGCCTCGCCCACCTGCCCGGCCGACGTCACGTCGGCCCGCACGTAGCGGTACCGCACACCCGCCGCGTCCAATCTGGACAGGTTGGCCGCCAGCTCGGTGTCCTCGGCCGGGTCGGCCCTGCCGAGCAGGGCCAGTTTCGCCCCGGAATCCTTCGCGATCGCCAGCGCGCACTCGGCCGTGATGCCCTTGCCGCCTCCGGTGACCAGTAGTACGTCGCCCTCGCCGAGCGGCGACGTGCCGGGTTCGACCGTCCTCGCCTGCCTCGCCTCCAGCATCGGCACGGTCCGCCTGCCGTCGGCGGTGTACCGCACCTCGGCGAAGTCCGTCGTGGCCGCCACCTCGGCGACCACGGTGGACACCGCGTCGGCGAGCGCGTCGCCCGAGGGCACGATGTCGTCGAGGTCAACGATCGTGGTTCGCGTCGAAGGGTCCTCCAGCCGCAGCGTCCTGGCCAGCCCGGCGGCCCCGAGCCCGCGCTGCACCACGACGAACCGGGTACCGGTCGGTGCGGCCAGCGCCGCCCTGCCCGCGTCGAGGAACAGGCCGAGGTGGCCGGCACCGCAGTCGGCGGGCAGGCACAGCAGCACGCCGTCGCCGACCCCCGCGCTGGCCAGCGCGGCTCGCAGCGGTTCGGCCAGCGGGTGGCCGTCCGGGGCGAACACGGTCCACTCGTGCGTCGCGCCCCCCGCCGAGCCGAGATCGGCGCCCGGGCGCGGCCGCTCGACGTAGTCCACGGCGAACGAGCGCACCCACGGCTCGACGCCCGGCACCTCGCCGGCCCCGGACGTCTCGTCCTTGGCCTGCTCGGTCTCGGCCAGCTCGTCGATCATCTCGGCCAGGTCACCGAGGCACACGGTGGCGAAGTTGGGCATGCCCGCCAGCGGCGGGCGGCCGAGCGCCCTGGTCACCTCGTTGACCAGCTGGCCGACCGTGATGGAACTCAGGTGCAGGTCGTCCAGCGGGTGGCTGTCCGCGGTGACGGTCTCCAGCGGCAGCTCGACGCGCTCCGCGGCCAGCTTGCGCAGCAGATCCAGCGTGCTGCCACCGCCACCGGCCGGTTCGGCCGCTTCCTGCCTTGGCCGCTCGGCGGGTAAGGCGGACACCAGCTCGGCGTCGATCGCCGGAGCCGACTCACATGGGCTGGCCAGGAAGGTCATATCGCCTTCGAGCGAGATCGGCCGCACAACCCTGCCCTCGAACAGGGCCTCGGTCCGTACGGGCGCGCCGAGGCTGAACGCCGCGCCCGCGACGGAAAGCAACGACGACAACGAGCCGCTGTCGGTGTCCACCGACAGCACCGGGGTACCCGGCGCGATCGACTCGAGCAGCCCGGCGAGTACCCGGCCGGGGCCGACCTCGAGCACGAGATCGCAGCCCTCGGCCGCCTTCGCCGCGGCTTCGCGGAACCGCACCGGCAGCACGACCTGGTCGCGCAGCAGCTCGCCGAGGTCCTCGGCGCCGTGCAGTACCTCACCGGTCACGGTGGACACCACCGCCCCGCTGAGCCGGTCGAACCCGAACCCGGCCAGATGCTCGGTCAGCGCCTCGGCGGCCGGTTCGACGGCGGGCGAGTGGAACGCGTGCGAGACGTTGATCCTCGTCGCGGTCACGTCGGCGGCCCGCGCCTTCGCGCACACCCTTTCCACCGCCTCGGCGGGGCCGGAGATCACGGTCTGCCTCGGCGCGTTGTACCCGGCGATCACCACGTCTTCGCCGTCGGCGAAGCGCTCCACGCCGTTCGGGTCGGTGGCCAGCCCGGCCATCGCCCCGTCGCCGTGGCTGGCGCTGGCCATCACCTTGCCGCGGATCGCGGCGAGCCGGAGCACCTGCGCCTCGTCCATCGCCCCGCCCCAGTGCAGCGCGGTCAGCTCGCCGAGGCTGTGCCCGGCCGCGATGGCCGCCTCGATACCGAGCTCGCCGAGCACCCGCAACGCCGCGAGCGAGCCGGTGACGATGCGGGGCTGGGCCACCTCGGTCGCCACCTGGTCGCCGCCCTCGGGCAGGTTCGCGATCCGGAAGATGTCGTCGGCCGAGCGGAACCGGCGCCGCAGCGCGCCGGCGGCACCCCGGCCAGAGCCCTGCCCGGGGAACAGGTACGCGATGCGCGGGGCACTCGTCCTGGCCGCGGCGAAGACGCCCTCACCGGCGGCGAAAACACTGGTCGCCCCTCCTTCGAGCGTGCTGAGCAAGCGGGTCAGCTTGCGCTCGGCCTCGTCCGGCGTGCTCGCCACGACCGCGGCGCGCGCGGCCCCGCCGGTCAGCGTGCCCGCCAGCGCCCCGGCCAGGTCGGTCAGCTCGGCCATCGCCAGCTTGCCGACGAACCCCGCCACCTTTCCGATCCGCTCGCGCAGCTCGGCGAGGTCGCCCGCGTCGAGCAGGAGCAGCTCCGCGTCCTGCCTTCCAGTGACCAGGTTCCTCGTGGTGTCGTCCAGTTCCACGCGCCGCGGCACGCCGGGGGCCTGCTCGACGGCGACATGCGAGTTGATCCCGCCGAAGCCCATCGCGGAGACCCCGGCCCGGACCGGCCGCTCGGCGGGCCACAGCCCCGCCTCGTGCGGCACGTACATCGCCGCCGACTCCGCCAGCAGCTGCGGGTGCGGGTCGACGTGGCCGGTGGCCGGTGGGATCACCTGGTGGTATACGGCGAGCGCCGCCTTGATCAACCCGGCGACCCCCGCCGCTGCCTTGGTGTGCCCGAGGTTTCCCTTGATGGTGCTGAGCGCGGCCGGTTCGGCGCTCGCGTCCGCGTCCCGGCGGGCCGACGAGAGCGCCTCGATCTCGGTGGCGTCGCCGACCGCGGTCCCGGTGCCGTGTCCCTCGAAATAGGACACCGTTTCCACGCCGTAGCCCGCGCGGCCGTAGGCCCGCGCCAGCGCGAGCCGGTGGCCGCCGACCTCCGGCCGTGTGATGCCGCCCTTGCCGTCCGAGGAGATTCCCCAGCCGGTGATCGAGGCGTAGATCCGCGCGCCCCTGGCGAGCGCGTCGCTCTCCCGCATCAGCACCAGCATCCCGGAACCCTCGCCAGGCCAGAAGCCGTTCGAGCCCCGGTCGTAGACCTTCATCTCGCCGGTGGCCAGCGCGCCGGTCTTGGCGAAGCCGATCACTTCGAACGGGTCGATCGAAAGGTCGACGCCACCGGCGAGCGCCACGTCCAGCTCACCGTCGGCCAGCGCGTTCGCCGCCGTCGCGACAGACAGCAGCGACGACGAGCACGCGCCGTCGACGGTGAACCCGCCGCCCTTGAAGTCGAAGTGGTTGCAGATCCGGCCCGCGATCGTGTTGGCGAGCCCACCGGCGAGCGTGTCCTCGTCGATCCCGGGGAACGGCGCCTTGTACCGCTGCTCCAGCTGGCCGAGGAACGTCGCCGTCTCGTCCTCACCCCAGCCCTTCTCGACCAGCGCGGCGGCCACGGTCCGCCGGACGTAGGGCCAGCGCAGCCGCATGAGGTTGGCCCTGGAGAACTCGCCGGTAAGGCTATTGCCCAGCACGACACCGGTCGACTCCCTCGGCAGTCCTTCGCCGCCGGGCAGTCCGGCGTCGGCCAGCGCCCTCGACGCCACCTCGAGCGCCAGCCAGTGGGTCAGGTCGGTGGAGCGATACGTGCTCCCCGCGACCTTGTACCGCAGCCGGTCGAACTCGAAGTCGCGCAGCACGGCCGCCTGCTGCGAGTAGAACCGGTCCGGGGCTTCGGGATCGGGTGAATAGTAGTCCTGGCTGTTCATCCGTTCGTCCGGCAACCGCCGGAAAGCCCGGCGCCCCGCCAGCACGTTCTCCCACAGCTCACCCGGCGAGTTGGCGTCCGGGTAGCACAGACCGACACCGACGATCGCGACCCGCTCGACACCCATCAGGACCACCACATTCCCGCCGTTCGCGCATCCCGTCCGCCACGACATACGGCCACCGTCCTGGCGTTCGCAAGAATGCGCGAAACGTCAAAGCTGCTCATGGACTACCTTCCATATCGCTCGAAACGCACGGCCTGTTGGGCGACGCACGATTCGTGGCACCTGGAACCCCGAGCGCGACGCTTTGCGATGACTCGCTGTTGACAGCATGCCCAGTAACCGTAAGAAACGTCTTCTCTGATAGTGCCCCGGCCGTGGCCGCGCAGGAATCGTGCGAGAATCGCTGTTGTCGCGGGCAGCAATCGAGAAGACGCGGTCGCCGAGGCGTTCGGGAACGCTTACCGCGATGGGCCCCTGGTCCGCGAGTCCTCCGCCGGGCCGGGTCGTGCAGGGGTGTCGTACATCCGTGCCGTCATCCGCACCGGGTTTCGGAAGGCAGGATGGGTCGTCACGTCCTTCACCCGGTCGCCGTAGAGGCAGATCTCCCTGCCGCCACGGATGCTCTCGACGTACTCGTCGCCGGTCAGTGGCCCATCAGGGCGTCTCCGACCGTGCGCTTCTCGTGCCGATCGCCCTGCCGGAAGCAGCCAGGGAGATGCACCGGTTCCGTGGGTGCTGCGAACGTGGTGCCCATAAGCCATTCATCGACGATGGGACGCGGGACATGACAGACCTGGTGTCGTTCTGGTGAGGGAGCTCGCCCGTGGCGGCGTACGCCAGGCGTCCAGCGTCGTCGGTGCGGGCAATTTCCTCGCCGTCGCCGGCCTGATCCGGCACGGCGTCGACTACGTGGCCGCCCGGCACGATGGCGGGGCGATGGCGATGGCCGACGCCTGCTACCGGGCCACCGGCGAGACCGCGGTCTGCGCCACCACGCATGGAGCCGGTCTTTCCAACACCGCCACGGCGTTGAGCGAGGCGGTGAAACATCGCAGCTCCGTGATCGTCATCTGCGGCGATGCGCCGACCGGCGGCCCACGCCCTTTCGACATGAACACGGCCGGATTCGCCGACGCGATCGGTGCCCGCGCGGTCCGCGTGACGGCAGGCGAGCCGGTGCGGCGGACGGCGGCACGGGCGCCGGCGCTCGCCCGCGACGGCGACGGCCCGGTGATGTTGTGCCTGCCTGCCGACCTGGCCTCCACCGCATGTTCCTGCGAAGGGGAACCGGCGGTGGTGAGCGAGCCGGTCCGCCGGCCCGCATGCCAGCCGGCGGAAGTGGACGCCGTCCTGCACCGGCTCGCCACGGCGCGCAGGCCGCTGGTGCTCGCCGGGCTCGGTGCGTGGCGGTCGGGTGCGGCCAAGGTCGCTGGAATCCTTCCCGCGGAACGGACGGTCGTGCTCGACGGAGGCCACTTCATCGCATGGCCCTTCATGTACTGGTCGATGCCGGATCCCGCGGCGACGATCTTTGGCGACGGCGGCGCGTTGATGGGGCTTCCCGACCCTGGAGACGCTGATCCGTTCCCGTCGTTCGGTCCTTGCCGTCGTCTACGACGATGCCGCCTACGGATTCGAGGTGCACCGCTACGGCGGCGCCGGGGCCGATCCCCAGACGATCGAGTTCCCCGACGCGGATTTCGCCGGGGTGGCCGCCGCGTTCGGGGCCCCCACGGTACGCACCGTCGGCGACCTTCCGGTGCTGCGCGAATGGTGCGCGGCAGGCATGCCGGGAACGCTGGTACTCGACTACAAGATCGTTCGCGAGGTGGTCGCGCCATCCCTGGCGGAGCTGCGGGCGGACGCGGATCGGCAAGCGAGAAGACGGCCGGGCCCGTGACCGGCAACCATAATCGACAGGCCATTACCGGAAGTGCCTGTCCTGATTTCGAGAGGACGTCCAATGACCGCGATTCATGACGCCGAGGCGACCAGCGACGCCCTGGACGCTTACTACGGCGAGTTCACCGGCGAGAAGCAGAAGGAAGCCCTTGGCGTGCCGCTGCGGCTGATCGAGGCGTGGTCGCGCAACGACGCGACCGACGTCGCGAAGGTGTTCACCGAAGAGGGCGTGATGCTGCTTCCCGGCGATGTCTACAAGCGTGGCCGCGAAGAGATCCAGGCTTTCATGGCGGCCGCTTATTCCGGTCCGTTCAAGGGAACGGGCGTAACGGGACGACCGGTCGATTTTCGGTTCGTCACCGACGACGTCGCCGTGTTCCGGACGCACGGCGGTATTCTCCCGCCCGGGGAGACCGAGATCGCGCCGGAACTGGCGGTGCTGTCGAGCTGGGTCGTCGTGAAGCGGGACGGCCAGTGGCACCTCGCCGCCTACCAGAACAGCCCGCGTGGGGGCGGCGCGACCCTGCGCTGGTAATCCGCCGCAATCACCAAACACCTGACAAGACTCGCTTGGAGGACGAACCAATGAGCAGCAACGCCGAAGCCCTCGTGGAGGGTGCGAAGAAGTGGGCGACGCACTACGGCCCCTACCCCAACGGGGTCGAGGGTGCCGTGGTGACCGCGCAGCTGCGCGTACGGGCGGGGTGGGACGCGAACGACGCCGACGCCATCGCCGACCTGTTCGTCGACAACGGCAGCATGCTCGTGGGCGATGCCCAGCTGAGCAGCCGTGAGGAGATCCGCGCGTACCTGGCCGACGCCTTCGCCGGCGGTTTCCAGGGAACCCGGCTGACCGACGAGCCGAAGGAGGTCCGCCTGCTGACCGACTCGGTAGCGATCGCGGTCACCGAGGGAGGTGTCGTCAAGAACGGCCAAGACGACATCGAACCGGAAGAGCTGGCCCGCTCGCTGTGGGTGCTCGTCAAGAAGGACGGCGACTGGCGGGTCGTGTCGAGGCAGACGAGCCCTGTCAACAGTTAGGAGCGTGTGTCTCCTCGACCTCGATCGAGATTGAGGAGACATCCCACAAAAGTGGCGGTCGGTGGCGTCACGTGGCGTCACCGCGAGCAAAGCGGCCCAGCCGTGGTGTCGGCTAGGACCGCGCCGCCATGTCTGGCCGGAACCGAGGCCGCACGTCAGAACCAATCAGGCACAGGAGATGCGATGTCAGCCGATTCCATTCGGGACCTGTTCTCCGTTCAGGTCGAGCGGACGTGCGCCGGGTCGGACGAGCGGATGGCCGGTCCCGCGGCACTTGTCGACGCCACGCAGAGCACCGCGGCCTGAGAGACAAAGAGAACGCGATGACCGAACAGACCCGGCCGCTGACCGGCGCCGAATATCTTGAAAGTCTCCGCGACGGCCGCGAGATCTACCTCTATGGCGAACGAGTCAAGGACGTCACCGAACATCCCGCGTTCCGCAACCCGGCGCGCATGACGGCCCGGCTCTACGACGCACTGCACGACCCGGAGCATCGGGACGTGCTGACCACCGAAACCGACGCCGGCGGCCCCGGCGGCTACACGCACCGGTTTTTCACCACGCCGCACAGCGCGGCCGATCTGATCGCTGACCAACAGGCCATCGCCGCGTGGTCACGGCTCAGCTACGGCTGGATGGGCCGTGGTCCGGACTACAAGGCGTCGTTCCTCGGCACGCTCGGGGCGAACGCCAACTTCTACAACCCGTTCGCCGACAATGCGAAGCGCTGGTACCGGGAGTCACAGCAGAAGGTCCTGTACTGGAACCACGCCTTCGTACATCCGCCGGTGGACCGGAACCGGCCGCCGGACGAGGTCGCCGATGTGTTCGTGCACGTCGAGCGGGAGACCGACAGCGGTCTGGTGGTGAGCGGAGCGAAGGTCGTCGCGACGAACTCCGCGCTCACGCATTACAACTTCATCGCCCACACCGGGTTGCCCATCAAAGACCGCAAGTTCGCCATTGTCGCCACCGTGCCGATGAACGCCCCTGGCCAAAAACTGATCTGCCGCCAGTCGTACGCCGCCTCGGCCGCGCTGACCGGCAGCCCGTTCGACTACCCGCTGTCCTCGCGGCTGGACGAGAACGACAGCGTGCTGGTGCTGGACAAGGTGCTGATCCCGTGGGAAAACGTGTTCATCTATGGGGATACCGCCAAGGTCGGCATGTTTACCGGGTATTCCGGGTTCAACGAGCGCGCCATGTTTCACGGTTGTACGCGGCTCGCGGTGAAACTGGAGTTCATCGCCGGTCTGCTGGCCAAGGCGCTGGACATCACCGGGGTCTCCGATTTCCGCGGGGTACAGACGCGACTAGGGGAAGTGCTCGCTTGGCGCAATCTGTTCTGGGGGCTGTCCGACGCCGCAGCGCGGAACCCGGTGCCGTGGCGGGGTGGCGCTGTCCTGCCCAACCCGGACTACGCCATGGCTTACCGCTGGTTCTCCCAGATCGGCTACGCGAGGATCAGGGAGATCGTGTTGCAAGATGTCGCGAGCGGACTGATCTACCTCAACTCCAGCGCGCAGGACTTCCACAACGATGACATCCGGCCGTACCTTGACAAGTACCTGCGCGGATCGAACGGGGTCGACGCCGTCGAGCGGGTAAAGGTGATGAAACTGCTCTGGGACGCGGTCGGCACCGAATTCGGCGGCAGGCACGAACTCTACGAACGCAACTATACCGGTAACCACGAAAACACCAGGACCGAATTGCTTCGTGGGCAACTCGGCGACGGCAAGCTCGACGGCTATCGTGCGTTCGTCGACCGCTGTCTTGCCGAATATGACCTGAACGGCTGGCAGGTGCCGGACCTCGCCTCGTTCCCCGACATCGGCGCGGCAGGCCGCGCTCTACTTGGCTGACGTGATCATGTTTCGATGGAAGGACGGTCAGCACATGACAGCCGCCATGGATACCTCGGCGAAGGACTATCCGCTTCCGCCAGAGCCGGGCCTGACCGAGCACGAAGTCTTGGCCCGCGCCGAACGGATCGCCGAGACGCTCGTCGACCGACAGCAGGAGACGGAGGACCGCGGATTCTATGCGCTCGACACGCATGAACTCCTGCGCAAATCCGGCTTCTACCGGCTACTGGTGCCACGGCGATACGGCGGTTACGAATTCGGTATTGACACTCACATGCAGGTGGTTGCCAGGCTCGCGCGGGGGTGCGCGTCGACGGCGTGGATGTACACCCTTGGGGCGTCCCACGCCCATCTGATTGCTACTCTTTATGGCGAACAAGCGCAGAATGAGCTATTCGCGGGCGGTGACTTCATCTGCCCGGGAGTCATCGCGCCGGCCGGGTTCGCCGAGCCCGCCGAAGACGGCGGCTGGATCGTGGACGGCGTGTTCCGCTATGCCTCCGGCTCGCCCTACGCCACTCATTTCGTCGGCCAGACCTTCGTCGCGGGAGCGGAAGGAGAACCGCCCGAGCAGATGATGTTCATCGTGCCGAGGGACCAGTGGCGGCGGCTGGACGACTGGGGTTCCCAACTTGGTCTGAAAGGTAGTGGCTCGTACAGCATCAAAGTCGAGAAGGCGCATATCCCGGCGTACTACGCCCTGCCTGGTACGCATATGGGAATGACCTCCGTCGTGGGGGGAACGCCGGGGCTTCGGTTGCATGGCAACACCTTGTACGGCGGCAGCGTGCTGGCCCCGTTCAGCTTCCAGCTCGGCGCGCTGGCCGTGGGCATGGCTACCGCGGCACTGGATGTCTACGCCGAGCTGACGCGGGAACGTCTGATCGCGTATCCGCCGTTCGGATCGCGTGCTGAGGACCCGGATTTTCAGCTCCGTTACGGCGAAGCGGCCGGACGCATCGCGGCGGCACGGGCGGCGATGACGGACATGCTAAGGCAATGGCATGAGACGGCCGAGCAGGGGAATGTCACACGTGAGGTGGAGCTCCGGATGTCGATCATCAGCCGCGAGGTCATGCGGCTGGCGTGGAACGCGGTATCCGACATTCTGTTTCCCACCGCCGGGACCAGCGCCGCCGTAGGTGCGGGTGAACGGCTCGAGCGGATCTGGCGGGATATGTCGACCCTGCATACGCATGCCGGAGTGCACATCTGGCTGGCCACCATCTACCCCCGTGAACTCGCTCAACTGGAACTAGGCATCGCGAGCTGAACTCACAACACGCTCTCGCCGAGATCAGGAGGAACCGGGTGATCCACAGTTTGGTGCTGGACCAGCAAATCCTGGAGTACGTGCAGGATGTTTCCCTTCGCGAAGACGACATCGCGCGTGACCTGCGGGCGGCCACCATGCGGCTCTCGTTCGAGCACGCCATGTTGACTCCACCAGAGGAGGCGCAGCTGCTTGGCTTCCTCGTCCGGCTGACGGGGGCCACCACCGTCGTCGAGGTCGGGACGTTCACCGGGTACGGCACGCTGGCCATGGCCCGCGCGGTCCCCGCGCATGGGCGCGTCATCACGTGCGACGTCAGCGCGGACTGGCCCGAGATCGGCCGCCCTTTCTGGGAACGGGCCGGGGTCGCCGACCGTATCCAGGTGGAAATCCGTCCCGCCGTCGAGACCTTGGACGCACTGCTTGCCGACGGTGCCGCCGGCACTGTGGACTTCGCGTTCATCGACTGTAACAAGGAAAGCTATTCCGACTACTTCGAACGATGCCTTGAATTACTCCGCCCGGGCGGATTGCTTGTGCTGGACAACGTGCTCTGGTCAGGCAAGGTGGCGCGCCCCGACATCAGTGACCAGGAGACAGACTCACTCCGCGCGCTGAACGCCGCACTATGCGATGACGACCGGGTTGACCTGAGCATGCTGCCGGTCTTCGATGGTGTGACCCTAGCGTATAAGCGAGCCAACTACTCGCGCGCCGCAGCGTAGTCCACAGTAGTAGTTGAATTTGGTCAGGCGCAGGAGAAGGTGGTCCTGCAGCGCGCGGCGGCGTATCTGGCGCAGGGTAACCTGCCGGGAAACGAGTCTTCCCGCTCGTCCGTGAGCTGGTGACGTGCGGGGTCCTTGGTCTGTCTCGCCAGGGTCTGCCCCGGCAAGGCCACGGCCGATACCGGAGTTCCTCTTCGAGTCCGCCCGGGCAGCGAGCGATCTCCTGCAGTGCGGCGTCCTGACGCGATACCCGCGCATCGACTGGGTTTCTCGCACAGTGGCGGCGGCCTGCCCCACTCACCGACCGGGTTGCAGTTGTTCCGGGACGTTAGAGGCCCTACGGAGGCGGGTCGCCGAGCAGGACCGGGACATCGCGTTCCTGAAAGAAGCTTCGTCGTACTTTGCCGCGATGCAGAACAAACCGACCGGTTCGAGCTGATGGCGAAGTACGCCGGCCCCGCCGCACTGACACCGCGGCAGCAGCGCCGCGCCGATCTGGCGGTGAGGATCCTGGACGTGCACACCGACTCCGAGGGCACGTACGGGTCCCCGCGGATCACCGCCGAACTGCGGGCGCGTGGTGAGACGGTGAACGAGAAGACCGTCGCGGCGATCATGGCCGAGATCGGGATCGAGGGCATCAGCCCGCGCACCTTCAAAGTCCGCACTACCGTCCCGCCGGGTGCTCGGGCACGTCGTCGCCGGCCATAAACACCTGCCCACTGTTCGGGGGGGACCTCACTCGGCCCGCTCAGCCGACTCCAAAGGCCGTTCCCCATGGACCTCGGCCGGCGATCCTGCGCCGCTCGTCCTTGACCCACACACTCAACATCCCCGCATCAATCCCCAGCTCGCGGGCAACCTGGGCGATCGTGCGACCAGTGTCGATCACACGATGCGCAGCCTCGACCCTTGAACTCGGCCGTGTACGACCGACGCTTACGAGGAGGCACAACGGACATCCTTCAAGCAAGACCACGGTCCTGCTAACTCGGTGTCCACTCCCCCCGGGGGGGGGGGAACCTCACTGGGCGGGGCGACGGTCCGGCGACCACCGAGCAACTGCGGCGGTTGTGGTACGACGTCGTGGGCACGCCCTTCCCGAACGCGGTCCCCGCGCTCGTCCGCGCCTTCGGCGAGGTCCGGGTGCTCTACGGAAGCGACCACCGCTGGACGCCGGCCCCGGCGGTGCTCACCCAGCTCGCCTCTCGATCGACTCGGCGTCTCAGTCTACCGCAACCACCTGGCGCGCCCTGACGACTCACAACGCGGAACGCCTCTTTCCGCGACTGCGAGCGGCGTGAGGCGGCCTTCGGTCCCGCGCGATCTGAACGCGCGGGACCGAAGTGATGCGCGAATGTGCCGTCAGGCCACGCAGTTCGCCAGCTCGGGACTCGGTGCGGGAACCCCCTGCGGCCCGAAGAACAGCTTGGCGCAGGCGCTCAGGAACGCCGTGTTCTCCTCGGCGATCCAGTGTCCGCTGTCCGGCGCGACGACGCCGCGAACGTCGTCGCCCACCTGCCTGAACGAGTTGGCGACGACCAGGCCGAAGGAGAACTCCGCGCCCATCGCCAGTACCGGCATCCGCAGGCGCTTGTGTGCGTTGGCACGGTTGTCCGCGGCGTCGCCCGCGAACGCCCGGTAGTACCCGTAGCCCGCGGTCCGGCGCGCCGGACTCGCGTAGGCCTGGAAGTAGGCCGCCTGGTCGATGCGGTCGGGATACCGTGTGTTGCTGAAGAGGAAGCCGAGGTACGTCGACACGTCGTCGTTGTCGATCAGCCTCTCCGGGACCGGAGCGGCGGCCTGGTTCAGGCCGAGGTGGAAGCTGACCCCGTAGAGTTCTTCGAGGCCGAACCCGGACAGAGGTGTCGCCAGCGCGGCCATCCGGACGACCTCGGTCGGATAGTCGCGGGCGTACGGGTAGGCCACGAGCGAACCGAGGTCGTGGGCGAGAAGTGAAACCTGGCTGAAGCCCAGCTTGTGGACACCCTCGCGAATGCGCTCGGCGGTGGTCACCTTGTCGTAGCCGCCTGCCGGAATTGTCGAGTCGCCCAGACCAGGCAGGTCGAACGCGATGACGGTGTGGTTCTGGGCAAGGGACGGCATGATCTTCGCCCACGCGCGCCAGGTCTCCGGCCAGCCGTGCAACAGCACCAACGGCGGTCCGGACCCGCCGCGAACGTAGTGCAGCGTGGTGCCCTCCACGGCAACTGTTCCGTGGCTGAAACCCGGGAGACCCCCGGACTCCGACCGGTCGGCCACCGGCGGCTCGGCACTGGCGGCCGAACCGGCCAAGAGGACGACCGCGGCCAGGAGGACGACGACCGCGGCCAGGGCGGCGTAGACGCTTCGGCTCGCACGCCGAAAAGCGCTGGTTTTTCGAAACACTCGACTCTCCTTGATTAGGCAGCGCGTAGTAATTTTTGCGCGGACCGGAAACGACGTTAGCCTAATCAATCCAAATGTCGGCAACAACCCTAGCGGCAAGCCAAAGCCGCAATATGAAAGAAAGAACGACGCTATCATGCCAAACAAGCGACCAAACATCCAGTAAGAGCGTGTCTCATGTGGCCGCTTTGCGGAGTTTCTTGTAGCAGGTGAGGGCGGCGGCGAGGGTGAGGAATGCCAGGAAGTGGCTGGCTTTGCGTTCGTAGCGGATGGTGAGTCGTCGGTATCCGGTGAGCCGGGAGATCGTCCGCTCGATCACCCAGCGGTGGCGGCCGAGCTTCTCGCTGGTCTCGATGCCCTTGCGGGCGATCCGGACCCGGATGCCGCGCCGGCGGACCCAGGCGCGTAGTTCAGCATGGTCGGTTGACGCCACAACCCAGCCTTGGTCCACCTGCCGAAACATCGGTGCGCGGCCTGAAACGGTACGCCGAACGACGGCGGCAGATCCCGCCACGAACACCCACTGGTCAACACGTACACGATCGCGGTGAACACCGCACGAGCCGGCAACGGCGCCGTCCCGCCACCCTGCCGACGAGCCCGGAACTCCGGAACCAACGGCTCCACCAGCACCCACAACTCGTCCGACACCAACCGCATCGACAACCGATCAACCACGACCCAAGATGTTGCCGAGACGATGAATCGCCCACTTGTCGTCGAATGGGATCGTCACCGCTGCTCCAATCCGCTCGACCAAATTACGCGACGCACTTCACAGAAGCAGCACCACGTCGTCGGGGCCGGTCACCAAGTTCTTCAGTTCAGCACAAAATCGGCTCACCCACTGCGCGATACTGGTTCGGTCAACGAGCCCGTCCTTGTACGCGATGTTACCGATAAGCTCGCCCGTCGTGTCAACGGTGAGTGTCCACAATACGCCGTCCGGGATATCCGACGTGCGTGATTGCGAGCCGAGCCGCCGCCGAATCTCGCTGTACTCCAGGTCCCCCACTCGGGTGCCGTCGAGAGGGAAGGGAAAGGGAAAGACTTGGAAGATGATCGGAACCTCATTGTCCACCATCATCGGTCGCATGAACTCGGGCGCTTCGCCCGGGATCGCCGGAATGTCGTGGACGTATGCCTCCAGACAGGTGTTTCGAGTGAGCTGCAGCACGTCCCGATACTTGGCGCATGCCGTGACATCCATGCGGATCGGTACGAAATTAAAGAATAGACCGACCGCCTCGTCGAAACGGCCATACTCACGGCCAGGCGTCAATGTCGGGGTGGAGATGTCCGTCGCTCCGGACAACCGGTTGACCGCGATCGTGAAAGCGGCGAGGAGCACCATGAAGGAGGACCCACGCACTTCCCTGGCCAGCGCGGACACGCCGGCCATCAGCTCGGCGTCCACTTCGAACCGGTACATGGCTGTTGTCTGCGGCAAGCCCATCGATCGCGGCCGGTCCGCAGGCATGGTCAGGGTTTCCCCACCGCGCAGCTTATCCTGCCAGTAACGACGCGACGAATTCTCGTCGGGACCGCCCAATCTCGCAAGCTGCCACGTCGTGAAGTCGCGATACTGCTGCGGCTCTGCGAGCTCATGGCCCCCGTGCCCGGTCCGGGTCGCATATCGGGCCGCGATATCGCGAAAGATGACCTGCACGGACCACCCGTCCGCGGCCGTATGGTGCACGGCGAGCACGAGCAGGGCGTCGTGGTCGTCGAACCGGTTGAGGACCGCGCGAAGTTTCGGTACCGAGGATGCGTCGAAGTCGGCCGTCTCCTCCTCGACAAGCAAGGCGTCGATTCGGCGTCCCCGCTCTTCCGGCTCGATCCCTGGAAGATCCCGAACGGTCAGTTCCGCGGGAGCCGGCTGATGGACGACCTGGCACCGCGCTTCCGGATCACGGATGATCACAGAGCGCAACGCATCGTGGCGCACGATGATGTCGTCGAGCGCGCCCTGCAACGCCTGCACGTCGACCTGTCCATGGATGCGCCACCCGTGGACGATATGGTGACGAGGACCAAACGCCCCCTCGGCGTCGCCCTGATCGAGGGCACAGAGGAACTCTTGATTCGCTGACAGCGGCCACCGCTCGCCGGCGCCAGTCGCAGTGTCCATGGTCGTCATGGTTTCTTACCTTCTGGCCAGGTGTTTCGGGCCGGTCGTAGGGTTCGCGGCGCCCAGGGGTGCCGGGTATGACTTTCATGCCTCTGCCGCTGATGGCCCAGGAGGATTGGCCGCCCGGCGCCCCGCGAAGACTCGACCGCTAATTGGGATGTGCGAACTGATCGCTGTGTAAGGACACGTCGGCGAGGTGGCCGCGCTGGCCGCCGACGGGCCGGTGACCTGGGCGGTCGACCTCAACGCCGGTGGCGCGGCGCTGCTGATCGCGTTGTTGGGTCAACCACGACCAGCGACTGAGTGTGCGAAAGCGGAAACGTGTCATCGCTCATGCTGCGCCCTCGATTGCATCGTGGCTTTGCATGACCGCCTCATAGAGCGCCTTGATGTTTCCGCTCCCGAAGGTTGTCGCGCCAAGGCGTTCGATCAGCTCGACGAAGAAGGTATTGCGCTGGCTGACCGGCTTGGCGAAGATCTGGAACAGCTGCCCGTCATGGTCCTCATCAGCCAGAATGCCACGTACGCGCAGATCTTCTACCGAATGCCTTTCCAGGTCAATCCGTTCATCCAAACGGTCGTAGTACCGTCCGGGCGTTGAAAGGAACTGAACACCAGCCGCCTGGACCTGGTCGACCGCCCGCACGATGTCCGGCACCCGGAGCGCCACATGCTGGATCCCCGCACCGCCGTGGTCACGCAGGAAGGTGTCTATCTGGCCTGGCGACTTGGCCAAGTCCGGCTCGATCAGCGTGAAGGTGACGGCGCCGGAGGTACTTTGCACAACCTTGGAATTCATAGATTGTCGACCAACGAATATCTTCTCCTCGTACACGACGCGGAAGTCGAGTACCTCTTCGTAGAACGCCACGGTCGAATCGAGCTGCCCGCCGGGCAGGCAGACAGCGAAGTGGTCGACAGCAGCGCCGATGTCATGCGCGGAAGGCGAACCGGCCAGGGGAAGCGGTCCGCTCGCGGCGCGCTGCACGAAGGTATGGGCGACATCCGCAAAGGCCAAGACGCGCGCCGTCACTACCCCGTCATCTTCGGTTGGCCCGTGTAGCGGTACAGCGCCGCGACTTACCGCCTCGTGGAACGCAGTCCGAGCGTCGGCCACGCCGAGCCCGATGTCGGCGACTCCGTCTCCGTGCCGGGAGAGGTAGATGGCGGCCTCATGGTCAGGCACACGCGGCTCGGTGACCAGAAACCGGATGTCACCGCGCCCAACTCCGACGGTGCGGCTTCGGCCGTCTTCGATCCGCTGGAACTCCGACAAGGCATAGCCTCGGGTCCACAGGTCCGCCGCTGACGCGGAATCCTCGACGAAGAACCGAACGTGGTCGACCCTCATGCCCGTGTAGACAGAGTTCTGCTCGAGCGCCATCACGCCGCACCCTGGTTGCGGCCAGCACCACGTGGGCGGAGGTCGGTCCAGTTCTTCGCGACGTAACGCAGACAGGACGTGCGATCTGTCGCAGCGAGGGCCACCCGCCAGCCCGCGGGCGCCACCACGAACTCGGGCCAGAGGGAGTGTTGACCGGCTTCGTTGACCAGCACGACGAACTGGCCGTCCTCGCGGTCGAACGGATTCGACATATCCGGAATCCTTTCTGTTAGCTCGCCCTGGCGACCTGGTCGCCGTGAATCGCGGTGATGTGCTGGTCAATGAGCGCGACGGTGGGGATATCGAATATCTCCACTACGCTGAGCTTCACGCCCAGCTCGGCCTCGATGCGCAACACGAGTCGCGCCGCCTGGAGCGATTGACCGCCCAGATCGAAGAAGCTGTCGTCGAGGCCGACTTGGTCGACATTCAAGGTCTTGCCGAAGATGGCGCACAGCGTTTCCTGACGTGGGCTGAGCGGCGCGCGATGTTGCTTGGCCCGGTCGAACTCCGGCTCCGGCAGAGCATCTCGATCCACCTTCCCGTTGACGGTTACCGGTATCGCGTCGATGGCGGTGAACGCGGCGGGCACCATGTAATCGGGCAGAGCCCTGGCCAGGTGGGTGCGCAGCCCGCCGAAGTCGACGCCGCCCGCACTGGGGACGACGTAGGCGGCCAACTGCGGATCCTCGTCGCTCGAGGTGCCGACGACCACCGCATCCGCCACGGCCGGATGCGTTCGAAGTGCGGCCTCGACCTCTCCCAGCTCGACCCGGAAGCCACGGATCTTGATCTGCTGGTCAGCCCGCCCGAGGAACTCGAGCGAGCCGCCGGCGGTCTGCCGGACCAGATCACCGGTACGGAACATCCGCTCGCCTGGAGCGCCGAACGGGTCCGCAACGAACCGCTCCGCAGTGAGATCAGGGCGGCCGACATACCCCCGCGCCAGGCAGCCGCCCGCAACGTACAGTTCGCCGACCCCACCTTCGGCTACTCGGTTCAAGCTCTCATCGAGCACGTAAAGTCGCTTGTCATCGAGAGCCTGACCGAGCGGGACGAAAGCACCGACCTGCGCGTGCTGCGTCAACGGAAACTGGGTGGCGAACAGAGTGCTCTCAGTCTGTCCGTACATCACTCTAACCCGGATATCCGGATTTGCGGAAAGGATCCGACGCACCGCCTCTGGCGAGACGACGTCACCACCGGTCATGACTTCACGCACGGATGAAAGACAGGTAGGATCCTCCTCGGCAACGAGCCTGAAGAGCCCCGATGTCAAGTGAACTGCGGTCGCGTCGCCCCGCCTAAGATCGTCGCGCAGCGCGTCGATGTCGAACTCGCCCGGGTGCGCCAGGACAATTTGCCCACCACGCAATAACGGTGCCCACAATTCAAACGTTGACATTCCGAATGCATACGGCGCAATCATGAGAATCCGACTGAACACTGGATCGTTCCAGGTCTGGTCTTCGATGAGCCCGATCACACTGCGGTGAGAAACTCCGACACCTTTGGGCGCGCCAGCCGATCCTGAAGTGAAGAGAACGTAGGCAAGCTGGTCCTCAGCTACCGAAACCACCGGTTCGGACTCTTGCGTTTGTTCAGCGTCACTGACCGTGATCACCTCGACGAAGCTGGACAGAGTGGCCGCGGGCGTCGAACCGTCGGTGATTACCGTCCGCATCTTGAGCTGGTCGCTGATCGACCGCAGTCGCTCCGTCGGCATCGTTGTGGCCAGGGGCACATACGTGGCGCCCGCCTTGATCACCGCGAGTGTCGCAACGACCAGGTCGAACGACCGGCCGGAACATACCGCTACGGGCTGCTCTGCTTCCACTCCACGCTCGATCAGAAGGTTAGCTAAGCGATTGGCCCGGCGGTTCAGTTCATCGAAGGTCAGAAACCCGTCGGCTGACCGCACGGCAACCGCTTCGGGCCGCCGGCGAACCTGATCCAAAAAGGTCTCTGGCAGTGTAGAGGCCATATCGAAGCTCCCATCGGCATATTTCCCGGCGCGGCAGGACTGCCGGTCTGCACAAGTCCATGCCGCTCCGGCCTGCCCTACTCTCTGAGTCTTCCAGCCGCCAACGAAGGCTGCGTCTTCGATATTGCGACCAGGCCAACACACCCAGCGTGGTTTGAAGGGTGAGTTCTGGCCAGATGCCGTCGCTGTTGACCGTGGAGGCGCAGCGTGCAACGGAGCAAGGTCGAGTTGATCCGTTCAAGCCGGCGGTTGACGCGATGTTGCGTGCGGATCTGGACGCTCCTCGCAAGCAGCGGCCTACCGCGAGGCGAATCTTTGATCGGCTGGTCGCTGAGCACGAGATGGAAGGCATCTCGTATGCGACGGTGTCGGACTACGTGGGCTGGCGCCGCGCCGAGGTCCGGCGCGAGGCGGGCCGGGAGCCGGCCGAGGGGTTCATCCCGCAGACTCATCGGCCGGGCGCGGACGCCGAGGTCGACTTCGGCGAGGTCTGGGTGCGGCCGGTCGGCCGCACTTTCGTTCAAGACTGCGCAGATCGACTCGACCCGAGCTTCTTCCCCTCGACAACCCGCTCGCCTAGGCGTGGGAATCGTCAGACGCTACTTGATTTGCGGTCGAGCTCCGCGGCGGCGAAAAACACCGAGGCCGTCTCCAGGACCTCATTCACCCGCCGCAACTCACGCACCTCGCGTTCCAACTCGGCGCGTTCCAACTCGGCGATCCGTGCCGCATCATCGCTGGTGCGGCCGGGTGCCGTGCCGGCGTCGATCTCAGAGCCTGCACAGCACCCGGGGCGCATCAGTCGAGATCCACAATCAGCGTTCCTGGGCGAGTTTCTCGAGCCACGGCACGAGTTGTGCGGGAGTCGGTGTCGACGCCCACTCCTCCTCTCGAAGTCGGAGCGCGGCGTCGCGCACTTCGGGGTCCTCGACGACGCGACGCAGCATCGAGCGGATCTCGGAGATTGACTGCTTCTGGTGGTCGAGTCGACTCCCCGCACCCCGGTCGGCCAGGTAGTTCGATGTGAGGGTCGAGTAGCCTTGTTTGGGCGACGTTCGATCCCACTCGACGCCGTCCGGGGTCGCGCGGCCGAAGAACCTCGTCGGCTCGTCGGTGTCGCACACTATCTGCGGTACGGCATTGGCGAGACCAGCTATGACGGTCCCGAAGCTCCCGTGGTTGACCAGCGCGGAGCAGGTCGGCAGCAGTTGTGACAAGGGGACGTAGTCCATGGCGCGAACGTTGTCCGGCAGCGTCCCGACCTGGTCGGAGAGCTGGTCCTTGTTGAGGGTTGCGATCACCTCGACGTCCAGCCCGTCCACCGCCTCGAGCAGCGCCGGGATCCGGCCCGTGCTGTCGCCCTTGTCGACGGCCCGGGCGGAGACCCCGAGACTGATCGCCATTCGCGGTCGCGTTGGTTCGTCCCGCAACCAGCGCTCGGACACGCTCCCGCCGCTGTAGGGCAGGTACCGGACGGGAACGGTGGGAGTCCGGGTGGGCAGCCGCATGCCCGCGGGGATCGGATCGAGCGTCGCCTGCCCCATCAACAGCTCGTCGTCGACCGTCACGCCGTGGTGGTCGGCCAGCGGTTGCATCGCCTCCGCCAGCATGCTCGGCAGTCCCCTGCTCACGAACCGCTCGTGAGCCCACGCTGTGTAGTCGGGAGAGATGAGGGTACGGACATGGGCCGCTCCGCTCGCCTTGGCTGCGACCGCGCCGCAGGGGAACCACGGCTCCCACAGCACGAGATCCGGGCGCCAGTTTTTCGCGAAAGCGACGATGTCGTCGATGTCCTCGCGCGGCCGCGGCGGTTGGTAGTTCCGGATGGCGAGGATCGCGTAGTGGTAGAAGACGTCCCACATGTCACGCTCGACGCGCTCGTGCACGGACAACGCCCGCACGTATCGCTCGGTCTCGTCCGGGTTCGGGAGCACGTCGGCGTAGCCCGGGTCGTCGCAATCGTGTACCGCCAGTGGTGTCTGCGGCCCACAGGGTACAGCGACGATGCCGGACTCGGTTACGCGCTGCGCGAAGTCCGTGGATATGATGCCGGAGGGGGAGGGAAACCCGGACGGCGCCACCACCCGCACGTCGTGACCCGCGCTCTGCAACGCCCACGCGTAGGGTACGAGCGGCCAGAAGTGAGCGGGCGCCGGAAAGCACGTGATCATGACACGCATGGCTTCTCCATTCACATGGTTGTGCGGGCAGGGGACTCGTCGAGCAGGAAGTCGCCGACCGGGCCCTTCAGCCTCTCGGCGTCGATGACGTGCGGTCCTTCGGCGACGACGCCGCGCTGTGCCGAGGGGACACAGGCGACGACGGCGTCGGCCGCCTCACCGAAGAAGTTCGGTCGGAGCTCGCTCATCGTCGGGTGGTCCTGCGACGCGCTGCCGTTGAGCACGAGCGTGGGCACGCGGATCCGTGAGAACCGCTCGGCCGGTGGCTGATTGGTGGTCCCCATGCAGGCGGCGTCGTAAGGCAGCGTATGAGCCAGACTGATCAGGTGTGACCACTTCGGATGCTTCCTTGCTCGCCGCACCGACTCCTCCGGCGAGCCCCAAGCGCGCATCGAGAGCTCGAACGCCTCGGACCGCCGGCCCTCGTCGAGCAGGGCGCGTACGCGCTGTATGTACTGACCGTGCTGAACCTCCGCGTCCGCACCCATGTCGTAGGGCAAGTCGTAGACGACCAGCCTGTTCATCGCGACACCAGCCGCCGCTGCCTCCAACGCCAGCGCCCCACCTGAGCACGCCCCGAAGACATGGGGCGACCCGCCGGCTTCGTCGATCACCGCGGCCAAGTCCTCGATCTCGCGGCGAACGGCGTACGGTGCGACGTCCCCGCTGTCGCCCCGGCCGCGCCGCGCGTAGTTGTAGACGGTGAACCGCGACGCGAGTTCGAGACCGAGCGGAGCGTTCTCGGTGCCGTCGTCCATCGCCCCACACACGAGCACCACGGCGGGACCACTGCCGAAGCGCTCGTACGCGATCCGCGTCCCGTCCAGGGAGCGCACTGTACCGAAGGTGCTCATGACGGCTCCCCCTCGCCTTGGCGCGAGGCCTGGGTTTCGGTACTGGAACCCTTGACTCCGACGAAGGTGCCCCGCCCGTTGATGCCTTCGGCGTAGTACGTTGCGGGGCAGCCGGCTTCATCGAAGGCCTGCAGGTACTCATCCCGGGTGAAGAGCATGAGTTCGTGGACCTGGGTGACCTCCCGGATCCCTTCGGCGCGGGCGATGAGGTACCGGGTCTCGAGCCGCGAGTGACGACCTTGACTCGAGGTGTGCGATACCCGAGCGATTGCACTCCCCTCGACATGCCCCGCGTCGGCGGCGAGGTACCCGTCGAGGAAATTCTCGGGGAACCACCAGGGCTCGACGACGAGCACGCCGCCGGGAACCAGGTGTTCGGCCATCGCCTGGATCGCCGCATGGAGTTCCTCGCGGCTCTCGACGTACCCAATGGCATGGAACAGGCAGGTGACGGCGTCGAACCGGCGCGGCAGCCGGAAGTTGCGCATGTCGCCGCGGTGCACCCGGGACGGGAAGCGTTCCCATGCGCGCCGCAACATCGGCTCCGAGAGCTCGAGCCCCTCTACGTCACCCACCAGCTCTGCGAACGTCTCCAGGTGGGCTCCTGTCCCGCAGGCCACGTCGAGCAACGATCCGGCGTGCGGATACCGCTCGCGCACGAGCGCGACGACCGCCTCGGCCTCACGCACCCAGTCCTTGCCACGGGACTTGTAGACCGTCTCGTAGATCTCGACGAAATCGGCTCCGTACGTCATCGGCTCGTCCGCGAATGCTCGGTGTCTTCAGCGCCGTCGATGCCCTGCTCGTCCACGAGGTCGCGAATAGTGCCGCGGTCGTCGGTCGACGCATCCGTATCCGTGGGCGAGGCGGTGCCGGCATCGTCGGCCCCATCCTTGCCGTCCCCGTGGGCTGGGACGTGGCGCAGCGAGATGCCCGCGACGACTGCGAGAACGAGCGCGACTACACCCCCGAAGGCGGCGGCCACGTTGAGCCCATCGGTGAATGCCTCGGCCGCCCTACGCGCCAGCTCCTCGCCGGCCGGCCCTGGAGTACCCTGGGCCACCGACATCGCGCCGGCGACGCTCTCCCGTGCGGGCGATGCGGCGTCGACGCCCGGAACAGGGCCACTGAAGGCGTTGCGGTAAATGACCGCGGCGATGCTGCCTGTCAAGGCAATGCCAAGGGAGACACCGAAGTCGCCACTGGTCTCCGAGACAGCAGCCGCCGAGCCCGCCTTCTCCTGCGGAGCCGAAGTCATGATGAGCCCGGCTCCCAACGCGCCCGCCGGACCGGCCCCCAGCGACGCCACCACGAACCCGGACATGAGCAGGGCCACGCCGCTCTCCGGGCCGACCTGGGTCACCGCGACGAGCCCGAGCACCGAGATGATCATGCCCGCAACGATCACTTTGCCCGGCGGGATGCGGCGCGTCAACGCCGGGGCCAGCATGGACCCGACCATGCCCGCGAACGTGGGGGCGATCAGCCACAAGCCCGTCGCGAGCGGGGAGTAACCGGCCACCGATTGGAGGTACAGCGCGACGAGGAAGGCGTACCCGGACATGACCCCCATCAGCAACATGAGGGTCACTGCCGAGGCGAAGACCCGGTTGCGGAACAGCGAGACGTCGAGGAGCGGCTCGGCGAGACGACTCTGCCGCCGCACGAATATCACGCCCGCGAGTACCCCAACGACGAGGGCAACGACGGCGACGCCCGTGAGGCCGCTCTTGGCGATCTCCTTCACGCCGTAGACGAACGGGAGGATCGCGACGAGCGAGAGTACGACGCTGAGCAGGTCAATGCGGCCGCGGATCTCGCCGCCCCGCGCCTCGGGCAGCAGGAAAGGAGCGGCCACCACCAGCAGGACCATCACAGGTACTGGCAGGAGGAGCGTTGAGCCCCACCAGAAGTGCTCGAGCAGGACGCCGCCGACGACCGGGCCGAGCGCGATACCGCCCATGAAGCAGCTCATATAGGCGCCGATGGCCATGGCATGATGCCGCTTGTCAGTGAACAGGCTGTTAAGGAGCGCCAGCGTCGAAGGCATGAGGGTCGCTCCGGCGATGCCGAGTACACCACGCGCCGCGATCAGCACCTCGATGCTCGGCGAGTACGCGGCCACCGCCGACACCACGGCGAACGCGCCCGCCCCGATCAGAAGCAGGCGCCGACGTCCGATGCGATCACCGAGATTCCCCATGGTGATCAGGAGTGCGGCGACCACGAACCCGTAGAGGTCCAGAGCCCACAACTGCTCCGTCGAGTTTGCACCGAGATCTACCGACAGAGCCGGCACCGCCACGTACAGAATGCTGAGATCCATGGCCATCATCAGCGTCGGCAGCGCCAGGATGACGAGCCCGAATACCGCTCGTTTCCCGTGCTCGCTTGGGGTTACTTCGGCCACGAGTTACTCCTCCGATAGCTCACCTTGTTTGTGCGAGGCGTCAAGTCTGACGTTGGTCGATTCGCATCGCGCCACATCGAAAGGCGGTTCCCTCAAACAAATAGTTATTGAAAATAGTATCACGGTCCATCGGACGGCGAAACGGAGAAATCCACGGACCGAACCTGGACTTATCCCACCGAATTCGTGAGATTCTCATAGTCGGCGAGTGCACGGCAGCCTGGTCACGGGCAACGGTGATCTGCATACTCATTATGCACAGACGAAAAGGACCAGCCACCGGCTGGAGACGTCGGAGTAGCAGGAGGCCTTGGTGATCAGAATCTTCCAGCCGACAGTGGGCGAGGACGAACTTGCCGCGCTCGCAGAGGTCTTCGACTCGTCCTGGTTGGGCAAGGGTCCTCGGGCGGATGCTTTCGAGCAGGCGTTCGCTGGGCACCTCGATGTCGACGCCGAACAGGTGGCCTCGATCAGTTCGTGCACGGCAGGCCTGTTCATCGCTGCGAAGCTCGCCGACCTCGGCCCGGACTGTGAGGCAGTGCTGCCGACCGTCAGCTACGTCGCCGCGGGCAATGCAGTGGCCGCGACGGGTGCGCGTCCTGTCTTCTGCGATGTCGACGAGCGGACTCTGAACCCGACCGTGGACGACGTCGAGGCAGCACTGACCCCGCGGACCCGGGCAGTGTTCCTTCTCCATTACGGAGGCTACCCGGGCGATGTCGTCGAGATCGCCCGTCTGTGCCGGGAGCGCGGCATCCTGCTCATCGAGGATTCGGCCTGCTCGGTCGCGTCGCGCGCAGGCGAACAGGCGTGTGGAACCGTGGGCGATATCGGGCTGTGGAGCTTCGACAGCATGAAGATCCTGGTCACCGGCGACGGTGGCATGCTGTGGGCCCGCGACCCCGAGATGGTCGAGCGCGCCAGGAAGCTGGCGTACCTGGGGCTGGAACAGTTCAGCGGGCTGTCGCAAGCCCCCCTGGTCGACTCGCGCTGGTGGGAGTTCGAAGTCTCGTCGTTCTCCGGCCGCTCGGTCATGAATGACATGCAGGCGGCGATGGGGCTGGTGCAGCTCCCCAAGGTGGAGGCATTCGTCAAGCGCCGCAGGGCGGTCGCCGAATTCTACGACCGCGAACTCGTCGACGTGACCGGTGTTTACACTCCCCCGCCGCTCCCCGCCGACCACAGGTCGTCCTATTACTTGTATTGGGTCCAGATGGAGACCGAGGTGCGCGACCGGGTGGCGAAAACGCTCCTCGACCGCGGCATCTACACCACCTTCCGCTACCCGGCACTGCACCGTGTCCGGGCTTACGGATCGGCGGCGAGCCTGCCCCGCGCCGAGCGCGCTGTCGACCGGACGCTCTGCCTGCCCCTGCACCAGGCGCTGACCGACGCTGATGTGGAACGCATTGCCGCGGAGTTCCGCAATGCGGTGTCGTCGGCCTCCGCGAACTCGCGATAAGACGCCCCGCGACCGAAAGCAGAAATGGAGTTGACGATGACGGTCCACGTATGGGGCTATCTCGACGAGTACCAGCAGGAGCGCGAGGAGATACTCGAGTGTGTCGACACGGTCTTCAGCTCCGGAAAGCTCATCCTCGGCAAGAGCGTGCACATGTTCGAGCAGGAGTTCGCCGATTACCATAGAGTCGCACACTGCGTAGGCGTCGACAACGGCACGAACGCCATCAAGCTTGCGCTGGAGGCGTTCGGCATCGGTCCGGGAGATGAAGTCATCACCGTGTCCAATACCGCGGCTCCCACCGTTGTCGCAATCGTGTCGACAGGCGCGACACCGGTCTTCGTCGACGTCCGCGAGGACGACTTCCTGATGGACACGACCCTCATCAGTGCTGCGATCACGGCTCGGACCAAGGCGATCGTCCCGGTCCATCTATACGGACAGTGCGTCGACATGGCCGCTGTGAGCGCGATCGCCCGTGAGCACGGACTGGTCGTGGTCGAGGACTGCGCCCAGGCCCACGGCGCCCGCCAGCATGGGCAGGTTGCCGGTACTTGGGGGGATGCCTCCAGCTTCTCGTTCTACCCGACCAAGGTCCTCGGTGCGTACGGCGACGGCGGTGCGGTGCTGACGCCGCACGAGGAGACCGACCGTGCACTGCGCCGCTTGCGCTTCTACGGCATGGAGTCCGACTACCACACCGTCGCGACGCCGGCGCACAACAGTCGACTCGACGAAGTGCACGCCGAGATCTTGCGGAAGAAGCTCACCCGGCTGGATCGCTACATCGACCAACGACGCGCGGTCGCAGCGCGCTACGGGCGCGATCTTGGCGATACCGCGCTGACGCTGCCGTCGACCGTGAAGGGAAACGAGCACGTCTACTACGTCTACGTGGTGAGGCACCCGGCACGCGATTCGATCATCGAGGCGATGCGGGAGCATGGTGTTCAGCTGAACGTCAGCTACCGGTGGCCGGTTCACCTGATGACGGGGTTCGCCCATCTCGGGTACCGAGAGGGCTCGCTACCGGTAACGGAGAAACTCGCGGGCGAGATCTTTTCCCTGCCGATGTTTGCTTCGCTGCGGCGCGACGATCAGGACCACACCGTCGAAGCCCTTCGTGACGTGCTGGGAAGAATCTGAGACGGCTCGACGAAAGGGAGTAGACACGTGGAGATCCGAGAACTGGCTGTCGAGGGTGCGCTCGAGTTCACGCCCTCGACGTACCCCGACGAGCGGGGGCTCTTCGTGGCACCGTTCCAGGGACCCGCACTCGCCCAGGCGCGGGACCAGGACACGTTTCCCGTGCGACAGGCCAACCAGAGCCGGTCCCGGCGCGGGGCGCTCCGCGGGATCCACTACACCCGAACGCCGCCCGGAATCGCGAAGTATGTGAGCTGCGCCCACGGTAGCGCCCTGGACATCGTCGTCGATCTGCGCGTGGGCTCACCGACCTACGGACGGTGGGATTGCGTCGAGATGAACCAGGAATCGTTCCGGTCGGTGTACTTCCCTGTGGGGGTCGGACACGCCTTCATCGCCCTCGAGGACGATACGGTGATGTCTTACATGCTGACTGGCGGCTACGTCGCCGAGAACGAACTCGCAGTCTCGGCGCTGGACCCTCGATTGGCGCTGCCGATCCCGGACGGGCTGGAGATGATCCTCTCGCCCCGGGACCGGGACGCCATCTTGCTCGAGGACGCCGCCCGGCAGGGACTGTTGCCCGAGTACGACCGGTGCGTCCAGCTCGACGCCGAGCTGCGGCGACAGGGCGACGGCGAGGCTCTCACAACCCGGTGAGCCTCAGCGGCTCCCGGCCCGCCCGCAGCTGAGCGAGCACTGTAGGGCGCGGTGATCGAGCGGACCGCCGCGCGCAAGGCGATCGAGCGCCTCGTCGACGCCGCGCCGGGCCGCGACGACGGGGACGCGCTGTTCGACCGGGGCTGGCAGTGCAAGCTGTTCGAAGACCGCGAGGAGCACATGCTCGACGGGTCGGCCCCGCCTGCGCCGCGCGGCCGACCCGTTCGAGGTGTTCAGCTGGAAGCGACGTTATGAACGCGCGTACGTGGACCGTGTGCAACGAACGGGCGATCTACCGCAGCCCGTGGGTCGATCTCGCACTGTCCGAGGTGGAGCTTCCCACCGGGGTCACGTGCGAAAACCATCTGGTCAGGGTGCCGCCCTCGGTTGCCGTCGCGGTGACCGAGGTGCGTCTGACCAAATGCACCAGGTGGGGTTTGAAATACCCAACCAACTGGGCGGGGGCTCGTTGGGGGTGACGTAGCCGATGCCCTCGTGCAGCCTGATGCCGTTCCAGAACGCCCGCAGGCGGTCCAGTCCGGCCTCGAGGTCGCCGGGGTCGGTGATCTTGTCCAGGTGCGGGAACTCGCCCTTGAGGTGGCCGAAGAACGACTCCACCCACGCCTGGTCGTTCGGGGTGCCGGGCCGCTCGAAGTGCTGCGCGATGCGGGCGGCGGCCATGAATACCGCGGTCGCCTTGGAAGTCATCTGCGGCCCGTTGTCCGACACCGCCGGCAGTACCGGCACCCGTTCGTCGTTGTCCGGCACGACCCCGCAGGCGAGCTCGTCCAGCAGGTATTCCTTGCCGTCTTCGACCAGCGCACGGGTGAACGCGATCTCGACCTGCGTGGCGGACTCCTCGGCCGAAACCACGGTCGCGAGCCACTTGCGGGACACCACGTCGATGACGGCGATCGCGCACCAGCCGGGGCCGCCGCTGGATGCCGCCACCGCGCCCCGGGGACCTGCAACCCCGGCTGTTGCTCCTGGACAGTGCTGATCCGCCATCCCAGTGGAGTCACCCGCGTGGGGGTATCAGAGCCCGGATCAGGTGAACAATGGGTGAAAAATTCGGTTTCTCGACGGGCAATCCGAGTTTCCGTCCACCCCAGCTACGATCAAGCCGCGAGCCACGGTGCGCCAGCTTGCGATGAGAACGGTCGACCTCGGCCCCACTCCTCGGCCACCTTGACGATCGCCGCACGCTCCCAATCGAGCAGCGCGTGCAGCGGCGCCTCCGGCCCCGGCTTGGCGTCAACCAGCCGGGTCCTGGGCGGCCCGGTCGAGCCAGCGCAGCACCGCACGTGTTCCGGACCGAGGGTGTGCGCCGCCTTGCGCAGCGACCACCCACCCTCGGCCTGGGCGTGCGCCACCAGCTTCGGCAGCCCGGCCTTGACGGGCGTCCACGCGGGGCGGGACCGGGCCGGCGGTCAGTCCCAACGCCTCACCGCGGTCAGTACCGGGATGCTCATATGCTAGAGCCTGCAAGTGAGTGAACCGAGCGCAGGCAGCGCTTGCGCCGGCTGCCGAGGCGATGGAACTTGTTGAGCAGCGCGGAGCGAGTCCGAGCAGATTGAGCGAAGGTGGGCGCATGTCGGCGACGAAGCTCCTGGTACTCGGTATCGTGCACCTCTCCGGCGGCGCGCATGGCTACCAGGTGCGGTCCGAACTGCAGAGCTGGCGTGCGGAAACCTGGGCCAAGATCAAACCCGGCTCGATTTATCACGCGCTGAAGAAGGCAGCGGCCGACGGCCTCCTCACCGAACACGCCGAGCCGGGCAACTCCGGGCCGGAGCGCGTTCTGTACCGCGCGACACCTCGGGGACGTGAGGAGATAGTCGAACTGGTCCGCGACGGTCTACGGCGCACCCACGACCCGGACATGCTCAACGCGTCCATCGCCATGTTGCCCATGCTGACCAGGTCAGATGCCATCGCGCACGTCAGCGAGCGGGTCGCGCGCCTGGAAGCGGAGCTCGTAGTGCAGGCCGAGGGGTGGGAGCGCCCCAATCGGGACATCCCCGAGCACGTCCGCGAGCAGGCCGAACTGTGGGCGGGACACGCACGCACCGAACTGGAGTGGGCGAAGAACCTGAGCAAACGACTGTCCGAGGGCGCCTACACCATGGCCGATGACCCGGGCTCGTGGCGAACAGTCCACGATCCCCTCAAGATGCACCTCTAATCAAACTTGACTAGACACTCCTCCTCGTGGCACTCTGACCAAGTAATCAAACTTGACTAGCCCCGAAGGAGAACGATTCGATGAGCACCACAGAGCACACCCACGCTCCGGCGATCACCCGCAAGCCTGGCCGCGCAGCCAACGTCGGATTGTGGGTGCTGCAGGCAGGCCTGGCCGTCCAGTTCGCCGGGGGCGGCATCATGAAGGTCATCGGCGCACCCGGCATGGTTGAAATGTTCACCGACATCGGAGCGGGTCAGTGGCTGCGCTACGTGGTCGGCATCCTGGAGATCGCCGGCGCGGTCGGGCTGCTGATCCCGCTGCTCTCGAGCCTCGCCGCCCTCGGGCTGGCCGCCGTGGCGGTCGGCGCGGTCATCACCAACGTGTTCCTTCTGGAGGAGAGCCCGTGGCTGCCACTGGTCCTCCTGGTCGTGGCCGCGGTGATCGCCTGGGCTCGCAGATCCAGGACCTCAAGCCTGGTCGACATGCTCCGACGGTGACGAACACGCATCGAGAAGTGGAGCGAAGCCATGAACGAGATGACACTCCGCGTGACGTCCGCCGACGGCACATTCAGCAGAGTGGGCGCATCTCGGCGACGAAGCTCCTGGTACTCGGTATCGTGCACCTCTCCGGCGGCGCGCATGGCTACCAGGTGCGGTCCGAACTGCAGAGCTGGCGTGCGGAAACCTGGGCCAAGATCAAACCCGGCTCGATTTATCACGCGCTGAAGAAGGCGGCGGCCGATGGCCTCCTCACCGAACACGCCGAACCGGGCAACTCCGGACCGGAGCGCGTTCTGTACCGCGCGACACCTCGGGGACGTGAGGAGATAGTCGAACTGGTCCGCGACGGTCTACGGCGCACCCAGGACCCGGACATGCTCAACGCGTCCATCGCCATGTTGCCCATGCTGACCAGGTCAGATGCCATCGCGCACGTCAGCGAGCGGGTCGCGCGCCTGGAAGCGGAGCTCGTAGTGCAGGCCGAGGGGTGGGAGGACCCCCATCGGGACATCCCCGAGCACATCCCCGAGCACGTCCGCGAGCAGGCCGAACTGTGGGCGGGACACGCACGCACCGAACTGGAGTGGGCGAAGAGCCTGAGCAAACGACTGTCCGAGGGCGCCTACACCATGGCCGATGATCCGGGTTCGTGGCGAACAGTCCTCGATCCCCTCAAGATGCACCTCTAATCAAACTTGACTAGCCGTTCCTCCTTGTGACACTCTGACCCAGTAATCAAACTTGACTAGATCGACCAATCCGTTCGCAACACCGAGAGAAGGACTCGAACCCATGGGAAAACTCGCGATCGAGACGAGAGGGTTGAAGAAGAGCTTCGGCGAGACCCACGCGGTCGCCGGTGTCGACCTGGCCGTGAGCGCCGGGAGCGTGTTTGGCGTGCTCGGTCCGAACGGGGCGGGCAAAACCACCACGATCCGCATGCTGGCCACGCTCCTGCAGCCCGACGCCGGAGAGGCGCAAGTGCTCGGCTACGACGTCGTGCGTGACGCCCAGGCGGTGCGAAGCAGGGTGGGCCTCACCGGGCAGTACGCGTCGGTCGACGAGGACCTCACCGGGGCGGAGAACCTGTTGCTGCTCGCCAGGCTGCTCGGCTACTCACGCCACCGAGGCAAGGAGCGGGCGGCCGACCTGCTCGACGCGTTCGGCCTTGCCGAGGCGGCCGACCGGCAGGTGAAGAAGTACTCCGGCGGGATGCGCCGGCGCATCGACATCGCGGCGAGCCTGGTCGTCCCCCCCGAACTGATCTTCCTCGACGAGCCCACGACCGGGCTCGACCCGCGCAGCAGGAACCAGGTCTGGGAGATCGTCAGGGGCATGGTCGCCATGGGCACCACCGTGTTGCTGACCACGCAGTACCTCGACGAGGCCGACCAGCTGGCCGACCGCATAGCGGTGATCGACCACGGGAAGGTGATTGCCGAGGGCTCAAGCGGCGAGCTCAAGGCATCGGTCGGCGCCGGCTCGCTGCACGTACGGCTACGTGCGCCCGAGCAGCGGGCCGACGCCGAACGGGTCCTCGCCGCCGCGCTCGACGAGCCGGTCGAGCTCTCCGCTGACCCGGCCGCGCTGTCCGCAAGGATCTCCGACCCCGAACGGGTCGCCCGTTCCCTGGCCGAACTGTCCCGCAGCGGCATCGACGTCACCGAGTTCGCGCTCGGTCAGCCGAGCCTGGACGAGGTGTTCCTCACCCTGACCGGACACGCCGCCGAAAAGACCCCCGAGGAGGAAGCCGCATGACCACCATGACCGCAGAACAGGCGTCGGCCCCAGTCACCGAGGACGCGCTGCGCCGTGTGCTATTGGTCGGTGAGCGCCCGTCCCGACCCGGCCCGGTGCGCACCTCATTGACATTCGGCTGGCGCGCTCTGCTGAAGATCAAGCACCTCCCGGAGCAGCTCGTCGACGTGACCATGTTCCCGATCATGTTCACGCTGATGTTCACCTACCTGTTCGGCGGCGCGCTCGCCGGGTCGACACAGGACTACCTGCAGTTCCTGGTGCCGGGCATCCTGGTGCAGGCGAACGTCATGATCACCATGAACACTGGCATCACGCTGAACACCGACATCCAGAAGGGGGTGTTCGACAGGTTCAGGTCACTTCCGGTGTGGCGGCCATCCCCGCTGGTCGGCGCCCTGCTCGGCGATCTGGTGCGCTACTCGATCGGGTCGGCGGTCGTCATCGGGCTCGGACTGGTCCTGGGGTTCCGGCCGGAGGGTGGCGCCGCCGGCGTGGTGCTCTCGGTCGCGCTGCTGCTGGTGTTCTCGTTCTGCCTGTCGTGGCTGTGGACGATGCTCAGCCTGATCCTGAGCACGCCGAACTCGGTGGCGGGGGTCAGCATGATGGTGATGTTCCCGCTGACGTTCGTGAGCAACATCTTCGTGGACCCGAAGACGATGCCCGGGTGGATGCAGGCGGTCATCGACGTCAACCCGATCACCCACCTGGTGAACGTGGTACGCGGCCTGATGCACGGCTCGGTCCCGGCCGGGGAAATCGGCTGGGTGCTCGTCTCGTCCGTACTTCTCGTCGCGGTCTTCGGCCCGCTCACCATGGCCCGCTACCGCAACAAGAAGTAGACGCCGCTACCGCAAGCACTGGGTCGAAAACCAACTCCGACAACCCGGCCCACTCGACCAACGCCCATCACCGATACCAGGCCCGGACACGACAAGGAACGACGATGAGCGAGCTGACCACCACGCAGCCGGCTGGCACACCGACCTGGATCGACCTGGGCATCCCGGATCTCGACCGCGCGATGACCTTCTACGGTGCGTTGTTCGGTTGGGAGTTCGATGTGGGACCGGCGGAGTTCGGCCACTACACCCAGTGCTTGCTACGGGGTAAACCCGTCGCGGCCATCAGGCCGAACCCCGATCCCGACGCCACGGACTTCTGGTGGAACGTCTACTTCGCGACGGATGACTGTGACGCCGCGGCCGCCCGCGCGCGAGACGCGGGCGGCGCGGTCATCACCGGCCCGATGGACGTGCTGGACCAGGGCCGGACGGCGATCATCAAGGACACCACCGGTGCGCAGTGTGGACTGTGGCAGGCCGATGCCCACATCGGCTGCGAGATCGTCAACGAGCCGAACACCCTGCTCCGCAACGACCTGGTCACCGCGGAACCCGGGCCCGCGCGCGACTTCTACGTCGCGGTCTTCGGCTACACGTTGGATGCCGGCCCGGACATGCCTGAGCTCGACTTCACGTTCCTGCGCAGACCGGATGGCCACGAGATCGGCGGCATCGCCGGTGACCCAAAGGCCACGAAGTCCCGTTGGGGCACCTTGTTCCAGGTGGACGACGCCGATGCGGCGGCGCAGCGAGCGGTCGACGCGGGTGGAACCTCGGCCGAGCCCTACGACATAATCTACGGGCGGGTCGCGAACATCACGGACCCGTTCGGCACGGAGTTCGATGTCGGTGCGGCGATGACGAGCTGAACCGGCGGTCAGCGACTTTCTTGAAGCATCGAGTTCGAGAGGAATCGCAATGAACATTGCACTGTGGATCGTGGCCGGACTGCTCGCGGTGGCCTTCCTGGGGGCGGGAGTCAGCAAGCTCGTCACACCGAAGAAGAACCTGTACGACAAGGGCATGACATACGTCGAGGACTTCTCCGACGCCCAGATCAAGACCATCGGCACGCTCGAAATCCTTGGCGCGATCGGCCTCATCGCGCCCGCGTTCGTCTCGGGGGCGACCTGGCTCGTCCCAACCGCCGCAACGGGCCTGCTCCTGACGATGATCGGCGCGGTAGTCGTGCACATCCGGCGCAAGGAACAGTTCGTTTCGCCGCTCGTGCTCGGGTTGCTCGCGGCGTTCGTTGCTGTCGGCCGGTTCTGGATCGAGACCCTCTAGGAGGTCGTCACGCGGCAGCTCCGATCCGGAGCTGCCGCGTCCACTCAGTAATCACCCCATCGCGTCCACAATCGCCTTGGTGGTTTCAGCGATGGCCTCCCTCGAATCCGATGAGCAGCGCCTGATAGCCGGCAGCCAGCGCGGCGGGAGTCGTCGTGTCACGCAACTCGCCGGCCCACGTCCTTCAGGTCGGGCTCCCAGCGGTCGAGCCGGGTCTGCTCATCGCCGAACTCACGGATTGCCGCATGCCTC
Organism: Amycolatopsis sp. MtRt-6; assembly: GCF_017308975.1. Lineage (GTDB taxonomy): Bacteria > Actinomycetota > Actinomycetes > Mycobacteriales > Pseudonocardiaceae > Amycolatopsis. The sequence continues at coordinate 24,123 of NZ_JADWPD010000021.1, read as the reverse complement.
GACCCAAGGCAAGTCACGTCGCACTTGAGAAGACGCCGGATCCGTCCGGCCTCCGAAACAATAGCGGCGCGTCCTCGCGCATGCGGCGTCTGGACACTGGCAGTTCACGTAGGCGAGAACGGAGAAGGATATGACCGGGGCAGGCGTCACCGTCATCACCGCGTGGATCATCGAACATCAATTCACTCCGCCCGGTGGTGAAGCTCGCCCGTCCGGAACCTACGACGGTGAAGAATACCTCCAACCGATTCTGGAGATGGCCCGCGAGTTCGAGCGGGCCCACCCAGAGTACGCGGTGCGCGTCGAGGGTCACGATCCCTGGACGATGGCGGAAGAAGTCGCGCGCGCCGCCGAGCGCGGGGAGGCACCGGACATCGCCGAGTACTACGCCACCGCGACCCAGCTCGCCTACGATACCTACACGCCAGACGGTAAGCCGGTGTTTACGTCCATCGAGAGGGCTCTCGGCGGCCGCAAGGAAGTGCTGGGGGAGCGTGTGGTGATCGACGACATCGAACCGCTCTCACGGAGCTTCTACACGTATCAGGGCGACCAGTTCTCCGTGCCCATGACGGCCACCACTCCCCTGCTGTACTCGAACATGACGATCCTGCGCAAGGCCGGGATCGACACTCCCCCCAGGACCTGGGATGAGCTCGTTACGGCGTGCGAGGCGGTCGCGCGGCTCGACGAAGCTCCAGCCTACGGGGCGGCCTGGCCCAACAACGGCTGGATCTTCCAGCAGGCACTGGCGCAGCAGGGCGGTCTCCTCGCGAACAACGGCAACGGCAGGGAAGCCAGAGCTACCGTGGTCGACCTGGCCTCCAAGGAAATGCTCGCGTGGGTCGAGTGGATGCGGGACTTGCATGCGGCCGGTCACTACGTCTACTCAGAGGGGGCATTCTGGAGCGCGTTCGAGACATTCGCCCGGCAGGATGCGGTGTTCGCGCTGAGCTCGTCGAAGCAGGCCGAGGAGTTCGTCCGTTCGGGCGAGGAGAACGGCTTCGAGGTGATCGCGAGCCCGATGCCGTTCAACTCGTCGGTGCCCTACGTGGGGAGCCTGGTGTCGGGGTACTCCCTGTTCCTGCGGGACGGTCTCGACGAAGCCAAGCGGGACGGCGCGCTCGCGTTCATCCAGCACCTGCTCAAGCCGTCGAGCATCATTCGATGGCACCGGGCGCACGGATTCCTCCCCATCACCAACGAGGCTTACGACACGCTGGAGGGCGAGGGCTGGTTCGCAGCCAATCCACATCATCGAGTGGCCAGTGACCAGCTCCGCACGTCGGCGCAGTGCGCCGCGACGTCCGGTGCGTTGTTGGGTGACTTCGCGGGCGTCCAGCACGCCATGACCAGGGCAATGAAGGACGTTTTGTTGTCAGGCGCGGACCCCGGTCCGAGGTTCGAGCAGGCGACCGAGGAGGCACAGCGTCTCCTGGATGACCACAACGCCGCCTGCCTGCGGCCGGTCCCCTCGACCCCAGCGCGGCTCGAAGTGTACTGACGTGTCCGCGACCCGACCAGCGCATGCGCCGTCTCAGGTGGTGCCTGAGACGGCGCGAGACCTGCGCGATGTCTCCTCGGACGACCGAGCCGACGGATGGTCGGTGCGATCATGCCGTCCCGCGATTTCTGGCGGGACAAGGTGCGCGGAGCGGAGACGCTCGCGATGCCGGCAGACCGACCAAGGTCGGCGGGTCTTCCGCTGACCACCGCTGTACTGCGCTCGAGGTGGACGCGGACCTGGCGGACAAGTTGGCGGGTCTACGACCGCGTGAATGACAGCGGCCTGCCCGCACGCCACATCATCGCTTCGTGCGAAGATTCGTTGCGCCGGCTGCGGACCGATTGGATCGACGTGTTCCACATGCACAACCCGGATCCGACCGTCACGTGGGACGAGATCAGGCAGGCGTCCTCCCGGTCAGGACCAGCACCGGCTGCTTGATCGTGGCGAGCCGGTCCTTCGGCGGCCCACCGTCGTGCAGCCAGGCGGCGTCGTTGGCCAGAATCGGGCGTTGGCGATCAGTCCCCGCCACGCGGCGAGCTGGGCGCCTGAGCGATCATCTCCTCCGGCGTGCCCGCCAGCCGCATGAACAGCTCGAACGCCCCTGTGCCGCTCCTGCGCGCCGGGATAAACGTCGTAGAGAACCTCGAACGCGCCGACCTTGGTGACGGGCAGTCCCGCGGCCGCGGCCGCCAGGGCGAGCGCGCCGCAGGAGGAGACCCCGTGCAGGCACGCCGCCCCGCCCGCGTCCTCGATCAGCGCGGCAATGTCCTCGAACTCGCGCTCGATCGCGTACGGCGCGGTGTCGCCGCTCTCGCCTCGACCGCGGCGGTCGTAGCTGTAAACGGTGAAGTGGTTGACAGCTCCGCAGCAAGCGGCGCGTTCTCACTGCGGTCCACCGCTCCACCACCGCCGACCAGAATGACCGCGGGTCCGGTTCCGGCGCGGTCATTCTGGTCGGCACTTATCGTCGTCATCGGTGGCTCTCCGTACATCGTCAAAATTGCGATGACGAAACCGGAACCAGCTGCCGCCGTGCTCGGCACGAACTCGGCATGCAGGCCCGCCCGGCCGAGCGCCTCGGTGTACTCCGGGTACTCCGTGGACCCCCGGTGCGGCGAGAGCACCACGACGACCACGCCACCTACCGAACCCCTCGACGTGCTCGCACTCGCAGGCCGGCCGTCGCAGCAGCGTGCCCGTGCCGCGCCCACCTGGAGCAGGCTCCGTGCCGCGGGGATCCTGGCGCGGACCGCGCCGCCCACGGCTTTCGCGGTGACCACCTCGTTCCCGGCTGCCCGTGCGCCAAGCCCGGAGTAGCTTGGCGCACGGTCAGCGACCCCGGTCGGCGGCGGCCAGCACCCTCGCCTCCGGCAACTCCGCCGCTTCCGGGGCGGGGATGCCGCGGATCAGGTCGGCCGCCTTCTCCGCGACGACGATCGCCGTCGCGTTGGGGATCCCGCGGCCGACCTCCGGCATGACGGACACGTCGACCACCCGCAGCCCGTCGATGCCACGGACCCGCAGGTCGGCGTCGACCACCGTGCCCATGGCACAGGTGCTCGTCGGGTGGAAGATCGACTGGGTGTACTTCCGGGCGTAGGACGCCAGGTCCGCGTCCGACTCCGAGTCCGGGTAACGGAAGACGCCTTCGTTGTAGAGCCGCATCGCGGGCTGCCGGCCGATGTCCATCGCCATGCGCAGCGCGACCAGGGTGCGTTCCATGTCCGCCGGGTCGGAGTAGTAGCCGTGCACGATCCGGGGCTTGGCCGTGGGATCGGCGGACGCCAGGTGCACCCGGCCGCGGCTTTGCGGGGTGGCGACCGCGGGACCGAACGAGATCGCGTGCGCGGTCGGCGGCCCGAGGCCGCTGTCGGCCAGCATGCCCGGCGCCGCGAAGAACTGCAGGTCGGGGGCGGGCAAGGTGCTGTCGGTGCGCACGAAGCCGCCCGCCTCGGGCCCGTTGGACGCGAGCGGCCCGCGGCCCTCGCGCTGGTACAGCTCGACATTGGCGGGCTCGCCGGCGGCCAGCAGGCTGATCGGCTGGGAATGCGTGAGGATGAGCGGCACCAGCGCGTGGTCCTGCAGGTTCGCGCCGACCTCCTCGTTGTCGGCGACCACCGGAATGCCGAGTTTCCGCAGCGTGTCGGCGGGGCCGACACCGGAAAGCATGAGCAGCTGCGGGGAGTTGTACACGCCGCCGGAGAGCAGCACCTCGCGTTCGGCCCGCAGGACGATCTCGTCCTCCAGCCGGTACCCGACGACGCCGGTCGCCCGGCCGTCCTCGATCAGCACCCGGTGCACCTGGAGGTTGGTCTCGACGGTGAGGTTGGGCCGGTCGATCACCGGGTGCAGGAACGCCGCCGCCGTGCTGCAGCGACGTCCGTTGCGCTGGGTGACCTGGTAGAAGCCGAAACCGTCCTGCTCCGGGCCGTTGAAGTCGTCGTTGGCCGCGAACCCGGCCTCCGTCGCCGCCGCGATGAACGCCGCCGTGCTGGGGTTCTTGGACCGGTTCTCCGACACCGACAGCGGCCCGCCCGCGCCGTGGTAGGCCGACGCGCCACGCTCGTTGTCCTCGGACCGCTTGAAGTACGGCAGCAGGTCCGCGTAGGCCCAGCCCGGCTGGTTCCACGAGTCGTAGTCGTACGGGTTGCCCCGCGCGTAGGCCATCGCGTTCATCGAGCTGGTCCCGCCGAGCACCCGGCCACGGGGCAGGAACACCCGCCTGCGGTTCAGCTGGGCCTCGTCGTGCGTGTCGTAGTCCCAGTCGACCTGGGTCCGGAACAGCTTGGCGAACGCGGCGGGCACCTGGATGTTCGGATGGCTGTCCGTCGGGCCCGCCTCGACCAGGCAGACCCGGATGTCCGGGTCCTCCGTCAGCCGCGCCGCCAGGACGCAGCCTGCCGATCCCGCACCGACGATGATGTAGTCGTACATATCGCTCCTTGGCTGATCAGAAGAACTGCGTGTTCGGGGCGAGGCCGCACAGCACCCGGCCGTAGATCTCGTAGAGGATGTGCGGCGTGTTCAGGGCGTGCTGGGTGAGCGCGTGCAGGTCGCGCCAGGTGCGCTGGATGGGCACGCTGGAGAAGATCGCCGAGCCGCCGCTGCCGACGTAGAGCGTGTCGACCGCCTCCAGCGCGCGCTTGCAGGTGGCGCCCATGGCGATCCGGGCCAGGGCCCGGTCCTCGGTGGACCACTCGCTGTGGTCGGCGACCTTCGCGTCGACGAGGTCGGCGACCCGGTAGGCGTGGAAGGCGGCCTCGTCGATCGCGACCCTGGCCTCCGCCACCTGCAGGTGCGTCATCGTGGCTTCGCGCTGGTCGGTGTAGTCGGTGTAGGTGATCTTGCGGCCGGGCATCCGGTCGGTGAAGCAGTCCCACGCCGCACGGGCCATGCCGACCACGTTGCCGACCGAACACGCGGAGGCCAGCGCGGCGAGCGGGGCGCGGTACATGTCGATGTCCGCGTTGAGGACCGAGGCGGACTGGTTGGTCAGCAGCGCCATCAGCGGCAGCGTGCGCTCCGCGGGGACGAACACGTCTTCGGCGACCGTGGTGACACTTCCGGAGCCGCGCAGGCCGGTGGTGTTCCAGTCGTCCACGATTCCCAGGTCCGCCATCGGGATCAGGGCGACGATCGGCTCCATCTCGCCGCTCGCGTTCGGGGTCACCGCGATCGCGACCTGCCAGTGGCTGTGCAGCGCGCCGCTGATGAACCCCCACTGCCCGTTGACGACATAACCGCCGGGCGCCTTCGCGGCCATGGCGGTGGGGCTGAGCGTCCCGCAGACCCGGACGTTCTCGGTGGTGTAGACCTCGTCCTGGACGGCGTCGGGGAACATGCCCACCATCCACCCGGGAATCCACCACACGGAGGCGATCCAGCCGACGGCGCCGTCACCGCGGCCGAGTTCGGCCGCGACGTCGACCACGGTGCGGGTGTCGCACTCGTAGCCGCCGTAGCGGGCCGGGATCCGCATCTTGAAGACACCCGCGGCGGCGAGGGCCTCGATCGTCTCCTCGTGCAGGCGCCGGTTCTCGTCGTTCCACTGGGCGTGATCGCGGAGCAGCGGAACGAGTTTCGTCGCCCGGTCGACGAGTTCGTCGTGGGTGGGTGGCTGGAGCGTCACCATGGCCTCCTCGGTGGCCTCGGCCTGGACAGGATCGAATGGCGCCTTGCGTCAAGGCATCGTTTCCCGGGGCGTTCCGGGATGGCGTCTCCCGCATTGCGAACGGCCGGTCACAGCTTGCTGCGCATCGCCCACAGGTCGGGGAACATCTGGTGGAACAAGGTCGAACGCAGGTACGGGATTCCCGACGATCCGCCGGTGCCGGCCTTGTCGCCGATGATCGCCGCGACGAACTTCACGTGCTGGTAGCGCCACTGCTGGAAGCACTGGTCGACCTCGATGAGCGCGTCGCAGATCTGCGCTATCACGCCGTCTTCGAGGTAGGCCTTCCGGAGGGCTTGCTGCACGTCCTCGGACGGAGCAGGTGGCTTGGACACGTCGCGGTCCAGCAGGGAGTCCGGCATGGGAAACCCGCGGTCGTCAAGGAAACGGGCGAGCGAGTCGAAGACGGTCGGTCGACGTAGAACCTGCTCGAGCTCGGCGCGCTCACCAGCACCGACCCGGTAGTACTCGAACATCTGCGGATCTCGCCTGCCGAGCACGGCTTCGATAAGCCTGAACTGTGTGGACTGCGCCCCGCTCCCGCCGCCGAGTGCGTGCCGGAAGCTGTCGAACTGGCGCGGCGTCAACGTCGCCATCACGTCGGCATTGGCGACCACGGTACGAACCAGCGCCGCGGTGCGCTGCAGCGTGCGCAGGGCGGCGCCGTCGGCGCCGTCGGCCAGGTGGTCCTGGAGCCTGGCGAGTTCGTGGAGGATCAGTTTGAACCAAAGTTCGTGGACCTGGTGCGTCACGAGAAAGAGCAGCTCGTCGTGCTCGCCCGTCCGCGTACGCTGGATCGACAGTAGTTCGTCGAGCGCCAGGTAGGCGTGATACTCCGTCGTCTCTTCCACGATTCAAGGTTAGACACGCCGGGACGATTCGCGACAGCACGGCGAACAACGAGAGCAATGGTGAAGCAATCCGGTCCACCGAGGCGTGGAACTCAGGCAAACCGCAAGAAGATCCGCCACGGGCCGTGTGGGACGTTGTGCTCGTCGATCGTCGTGGATGGGAGCGCCGATGGCACCACGGAACATCCTCGTCACCGGCGGCTCAAGTGGAATAGGCCGTTCGAATTCGCGCAGGGAGATTGGCGCAGTCACCAACGACTGGTCGAGCGGATGATGCGACGATGACCGTGTGCGGCTCGGGTCACGCGACGCATTCGGGAAGACGACTTTGCCAAACGCCCGAGCGCACACTCTGGGCACCGGATCGACTGGCTCCGTGCTCAGGGAGGCGCACAGCGTGATCAATATCCTCCAGCCGACGTTGGGTGCGGACGAACTTTCCGCAGTCTGCAACGTTTTCGCCTCTTCGTGGGTCGAGCGGGAGCGGATGACCCCGGTCGGCTCCTGTTCGGAAGGCGGCTTCGTGTCGATGCAACTCGTCGGCGCCGGTCCGCGGACCGAGGTGGTGCTGCCGGCCGAGCAGGAGTACCTTGACGCCTTCGCCGGCGCCGGCTCCCCCGCGTGGCACATCGCCAGCCCGCTGAGCAAGCACGCGCTGTACGTCGGCGTGCGGGAGCGCACAGACGGTCGGGAGCGGTGATGGCGAGCCCGCTGGAGCAGGAGGGATCGGAGGCCGACATCGTCGCGGACCTCGCCGTGTCGGCGGCCACGACGCGTGGATTCCACGTGTCCACTGTCGAGTTCGACGCCTGGCTGGCAGAACGTTGTGTGGCCTACGATTTCGAGGTCTCGCGTGTCCCGTTCGACGAACTCGACCACTGGACGTTCGCCGACGACAGTGGAAATCTGACCCACCGCAGCGGCCGATTCTTCACGGTCGAAGGGTTGCGAGTGCGGGCAGCGGACGGAGCGGTGCCGGAGTGGCATCAGCCGATCATCAATCAGCCGGAGATCGGCATCCTTGGCATCGTCGCCAAGAGGTTCGGCGGCGTCCTGCACTTCCTCATGCAGGCGAAAATGGAACCGGGGAACGTCAACCTCGTGCAACTGTCGCCGACGGTGCAGGCCACGAAGAGCAATTACCGCAGGGCGCACGGCGGCAACGAGGTGGCCTACCTGCACCACTTCATCGGCCCGCGACGCGGCAAGGTGATCGTCGACGTGCTTCAGTCCGAGCACGGTTCGTGGTTCTACCGCAAGCGCAATCGCAACATGGTTGTCGAGGTAGCTGAGCACGTCGAGGTCGGACGCGACTTCTGCTGGCTGACTCTCGGCCAGATCAACGAACTTCTGGCTCGCGACTACGTCGTCAACATGGACTCGCGGACGGTGCTGTCCTGCCTGCCGGCGAGTTCGGTGCCCGCGTGGTCGCGTGACGCCGCCCTGCCCGGCGCGCACCGAAGCACGCACGCGTTGCTGAGGTGGCTCACCGAACGGCAGGTCGACAGCGAACTCGACGCACAACGGGTGCGCCTGACCGACCTCCCCGAGTGGATCCGCACCGACTGGGAAATCACGCGAGGTGACGGCAGGTTCTTCAGTGTCGTGGGGGTGTCGGTTCGCGCGGGCACCCGCGAGGTGTCGAGCTGGCACCAACCGCTGATCGAGCAGCACGGTTACGGGATCGTGGCTTTCGTCGTCACGGAGTTCCGCGGCGTCCTGCACGTTCTGGTCCGCGCGACGATGGAGGCAGGCTTCCTCGGCGCCATCGAGCTCGGCCCAACCGTGCAATGCGTTCCCGCCAACTACGCTCCGGGCAGCGCACCGTTTCTGTTGGACTACGTCATGGCAGCCGGCCCTGAGCGGATTCGCTACGCCGCTTTCCATTCGGAAGAAGGTGGCCGGTTCCGGAACGCGGCGAGCCAGTACATGATAATCGAGGCGGACGAGACGCTCCCCAAGCTACTGCCTTCCGACTACACCTGGGTCGCCGCGGGCCAGCTCGCCGAACTGCTGAGGCACAGCCATTACGTCAACGTTCAGGCCCGTAGCCTGGTGGCCTTCTTGAAGACGCTACCGTGAAGTGGTCGTCCGCCGGATCATGGCCGACCTGTGGGACAAGACCACTTGTCGGCATTATCCATACGATGACGCCGGCGCTCGGTGCCCAGCTGAGAACTCGCCCGCGGGCCGATCGCGCAGGTGGCGCGGGAGTTGGGGGTCAACGAGGGCACGCTGGGCAACTGGTGCGCCCGGGATCGTCGTGCGCGTGAGGGTGGCGATGGTAGCCGCAACACCATCGAGCGGGCATTCGGCCACGTAAAGCAATGGCGCGGGGCCGCCGCATGCGGAGCATGCGTTGGCACGTGAGTCGTCGCAGCAGCATGACCGGCCGCCCGGGCTGCAGCCCTCGCCCAGACGTCACTCACGTCGCGAGCAGCCATGCCCGACCCGCCTTGATCGCCATCCGCCGGGGGGGTCGTCATCCGCCGCCACGCGGGCGAAGTTCTGAGCACATGCTCACAGCACGAGCGAGCGATGGTCCTCTCGTGCGATAGGTCCCTCGTCCATGTCCGAGCCGGACGGCAGCACACTTCTACGGATCTGACCGGTATACGCATCCAATCCTGGACGGTCCGGAGCAGCGCGGCTGCGAGCCGCGTTACGCCTTGTCGGCCGCCATCGCTTCCTGCAGACTTCGCGGCCGCATGTCGGTCCAGTTCTCCTCGACATAGGCGAGGCTCTCGGCTCGCGTCGCCGGACCGAACTTGACCTGCCAGCCGGCCGGAACGTCCTCGAACGTCGGCCACAGTGAGTGCTGGCCCTCGTCATTGACCAGTACGAAGAACTCACCGTTCTCGTCATCGAAGGGGTTCACAGTCATGAGTCAGCTCCCGAATTGAGGTTGGTCAACAGCCCGTTGACAATGCGACTGATCTCAGCCGCATTGTCGGGCCAGTACATTTCTTGGTGCGTGCACTCCAGCCACGATCCGCCCGACGACCCTGGCGAAGCATGCCGCGATCGCCTCCACGGTCGACCTGTCGAAGAGGTCGCTCGCGTATTCGACGCCGCCGACAACCGACCGGCCGGTCTCGTCTGCCACGCGAACATCACCTGGAACAGGAGCTCATGAAGTCACCGCGCCTTCCGCTCGTCAACGAAGGCGAGAAGTGCATCCACACCCGACTTGAGAACCTCTGGATTCACGCAGAAGGCGATCCGCACAAGGTTGTCCGCATGGGAATCAGTGTCCATCGCTACCAGAGCGCCTCGATCATCAAGCTGCGGACGTAACCCGAACCCCGAGCCGGGAACAACGGCCACACTACGTTCCGCGAGCAACTGCGCTGAGAAGGCCTCTGCTCCCAGACCGGTGCTACTGATATCCACCATCGCGTACCACCCGCCGGGTGGCAGTTCGCGGATCAGGCCGGCGTCTCGAAGTGCGGGCAACACGGTGTCTCTGTTCTGCTGTACCAACTTGCGGTTCGCCGCTGCAACATCGGGCATCTGCAGCGCCGCGATTCCGCCGTACTGCACCGGTGTCGGCGGAGCGATGATGCCGGCCTCTTGCACCACCCTCATCCCGGCGGCTGCCTCGTCCGTCGCCGGCACGACGTAGCCGAGCCGGTAGCCCGTCATCGCCAGGCTCTTGGAGAACGTGAAGACGCTGTGCACAATCCGCTTCTCCACGGGCAGTTGGCGTTCACTTGCCGCCAGGGACAGATGGTCGCCCTCGTACACGAAGTGCTCGTATGCCTCGTCGCTGATCACCTGCCATCCACGATCGCGCGCGAGTGTGAGCAGACCCTCTATCCGGTCCGCGTCCAGTACCGCGCCGGTGGGATTGGCCGGCGAGTTCACCAGAAGGATCCGGCTGTTGGGTCCCGACCTCTCGGCGATCGATTCGAGGTCCGGGAAGTACCTGTCGTCGAGTGAGTAGAACACCGGGCGCAGACCCGCGAGCAGGCTCTGCTGCACATGGATCGGCCAGTGCAGCTCAGGAAGCAGGATCTCGGTCCCCGGTTCGGCCAGCGACAGCAACAGCGCCTGCAATCCTTGACAGGAGCCCGGCGTAACGAAGATCCGCGAGATCGGCGCGTCGATGCGGTTCTCCCGTTCCAGCTTCGCACTCAACGCGCGCCGCAGTTCCGGAAGACCTTCGACATCGGTGTACGACGTCCGGCCAGCCCGCTGAGCTTCCGCGATCGCCTCGGCGACCTCGGGAGGGGAGGTGAAGTACGGCTCTCCGACGTGAAGCCTGGTCACCGGTGACCCGGTGGCCAGCGCGCGGGCGTCGGCGGCACGAAAGATCTGGTGCAGCGACGACGACGGAATCGCTGTGGCAATAGGCGGATGGCTCATCGTTTCGGTCCCCAACTCATGGTCAGTTGCGCGGTCACTGTCAGGTCGAGACACTGCTGCTAGGCGGATGAAGTCGTGCGGCCACGCACCACGGGTAGCTGCACCGATGATCCAGCCGGCGAAGTCCGGGTCGAGTAGGCGGGCCACTCCGTCGTCTTCGCGAACCGGCCCACAGGGGGTACCGGTGAGCAGGTCGGCTCGTCGTTGACCAGGCCATCTAGCCGGCCGAACCGTTCGATGGGGCCGGCAACGATGATGACGGAGCGCTCGGCGATGCTCACGACACCGCCCGTCGCCGCAGACCATCGATCGCTACGTCGGCGAAGACGTCCTCGAGCAGGTCACCGACTGCCGAGAAGACGTGGAAGTGCCCACCATCGCGACGACGTACGGAGAATGACCCAGTGGTGACTTCGCCCCACTCAACCAGCTCGGACTCGTTCACGAGTGGATCGCCGATGCCGTGGTAACAGATCACCGGACAGTCGAGCGAGGGTGAGTTCACCGGCGGTTCGTAGAGCTCGTTGGCCCTGATATCCGAGCGCAGAATCGGCAGCAGAACCCCACGCAAGTCGGCGTCGGCGGCAATCTCCGGCTCAACTCCACCGTAGCCGCAAACGATCGACCACAGTTCGTCGTCGTCATGGAGATGGGTTTCCCCCCCACCGGCCAGCCGCGGCGGAGACGACGCCGAGACAACGAGTTGCACCGGGCGTACTCCGCTGCGCTGCAACGCGAGCGCGGTCTCGTAGGCCACTAAGGCGCCGAAACTGTGCCCGAACAACAGCAGCGGGACGTGGGACTCGAGAGTCAGGAGTTCCGCGCTCACGGACGACGCCATCCGCCGGACATCCTCCACGGCGGATTCGGCGAACCTGTCGCCACGACCCGGGTACTGGACCACCACCAGTTCGGCCTGGGCGGGCAGCTCGTTCGCAAAGCCAGCATAGCTCGCGGCCGCACCACCGGCGTGCGGAAAGCAGACGAGCCGGATCGCCGGCCGCGGGGTGACGTTCGACCACCGTAGCCAACCTCGGTCCCCGGTAGGAGTCATGACCTCCACCTAACGCTCAAGCAGACATGCTCAATCAGAGCCTTGCACCTCTGCGGGTGGCCAGGCTTAAATCTTTCGGCTCTCAGTCACCGGTGAAGGAACTACGCAAGACATGCCGGACTCGACGAATCGCCTAGTCACGCTGGCAATTGCTGTCCGCACAACGGTCCGGCTGAAGGAGACGCAGGTGGGTGCTGGCGAGTTTCTCGATCTCACGGATCCGGCGACGTTTGTTCGGCACGAACCCCGCGACTACTGGCAGGAGATCCGGTCGCAGCATCCCATCTACTGGCACGACTCCCCCGGCGATCTGCCGGGATTCTGGGTGGTCACCAGGTTCAGCGACATACAGGCGGCGTACCGCAACGCCAAATTCCTGAGCTCGGCGCGCGGCACCGTGCTCGACGTACTCCTGCACGGCAACGACTCCGCAAGCGACAAGATGCTCGCCGTCACCGATCGCCCCCGCCACCAGCAGTTGCGGAACCTGATGCTGCGGGCGTTCTCCCCCAAGGTCCTCGGACCGGTGGTCGAGCGGGTCGAGCAACGCACCCGGAGTCTGGTCGCCAGCGTGGTTGATGTGGGCACGTTCGACTTCGCCGCCGAGGTCGCCGAGCACATCCCGATGACGACGATCTGCGATCTCCTGTCAATCCCCGACGGCGACCGCGCCGAGCTGCTCAGGTGGAACAAGCTGGCCCTGTCCGCGGACAGCGAGGAGGTTGACGATCTCGACTCGCTGATCGCCCGCAACGACATCGTTTCCTACTTCATGGATCTCGCCAAGCATCGCCGGGAGAATCCAGGCGATGACGTCATCACCATGATCGCGAGCACGCAGGTCGACGGCGAGCTGCTCACCGAGGAGGAGGTCGCCCTGAACTGCTACAGCCTCATCCTGGGCGGCGATGAATCGTCCCGGATGTCAGCGATCGGAGGGGTCAAAGCGCTGGCCGAGAACCCTGGGCAGTGGGCCGCGCTGCGGGCCGGCGTCGCCTCCCTCGACGACGCGGTCGAGGAGGTGCTGCGCTGGGTCACGCCCGCTATGCACTTTGCCCGGACCGCGCTCATCGACCTGGAGATCGCCGGTCAGAAGATCCGGGCCGGGGACATCGTCACTTTGTGGAACACCTCGGCCAACGACGATGAGACAGTGTTTCCCGATCCGCGAACCTTGGACCTGGCACGCAAGTCCAACAAGCACCTCACCTTCGGCCACGGGCCGCACTTCTGTGTCGGTGCGTTTCTGGGCCGGGCGGAACTGCGGGCCCTGTTGTCCTCGCTCGCGGAGTCGGTGCGTTCGATCGAGCTGGCTGGCACGCCCTCGCGGATCTACTCGAACTTCCTGTTCGGCTACAGTAGTTTGCCCGTCAACTTTCGGTGAGCGGACTGAGCTTCCCCCCGTTTCAGCAGCACCGCGTTCTCCTCCGCTCGAGGTGAGAGCGGCCGATCGCGCCATTCGTAGTATCCGGAGCGAGACACGTTCAATACCCGGCAGGCCACCGCGACATCGATACCGTCGGCGGCGAGTTCACGGACCAGCACCTGCCGGTTCTTCCGGCGCAGCTCGGCGAGTTCCTTCTTCTCCGCGCTGGTCAGCCGGGTGGCCGAGCCGTTGGCGTCGGCGTCGGCCTGGGCCATCCACTTGCGCAGGCAGGACTCGCTGATGCCCAGATCCTTGGCCAGCGCGGCGACCGGCTTGTCGCCGAGGCGAGCCAGCTCGACGGCACGCTGACGAAACTCAGCCGGGTGTGGTGCAGTCGCCAGAACATCCTCCCTGGTGACCACAGGTCACCTCAGGTCAGGTGTCCGGAGAACCGGGGGAAGCTCAGGCCGCCTCAGTCGTCGGTGAGACGGCCCTCTCCACCACTAGCGCAAACTCCGAGATATTGCCGGCCTCGAAGAGTGAGCGTATCGGGATCTTGATGCCGAGGTCCTGCCGGATCCGGGCGGCCAGCTTCGTCGCCAGCACAGAGTGCCCACCGATCTCGAAGAAGTTCTGATCTGGGGTGACCACCGACAGGCCCAGGAGCTCGGCGACGATCGCGCACAGCACATCGGCGTACGGCATACCCTCCTGCCAGCTGACCTGTTCGGCAGGGGGCTTGGCGGGGCGCGGTCGCAACGCCTTCCGGTCGATCTTTCCGTTGTGCGTCGTCGGAAGTTGGTCGAGCAGGGTGACTGTCGACGGCACCATGTGATCCGGCAACATACGGCGGACATGGTGGCGCAGCTCCGACTCGGTCACTTCTTCCCCCGGCGACGTCGTCACGTACGCAACCACACGGGCGTCTGCCAGTTCTCCTTCCACCGCGGCGACGGCGAGTTTGACCGCGGCGTGACCGGCTAAGACTGCCTCGACCTCGGCAAGCTCGACCCGGAAGCCACGAACCTTTACCTGTGCATCGGCGCGACCCGAGAAAAGGATCTCTCCATCAGTCCGACGCGAGCCGCGGTCGCCGGAGCGGTACATCCGACTGCCGGGTGCTCCCTGTGGATCGGCAACAAAACGGGTGGCAGTGAGGCTCGGACGGTTGAGATAACCGCGGGCTAGCCCGGGCCCGGACAGGTACAGCTCCCCTTCGGCGCCGTCGGCAACTTCTTGCATACGCTCGTCGAGCACTTGGACGGTCTCGCCGAGCCAGGGCGTCCCGATGGTGATCTCGCCGACAGCCGGATCGACCGGTCCGCTGAGGGTGGAGCCGACAGTCACCTCGGTCGGACCGTAACCGTTGAAGAGCCGTCGACCGGGTGCCCACTTGCGGACCAAGGTCGGCGTACATGTATCGCCCGTCGACATCACCGTGCCGCCTAGCAGAACGCCATCGGCGTCAGTGGCACTCAAGGCCACCGGCGGCAAGGTCGCGTGGGTGATCCGGTGCCTGAGCAGGGTGTCCCGCAACGGATCTCCCGGCAGGACGTCGTCTGAGGACACCATGACCAGCGCGGCACCGGACAGAAGTGCAAGGGTGATGTCCCAAAATGCGGCGTCGAAGCTGATCGACGCCCACTGCAGCACCCGGTCACCAGGGCCCGGACCGATTCGGTGCGCGTGAGTTGCGAGCATATCGCCCGTACCTGCATGTGTCACCGCCACGCCCTTCGGCGTACCAGTGGAGCCTGACGTGTATATCACGTACATCAAGTGGGATATGTACAACGGAGACAGCCGCTCAGCGTCAGTCAGGTCGCCGGTCGCCTCACCTCGGATGTCCGCCTGCAGGTCAGGGTCGTCTATCACGTAGTCGGCCACCTCGTCACTTAGGCAGCGAACCTGGCTCGACCGGATCACCAGGACGGGGCCCGCGTCGTCGATGACGTGCGCCAGCCGATCATCAGGGTAGGTCGGGTCCAGCGGAAGATACGCGCCGCCGGCCTTCAGCACGGCCAGCAGCACGATGATCAGATCTTCCGAACGCGGTATAGCAACCGCCACCAAGGAATCCGGCCCGACTCCTAGGGCCACCAAGCGCCTGGCCAGCTGGTTCGCGTGGGTGTTCAGCTCGGCGTAACTCAAACAGGTGTCACCGAAGATGACCGCGGGCTGGTCGGGGAAGCGGGCAACAGCCGACTCGAACAACTCCGGAACCGTGGACAAGGTTCAACTCCTTGGATCAGCCGACTCATGGAAGGGACACCGCACCTGCTGCGGACCCTAGAAGCCCAGGCCGATGACGACCATCGAACTGACAGAGACAGGACAGCCCCGGGCCAAACTCACACGGGACTCCTGTCGCGTCTCTGTCAGCACCATTGCCTGACGGCGGCGGATGCCAGATGGTGAAGACCGTTGGCCTGTCGTACCGCTGTCCTCAGTTCGATATCTAGTCTGATCGGGAGCCGAGATGCTCGAAGGCTGCGTTTCCTGGCCCGACGAACTCGCCGAGCAGTATCGCCGCCAGGGTTACTGGCAAGGGCGATCGCTGGGCGAGCTCCTGGAGGCGGCCTGCGCCGAACATGCCACCAAGGTGGCTGTCGTGTACGGCGAACAGCGGCTCACGTACGCGGACCTCGCAGCCCGCTCCGACCTCGTAGCCCGGCAGTTCGTAGCTCGTGGGATTGGCCCGCTCGATCGGGTCGTCGTGCAGTTACCAAACGTGCCGGAGTTCGCGACCGTGGTTTTCGCGTTGTTCCGGCTGGGTGCCATTCCGGTGCTGGCTCTGCCGGGGCATCGCAAGCACGAGCTCGTTCACCTGGCCTCGCAGTCCGGCGCCGTCGCACTGATCGTGATGAGCGAGTTCCGAGGCTTCGACTACCGGCACCTCGCCCAAGAGGTGCAGCAAGACGTCCCAGGGGTCGAGCAGGTGCTGATTGCGAACGAGCTCGCCGACAGCGCGCCGGAGACGCGGTATCCGCAGGTCGATCCGTCCGAGCCGGCTTTCTTTCTGCTCTCCGGCGGGACGACTGGCCGGCCGAAACTGATCCCCCGCACGCACAACGACTACGCGTACAACATGCTGGCTAGCGCGGACGCGCTCCGGGTCGACAGCACGTCGACGTACCTGGCCGTGAACCCGGTCGCCCACAACGCCGCGCTCGGCTGCCCTGGGCTGTTCGGAACGCTGCTCGTCGGTGGCAAGGTCGTACTCGCCCCGACTTATCGGCTGGCGGAGCTAATCGGGCTCATCCGTGCGGAGCAGGTCACGCTCACGACGTTGGTACCGGGAACCGTGCGGCTTTGGCTCGACTACGCACAGCGGACGCCTGTCGACCTTTCCGGCGTCCACTTGCAGATCGGCAGTTCCAAGCTGACACCAGCGCAGGCCGAGGAAGCGCGCAAGGTCCTGAACTGCGACCTGAGTCAGTGGTTCGGTGTCGGCGAAGGGCTCCTCACCTACACTCGGCTTGACGACCCGGATGAGGTGAGGTTCAACACCGAGGGCCGTCCAATGGCTCCCGACGACGAAATCCGGGTTGTAGACGACGCCGGCCACGACGTACCGGACAACGTCGAAGGTGAGCTACTGACGCGAGGTCCGTACACCATACGCGGCTACTACCGTGCCGAACAGGAGAACGCCGACTCCTTCACGTCGGATGGGTTCTTCCGGACCGGGGACCTGGTGCGACGTAGGCCGGACGGCAACATCGTCGTCGTCGGCCGGCTCAAAGACGTGATCAACCGGTCTGGCGACAAGGTTCCGGTCGAGGAGGTGGAGGAACAGCTCATGGCGCATCCCGGCGTCCGGGACGCGGCGGTCGTGGGGGTCGAGGACCCAGTGCTGGGTGAGCGCACCTACGCATTCGTCGTCCTGCGAGACGAGAGCGTCGAGCTCCAAGCCCTGAAGGTATTCCTGCGAGATCGCGGTCTCGCGACCTACAAGATCCCGGACAAGCTCGTGTCCGTCTCCGAACTGCCCCGCACGCCGGTAGGTAAGGCAGACAAGGTCGCACTGCGCGCCCTGGCCGCCTTCACCCCGCCCGGCGCCAGCGCACAGGCGGCATGAAACACCCCCGCGCCGGGCTCCGAGTTCGGCTCGTCCCTCGCCGCGCAAGCATGGGCGTCGTCCTCGCCGGGGTCAAGGCCAAACCCTCCGGGTGGCCTCCGGCCAGCCTTGACCCCTCCTGCGGGCGTGCGCCCAACAGCAAGCCAGACCGAGCTCCCGGTCAGCCTGTTGCGACGAGCGCTGGTCTGCGTGGATCACCGCGAACAGGCCCGCAACGAAGGCGAATGCCGGCAACTGGCCGAGGACGAAATCGGCCTATCACTGGTCCCCTGTGCGTCCACCCCGGCAAGTGGGCTCAATATCGCGAGCTCTCCATCGAGAGTCACCCCGACGACGTACTCGACCCCTCCTCCATCCGCGGCCACGTGCCTGCGACTCCCAGCTGACTTGCTGGGCCCAAGGTGTCGGCCAGGGGCCGTCACCCCTTCCTAGCCCCGGAGGTGCCGGTGTACGACCCCGACGCTGGATTCCCCGGAGTAGTCGTCGAACTTGGCTACACCGACGTACCGGCCGCCGTAGCCTGGCTCGCCCGGGTCTTCGGCTTCCGCGAACTACTCCGCCAAACCGTCGACGGCACTGTCTGCCACGCCGACCTACACACCGGCGCCGGCGTCGTCATGCTCGCCAAGGTCGGCGAGCGGCTCACCATCCCGCCCACCGGTGTGCCAGCCGTTGCTCAGGTGATCGTCTGGGTCGATGACGTCGACAAGCACTACGCCCACTCGCGCGCCGAGGGCGCCCGAACCCTCCACGAACCCCGCGACAAACCCTGGGGCCTACGGCAGTACCTCGCCCTCGACCACGAGAACCACCTGTGGGAGTTCACCGAGCACGTCCGTAACGTCCCCGCCACCGAGTGGGGAGCGACGACGTTCGCATGATCGACACCGCCTCGCTACCACGGCAGCCGAAGGGATCACCTCGGCCTTGAACCACTCGACTCATCCGACTCGAGAGTGTCAGATCAACTGACACACCGCTCAACGACGACGAGCCAGCCGCCGTCGACGAGGGGCAGACCGCCCTCGACAGCCTGCTGGGACGGCTGATCGAGGAATAGACTCTCCACAGAATGGTACGGGTGTTGACGCCTTACACGGCGACGACCTCCCCGACTCGGATACCCGGCGTCATCAAAGATCACCGCCTCCGGCGCCAACGCATCACCCCCCCCGCATGACGATCTCGCGGGCTCTTTCCCAGGCGATTCCGCGAACTTCGACTCCGGCGTCGTCGTTGAGTGTGATGTGCGCCGGATTGCGGAGGACGCGCACGCGGTGACGGCCGTACCAGAAAGCGGAGACTGCGGCGGTAGCGCTGGCCGCGTTCGCTGATGGAGTGGCAGTCCACCGTGCGCTAGAGCCAGGCCTGATCACGAAAGAACGTGCCCGTCACCTGGCATGCAGCCGGATCAACTGGTCCGGCCGCCGTCGACCGGGAAGAGCACACCGGTGACCCACCCCGACGTGTCGTCATCGAGGAGCAGGGTGACCCACCGGGCGATCTCATCGGGTTCGCCGAACCTCTCCAACGGGGTCGACGCCAGCAAGTCCGCACGGAGGGTCTGGGTCTGTGGACCGGTAAGCCCCAGGTCGTCGTACATCGGCGTGTCGACCGGGCCGGGCAGGATCGCGTTCACCCGGACCTGTGGCGCCAGCTCCCGCGCCCACGACCGGGTCAGGCTGTTCACAGCGGCCTTTGTCGCGCCGTAGAGGGATCGGTTCGGCATCGCCAGAAGGCCACCGACCGACGACACGTTCACCACCGCGCCACGATGTCTACGCAGTTCCGGTAAGCAGGCCCGCAACACGTTCACCGGTCCACGGAGGTGCACCGCGAACATGTCGTCCAAATCGGACGGCGAGGAAAACTCGATCGGCGCGAAGCGCGCCAGGCCGGCATTGTTGACGACTCCGCTCACCGGACCGCACCGATCCGTCAGAGTCCGTATCGCGTGCTCGACCTCGGCTGCCGAACCGACGTCGGCGGGCAGCGTTACCACTTCACCGGGCTCGTCGCTGAGGTCATCGCGCAGAGCCAGCAGTGGTTCCTTGCGCCGACCGATCGCGCCTACCCGCGCGCCTGCCCGGCACAACCTTGCACACGTCGCACGGCCGATCCCCGAACCGGCGCCGGTCACGACTACAGTTCTGCCGGACAAGCTCATCCGCGTACGCTCCTCACTTGCAGTTTCCACGACGCTTCGCCCACAGCTGGCCGCACCAGACGCTACACGTGCCCCACGACACCGACCACACTTACGAAATGTCTTTGAAAGATGCTTAGACCGTGTCTCACGTGGGTTTATGATCTTGTGTCATGATCTTGGTTCGTGGTTGATCGGTTGTCGACCGCAAAGCCAGCCACTTCCTGGCATTCCTCACCCTCGCCGCCGCCCTTACCTCCTAAAAGAAACTCCGCAAAGCGGCCACATGAGACACGCTCTTAGATCAGTCTTTCAGAATTCTGTTAAGCAGTCGAAACGTTGCCAAGACAAATGTTAGCGTGTGACACCGTACTAGTTGGGGGTTATGATAATGACGACCATCTGGGGCGACTTGGACCAAGAGTACTCGCCCAGCTCGTGCATTACCGACATCGAGTACTACCTACACGAGTACGCCACACGTAGCGCAGGCGCCCGAGCCACATACCGGCATCATACCGTGCACTATGGGTATTCCGATGTCGAGCAACTTGACCTCTTTCCGAATTATGACGGCAACACACTGCTGGTCTACGTGCACGGCGGCAACTGGCAGCAGCTCAGCAAGAACGAGTCCAGCTTCGCCGCGCCTGCCGCCTTACACGCTGGCGCGGCCTTCGCTGCCCTGGGCTACGGTCTCGCACCGAACTACGACCTCGACGCGATTGTGGCAATGGTGCGCCGTGGCCTGCTGTGGCTGGTGGACAACGCGGACACCTATGGCATCGCGCCGGGCCGGATTCACCTCAGCGGCAGCTCAGCGGGTGCGCACCTGGTCGCCATGGCCCTAGCCGACGGCTGGCTGCCCGACGGGCGGACACCAGCCGAAGTGTTCGGCTCAGCCACACTGCTCAGCGGCATCTACGACCTCGACCCAGTCCGGCAGAGTTACGTCAACGATGCACTGAGTCTCACGGAGGAATCGGCTCGCCGCAACAGCCCCATCCAGCACGCCCCAGTCACGGCGCCACCGATCACCGTCGCCCGTGGCGGACTCGAGACACCGGAGTACGCCCGTCAGCACGACAACTACGTCGCTGCCCTACGCGCGAACGGAATCGCCGTCGAGGAAATGGTCCTCGCGCACCGGAATCACTTCGACCTGCCGTTCGACCTCGCCAACCCGGACACACCTGTCGGCAGCACCTTGGTTCGACTGCTAACCAGCAACAGCTGAGCATTGCGAGCGGTCGGCAGCCAGCCGGCAGCGCTCCCCGGCGTGCGCACGTGGCAGCGATCGCGATCACGTGATCCGACGACAAGTCCGCACCAGAGGCTTTGCTTCAGGAGCGCATAGCCTCCAGGATGTATCCTCGGCCCCACGCGGTGCGGATCGACAGATCGATCGACTGCAGTCTTCGGCGGAGCCGCATAATATGCAGGTCGAGCGAGTTCCTTGTAAGAGTCGTTACCTGCGTTGCCAAATAGTTCGTGAGCTCGTTGCGGTACACTACCTCGCCGAAGCGTTCGACGAGCAGGGCCATGAGGTGGGCCTGAGTGGTCGAGATCGTGATCGAGTGACTTCCGAAACTTAGAGTTCCCGCTGAGTCGATCCTCGGCGCCCGGCGGCTGTCGAACCGGTTCTGCAAGGCATTGACCCTCGCATCCAGGTCAACCCGAGATATCGGTTGGCGAGCCCAATCTTCAATCGGATCGTTGCTGACCGGCGGTACCGCGCCTCCTTCTACGACAAGTAATCGAGGTACCCCCTCAAGCTGATAGCGGTTCCGCAGGTCCGCCTGCGCGGGCCACCTGACGAAGACTACGTCGGAGTTCCGACTCCCCATCATTAGTCCTCCAGTCCCAACCCATAATCGCTTGTAGAAATATTCATCCCCGAGCTCTGCGGCGCCGACGTCGACTGGAGGGACTGAAGGCCCCCGCGATCCACCAGTTCGTAGACCGTTCCAACCCCATGTCGAACCGGTTGGTGCTTACCCGGGAACCTCGCCGATGATCTTGCGGGTGACGCCTCAGTGCGTCCGCTTCATGGCCCGCCAGTCCCGCATCGACAGTCGCCGGATCACCAAGATCCCCGGCGACCACGGGATGCGGCCACGATGTCGCTCTTGACCGCGGCGACGTCCGTGTACGCGGTGCCAAGGCCCCGCTCGACAGCGTCGGACAGTACGGCGGCGACGGTCGCGGCCGGGGTCGCCACGACGACGACATCGGTGGGCTCCCGCCCCCGGGGTGAGCGGAACGCCCGCGCCGCGACTCACCGCGGCGGCGAGCGCGTCGGCGTCGGGTCGGCCAGCCGGACGCGCACACCACTGCGGGTCAGCGCGAGTCCGATCGACGTACCGATCGTGCCGGCGCCGAACACGGTCACAGTGCGGAGGTCCACGAGAACGACGGTACGGCCGCCTATCGGAGGTCGTCCTCTCCTCGAGTGCACTCCCCCCGTTTCATCCTGGGGTGAACTCGTGGTTCTGCAAGCACCTGGGTGGCCTTTGCGGGGTTGTCCGGCGCGTCCGGGGCCGGCCGGGCTGCGTCGTCTCGTCGATCGTGGTGCCGAAGGGCGCGGACCCGTACTCGTGGATGGAGCCGACCTCGTTCCGGGCAGCACAGCTCGCACAGGGGTGGGGCGCCTCTGCTGATCGTCGGCACCTGCCGAGGTCGCCGGTCGCTCCGATGACCGCACGCAAGTCCGAAAGCAACGGTGGCATCACCCGCAGCTATGCTCGGCTGGCGAGCAGGAGCCGCTACACTCCCGCCACCGAGGCTGCCGCGACGATCCGCCTTCGTTCGAGCAGCTCTTCCGCCTCGGCCAACGGAACCCAGGCGATGTGCTGGGACTCGTGGCAGTCGACTGGCGGACCGACATAGCTGGCCCCGCGGCCACGAAGCACGAAATGCTCCGCATTGGCGATACCGGCCATCGGCTGGACATACGACAGCTCGGAGAGGAGTTCCCAGCTCCACGTGTCGGTTATGAATCGGTGCCGCCACAGCATCACCACCCGGTCCGCCTCGGTCACCGCGACGGCAACCGAGGGCGGCACCCTGACCAGATGGTTCTCGCACGTGACCCCGGTGGGAAGCTCCACCTCGGACAGTGCGAGATCGACCCACGGGCTGCGGTAGATCACCCGTTCGTCGCACACGGTCCACGTACGCGCGTTCATAACGTCGCTTCCAGTGCAATGCTCGTCTCGTAGTCGGGAAGCAGGCCCCGGTCCAGCGCCTCGGCCAGCGAGGGGGCCAAGAACCTGTGGCGCAGGGCGCCGAACGTCGTCGCCATCATCGCTCCCCTGGTCAGGCCGCAACCCGCAACTCGGGACGGGCCAGATCGCGGCTCATACCGTGTGGGAAGGTGTCGAAGGCCAGCGTGATCGCGATGGGCGGATCGGTCGGTTGCAGTTCGCGCAACCGCAGGTACACCCTGGTGGCGCGACCCGGCGACACGGCGACCGGCTGCCGAACCGTGCCGAGGTAGATGCTCTCCGCGCCCCCGCTCTGCGCGCCCTCGGCGACCGCGAGCACGGTCCACCGCCCTGGCGGCACGTCCGAGATGGTCAGCCTGGTCGAGCCGACACCGGCCTGCGCGGCGTACGCCACGGGCCCGCACTGCGGGATGCGCTCGGCGAACAGGCCGACCAGCACGTTGGCCGGTGCGGCCTCGGCGGGCAGGGTCGACCGTGGCGGACATCGACGCCGCGCCCTGCACGGGCAGCCCGTTCGCGCCGGGCAGTGCCTCGGCCGGGGGCACCCGGTGGAAGTCGGGGCTCACGGCGAGCAGCAACTGGCGTACCTCCGGGCTGCGGTACTGGGTGGGGGTCATGCCGACCGCCTTGGTGAACCGGCTGGTGAACGTGCCGACGCTGTTGTAGCCGACGCTGCACACGACGTCGGCCACGGTGAGATCGGTGGTCAGCAGCAGCCGCTTGGCCTCGAACAACCGGACGGCGGTCAGGTAACGGCCCGGCGTGACGCCCGTCAGCTCCGCGAACACCCTGGAGAGATGAAAGGGGCTGACGAACACCTCAGCCGCTATCTGGCCGAGGGTGATGGGGTCGAAGTAAGATTGCGCATCGCCGAAATTGCTTGCTGGACGGCAAGTTGCATAGGTCTCTCCTCCGGTCCTCGAGAACGATCCGCAACCGCCGGATCCACTCGACTCCCCAATGGACTCCAGCATTGGCGGCACAGTCCGGAACCCTGGAGATAAAAATGTCCTATCTGCTGTGGTCCCTGCTCACTCGCGGCCTCTCACTTTCCGGCTCGTCATTGCTTCCGACGTCTGCGTCGACGAATCGCGCCGTCAACCTCGTCTGGGAGCTAGCATGACCCCACCTGTTCTCACGCACCTCAAAGAGGGGTCAAGGACCAGACAAGTCAGTGGTACCCAGCCGGTGGCACGGGCAGTGCGCACGCGGTTGGCCGCTGGGGGGGTGTCCCTATGTGGTTGTCAAGCGGCAGTGGGGGCCGGAGCGGGTTCGGGATGCCGGTAGTGGGTGCCGTTGCGGAGCATGGCGTAGAGGACGTCGCAGCGGCGGCGGGCGAGGCAGATGAG
>NZ_JADWPD010000020.1 GCF_017308975.1 Amycolatopsis sp. MtRt-6 | reverse complement strand
CCCCAATGGGGTTGTTTCATCGTGGTTTGTGCTGGTCAGGTCGGGTTGAGGGGGTGTGGTAGTGCTCAAGCGGGGCCTGGCCGGGCGTTGTCGCGGACGTTCTGTTCGTGCTGGGTGAGCACGAGCAGGGCACGCAGCAGCGTGGTGGCGTGGCGTGGGTGGAGGCGGAGTTTGTCGAGGATGTGCCAGTGTTTGAGGGCGGCGAAGCCCCCTCCACCGCGCACCGCATCGCGGAGAACGCCGCGTTGGCCTGTTTCTGGGCCTTGGTCAGCGGCCGGTTCGCTTCGGCTTTGTAAGGGGTCAGCACGACCTGCTGGCATGGCCCCTCACAGTCGGGGCAGTCGCGGGTGGTGCGGACGTCTTTGTGCCAGCCGTGGAAGCCTTTGTCTCCGGCCGGGGTCAGGCCGTGGTGGTGCAGGTGCTGGCGGATCCGTAGCCGGCGGGCGGCGGTGATGTCGGCAGTCCGGCCCGGCAGTGCCGCTGAGACCCACAGCAACCGGCCGGTCTCGTCGGTCAGGGCGAGCACGACCAGGCCGTGGTGTTTGTGTTTGCCGTTGTCGTGGGCCCGGTTGTGCTTGCCGGTGCGGCGGCGGGTCCGGATCAAGGTGCCGTCCACCAGCACCACCTGCCCGCCTTGGGTGGCCTGGCGACGCAAGACCCGGTTCAGGCGGGTGGCGCGGGCGGCGAGCAGGCTGATGGCTTCCAGCACCCAGCGGCGGACTGTGGCGGCGGAAACGCCCATCCCGGCCCCGAGGTGGGCCAGGCGCGGGTCGTGGCGCAGCACGGCCAGGACCACCAGGGCCTGCCGGGCGGGGGTGGCTTTGCGCCAGCGGGACCGCAACCGCGCCCGGTGGGCACGGATCAGCCCGGCCAGCATCTGCAGGGTCGCCTGCGAGATCGGAAGGACAACCTGGTAGGAAAGAGACTCGAAGCCCTCGGCGGGTGGTTGACTCACATCTCGATCCTGCCGAGGGCTTCACCCATCTCCAGGTTCGCCACGCTGGTCCCGGCACCACTTCCTGCCACCACAGGCAACCACCACCAACCCAACACCCCCGACCAGCCACAACCACGATGAAACAACCCCAATGTGGCCTTGGTTGCGTTGGACGCACCGAAGGCCACATTGGGTGCGTTGGACGCACCGAAGGCCACATTGGGGCGCTGGCCGGTGGTCAGCAGGGCTGGGCGCCGCCCCCGGTTTCCACGCTACCCGGGGGCACCGACAGTTTCGGGTGGGTCAGGTCAGGTCCGGGAGGCCCAGTTCCAGGTTCGGCGCCTGCAACCCGCCGTCGACCTCGATGATCTTGCCCGTGATGTACCCGCCCGCCCGGGACGCCAGGAACACCACCGTTGCCGCGATGTCCTCCGCCTCGCCGATCTTGCCCAGTGGTGTTGCCGACTCCATCTTCGACTTGAGTTCCGGGTTGCCCACCACGATCTCCAGGGCCGACGTCGCCACCGAACCCACCGAGATCGCGTTCACCCGCACCCGCGGCGCCAGGTCCGCCGCCGCGAGCCGCGTGTAGTGCGCCAGGGCCGCCTTCGCCGTTCCGTACGCCGCGAAGCCGCGGCCCGAGAGGCGGCCCATCGCCGACGAGATGTTGACCACCGAGCCACCCGTCTTCAACAGTGAAGGCGCCGCCGCCACCGTCAGCGCGTGGGCCGTGGCCACGTTGAAGCGGAACGCCTCCTCCATGAACTCCACCGACGACTCCAGCAGCGGCCGCGGGTACGTGCCGCCGACGTTGTTGACCACCAGGTCGAGGCGCCCGAACTCCGAGACCGCCGTCGACGCCAGGTCCGCCGCCGCGTCCGGTGCGGAGAGGTCCACCGGCACCTCGACAGCGCGTCGGCCTGCTGCCGAAACGAGCGAAGCCACTTCGGAGAGTTGCGAAGCCGTACGGGAGGCGATGACCACGTCGGCGCCTGCTTCGGCGAGGGCGATGGCCGTGGCCGCGCCGATTCCCCGCCCTGCGCCGGTGACCACCGCGACCTGGTCGGTAAGCTTGAACCGGTCGAGGATCATGGCCGGAAATGTAACACGTTCTAGTGACCGCGGACACATCTCGGCGATCACGTCACGTTGGTCTTGACCGGAGTTTGCGAGCCGTATACTTAGCGGAACGAACTACCGGGAACCCATCAGGAACTACGTCGTTCCGCGCAGCCAGATCGTTACCGTCCGACGTCGTCCGGGGCGCTCCGAAGTGCTGCTCCCGTGTTTCCCAGGTGTTAAAGTCGCGCTAACGAAGCGGGCCATCGTCGTCCCGTGCGCTCCCCGGCCGGTAGCCCGGCCCCGCACGACAAGACGACGAAGGAGGTCCCGTTGATCTTCTCCGCCATTCCCGGCAAACAGGGTCTGTACGACCCGGAGACCGAGCAGGACTCCTGCGGTGTGGCCATGGTGGCCGACATCCGCGGGCGCCGCTCCCACGGCATCGTCACCGACGGCCTGGCCGCGCTGACCAACCTCGACCACCGCGGCGCCGCGGGTGCCGAGCCCACCTCCGGCGACGGTGCCGGCATCCTGCTCCAGCTGCCCGACGCGCTGCTGCGCGCCGAGGTCGGCTTCGAGCTGCCCGCCCCCGACGAGCGGGGCCACCACACCTACGCCGCCGGCATCGCCTTCCTGCCGCAAGACGCCGAGCAGCGCCGCAAGGCCGTCGAGCTGGCCGAACGCATCGCCGTCGAAGAAGGCCTGGAGGTCCTCGGCTGGCGCGAGGTCCCGGTCGACGCCGACCGCGCCGACATCGGCCCGACCGCCCGCTCGGTCATGCCACACTTCGCCATGCTTTTCGTCACCGGCGACGGAAAGCCGGGCCTGGAGCTGGACAGGCTCGCCTTCTGCCTGCGCAAGCGCGTCGAGCACGAAAGCGCGAACTCCGGCTGTGGCACCTACTTCCCGTCGCTGTCCTCGCGGACGATCGTCTACAAGGGCATGGTGACGCCGGAGCAGCTGCCCGCGTTCTTCACCGACCTGCGCGACGAGCGGCTGGAAAGCGCCATCGCGCTGGTGCACTCCCGCTTCTCCACCAACACCTTCCCGTCGTGGCCGCTGGCCCACCCGTTCCGGTTCGTGGCCCACAACGGCGAGATCAACACCATCCGCGGCAACCGCAACCGCATGCGGGCCCGCGAGGCGCTGCTGGAATCCGACGTCATCCCCGGCGACCTGTCCCGGCTGTTCCCGATCTGCTCGCCGGACGCGTCGGACTCCGCGTCCTTCGACGAGGTGCTGGAGCTGCTGCACCTCGGCGGCCGGTCGCTGCCGCACGCCGTGCTGATGATGATCCCGGAGGCGTGGGAGAACCACGCCACCATGAAGCCCGAGCGCCGCGCCTTCTACCAGTTCCACGCCAGTCTCATGGAGCCGTGGGACGGCCCGGCGTGTGTCACCTTCACCGACGGCAGCCTGGTCGGCGCGGTCCTCGACCGCAACGGCCTGCGCCCGGCGCGCTGGTGGCGCACGGCCGACGACCGCGTCGTCCTCGCCAGCGAGGCCGGCGTGCTCGACGTCGCGCCGAAGGACGTCGTCGCCAAGGGACGGCTCAAGCCCGGCAAGATGTTCCTCGTCGACACCGAGGCCGGCCGGATCGTGGACGACGAAGAGGTCAAGTCCGCGCTCGCCGCCGAGCTGCCCTACGACTCGTGGCTGCACGCGGGCCTGCTCAAGATCGCCGAGCTGCCCGACCGCGACCACGTCGTGCAGAGCCACGACTCCGTGCTGCGGCGCCAGCTTTCCTTCGGCTACACCGAAGAAGAGCTCAAGATCCTGCTCGCGCCGATGGCCGAGAAGGGCGCCGAGCCGATCGGCTCGATGGGCTCCGACACCCCGCCCGCGGTGCTGTCGAAGCGGTCCCGGCTGCTCTACGACTACTTCAAGCAGAACTTCGCCCAGGTGACCAACCCGCCGCTGGACGCGATCCGCGAGGAGCTCGTCACCTGCATGGCGCGGATCATGGGCCCGGAGCGCAACCTGCTGGCCCCCGGCCCGGCGTCCTGCCGGCACCTGAAGCTGCCGTACCCGGTCATCGACAACGACGAGCTCGCCAAGCTCATCCACATCAACGACGACGGCGACCTCCCCGGCTTCGCCTGCAGTGTCCTTTCCGGACTGTACGAAGTGGACGGCGGCGCCGACGCGCTCGCGGCGGCCATCGAGCGTGTCCGGCGCGAGGCGTCCGAGGCGATCGCGGCCGGCGCGCGCACGCTCGTGCTGTCCGACCGCGACTCCGACCACCGGATGGCGCCGATCCCGTCGCTGCTGCTGGTCGCCGCGGTGCACCACCACCTGGTCCGCACCAAGGAACGCCTGCGCGTCGCGCTGGTCGTCGAGTCCGGCGACGCGCGCGAGGTGCACCACATCGCGCTGCTGCTCGGCTACGGCGCCGCCGCGGTCAACCCGTACCTGGCCTTCGAGACCATCGAAGACATGATCGGGCAGGGCGCGGTCACCGGCATCGAGCCCGCGAAGGCGGTCCGCAACTACGTGCAGGCGCTGGTCAAGGGCGTCCTGAAGATCATGTCCAAGATGGGCATTTCGACGGTCGGCGCGTATACCGCCGCCCAGGTCTTCGAGTCCCTCGGCCTGAGCCAGGACCTGCTCGACGAGTACTTCACCGGGACGTCGTCGAAGCTCGGCGGTGTCGGCTTGGAGGTGCTCGCCGAAGAGGTCGCGACGCGCCACCGCCGCGCGTACCCGGAGAACCCGACCGACCGTGTCCACCGTGGACTCGAGACCGGTGGCGAGTACGCCTACCGCCGCGAGGGCGAGCTGCACCTGTTCACGCCGGAGACGGTGTTCCTGCTGCAGCACGCGTCCAAGACCGGCCGCGACGAGGTCTACCGCAAGTACACCGACGAGGTGCACCGCCTCTACCGCGAGGGCGGCACCCTGCGCGGGCTGTTCAAGTTCAAGGAGGGCGTCCGCGAGCCGGTGCCGCTCGACGAGGTCGAGCCCGCCGAGGCGATCTTCAAGCGCTTCAACACCGGCGCGATGTCGTACGGCTCGATTTCGGCCGAGGCGCACGAAACCCTGGCCATCGCGATGAACCGCATCGGCGGCCGGTCGAACACCGGCGAGGGCGGCGAAGACCCCGAGCGGCTCTACGACCCCGAGCGCCGCAGCGCGATCAAGCAGGTCGCGTCGGGCCGCTTCGGTGTCACCAGCGAATACCTCGTCAACGCCGACGACATCCAGATCAAGATGGCGCAGGGCGCGAAGCCCGGCGAGGGCGGCCAGCTGCCGCCGAACAAGGTGTACCCGTGGATCGCGCGCACGCGGCACTCGACGCCGGGTGTCGGCCTCATTTCGCCGCCGCCGCACCACGACATCTACTCCATCGAAGACCTGGCCCAGCTGATCCACGACCTCAAGAACGCCAACGAGCACGCCCGCATCCACGTGAAGCTGGTGTCCTCGCTCGGCGTCGGCACGGTCGCGGCCGGCGTGTCCAAGGCGCACGCCGACGTCGTGCTCATCTCGGGCCACGACGGCGGCACCGGCGCGTCCCCGATGAACTCGCTCAAGCACGCGGGCACGCCGTGGGAGATCGGCCTCGCCGAGACCCAGCAGACCCTGCTGCTCAACGGCCTGCGCGACCGCATCACCGTGCAGGTCGACGGCGCCATGAAGACCGGGCGCGACGTCGTCATCGCGGCGCTGCTCGGCGCCGAGGAGTACGGTTTCGCGACGGCCCCGCTCGTCGTCGCGGGCTGCATCATGATGCGCGTCTGCCACCTCGACACCTGCCCGGTCGGCGTCGCCACGCAGAGCCCCGAGCTGCGCAAGCGCTACACCGGCCAGGTCGAGCACGTGGTCAACTTCTTCAAGTTCGTCGCCGAAGAAGTCCGCGAAACGCTGGCGGCGCTGGGCTTCCGCACGCTCGACGAGGCCATCGGCCACGCCGAGCTGCTGAACACCGACGAAGCCGTCGACCACTGGAAGGCGTCCGGCCTCGACCTGGCGCCGATCTTCGAGATGCCGCAGGAGACGCCGTACGGTGGCGCCAAGCGGCGCACGCGTGGCCAGGACCACGGCCTCGAGCACGCCCTGGACCGCACGCTCATCCAGCTCGCCGAGGCGGCGCTGGAAGACGCGCACCACGTGAACATCGAGCTGCCGGTGCGCAACGTCAACCGGACCGTCGGCACGCTGCTCGGCTCGGAGATCACCCGCCGCTTCGGCGGCGACGGCCTGCCCGAGGACACGATCAACGTCAAGCTCACCGGCTCGGCGGGCCAGTCGCTCGGCGCGTTCCTGCCGCGCGGCATCACCCTCGACATGGTCGGCGACGCCAACGACTACGTCGGCAAGGGCCTCTCCGGCGGCCGGATCGTCGTCCGCCCCGACCCGGAGGCGTCCTTCGCGGCCGAGGCGCAGACGATCGCGGGCAACACGATCGCCTACGGCGCCACCGGCGGCGAGATCTTCCTGCGCGGCCAGGTCGGCGAGCGTTTCTGCGTCCGCAACTCCGGCGCCACGGTCGTCGCCGAGGGCGTCGGCGACCACGCCTTCGAATACATGACCGGCGGCCGCGCGGTGGTGCTCGGCCCGACCGGGCGCAACCTGGCGGCCGGCATGTCCGGCGGCATCGCCTTCGTCCTCGACATCGACGCGAAGAAGGTCAACCAGGACATGGTGGACCTGCTCCGGCCGACCGCCGACGACCTGGCGTGGCTCAAGAAAACCGTGCAACAGCACTACGATCTCACCCGCTCCGCGGTGGCGGCCTCGCTGCTCGGCGACTGGCCGCGCCGCTCCGTGGCGTTCACCAAGGTGATGCCGCGCGACTACCAGCGGGTCCTGGACGCGGCGAAGGCGGCTCGTGCCGCGGGCCGCGACGTCGACGAGGCGATCATGGAGGCCGCTCGTGGCTGACCCGACCGGTTTCCTGAAGTTCGAACGCGAAGAGCCTGCGAAGAAGTCCAAAGAGGAGCGTCTCGCCAGCTGGGGCGAGGTCTACGCGGACGTCGACCCGAACGAGCGCAACGAACAGGTGCGCAAGCAGGCGTCGCGGTGCATGGACTGCGGCATCCCGTTCTGCCACTCCGGCGGTTCCGGCTGCCCACTGGGCAACCTGATCCCGGAGTGGAACGACCTGGTCCGCCGCGGCGACTGGGCCGCGGCGAGCGACCGCCTGCACGCCACCAACAACTTCCCCGAGTTCACCGGGAAGCTGTGCCCGGCGCCGTGCGAGGCGGGCTGCGTGCTGTCGATCTCGCCGCTGTCCGGCGGTCCGGTCTCGATCAAGCGCGTCGAGCAGACGATCGCCGACCAGTCCTGGGAAGCGGGCTACGTCCAGCCGCAGGTGTCGGAGGTGTCCAGTGGCCGCCGGGTCGCGATCGTCGGCTCCGGGCCGGCCGGGCTCGCCGCCGCCCAGCAGCTGACCCGCGCCGGGCACGAGGTCACGGTGTTCGAGCGCGACGACCGCCTCGGCGGGCTGCTGCGCTACGGCATCCCCGAGTTCAAGATGGAGAAGAAGGTCCTCGACCGGCGCCTCGCGCAACTGCGCAAGGAAGGCACCCGGTTCGTGACGGGCTGCGAGGTCGGCGTCGATCTGTCGGTGGACGACCTGCGCGCGCAGTACGACGCCGTGGTCCTGGCGGTCGGCGCGCTGCGCGGCCGCGACGACACGACGACGCCGGGCCGCGACCTCAAGGGCATCCACCTGGCGATGGAGCACCTGGTGCCGGCCAACAAGTTCGTCGAGGGCGACGGCCCGCCGTCGATCGACGCGCGCGGCAAGCACGTGGTGATCATCGGCGGCGGCGACACCGGCGCGGACTCCTACGGCACGGCCACCCGCCAGGGCGCGCTGTCGGTGACGCAGCTCGACCAGTACCCGATGCCGCCGTCCACCCGGGACGACGAGCGCTCGCCGTGGCCGACGTGGCCGTACATCCTGCGCACGTACGCGGCGCACGAGGAGGCGGGCGAGCGGAAGTTCGCGGTCGCGGTGAAGCGGTTCGTCGGCGACGACGAGGGCCGCGTCACGGCGGTGGAGCTGCAGGAGGTCCGCGTCCAGAAGGACCCGGCCACCGGCCGCCGCGAGGTCATCCCGGTCAACGACGAGGTCGAGACGCACCCGGCGGACCTGGTCCTGCTGGCGATCGGCTTCGAGGGCGTCGAGGAGATGCCGCTGCTGGACGGCCTCGGCCTGTCGCTGACCAAGCGCGGCACGCTGTCGTGCGGCGCGGACTGGCAGACGGAGACGCCGGGCGTGTTCGTCTGCGGCGACGCGCACCGCGGCGCGTCCCTGGTGGTGTGGGCGATCGCCGAGGGCCGCTCGGTGGCCAACGCGGTCGACACGTACCTCACCGGTGCGTCCGACCTGCCCGCCCCGGTCCACCCGACGGCCCTGCCGCTCGCCGTCGTCTGACGTAGTGCCCGCCATTCGGCCGTAGTGGATACGGCCGGATGGCGGTGTGCGCTCTGTGGCCCGGCGCTTACTTTCGAGTAGCTGTGTCGCCTTTGCGACGATTCACTTCTGCCGAAGGTGGGGCGTCTTGAAGCACACGAAACTCCGGGCCGCGGTGGTCACCGCCGTCGTCTCCCTCGCCGTCGCCCTGGTCGGGACCCCCGCCCAGGCCGCACCGAAACCCTTCTGGACGCCCGCTGCCATGCAGGCGGCCGTTCCGATGGACTCCCTCGTCAAGGCCCCGGCCTTCACGCCGAAAGACGTGGCGAAAGGGCAGAGCGCGATCATCCAGAGCATCCCGAACGGGGGTGGGGCGTGGACCGGCGGCGGCAAGGTCACCCAGACCGCCGGGCGCGTGTTCTTCGTCTTCAACGGCCAGAAAGCGTCCTGCTCCGGGGACGCCGTCACCAGCACCAACGGCAGCGTCGTCATCACCGCCGGGCACTGCGTGAAGTACCAGGGCAGCTGGCACACCCAGTGGGTCTTCGTGCCCGGCTACAACAACGGCAACGCCCCCTACGGCCAGTGGGCGGCGAAGAGCACCCTCACCACCCCGCAGTGGGAGGCCAGTGAGGACATCAACTACGACGTCGGCGCGGCCGTGGTCAACCCGCTCAACGGCCAGCGGCTCACCGACGTCGTCGGCGCGCAGGGCATCGCGTTCAACCAGCCGAGGAACCAGAGCATGTACACCTTCGGCTACCCGGCCGCGGCGCCCTACGACGGGTCGAAGCTGATCTACTGCAGCGGCAGCACCTTCACCGACTTCCTGCTGACCAGGGACCACGGCATGAGCTGCAACATGACCGGTGGTTCCAGCGGCGGTCCGTGGTTCCTGTCGTTCAACGAGGGCACCGGCACCGGCGTGCAGGCCTCGGTGAACAGCTTCGGCTACACCTTCCTGCCCGGGTACATGTTCGGGCCGTACTTCGGCGCCGACGCGCAGAACCTGTACAACCGCGCGCAGGCCGCGTGAGCCACGTCAGCCCAGGGGCGGAGCGGGAGTTCCGGTCCCTGGGCTGACGTCCGCGCGCCGCCGCCCCGGCAGGCTCGGGGCATGCGGAAAACCCTGATCGCACTGGCCTTCCTGCCCTTGCTCGCCGCACCGCCGGCGGAGGCGGCACCGGGACTGCGGTGGACGGCCCCCTGCCCGGACTACGGCATGTCGCCGTCGCCGACGGCCGGCCTCGAATGCGCCACCCTGCGCGTGCCGCTCGACTACGCGCACCCGGAGCGCACCATCGAGCTGACGCTCTCCCGCCACGCCGGCACGCCCGGCAAGCGGCGCGGTGTGCTGCTGATGAACCCCGGCGGGCCGGGCAGCCCCGGGCTCGCCATGCCCGCGCAGCTGCTGCAGCGCATGGGCGGCTCCGGCCTCCCGGACGCCTACGACGTCATCGGGTTCGACCCCCGCGGCACGGTCTACAGCACGCCGGTGACGTGCGGCATGACGACGGCGGAAGAGCGCGGTGCGGTCCTCGGCCCGTACGCGGACGGACCGCGTGACGTCGCCGCCACCGCCGCGAAAGCGCGTGCCGTGGCGGAGAAGTGCGGGAGCGCGTCCGCAACGGACATGCTGCCGCACATGACGACCGCCAACACCGCCCGCGACCTCGACCGGATCCGGGAAGCGCTGGGGGAGAAGAAGATTTCCTACTACGGGGTCTCCTACGGCAGCTACCTCGGCGCCGCCTACGCGTCGATGTTCCCCGGCCGCACCGACCGCGTCGTGCTCGACAGCGTCCTCGGTCCGCGCGGTCTCGACGTCCGCGCCCACCAGCGGTTCGCCGAAGGCTTCGACGACCGGTTCCCGGACTTCGCCACGTGGGCGGCCCAGCGCGACGACGTCTACCACCTGGGCCGGACCCCGGCGGAAGTGACGGCGAAGTTCTTCGAGCTGGCCGCCGTCCGCGGGCCGGAGTTCCGGGCGAACACGTGGAACGGGCTCTACGACGACGCGTTCTTCCCGGCGGTGGCCCGGGAATGGGCGGGCACCGCGCGCACCGCGGCCGGCCCGCTCGACGGCGACAACCATGCCGCGCTGCAGCTGCAGGTGCTCTGCAACGACGCCGACTGGCCCGAACAGCTCGGCTACTACCAGCACGCGGTCGAACGCGAACGGGCGCGGCACCCGATGTTCGGCCCGGCCGCGGCGAACGTGAACCCGTGCGCGTTCTGGCCCGTCGAGCGCGCCGAACCGCCGGTGCGCGTGGGCGGCCCCGGCCCGGCGAACGTCCTGCTGGTGCAGAACCTCCGCGACCCGGCGACCCCGCTGTCGGGCGCGCGGGAGACGCGGGCGGCGTTCGGGGCCCGCGCCCGGATGATCACCGTCGACGACGGCGGGCACGGCGTTTTCACGCGGGAGAACGCTTGCGGGAACGCGGCGGTGCTGGGCTATCTGCGTGACGGGGTCTTCCCGGCGGTGGACGGCGCCTGCCGCTCTGACGGGTAACGGGGATTCGCGGGCGTGGAGGGGTGCCGCGCCGGCCTGCTGATCCCGGTCTGCGCACGGCGGTGAGCAGTGCCCAGTCGCCGCCACCGCACCTCCGGAGTGGTCCCCTTGCCGCGTCTCGCCCCGTGGACGATCACGGCCATCGGGGTGGAAAACCGGTGGCCGAAATCAGCAGTTCCCAGCTCAGCGGCCGATGCCCGGTGGCGCGAGAACTTCGGTAGCCAACCGGGCGAAGCGAAGCACGCGGCAAACCTTATCCTGGTCTGCGTGAACTGGACTGTGGACGTCCCCGTCGACACACTGCCCGAGCTGCCACCCCTGCCGCCCGACCTGCGGGCCCGGCTCGACACGGCGCTGGCGCTCCCGGCCGCGCAGCAGCCGGAGTGGCCCGACCCCGAGGCGACCCGGCGGGTCCGCGCCGTGCTGGAGAGCGTGCCGCCGATCACCGTCCCGGCCGAGATCGACCGGCTGAAGAACCGGCTCGCGATGGTCGCCCGCGGTGAGGCCTTCCTGCTGCAGGGCGGCGACTGCGCGGAGACGTTCGAGTCCAACACCGAGCCGCACATCCGGGCCAACCTGCGCACGCTGCTGCAGATGGCCGTCGTGCTCACCTACGGCGCGAGCCTGCCGGTGGTCAAGGTCGGCCGCATCGCCGGCCAGTACGCGAAGCCGCGCTCGGCCGCGACGGACGCGCTGGGCCTGCCGGTCTACCGCGGCGACATCATCAACTCCCTGGTCGCCAAGCCCGAGCTGCGCGTGCCGGACCCCGGCCGGATGATCCGCGCCTACGCGAACGCGGGCGCGGCGATGAACCTCGTCCGCGCCCTCACCGGCGCCGGCATGGCCGACCTGCACCAGGTGCACGACTGGAACAAGGACTTCGTGTCGGCGTCGCCGGCGGCGGAGCGCTACGAGCAGCTGGCCGGCGAGATCGACCGCGCCCTGCGGTTCATGAGCGCCTGCGGCGTCACCGACACGTCCCTGGAGTCGACCGAGATCTTCGCCAGCCACGAGGCGCTGCTGCTCGACTACGAGCGCTCCATGCTGCGGCTCGACAACGCGGACTCGGCGAACCCGAACCTGTACAACCTGTCGTCGCACTTCCTCTGGATCGGGGAGCGGACCCGCCAGCTGGACGGGGCGCACATCGCGTTCGCCGAGCTGCTGGCCAACCCGATCGGGTTGAAGATCGGCCCGACGACCACGCCCGAGCAGGCCGTGGAGTACGTCCAGCGGCTCGACCCGCGCTTCGAGCCGGGCCGGCTGACGCTGATCGCGCGGATGGGCAACAGCAAGGTCCGCGAGGTGCTGCCGGGCATCGTCGAGCGGGTCGAGGCGTCCGGGCACAAGGTCATCTGGCAGTGCGACCCGATGCACGGCAACACCCACGAGTCGTCGACCGGGTACAAGACCCGCCACTTCGACCGGATCGTCGACGAGGTCCAGGGCTTCTTCGAGGTGCACAACCAGCTGGGCACCTACCCGGGCGGCATCCACGTGGAGCTGACCGGCGAGGACGTCACGGAGTGCCTGGGCGGCGCCCAGGAGATCTCCGACGTCGACCTGTCGGGCCGCTACGAGACGGCGTGCGACCCGCGGCTGAACACGCAGCAGTCGCTGGAACTGGCGTTCCTGGTCGCGGAGATGCTGCGCGGCTGAGACTCACACCGGCGCCAGGCCGGCCGTGCGGGCCAGGGTGATCGCCTCCGCGCGGCCCCTGGCCCCCAGCTTCACGCTGATCACGGACACCCGGTTGCGCACCGTCTTCGGCGCGATCCCGAGGCGGCGCGCGATCACCGCGTCGGCGACGCCGTCCGCGGCCAGCGCCAGGATCTCGCGGTCGCGCGGGCTGAGGGCCGGCAGCGGTGCGGGGGACAGCAGCAGCCGGGTGATCCGGTCCGCGATGCCGTCGCCGAACACGACCGCCCCGGCCGCGACGTTGTGCACCGCCCGCACCACGTCGGGCGGACCGGCGCCGGCGGGCAGGAAGCCGCGCACCCCGGCGCGCAGGGCGCCGGTGATGGCGGCGTTGTCCGGCGCCGTGATCGCCAGGACCGGCACCTCGGCACGGGCCGCCACGTCCGCGCCCAGCGCGAGGTCCAGCACCAGGACGTCCGGCCGGTGGCGGCGCACGGCCTCGAGCGTCTCGGCGGCGGTGCCCGTCTCGGCCGCCACCGTGATCCCGGTGGCGACCGGCGGGCAGGCACCGGCCAGGACGACGGTGGTCACTCGGAGACCGGGACGGGCGGGCCCTGCCAGACGTTCTCGCGGCTGATCAGGCCGTCGC
This sequence comes from Amycolatopsis sp. MtRt-6, assembly GCF_017308975.1. Taxonomy (GTDB): domain Bacteria; phylum Actinomycetota; class Actinomycetes; order Mycobacteriales; family Pseudonocardiaceae; genus Amycolatopsis. Next base: position 188,511 of record NZ_JADWPD010000020.1, on the reverse strand, counting down.
GGAACTCGCAGACGTGCAGCAGCCGGAACGTCACCCGCTGCCCGGCCGGCGCGCCCGGGAACCCTTCGCCGGTCAGGCAGGTGACCTGGCATTCGTCGACGAGGAAGTCGTCGCCGTACAACCGCGAGACGGGTTCGACCCGCTCGTCCAGCATCGCGGTGAACAGGTGCCGGTAGCGGTCGCGGATCGCTTCGGGGTCCCGCAGCTTCTCCACGGGGAACCCGACCGCGTCGTGCACGACGTCGTCGCTCAGCGTCGCGAGGATCGCGTCGAGGTCGTGTGCCGCCTCGGCCGCGAAGTGCGCCCCGAGGACTTTGTCCATTTCTTCCGGAGTCATGAGCCTCCCCCTCCTGTGACGATGTTATCGTCATGAGAAAGCTCTCTCATGTCAAGGAGATTTTCTCACGATGAGCCGCGACAACCAGAAACAGCGCACCCGCATCGCGCTGCTCGAGGCGGCGGCCGGCATGGTCAAGGACGGGCACCCGCTGACGGTGGCGGCGGTCGCGGAAGCGGCGATGGTGTCCACCGCGACGGCGTACCGCTACTTCCCGAACCCGCAGTCGCTCTGGGCCGGGCTGGCCGAGCGATCGGGGCAGAACCTCCACGTCGACGCGCTGCTGGCGGAGACCGGCGACGACCCGGCGGCGCGGATGGACGCGGTGATCCGCTACATCGCCGGCCTGCAGTTCGGCGACGAGCCGTCGTGGCGCGGCCTGGTCCGCGCCAACCTCGACCGCTGGTTCTCCCAAGGCGGCGGCTCGGCCGAGTCGCCGGTGCGCGGCGAGACCCGCATCCGCATGACGCGGCAGGTCCTCGAGCCGCTCGAGGGCGCGCTGCCGCCCGAGGTCCACCGCCGGCTGACGATGGCCCTGATGCTCGTCTACGGCGTCGAGGCGCTGATCGTCACCCGGGACGCGTGTCACCTGGAGCCGGAGGAGGCCACGGAGGTGATGCGCTGGGCCGCCCAGGCACTGATCAAGGCGGCCGAAGCCGAACGCGGCTAGCGCCCCAATGTGGCCTTGGTTGCGTTGGACGCACCGAAGGCCACATTGGGTGCGTTGGACGCACCGAAGGCCACATTGGGGCGCATTGGCCTCAGGAAGCGTCGAGCAACCGGGCCGCGGACTTCAGGACCGCGTCCCGCAGCGAGCCGACGTCCGGCACCGCCGCGCCGTTGGCCTGCAGTCCGATGTGGACCGAATCGCGGTACGTCGCGACCGCGATGCCCACCGCGTGGCGCGGGGCCAGCGGCACGAACGGGTAGACCTCCGCCAGCCGGGCGCCGTCGAGCGACAAGCGGGCCGGCGGCAGCGGGACCGTGGTGATCACCAGGTCGAACAGCATCGGCGCGGCCTGGCCCGCCGTGCGGGTGCCCAGGCGGTGCAGCAGCGGCGGGACGCGATCGGCCAGCAGCGGCAGCGCGCCCGCGCCGCGGCTCGGGCCCGCCGCCTTGTTGCGCGTCATCGCCCGGCGGACCGCCCGCAGCCGCTCGACCGGGTCGTCCTCGCCGACCGGCAGGTCGCACAGGTACCCCGAAAGCTTGTTGCCGCCGAGCTGCTCCCCGGCGCGGCCGCGCACGCTCACCGGGATCAGCGCCCGCAGCGTGCGGCCGTCGGCGCGCTGCCCGCGGTTGACCAGCCACTCGCGCAGCGCACCCGACAGCACCGCCAGCACGACGTCGTTGGTCGTGCCGCCGTGGGCGCGGCGCACCCGGCGCAGCTCGGTGAGCGGCAACCGCACGAACCCGAGCCGCCGCTCGGCCGACGGCGGGGCCGACACCGGGGAGAGCGGCGGCCGCGCGGCCCGCACGAGCGACGACGCGATGCCCGCCTGGTCCCACACCGTGCCCAGCGCGTCCTTGACCGTGTCCAAAGTGGAGCGCGGGGCGGGGATCGGCGCGGGACGCCGCTGCTCCGGCAGTTTCACGCCGTCGAGCAGCCCGGCCGCGACCGCGTACGCGCCGGCGCCGTCGGTCAGCGCGTGGTGGAGTTTGAGCAGCAGCGCGAACTTCCCGTGCGGGAGCCCGGTGACGAGGGTGAGGTGCCACAGCGGCCGGGACGTGTCGAGCGGCTCGGCGATCCACCGCGACGCGTACGCGGCAAGCGGGTCCGGCTCGTACAGCGAACTCAACACGACGTGGTGAATGTGGTCGCTCGCAACAAATCCCGGGTCGTCGCTCCAGCTGGCCGAGCCGGGCGGGAACAGCTCCGCGCGCGCCCGCTGGCGCAGCTTCGGCAGCCGGGCGGCCCGCTGCGCGAGCAACGCCGTCAACGCGGCGGGGTCGACCGCGCCGCGGGCGGTGAAGGTGACCACCGCTCCCATGTGCATCGGGGTGGTTTCGCTTTCCAGGCACAGGAAAGCGACGTCGAGTGCGCTGAGCGGCGAGCCTGCCATGGGCGACCTTTCCGGGTTCGCGGGGGGCGCACGGCCACGTGCGTCGGAAGGGAAGGAACCCACTGCACCAGCCCGACATGACAGCCGGGTGGTCGAAGTGTTTCCACGACGCTAACTCGCCACCCCGTTCATCCATTCGAGATACCCCGGGGCACGGTGCCCGGGCTCACAGATCAGGGAAGGGATTCATTCCCCTGGCGCAGGCCGGGGTTCTTCCGCCTGGGCGACCGCGGTCCCCCAATCGGGGGTGAGCGCGACCTGCTTGCCGACCCGGCGCACCGGCAGGCCGTTGACCTGCCGCCTGCCGAGCCCCGGCCAGATCTCCGCGGCGTCCTTCGCCGCGGCGCGGATCGCCCCGCCGTCGAGCGTCGTGCGGGTCTCCGGGATCTCGCGGTCCGTCCACTGCACGACGAGCTTCAGCGGGCCGGCCGAGGGCAGTGGCCACAGGAACACCTCGTGGTCGACGGCGAACCGCGTGCCGCCGACCGGCTGGGCCCGCAGCACCGGGGCGTCCGGTTCGGACGCGGACGGCACCGAGATCGTCTCGGAGCTCGCCCGGCTGCCGTCGGCGTAGAGCACGCCGATCAGCAGCCCGTTGTAGTCGGGCTTGCGCCGGTGGTCGATCAGCCCCTCGGCGGGGTCGTCGACCAGGCTGTCGCGCGAGTACACCGTGACGCGCAGCGTCAGCGCCTGCGGCCACACCTCGATGGCCCGCAGCGCCACCACCGTGCGCTCGGACCGGCCCAGCGGCTGCGCCCACGGCAGCACGGCCGGGACGATGTGCTCGCGCGGGGGATCGGTCCAGTGCCGCCCGTTGAACGCGTAAAGCTCCTGTTCCGGGACGGGGAACAGGGGACGCTCGCGCGGACCGCCGGTGAAGAAGCTGCTCATCGGGCGGCCCGCGACACGCTGTCCGGCACCATGCGCCCACGGTAGGACAACCGCCCGGGAATTTCCGCCCCCGATCGGGCGTACGGCCCCGGCTTCCCGTGATCCGGGACACACCGGGGCCGTACGCAGCGTGATCGGCTAGTCGCTCAGCTTGAGCTCGCCGTTGCGCTGGGCAGCCTCGTTCCCGGCCGGCTTGCCCATGGCGTCCATCAGCTGCCGGGCAAGGCCGAGGCCGGTTCCGCCGAGCGACAGCGCCTTGGCGAACATGTCGGACATGCCGTCGGCGCCGTTGAGCACGACCATGTGGTCGACGTTGCCGAAGGCGCTCGCGCCCGCCTCGACGATCTCCGGCCAGCGCTCGGCCAGCTGCTGCGCGACGACGGCTTCCTGGTTCTCCGCCAGCGCCGCCGCGCGTGCCTTGATCGCGTCCGCTTCGGCGAGCCCCTTCGCGCGGGCCGCCTCGGCCTCGGCGAGACCGCGGGCCTTCGCGGCTTCCGCCTCCGCCAGGCCACGGGCCTTGGCCGCGGCGGCCTCGGCCTCACCGGTCGCCCGGGTGGCGCCCGCCATCGCCTCGGCGCGGGCCTTCGTGGCCTGGGCCTCGGCCTCGGCGGCCGTCTTGACGCGGGTGGCGTCCGCGGCGGCCCGCAGCTCGGTCTCCCTGGCCTCGGCCTGGGCCTTGGCGATCGAGGCGTCACGGGCCGCGTCGGCCGCCGTCCGCGTGTCGTACGCCTTCGCGTCCGCCGGCTTGCGGACCTGCGACTGCAGCCGCTGTTCGGCCAGCGCGGCCTCCAGCTCGGCGGCCCGCGTCTCCTGGACGACGACCTCCTGCCGCGCGGTCGCCTCGGCCAGGGGACCGGACTGCGACGCCTTCGCCCGCGCCTGGTCGACCTCGGCCTGGTAGCCGGCCTGCTGGATCTGGCTCTCGCGGACCGCGGCCGCCTTCTTCGCGGCGGCGATCTGCTCGGCCTCGGCGGCCTCCTGGTCGCGCTGCGCCTCGGCGATGCGCGCCGACGCGGCGACGGCGGCGGCGTGCGGCTTGCCGAGGTTGAGGATGTAGCCGGTCTCGTCGTCGATCTCCTGGATCTGCAGCGAGTCGACGATCAGCCCCAGCTTGATCATCTCGGTGGCCGAGGACTGGCGGACCTCGCCGGTGAGCGCGTCCCGGTTGTGGATCATCTCCTCGAGGGTCAGGCCGCCCACGATCGAGCGCAGGTGGCCGCTGAACAGCTCGTGGATGGTGTCGTTCATGCCTTTCTGCTGGTCGAGGAACCGGCGGGCGGCGTTGGCGATGGAGGCGTAGTCGTCCCCGACCTTGTAGATGACGACGGCCCGCACGGTGACCGGCAGGCCCTGCTTGGTGACGCAGGAGACCTGGAGGTTGACGCCCCGGGTGTCCAGCGACAGCCGCCGGGCGGTCTGGAACCCGGGGATGACGTTCACCCCGCGGCCGGTGATGATCTTGAAGCCCAGGCTGTCCGCGGTCTCGGCGCGGTCGACGCGCACGCCCAGCCCGGAGATGATCAGCGCCTCGTTCGGTTCGGCCACCTTGTAGAGCAGCCGCAGGATCCCGAAGACGACGATCAGCACGACGACGAGCCCACCCGCCGCGTACAGCAGGATTTCGACGAGGCTCATGGCACCGACCCCCTCGCTTTTCCGTTGTGGGTTGTGCCTCTTCGACGCCGTCAGCGGCTCAGCGGTTGCCACCCGGACGGGGAAATCGGCGCGGCCGGCCGCAGGTGCCGGGTGGGCCTCGTGGCCCGCCGCCGCGGGGTCGCCGAACGCCGGCCGGAGCTGTCGCTGTCGGTGGCTCGCGGGGGGCGCTTTCGGGCTGGAACCGGAGCTGCGGTCGGGTGGCCGGCCGCCGCCGAGTTGTGAGCGCCGGTGGGACTTCAGCCGACAGCTGCCGCCGCTCCAGGGGCCGCCGGTGATCGGAGGGGCATCACGCGTGATTGAGCGGGCATCAAGCGTGTTTGCGGGGGCATCGGCGTGATGCCCCCGCAAACACGGGTGATGCCCCTCCAGTCACAGGTGATGCCCCTCCAGGCACGCGTGATGCCCCTCGGTCGCGGCTGCCGGGTGGGGCCTGGTGGCCCGCCGCCGCGGGGTCGCCGAACGCCGGCCGGCCGGGGGCGCCGTCAGCGGCTCAGCGGTTGCCACCGTTCCACGTAAACCGTCCGCGGCGGCTCGAAGTCCACGACCAGCACCTGCGTGCCCGACGTGAACGTCTCCTCCGGGTCCGCCGGGTACGCGTAGAACGCCTCCGTGCCGCCCCGGACGTTCAGCAGCACCTCGCCGATGAGGCCGGGGCCGATCGTGCCCGTCACGCGGCCTCGGCTGCCGATCATCCCCCGAAGCCCTTCAGCTTGACCTTGGACCCCTTCGCCACGAACGTGCCCGGCTCCGGGTCCTGCTGGAACACGAAGTCGAACCCGCCGCCGTTGCCGCGGCCCCGGCCGCCGTCGCGGTCGGCCTTCAGGCCCGCCTGCTCCAGGAGCTTCTGGGCGTCCTCGAACGAGCGGAACCGGACGTCCGGCACCTGGACGGCGTTGTTCACGAACACGCCGATCCGCTTGGCCTTCGCCTGGGCGTTCGCCGGCGGGTCGGTGCGGGTGACCGCGCCGGCCGGGACGTCCTGCTTGAACTCCTCGCCCGCCTGGAACGGCTCGAACCCGGCCTCCTGCAGCAGCTGGAACGCCTCGTCCTTGGGCCGGCCCGTGACGTCCGGGACCGGCGGCAGCGGGATCGGCCCCTTCGACACGATGATCGTGACCTGGCCGCCGATCGTCAGCTGGCTGCCCGCCGACGGCGTCGTGCGGATGACCGCGCCCTGCGGGACCTCGGCGTCGAAGTCGTCGGCGCCGCGGACCGGTGTCAGCTGGGACGCCTTGATCGCCTGCTCGGCGTCGGGCAGCGCGGTGCCCGGGCGGATGTCCGGCACCACCGGGCGGCCCTTCGACAGCACCACCGACACCGTCGCGTTCGGCGACAGCGGCGTGCCCTCCGCCGGGTCGGCGCGCAGCACCGTGTTCGACGGCACCGTGTTGTCGAACTCCTGGCTGAACTGCGGGTTCAGCTTCACCGCCCGCAGCGCGTCACCCGCCGCGGCCTGGTTCAGCCCGACGAGCTTCGGTACCCGCGCGGTCTTGTCGCCGCCGGTGTCGGTGAGGATGAACGCGAACGCCCCGATCAGCCCGCCGAGCAGCAGCACCGCGGCCGCGATCACCAGGATGCGCTTGCGGTTGTCCTGCGGCGGCTTCTCCGGCTCCGGACGGCTGCGCCGCCGCGGCGGGGGCGGCGCCACGGGCGGCACCTGCGTGGTCGCCGGCCCGGCGGCGTGGCTCAGCGCCCGCGTCGCGTTCGGGCGGTGCACCGGCATCGTCTTCTCGGTGTCCGGCACCTGCGGGATGCGCGGCAGCGTGCGCTCGGTGTCGGCGAGGTCGCCCTGGCCGTGGGACACCGGGATCGGCACGGTCACCGGCAGCAGCCCCAGCTGCGCGCGCACCGCCGTCAGCTCGGTGAGGAACTCCCCGGCGTCGGCCGGGCGCAGCTGCGGGTCGCGCCGCGTCGCGCGGACGACGAGGTCGTCGAGCGCCGGCGGCAGGTCCGGGCGCAGCTCGCTCGGCCGCGGCACGTCGTCGTTCACGTGCCGGTAGGCCACCGAGATCGCCGTGTCGCCGGTGTAGGGCACCCGGCCGGTCAGCATTTCGTACAGCAGGATCCCGGCCGAGTAGACGTCGCCGCGCGAAGACGCCGCGCCGGTCTCGACCTGCTCGGGGGAGAGGTAGGCGACCGTGCCGAGGATGACGCTCGAACTCGTCGTGCCCGCGCTCGCCACGGCCCGTACCAGGCCGAAGTCCGCGACCTTCACCGCCCCGCCGGTGTGCTGCCCGACCCGGCCGATCAGGACGTTCTCCGGCTTCACGTCCCGGTGCACCAGCCCGGAGCGGTGCGCGGCGGCCAGCGCCGACAGCACCGGCTCGGCGACGCTCAGCGCCACCGCGACGTCCAGCGGTCCTTCGTCGTCCAGCAGGTCGCGCAGCGTCCCGCCGTCCACCAGCTCCATCACCAGGAAGGCCAGGCCCGACTCCGCACCCTGCGGCAGGTCGAAACCCTGGTCGTGCACCGCCACGACGTGCGGGTGGTGCAGCTGCGCCGCGGACTGCGCCTCCCGCACGAACCGGTCCACGAACGACCGGTCGTCGGCGAAGCGCGGGTCCATGATCTTGATCGCGACCGGACGGTCCAGCCGGGTGTCCGTCCCCCGATAGACGGAAGACATTCCGCCGTGGGCGAGCAGCCGGTCCACCCGGTAGCGCCGCTCCAAGAGCGTGCCGACCAGGCTGGGTTGGGTGCGTGTCACGAGTATGGATCGTACGGAACCGCGCACGCCTCGTGGAGGAGACCTCGCGGGTCACCCGTGCGCACTAGCGGGTGAGGGGACGAAATGTGGCACAGTGTCACCTGTGAGTGGGATTCCTGTCGCCGATGACATCCTCGACACCGCCATCGCGGTCCTTCCGTTGCCGGAGGTGGCGACCGCCCTGGGGACGTCGACCAACAAGGTCCGGCAGATGCTGCGCGACGGGCAGCTGATCGCGCTCAAGCGCGGCGGTGAACTGTGCGTGCCCAGCGACTTCTTCGTGAAGGACGGCGTGGTCAAGGGCCTCACCGGCACGATCACCGTGCTCGCCGACTCCGGGTTCAGCCGCACCGAGATGCTGCGGTGGCTGTTCACCGCCGACGACACGCTGCCCGGGAGCACGCCCATCAACGCCCTGCGGACCAGCCACGGCACCGAGGTCAAGCGGCGTGCCCAGGCGATGGCGTTCTGACTTGCAGCTCTTTCGGGGGTCCGGGTGGCGGAGCCCCCGGCCCGGGGCGAAGCCCCGGATGTCACTGCTGAAACAGGTCGCGACCAGCTGAACGCCCGCCGCGGCGAGCAGGCAGGCGGGGAGCGACCACGCGGCCAGCGGGCCGGCCAGTGCCGCTCCCGCCGCCAGTCCGGTGATCTTCACGCTCGCCGCCGTGGTGAACACCTGCGCCCGCACGTGCTCGGGTGCTTCACGGTGGCGGATCGCGAACAACGCCGTGAGCTGCGGACCTTCGGCGAACCCGGCCAGCACGGCCGCGACCACGACGGCGGCGCCGTGTCCGCTCGCGGCCAGCAGGCAGCTCGCCGCCAGGAGGACCGTGCTCAGCCGGACGATCCGGTCGGGCGTCCACGGCAGCGGCTTCTTCGCGAAGACGGCGTTGGCCAGCAGTGACGCCACCGCGAGGACGGCCAGCAGCAGCGCGCCGTCCGCCGGGCCGCGCAGGTGCGCCGCGCCGAGCAGTGGGTAACACACGGTGATCATGCCGATGCCGGCGCAGGAGATCGTCGAAGCGACGGTCGCCTGCCGCAGGGGCGCGTTGCGAACCAGCACCCGGAAGCCGTCCTTGAGGCGCGTCTTCCGCGGTTTCCGCTTCGGCAGGAACCACGCCACCGGGATGGCCGCGGCGACCAGGCCGACCGCGACGACCAGGCCGGCCGAACCGCCGAGCAGCCCGGCGAGCCCGGGCCCGGCGAGCGCGGCGGCGGTGAACGTCATGGCGTCGAAGCGGCTCGCCCGCGGCAGCTGCTCCGGTCCGGTGACCGCGGGCAGCTGCGCGGTCCAGCCGCCGGCGATGGCGGGGTTGAGCAGGCCGGACACGACCGCCACCGCGACGACGGCTTCGAGCGGCAGGTGCCCGAAGGTCGCGCTGACCAGGGCGATCCCGCCCGCGTAACCGCCGAGGGCGACGGCGAGCAGCCGTCCCGGGGTCGCGGAGCGGTCCAGCAGGGCGCCGAACACCGGCCCGCCCACCGCGGCGGCCGCGGTCAGCCCGGCGAGCAGCGCCGCGCCGGCGTGCGGGCCGGCGGTCATCCCGAGCAGCAGGAGCGCGGGCGCGGACAGTTCGTCGCCGGTCCGGGCGAGCGTCGCGCCACCCAAGTAACGCCTTAGCATGGGCAAGACGTTACACTGCGGCATGGCCTTTCCCCACCGGGATTCCGTGCAGCGCGCGGTGGACCTGCTGATCGTGCTGCTGGCGCCGGCCCCCGGCCCGGCCGCGGTGGCGCGGGTGTTGCGCGATCACGGAGAACCCGAGCACTCGCTGTCCCAGGAAGACGTCGCGGAACTCCGCGCGGCGGCCCTGCGGCTGCGTGAGGTCTTCGCGGCGCGCGACGTCGTTTCGGCGGCTTCGGTGCTCAACGCGTTGTTCGCGGAGTACGCGGGCTCACCACGCCTGACGGACCACGAAGACGGCTACGGCTGGCACCTGCACACGGACGCGGCCGACGACGGCCCGTGGGGAGCGTGGCTGGTGACGTCGTCGGCGCTGGGGCTTGCGTCACTGCTCGCGGAACGCCAGGACGTCCCGGGCGGCCTGTGCGCGTCGCCGTCGTGCGGCAGGCCGTTCGCCCACACGGGCGGCGGCAGCCCACGGAGGTATTGCTCGCCCCGGTGCGCGACACGCGAGCGCGTCGCCGCGCACCGGGCGCGGGGGTGAAGCTCAGCCGTTCGTCTTGTCGCGCCAGGCGATCCAGGACTTCAGCGTGTCGAGGTCGTAGTCCGGGCCGCCCACGCCGACCGTGAAGGTCGTGACGCCCAGCTCCAGGAGCTTCGGGCCCAGCTCGTCCGGCGCGCCCTCGACGCCGCACGACCGCTCGATCTCGGCCGGGTCGCGGCCGACGTCCGCGCAGTGCTGGTCGAGGATCTTGACCTTGCGCGCGACGACATCCGGGTCGCCGAAGCCGTGCCAGATGTCGCCGTGCTTGGCCACGAGACGCAACGTCTTCTTCTCGCCGCCGCCCCCGATGAGGACCGGGATCTTGCGGGTCGGGGCCGGGTTCAGCTTGCCCAGCCGCGACTCGATGCGGGGGAGCGCCTCCGCGAGGTCGTCGAGGCGGCCGCCGGCCGTGCCGAACTCGTAGCCGTACTCCTCGTAGTCCTTCTCGAACCAGCCGGAGCCGATGCCGAGGATGAGCCGCCCGCCGGAGATGTGGTCGACCGTGCGGGCCATGTCGGCCAGCAGCTCGGGGTTGCGGTAGCTGTTGCACGTCACGAGCGCGCCGATCTCCACCCGGGACGTCGACTCCGCCCAGGCGCCGAGCATCGTCCAGCACTCGAAGTGCAGGCCGTCGGGGTCGCCGTACAGCGGGTAGAAGTGGTCCCAGTTGAAAATGATGTCGGCGCCGAGGTCTTCGGCCGCCGACGCGGTGCGCCGGATGCTGTCGTAGTCGGCGTGCTGCGGCTGGAGCTGCAGGCCGATCCGGATGCGTCGTTCGGTCATGATCGCAGCCTACGACCGCCGCGGAACGTCTCGCTCGCCCACATCGTGGCCAAGGGGGGTAGTGCGACTACCAGCCTCCGCGCCTTCGGCACCACCGCGCGGCGGGTCAGGATGTCGTAGTCCATCGCCACGATCTCGTCGAGGATGCCCTCGTACAACGTCAACGCCGTCCGCACGCACGGCCGCGATTCCGGACGCAGCAACGCCACCCCGGCTTCGGCCCGCCGGTACACCGCCCGCGTCCGCGCGACGAAGTACGCCAGTGCCGCCCGGATCCGCGGGCCGGGCCGCCTGGCTTCGAGCATCGAGCGCGAAACACCGAAGGCGGCGAGTTCCGCGGTGGGCAGGTAAAGCCGCCCGCGATCGAGGTCCTCGCCGACGTCGCGCAGGAAGTTCGTCAGCTGGAACGCCTCGCCCAGCGCGATCGCGCCCGGCTCGGCGTCCGCAAGAGGGCCGACCGTGCCGAACACCGGCAGCATCTGCAGCCCGATCACCGCTGCCGAGCCGTACATGTACTCGCCCAGCTCGGCGAACGTCCGGTACTCGACCGGCGCGAGGTCCATCCGCATCGACTTCAGGAACGCGTCGAACAGCTCCCGCGCGAGGCCGTAGCGCCGCACGGTGTCGGCCAGGGCCACGAGCACCGGGTCGTCCGGGGTCCCGCCGTCGAAAACGACGTCGACCATGGCGCCGACCCGATCGAGCGAAACACCGGGGTCGCTGCCCGGTGCCGGGTTGTCGACCAGCTCGTCCGCCATCCGCGCGAACCCGTACAGCGTGTGCGCGGCGGGCCGGGCCCGGGCCGGCAGCAGCCGCGTCGCGAGGAAGAACGTGCGTCCGTAGTGGGCGTTGATGCGGCGGCACTCGGTGTACGCGGCCCGCAGGTCCGGCGCCAGGATGCCCGCCGCGTCCAGTTCGTTCACCGGCCGGTGATCCTTTCCGCCGCCAGCCGGCCGGAGATGAGCACCGGCGGGATGCCGACGCCGGGGGTGGTGCCGCAGCCGGCCAGCACGACGTTGCCCGCCGCGCGGACCAGGTTCGCCGGCCGGAACGGGCCTGTCTGGGTGAACGTGTGCGCCAGCGAGAACGGCGTCCCGGCCGCGAGCCCGCGGGCCGCCCAGTCCGCCGGGGTGATCATCTCGTCGACGGTGAACTCGCCGCCGAACCCGGTCAGCCCGCGGGCCTCCAGCGTGCGAAGCAGCTCTTCGCGGTACGGCCCGCGGATGCGGTCCCAGTCGAGGGGGCCGCGACGCAGGTTCGGCGCGGGCGCGAGCACCGAGACGATCTCGCCGCCGCGCCCGGCCAGCCCCGGGTCGGTCGCCGTCGGCCGGGTGACCAGCAGCGACGGGTCGCTCATGAGCTTGCCCTCGCGGATGATCTCGGCGAACGTCCGCTCCCAGGCGCCGCCGAAGAAGATCGTGTGGTGGCCGAGGTCCCACGCCTTCGCGGTACGCCCGTGCAGCACCACGGCCGACGGCGAGTAGCGCAGCGGCAGCGGGCGCCTCGGCCGCGCGCCGAGCAGCCGGTAGGCGGTGCTCAGCTCGGTGGCCAGCACGACGGCGTCGCAGGCGATCCGCTCGCCCGTGCGCGTCCGGACCGCGCGCACCCGCGACGACACCCGCTCGAGCCACGCGGCTTCGGTGCCGAAGCGCACGTCCGCGCCCGCCCGCGCGGCGGCGCCGGTCATCGCCCGGCCGATCTCGCCCATCCCGCCTTCGGGGTAGTAGACGCCGCCGACGGTGTCCATGTAGGCGATGACGCCGTACGCGCCGATCGCGCTCGCCGGGTCGAGGCCGGCGTACAGCGCCTGGAAGGTGAACAGCCGCCGGACGCGCTCGTCGAGCAGGTAGCGGCCGACGCGCGGGCCGAGCCGCCCGAAGCCACCCAACGCCGCGAGGCGAGCCAGCTCGGGACGCGCGAGGTCGAGCGGCGAGTCGAAGTTCGCGGCGAGGAAGCGGTCCTTCTGCACGGCGTACAGGTCGGTCAGCCAGCGCCGCAGCGCGCGGTAGCCCGCCGCCTCGCGGGCGCCGGCGAAGGCGCGGATTTCGGCCTCCATCGCGTCGCCGTCCGTGTGCAGGGAGAGGGCGCTGCCGTCGGCGAAGCGGGCCCGGTACGCCGGGTCGAGCCGGGTCAGGCGCAGGTTCTTGGCCAGGGGCTCGCCGACCGCGGCGAACGCCTCTTCGAGCAGCTCCGGCATGGTGAGCACGCTCGCGCCGGTGTCCACGGCGTTGCCGTCGAAGTTCTGCTGCCCGGCCCGGCCGCCCGGGACGTCCGCCTGGTCCAGCAGGGTGACCCGGCGTCCGGCGCCGAGCAGGTGCAGGGTCGCCGAAAGCCCGGCCAGGCCGGCGCCGATGACGACGACGTGGTCGGCCGGCGCGTCGATCGTGCGCACGTCAGTACGTCCGCTGGGTGGCCTTGACGACCAGCCCGGTCAGTGCGTCGGGCGCCGGCTCGGCCAGGTGCGCGCGGTCCAGCGCGGCCATCGCCGCGGTCGTCAGCTCGTCGATCCGCCGCTCGACCGCGTCGACGGCGCCGACCTGCTGCAACGCCATCCGGACGGTCTCGACGCCCTCGTCGGAGAGGTCCGCGTCGCCGATCGCGTCCGCGATCACGGTGGCCGCGGCCCGCTCGCCCTTTTCCGCCGCGAGCTGCAGGCCGAGCGCGACGAGCAGGGTGCGCTTGCCCTCGCGCAGGTCGTCGCCGGCGGGCTTGCCGGTGACCGACGGGTCGCCGAACACGCCGAGCAGGTCGTCGCGCAGCTGGAAGGCCACGCCGACCTCGCCGCCGAACTCCAGCAGCGTGGCGATCAGCTCCGGGCCCGCCCCGGCGAGCGCGGCGCCCAGGTGCAGCGGGCGCTGCACGGTGTAGGCCGCGGTCTTGAGCCGGTCGATCTTGAGCGCGGCCTCGACGGAGGCGTCCCCGGTGGCCTGCGTGCGGACGTCGAGGTACTGCCCGGCGAGCACCTCGGTGCGCATCGCGCGCCAGGCCGGGCGGGCCGCGGACAGGGTCCCGGCGGGCAGGGGGGCGTCGGCGAACATGTCGTCGGCCCAGGCCAGCGCCAGGTCGCCGACCAGCACCGCGGTGGCCAGGCCGAACGTCGCGGGGGAGCCGAGCCAGCCGCGGTCGGCGTGCAGCTTCGCGCTCGCGATGTGCACCGTCGGGAAGCCGCGGCGGGAGTCGGACGAGTCGATGAGGTCGTCGTGGATCAGCGCGCACGCCTGGATCAGCTCCAGGCTGGACACCGCCTGCAGCACACCCTCGGCGTCGGGGCCGTCCGGGTCGCCGCCCGCACCGCGCCAGCCCCACCAGGCGAACGTGGGGCGCAAGCGTTTGCCACCGTTCAGCACGAAGCCGCGTAGCGCGTCGATCCCGGCGGCCACGGTCGGCTCGGTCTCGAGGATCGCGGTGCCCGCCCGATCGAGGAACCCGGTCAGCGCGCGCTCGACGTGGGCGGGCAGGTCACGGTCGGCGGCGAGCGCGTTCATGCCCGTAATACTCGCCGAACGCGCGGGCGCGCGGCCCGGCGGGGCTCTCGGATGTGGTGAATCAGACTCCCGCCGCGGGAGCCCAGAACGGACCGGTGAGGCCGGCTTCGGCGAAGTAGGCGACCGCGTCGTGCGGCTCACGCCGCCGGTAGCCGCGCTCCAGCCGGCCCGCGTACCAGCCGCGGGCGAGCCGCCAGAGCGTGACCAGGTCGAGCACGGACCCCTTGGGCTGCCCGGTTTCCGCCAGCCAGGCGTCCACACAGGACTCGCAACAGAAGAGGCGCTGGTTCGCGCACGTGTGCAGCACGTCGTCCCACATCCGCGCGGCGGGCACCAGGAAGTGCGCCACCTGGATGCCCTCGGGCGGCACGGTCCGGTTCACGACCAGCGCGTGCGGCTGCCCGCAGCCGGGGCAGCGGGTCGCGACGAGCACCTCCGGCTCGGCGTCGACCAGGTGGGGGATGGCGAAGGAGTCCCACGCGCAGCCGCCCCACCACAGCGTGTGCGCGCCCATCACGGAGAAGCCGAGCGACTTCGCGGCGAAGGGGTGGGCCAGGACGACGTGCTCGCACTCGTCGAGCACCAGGTGGTGGGCGTCGGCGAGCCGGTGCAGGGCCTGTTTCGCGACGGCCAGCGACCCACCCGCGGCGTCGGCCAGCTCGGGCCCGGTCGGCGCGCGGCCGTGGCGGGCGAAGGCGCGGTAGACCGCGAGGCGCACGTCCTCGTCCCAGCTCGCGTCGTCATCCCTCATCGCTCACTCCTGTATCGAGTCTAGGGCGGGGGCCCTTAACATTCGAGGTATGACGTCGGTGATCGAGCGGTTGCGAGGAGACGGGCCGAAGTTCTCCATCGAGTTCTTCCCACCCCGGGACACGGCGGACGAGGCCGTCCTCTGGAAGGCGATCCGGGAGCTCGAGCCGTACGACCCGGCCTACATGTCGATCACCTACGGGGCCGGCGGCTCCAGCCGCGACGGCACGGTCCGCAGCATCGCCCGCGTCGCGACCGAGACGACGCTGGTGCCGATGGCGCACCTGACCGCGGTCAACCACTCCGTCGCCGAGCTGCGGAACGTGATCGGCTGGTACGCCTCGGTCGGCGTCCGCAACATCCTCGCGCTGCGCGGCGACCCGCCGGGCGACGTCTACGGCGAGTGGATCCCGCACCCCGAGGGCCTCACCTACGCCGAAGAGCTGGTGCAGCTGGTCCGTGAGCTGGGCGACTTCTGCGTCGGCGTCTCGGCGTACACCTACGGCCACCCGCGCTCGGCCGACCTGGAGTCGGACACGAAGTACCTGGTCCGCAAGCTGCGCGCGGGTGCGGACTTCGCGATCGCGCAGCTGTTCCACGACCCCGAGGACTTCCTGCGGCTGCGCGACCGGGTCGCCGCGACCGGCTGCGACGTCCCGGTGCTGCCGGGCGTCATGCCGCTGACGACGATGCGGACCCTGCAGACGACGATCAAGCTGTCCGGCGCGCCGGCGCCCGGCAAGCTCCTGGACCGGCTCGAACCGCTGGCCGACGACCCGAAGGCGTTCCGCGCGGCGGGCATCGACGTGACAACCGAGCTGTGCGAGAAGCTGATCGCCGAGGGCGTGCCGAACCTGCACTTCTACACGTTCAACCGCTCGAAGGCGACGCGCGAGGTGATCGCCCGGCTGGGCCTCGTCCCGGCCCGTGCTTAAGTACGTACCGCGCGGTACGCATGGCCCGGTACCGTGCGGCCCATGGCTTCTACTGCTTCCGAAGGCGTGCACGAGATCTGTGACCGCTACGTCGACGACTACGTGGCCGCGGACCCGGTCGCGGCGACCGTGCACGGCATCAACGGCCACGACCACCGGCTGACCGACTACTCGGCGGACGGGTTCGCCGAGCGGGCCGGGCTGGCCTCGCGCGCGCACGCCGCCGTCACCGCCGCCGAGCCGCGGGACGCCGCCGAACGCGCGGCGAAGGCCGTGTTCACCGAGCGCATCGGCCTGGAGCTGGAGATCCACGAGGCCGGCCTGGACGTGGCGGGCCTCAACGTCATCGCCAGCCCGGTCCAGGACCTGCGGATGGCGTTCGACCTGATGCCGCTGGAGACCGAACAGGACTGGTCGGTCGTCTCGGCCCGGATCGGCGAGGTCCCGCGCGCGCTGGCGAGCCTCCGCAGCGGCCTGCTTTCGGCGGCCGACGCGGGGCACGTCGCGGCGCTGCGGCAGGTCGCGAAGGTCGCGGAGCAGTGCGAGACGTGGGCGGGCCTGAAGGAGGAGACGGGCTTCTTCACCGAGCTCGTCGGCGGCGCGGCACCGGATGCCCTGGAGACGCTGAAGGCCGACCTCGAACGCGGCGCACGGGCCGCCGAAGAGGCGTTCGCGGAGTTCGCCGGGTTCCTGCGCGCCGAGCTGGCGCCGAAGGCCCCGGTCAAGGACGCCGTCGGCGAGGACGTCTACCGCCTGTGGTCCCGGTACTTCGTCGGCGCCACCCTCGACCTGCGGGAGGCCTACGAGTGGGGCTGGGCGGAGTTCGCCCGCATCGAGGCCGAGATGCGCGCGGTGGCGAACCGCGTCAAGCAGGGCGCGACCCCGGCGGAGGCCGCGGCGGCGCTGGACGCCGACCCGCGGTACCGCGTCCGGGGGCGCGCGGAGTTCGAGGCCTGGATGCAGCGCCTGTCCGACGACGCCCTGGAGTCGTTGCGCGGCAAGCACTTCGACATTTCCGACCGGGTGATGGCCCTGGAGTGCAAGATCGCCCCGCCGGGTGGCGGGGTGGGCGCGTACTACACGGGCCCGAGCGAGGACTTCGCCCGCCCGGGCCGCATGTGGTGGTCGCTGCCGGCGGGCCGCGACGAGTTCAGCACCTGGCGCGAGACGAGCACGGTGTACCACGAGGGAGCGCCGGGCCACCACCTCCAGATCGCGACGGCGGTGGACCAGTCGGGCGGGCTGAACAAGTACCAGCGGCTGATGGCGTTCACGTCGGGCCACGCGGAGGGCTGGGCCCTGTACGCGGAGCGCCTGATGGAGGAACTGGGCTACCTGTCCGACGACGGCGACCTCCTGGGCATGCTGTCGGAGCAGCTGTTCCGCGCGGCCCGCGTGGTGGTGGACCTGGGCATGCACCTGGAGCTGGAGATTCCGGCGGGCACGGGCTTCCACGAGGGCTCCCGCTGGACGCCGGAGCTGGGCCTGGAGTTCATGCTGACCCGCACGATCACGGACCAGGCCCACATCCGCGACGAGATCGACCGGTACCTCGGCTGGCCGGGCCAGGCCCCGGCGTACAAGATCGGCGAGCGCCTCTGGCTGGCGGCCCGCGCGGAGGCCCGGACCCGCGCCGGGGCGTCGTGGGACATCAAGCGGTTCCACACGGAGGCCCTGAAGATGGGCGGGATGGGGCTGGACACGCTGCGGGAGCAGCTGTCCCACCTGGACTGAGGTGCCTGAGGGGTGGCTGCCCGGCCACCCCTCGGGACGGCTCCGGCCACGCCGGATGCCCGGCTCGCAGCGTCGCCGCGTAGTCCTCGAAGTAGCGGCGCTGCCGCTCCAGCAGCCCGACACCCGGGGATCCGCCCTCAAGATGATCTCGCAGGTGGCGCACCGGAAACCCGATCGCGTCCCCGCGGTGCCTCCACTAGGTTGACCTCGTGCGCCGAATTCTCTTCGTCACCCCACCGCCTCGCGCCTGAGCGGGGTGGTCCCTCGCCGCGTGGCCGTGCCGGCCCGCGGCTGATTCGTCTTGCGCGCCGCCCCGCGTCGTCGAACTCCCTTTTCCTTCGACGCAGGAGCGTTTCCTTTGGTGTCTCTACCCACGCGCGCCCGTTCTTCGGCCGCGCTCGTCCTCGCCGGTGTCCTCTGGGGGACCGGCGGTCTCGCCGGCTCGCTGCTCGGCGGTCTCGCCGGGCTCCACCCGCTCGCCGTCGCCGACTACCGGCTGCTCGTCGGCGGTGCCGTCGCGATCGCCTTCTCGAAAGGCTTCCCGCGCACGGCCGAAGCGGCGAAGCGCATTCTCGCCGTCGGCGGTCTCTTCGCGCTCTTCCAGGCGAGCTACTTCGCCGCCGTCGCGCTCAGCTCGGTCAGCGTCGCCACCATGACCACGATCGGCGCCGCCCCCGTCGTCGTCACCCTCGTGTCGGTGCGGAAACTCCGTCGCTGGACGCTGGTCTCCGTGGCCGGCACCCTCGCCGGCCTGGTGCTGCTCCAGTGGTCACCGGGCGAAGCGTTCTCGTTCGGAGGACTCGGCTTCGCGCTGCTCGCGGCGGCCGGCTTCGCGACCCTGACCCTGGTCACCGCGAAGCCCGTCGAAGGCCTGGACCCGCTGTCGACGACGGCGTTCGGCTGCCTCACCGGCGGGCTGCTGTTGCTCCCGGTGGCGAGCTGGTCCGGCATGGCGATCCCGCTGCACGTCGACGTCCTCGCGCTCGTCTGCTACCTCGGCGCCGTCCCGACCGCGCTCGCCTACGCCGCGTACCTGCGCGGCCTGGCCGACGCGCACCCGGTGCTCGGCTCGCTGTCGGCGGTCCTGGAACCGCTGACGGCCGCGGTGCTGTCGGCGGCGCTGCTCGGTGAACGGCTGAGCGGCACGGCGTGGTGCGGCGCCGCCGTGCTGGTCGCGGCGCTGGCCGTCGGCTACTGGCGGCCGGAACCGCGGTGACGCGCGCTGCCCCTCGGCTCAGCGCGGGTCGAGGGGCAGCGCCCGCCCCAGGATCGCGAACGGCCGCGGGTCGCCGGCGAAGTGGTAGTCGCGCAGGACGTCGACGAACCCGGTGCGGCGGTAGAGCTTCCACGCGCGGCTGGTGCCCTCGGGCGTCGACAGCAGCACGTTCGCGCTCGGGACGCCTTCGAGGAGGCTGCGCAGCAGGTCCTCGCCGATCTGGTGGCCCTGGTTCTCCGGCCGGACGTGGATCTCGGTCAGCTCGAAGTAGTCCGCCAGCCAGCGGTCGGCCTCGGCGGCCCCGGACCGGCGGCTGAGGCCGTGGCGCACCTGCTCGTGCCACCACTGCCCGGCCCGGCCCCGGTAGCCGTAGGCGACGCCGAGCAGGACGTCGTCGGCGTCGAGGGCGGCCATGCAGCGCCAGCCCTCGCGCAGCGCGTGGGTGAGCCACATCGGCGCGCGCTGCTCGGCGGTGCCCGCCGGGTACCGCATCGCCCGGACGTAGATGTCGAGCGCTTCGGGCAGGCGGGCGCGGAACTCGTCCGCGGAGAGCTGGACGTAGCGGGAGCAGCCGGCGGGCATCGCGGTCACGGCTGTCCATCCTCCTCCGCGCCGCCGAGCGCGCCGGGGGTGCCCCCGGTCAAGGCGACCAGCCCGGCGAACGTCGTCGGGTAGACGGTCTTCGGGTGCCCGGCGGCGGCCCAGACGACGGCGTGTTCGCGCAGCGCGGTGTCGACGAGCGTCGGCAGCGGCGACGGGTGCCCGGTGGGCGCGACGCCGCCGATCGGCTGCCCGGTGTGCGTCCGGACGAAATCGGCGTCGGCCTTGCCGATTTCGCCGCCGGCCAGCCGCTCGAGGGTGGCCGGATCGGCGCGGTGGGCGCCCGAGGTGAGGGCGAGGAGCGCTTTTTTGTCGGACCCCAGGCGGAAGATGAGGCTGTTGGCGATGGCCCCGACGGGCACGCCGAGTGCCTCGGCCGCCTGGGCGGCGGTCCGGACCTCGGCGGGCAGGACACGGATGCCTTCGGCGGCGGCGTGCTGCCCGGCTTCGGCCAGCGCGGCCGCCACCTTGGCGACGGCGGGGTGCTCCAGCGAACTCATGAACCTATGAGATCACGCCGCCGACCTGGTGTCCCGCACCACGCCCTCCGGGGTTGAGCGCGCACCGGTTCGGGGGTTACTCTGGAAAACGTTCGAACAAGCGTTCGACATCTGGTGAGCGCGCACCGGTCGGGTGCCCGGTACCGGGACGGGGAAGCGTCTCGGCACCGGGCCCTTGATCGGGCTCACCCCGCGCAGGAGGAGGGTCGCCATGTCCGTCAAGGTCGTGTCCCCCACGGATCCCGGGCAGCCGGAGCTGCCCATGTCGCTGCGCCCGCAGCCGGCCCAGGCGGTCACCACACCCCGCGGACGTTCCCGCCAGTGCCTGTCGGCCCCGGCAGCGGACCCGCGGCAGCCACAGCTGCCGATCGCCCTGTGCCCCTCGGCGGCCGAGCTGCACCGCCCGTCTTCGGCGGCGGCTTCGGTGGCTTCGGCGGCTTTGGTGGCGGCGGAGCCCGCGCAGTCCGAGCTGCCGCTGCCGGAGATCCCGGAGCAGACCCGGCCCCTCCCGCACCCCAAGCCACCAGCGACGATTCAGGCTGGCTCCGGCCGACCCGCCGGCGTGGATTCCGGGCAGCTCGAGCTGCCGTCAGCGGAGCAGCCGCAGCGGCCCGCCGACCCGCCGCCGACGGCCGGCGCGTCCGAGCTGCCGGTCCCGGAGCAGCCGCGGTCGGTCGAGGTGCCGGCTCCGGCCGCCACCGATGCCGGTCGGCCCGAGCTGCCCGCCCTCGGGGATTCGGCGCAAGCCGGGCCGACGGCTGCCGAGGTGGGATCCGGCGTGCCAGTCGCTCCGGCTGCCGGCTCTGACGGGTCCCAGCCGCCGGTCCCGGTGCCGGAGCCCGCGCGGCCGGCCGCCGCCGAGCTGCCCGTGTCCCTGCGCCCGCCCGCCGCCGGGGCTGAGGCCGACCAGTCGGCGCTGCCCATGTCGCTGCGCCCACCCGCTTCGCCCGCCGCCGCCGGGCTGCTTGCCCAAGCACGGCGGGGGCTTGCCGAGGCCGCGCGGGAAAGCCGGCCCGCCGAACGCTTCATCGGCGCCTACCTCGCCGCCCTGCGGGGTGCCGCCGCCGTGCTGGCCGCGCGGGGGCGGCCGCACCGGGGGCGGGCCCGGCCGGCCAGCACCTGGGTGCTGCTCGACTCCGTGGCCCCCGAGCTGCGGGAATGGTCCGCCTTCTTCGCCAGCAACTCGGCCACGCGCGCCGCCGCGCAGGCCGGGATCACCGGGAAAGTCACCGCCGAGTCCGCCGATGGGCTGGTCGGGGCCGCCACGCCGTTCCTGGAACTCGTCCGCCGTCTGGTGCACGGCCTGCCGATCACCGGGGAAGCCCATGTCGCGTGAGCACGGCCCGGTCGACCAGGGGCGGTTGCTCACGGCGTTGGGAATCGAAGGCAGGCTGCTGGCCGAGGCGGTGCACGCGGCCCCGACCGAAGCGCCGGTGCCCGCCTGCCCCGGCTGGTCGATCGCCGAGGTCGCCCGGCACGTCGGCAGCCTCTACCGGCTGGTCCGGCGCCGGCTGACCGACGGCCGGAGCCCCGACGACTGGCCGCGCGACCCCGAACCCGGCCAGAGCCTGCGGTCCTTCCTGGAGACGGGCCTGTCCGAGCTGCTCGACGAGCTGGCCGCGCACGACCCGGAGGAACACGCCGACACCTGGTGGCCCGCGGACCGGACGTACGGGTTCTGGCGGCGCCGGATGCTGCACGAAACGGTCGTCCACCGGGTCGACGTCGAACAGGCCGCGGGCGCCGACCCGCGCGGCGTGCCCGAAGACGTCGCCATCGACGGCATCGACGAGGTGCTCACCCTCTGGTTCGGGCAGAAGCTGCCGATGCTCGGCCTGACCGGCACGAAAGCGGGCTCGGTCGGTGTCCGGGCCGGCGCGCACAGCTGGATCGCGCGGGCCGGCCCCGACACCACGGAGGCCTGGCGCTGTTCGGCCGAGGAGGCCGAGGCCGCGGACGACGTCGTCACGGCCAGGCCCGCGCAGATCTACCTGTGGCTCTGGGGCCGGGCGTCCCTGACCGCGGTGACCGTGCGCGGCGTGCACGACCAGGCGGCCCAGCTGTGGGCGTTGCTGCGGCTCGCGACCCGATGATCCGGCCGGTGGGGAAGCCGAACCGGAACTGTCGGAGGTGGCGGTTAGCCTGCGGCGCATGACCACGCGCCTGGAGAACCTGGTGATCGACGCGGCGCGGCCGGAAGCCTTGGCGGGCTTCTGGGCCGCGCTGCTCGGCTGGCACGTCGCCGTCGAGGAGTCCGGCGAGGTCGACGTGCGCGCCCCGGAGAGCGACGGCTGGGACCTCGACCTGGTCTTCGTGCCGGTCCCCGAACCCAAGGAGGTCAAGAACCGCATCCACCTCGACCTGGCGAGCACCACTCCCGCCCACCAGGCCGCGCTGGTGGCGCGCGCCCTGGAGCTGGGCGGCCGCCGCGTCGACCTCGGGCAGGGCGCGGTGCCGTGGGTCGTGCTGGCGGACCCGGAAGGCAACGAGTTCTGCGTCCTCGAGCCCCGCGAGCGGTACGCGGACACCGGCGCGGTGGCGTCGATCCTGGTCGACGCGCGCGACCCGGAGCTCCTGGCGGGCTTCTGGGCGCGGCTCACCGGCTGGCCGGTCCAAGCCCGCGAAGGCGACGTCCTGGTGGGACTGCGCGCGCCGTCCGGCCGGGGGCCGTGGCTGGAGTTCCTGCGCAACGACGACGTCAAGCGGGTCAAGAACCGCGTCCACCTCGATGTCGCGCCCCCGGCGGGCGAGGACCAGGCCGCGGCGGTGACGGAGGTCGTCGCGGCCGGTGCGGCGCCGGCCGACCCGGTCGGGCCCGCGCTGCCGTGGCGTGTGCTGGTCGATCCAGAGGGCAACGAGTTCTGCGTACTGACCCCACGCTGACCTAGCGTGTGATCATGGAGATCTTCGACTGGCAGGGGCGCCGCATCGCCTGGGAACGCGCCGGATCGGGACCCGCGGTGGTGTTCTGCCACGGCACGCCGTGGTCGTCGTGGCTCTGGCGGCCGTTCGCCGAAGCGCTGAGCGGCGACTTCACCGTGTACCTCTGGGACATGCCCGGCTACGGCCGTTCGTCGAAGGACCCGGAACACCCGGTCGATTTCGGCGTCCAGGCCGAGGCGTTCCGCGCCCTGCTCGCGCACTGGGAGCTCGACCGGCCGCACGTCGTCGCCCACGACTACGGCGGCGCCGTCTCGCTGCGCGCCCACCTGGTCCACGGCGTGCCGTACGCGTCGCTGCTGATGGCCGACGTCGTCGCCATCCCGCCGTCGGGCTCGCCGTTCTTCCGGCTGGTCAAGGAGCACCCCGACGTCCTCGCCCGGGTGCCGCCGTACATCCACGAGGCGCTGGTCCGCGCCTACATCGGCAACGCGAGCTTCCGGCAGCTGCGCGAGGCCGACCTGGCCGAGCTCGTGGCGCCGTGGCTCGGGCCGGAAGGCCAGCCGGCGTTCTACCGCCAGATCGCCGCCTACGACGAGCGGTACCTGGCCGAGAACGAGGCGTGGCTCGACCGGATCGACCTGCCGGTGCGCGTCCTGTGGGGTACCGAGGACACGTGGATCCCGCAGGCCACCGGCGAGCGGCTCGCGGCAGGCATCCGCGGCGCGACGTTCGCCCCGGTCGCGGGCGCGGGGCACCTCCTCCAGCTGGACGCCCCGGTCGCGCTGGCGACCGAGCTGCGGTCCTGGCTGAGTGTTTCGGCGGCGTTGCCGGGGCGCGACGAACGCTGACCTGAGCGAAACACCGGCGTCCTGGAGCGGCAACAACCGCGGGGGACCGTGGGGGCATGGAGACCTCCAGAGCGTTGCCCCAGCCGAGCCGGACGGCCGCCGCCGAGGAGCCGGCCGCGCCGTCGGCGTGGCGGGTGCGGATCCGGATGCACGACCACCCGGGCACCCTCGCCCGCATCGCCATCCGGCTCGCCGATCTCGAGTGCAACATCCTCGGCCTGTCCGTGCTGCCGGTCCCCGGCGGCGTGCTCGACGAGATCGTGCTGCGTCCGGCGACCGGCCTGCCCCGGCGGCACCTGGTCGACGCCATCCGCGCCGAAGGCTGCGAATGCACCGCGATCATCGACGCCGACGTCCACGAGCTGGTCGACCCGTCGGCGTCGACGCTGCTCGCGGCCCGCCGCGCCGTCGACGACCCGAGCCGTCTCGCCGAAGTGCTGAAGGACGTCCTCGCCGCGGACGTCGTCACGCTCGTTCCCGCCGCCGAGGCGAACCCGGGGCGCACGGAGAGCGGGCACCGGGCGGTGTTCGCGCTGGCCGACGGCAGCGCGCTGGTGGCGCGCCGCCAGTGGGCGCCGTTCGTGCAGCTGGAGCTGACCCGCGCGGAAGCGCTGGTGACGCTGCTCGCGGCGGCGGCCCGGAACGCGGCAGGCCCGGTGGTCCTCGACCGCCCGGACGGCGCGGCGATCGTCCTGCGCAAGGGCGTCCCCGGCGACGCCGACGCGGTGGCCGACCTGCACCGCCGCTGTTCGATGGCGACGCTGTTCCGCCGGTACCACACGGGAGTGCGGACGGTGCCGCGCCGCCGCCTCCACCGGCTGCTGGTGCCCCCGCGCGGCACGAGCGTCCTCGCCGTCTTCGGCCGCGAGGTCATCGGCCTGGCCCAGCTCATCCCGATGATCACGGGCGGCGCCGAGATTTCCCTGCTGGTGGAGGACGACTGGCAGCGCCAGGGAATCGGCACGGCCCTGCTGGCGCGGCTCGCGGTGCTGGCGGAGGCCCAGGGCATCACGGAGCTGTCGGCGGACTGCTTGGAGGGCGACGACATCCTGCCCCGCACGGCGGCCCGAGCCGGCCTCCGCACGGAACGCGGCATCGACGACGGTGCCCGGCTCCGGCTGTTCCTGCCGGCTTGAGCGTCAGCGCTTCCAGAACCAGTCTTTGTCGCGAGCTTCCCGCAGGGCGGACTTCTTGCGCTCGGCGGTGAGCCGGTCGAGGTAGAGAACGCCGTCGAGGTGGTCGGTTTCGTGCTGCAGACACTGGGCCAGCACGTCTTCGCCTTCGACCTCGACCGGCTCGTTGTGGACGTCGACGCCGCGGACCTTCGCGTGCTTGGCGCGCTTGGTGGGGAACCACAGCTCCGGAACCGACAGGCAGCCTTCGCCGATCTCGTGCGTTTCTTCGGACAGTTCGACGATTTCGGGGTTGACGACGTACCCGGTCAGCCCGGCGACGTCATAGCTGAAGACGCGAAGCCCGACGCCGATCTGCGGCGCGGCCAGCCCGGCCCGCCCGGCGGGCTTGACGGAGTCGAGCAGGTCCCGCACGAGCGCCTCGAGCTTCTCGTCGAACACGGTGACCGGATCGCAGACGGACTTGAGGATCGGGTCCCCGAAATAGCGCAGTTCGCGCATCGCCATGAGCAGAACATCCTTCGTGCGTGTCGGACTGGCAGCTTAGGGCAGCCCGGAAAGCGGTCGCGCGGGAATCACCAACCCGGCTTGGCGAGGCGGAGACCACGCGGTGGCGAACCGGCCGGCGGGGTGTGGTGAGCGGCGGGGTTGAGACGCGGGTCGTGGTGTGGCCGGCTGGTTGTGTCGGTGGGGCGTGCTGCGGGCGGGGCGGCGAACCGCCCGGGCGCGGTGTGGCGGGCTGAGGTGAGCGGCGGGGTTGAAGCGCGGGTCGCGGTGTGGCCGGCTGAGGTGAGCGGCGGGGTTGCGACTCGGGTCGCGGTGCGGGGGGCGGGGTTGGCGAACTGCCCGGGCCGGCTCGTGGCGTTCCGGCGAGTGGGGCGGACTGGCGGCTCGGGTCGCGGTGCGGCCGGGCCGAGTTGCCCCGTCGCAGGCCGAGGCGCGGGTGGAGCGCCGCGACCCGGCCGGGGCGCGGCGCTCCAAGCCGGCTCCTCTCGTCCCCTTGCCCCGGCGACCTCTCATGCCCGCAGGCGCAGGCCGGAGGGGGTGGCGCGGAAGCCTGCCTCCTGCAACACCTCCGCCAGCTCCGACGTCAGCGCCTGCTCGCCGTCCGCGCGTTGGACCGACAGCTGGCCCAGCCAGCCCTCGCGGACCGCTGCCGACAATGCCTGGGCCGCCTCCGACAGGGGCTGGCGCTCCTCCGTGAAGCTCAGCAGGGATCGGCCTCCTCGCTCCACGTACAGGGCCGGGACTCCGTCGACCAGGACCGCCAGTGCGCCCGCTTTGCGTGCCGGGCGGTGTTTCGTGTCGCCCGTTGCCGCCGGCCAGGGGAGGGCCGCGCCGTACGGTTGGGCCGGGTCCGCTGCCGCCAGGACCACCGGGCGGCCCGGTGCCGGGCGGCCCGGGCCCGACAGGGCGCGCAGGCGGTCGACCGCTCCCTTGGCCGCGAACTGGGCCGCGCCGAGACCCTCCACCACGTAGCCGCGGATCACCTGGCCCGTGTCCTCCATGCCGCGGAGGACCTTGTAGATCCCGGAAAACCCGCCCGTGACGCGTTCGGTGTCCAGCGCGCCGCGGGTCAGGACGCCGTGGCGCTCCAGGAACGCCTCCGTTCGCGCGTGGGCGCGGCGGGTCGCGTCGGTCTCCCGTGGTGGGGTCAGCGCCCAGCGGCCCGCGACCGTCGGCGGTCCGGACCGTGACGGCATCTGGGGCCGCCCCGCTCGCAGGCGTGCGTAGCGGCCGCGGGGTGCTTGGCGCCGTGGCTTGTGGGCGCCGTGTCCGGCGACCTGGGCCCGCAGCGGGCCCAGCGTGTCGCCCGTGACCAGGCCCGCCCAGACCAGGTCCCACAGCGCCGCCACGACTTCGGCGTCGGTGGGAGCCTTGTCCACCAGGACCGTCGCGCGGTCCACCAGCTGGCGGAAGAACAGCGCGCCACCCTCCAATGTGGACACGATCGCGTCGTGCAGCGGGCCGGTCGGGATGTCCTCGACGACTTCGGGGAGCAGCAGGTCGGCGACGTCGGCCGGGGCCAGGGCGATCCAGCCGTCGCCGCCGGACAGCGCGCCGCAGCCCGCCCACGTGACCTCGCCCGCCGTTGTCAGCTCGTCGAGCAGCGCGGGGGAGTAGCCCGGCAGCCGGCCGGGCAGGATCAGCGACTCCACCGCGCTCGCCGGCAACGGCGCCCCGGCGAGCTGCTCGACCACCGACAGCACGTCGTCCGCCGTCGGGGCCGCGCGGACACGGCCGCCGAACCCGTGCCACGCGGGCAGGAACCGGCCCAGCGCCGCCGGTTCGACCGGTTCCACCTCCGCTCGCAGCTTCGCCAGCGACGCGCGCCGCAGCCGCCGCAGCACCGCCGCGTCGCAGTACTCGACGCCGACGCCGTGGGTCTCCGGATGCCCGACCGGGCTCAGCTCGCCGCGCACCAGGCGGCCTTCGCCGGTCATCCGGTCGAGCACCCCGGTGACGACCGCGGTGCCGAGCCCGAATCGCGCGGCCGCGTCCGCCGCCGCGAACGGGCCCCGGCCGCGGGCGTAGCGCGACAGCAGGTCGCCGAGCGGGTCGGCCACCGGCTCGGTGAACGCCTCGGGCACGCCCACCGGCAGCGCGGTGCCCAGCGCGTCGCGCACCCGGCCGGCGTCCTCGATGGCCAGGTACCGTTCCGCGCCGCCGATCCGCACCCGGATCGCCCGCCGTGCCGCCTCCAGCTCGGTGAGCCACTCCGCCCGGATCCCGCGCTCCGCGGCTTCCTCGACGGTCAGGTCGCCGATGAACCGCAGCAGGTCGGCGGCGTCTTCGGCCGAGCGCGCGTGCCTTTCCGGGTCGAGCCGCTGCAGCGAGCGTTCGACCTCGGCGACGGCTTCGGGATCCAGCAGTTCGCGGATCGCTTCGGTGCCCAGGAGCTCGGCCAGCAGTGCCGAGTCGAGCGACAGCGCCGCCGCCCGCCGCTCGGCCAGCGGTGCGTCGGTCTCGTACAGGAACATCCCGATGTAGCCGAAGAGCAGGCTGCGCGCGAACGGCGACGCGGCCGGCGTTTCGACCTCCACCAGGCGGACCTTGCGCGCGCGGACGTCGGCCATCAGCTCGCGCAGGCCGCTGACGTCGTAGACGTCCTGCAGGACCTCCCGCATCGCTTCCAGCACGACCGGGAACCGCTCGTACTTCGCCGCGACCGACAGGAGCTGCGACGCGCGTTGCCGTTGCTGCCACAGCGGAGTCCGGCGCCGCGGGTCCCGGCGGGGCAGCAGCAGCGACCGCGCCGCGCACTCCCGGAACCGGGCCGCGAACACGGCCGAGCCGCCGACCTCGGCGACGATCAGCTGCTCGACCTCCTCGGGGTCGAGCAGCACGTCGTCCGCGCCGATGGTGACCTCGCCGCCGTCGGCGTCCAGTGCGTCCGGCAGCCGCAGGACGATCCCGTCGTCGGAGTGTGCCACCTGCGCGTCCACCCCGCGGTTTTCCCGCAGCCGCGCGGCGATCGCGAGGGCCCACGGCGCGTTCACCTGCGCGCCGAACGGCGAGTGCACGACGATCCGCCAGTCGCCGAGCTCGTCGCGGTAGCGTTCGAGGAGGATCGTCCGGTCGTTCGGGACGTGCCGGGTGGCGGCCTTCTGCTCGGCCAGGTAGGCGAGCAGGTTGTCGCAGGCCCGCTCGTCGAGCCCCGCCGCTTCGGCCCGCTCGCGCGCCTTCTGATCGTCTGAAGTGGACAGTTCGCGGACGAACTTCCCCAGCGCGCGGCCCAGTTCCAGGGGACGGCCCGGTGCGTCGCCCTTCCAGAACGGCATCCGCGCCGGCTCGCCCGGCGCGGGCACCACGATGACGCGGTCGTGCGTGATGTCGGTGATCCGCCACGACGACGTGCCGAGCAGGATGGTGTCGCCGACGCGCGACTCGTACACCATTTCTTCGTCGAACTCGCCGACGCGGGAACCGGGTTTGTCGTCCGCGCCCGGCGTCATGACGGTGAACAGGCCGCGGTCGGGGATGGTGCCGCCGGACGTGACGGCCAGCCGCTGCGCGCCGGGCCGCCCGCGCAGCTCGCCGCCGATGCGGTCCCAGGTGATCCGCGCCCGCAGCTCACCGAACTCCTCGCTCGGGTAACGGCCGGCGAGCATGTCGAGCACCGCGTGCAGGGCGTCGTCCGGCAGCGCGGCGAAGGGGGCCGCCCGCCGGACCAGCGACGCCAGATCCGGCACCGTCCACGGCTCCAGCGCCACCATGGCGACGACGTGCTGCGCCAGCACGTCGAGCGGGTTGCGCGGGTAGCGGACCGCCTCGATCGCGCCGCTCGCCATCCGCTCCGCGACGACCGCGCAGGAGACGAGGTCACCGCGGAACTTCGGGAACATCACCCCGGACGACACCGCGCCGACCTGGTGCCCCGCCCGGCCGACGCGCTGCAGCCCGGACGCGACCGTCGGTGGCGCCTCGATCTGCACCACGAGGTCGACCGCGCCCATGTCGATGCCCAGCTCCAGCGACGACGTCGCCACCACGCACGGCAGCTGCCCGGACTTCAGCGACTCTTCGACGTGCGTGCGCTGCTCCCGCGACATCGACCCGTGGTGGGCCCGGGCGATCACCGGCGGCGCCCCGGTGCTGACGCCGGACTGCGCGATGGCTTCCGCCGGGAACGTGTCGGCCGGGGTCAGCTCCGTCTGCTCGGCGGCCAGCTCGTTGAGCCTGGCCGTGAGCCGCTCGGTGAGCCGGCGCGAGTTGGCGAAGACGATGGTCGAGCGGTGGGCGCGGATGAGGCTCAGCACCCGCTCCTCGACCGCAGGCCAGATCGACGGCCGTTCCACCGGGTTGCCGGCCATCTCCTCCAGCGTGCCGAGCCCGCCCGGGGCGATTTCCCCGGGCGGGAACGCCTCGGTCAGCGACTCGAGCGACTCCAGTGCGTCGAGCGGGCTCGGCGCCGGCCCGCTGCGCGGCGCGTCGAGGTTGCTCATGTCCTCGACCGGGACCTCGACGCGGACCTCGATGGTCTTCGCCAGCTTCGGCTGGACCACGCGGACCGGACGGCCGCCGGCCAGGAACGCGCTCACCTCGTCGATCGGGCGGACCGTCGCCGACAGGCCGATCCGCTGCGCCGGCTTCGGCAGCAGCGCGTCCAGCCGCTCCAGGGAGAGCGCGAGGTGCGCGCCGCGCTTGCCGCCGGCGACCGCGTGCACCTCGTCGACGATCACGGTCTCCACGCCGCGCAGCGACTCCCGCGCCGACGAGGTGAGGATGAGGAACAGCGACTCCGGCGTGGTCACCAGCACGTCCGGCGGGGTCTTGCCGAAGGTGCGGCGCTCGGCCGCGGTGGTGTCGCCGGTGCGCATGCCCACCTCGATGCCGGGCACCGGCAGCCCCAGCCGGCGGCTGGCCTGCGAGATGCCGGCGAGCGGGGCCCGCAGGTTCCGCTGGACGTCGACCGCCAGGGCCTTCAGCGGCGAGACGTAGAGGATCCGGCAGCGTTTCGTCGCCTCCGCCGGCGGTGGCTCCACGGAGAGCCTGTCCAGCGCCCAGAGGAACGCGGACAGCGTCTTGCCGGACCCGGTGGGGGCGACGACGAGGGCGTGCTCACCCGCGTGCGCGGCCCGCCAGGCCCCTTCCTGCGCCGCGGTGGGCGCGGCGAAGGCCCCCGCGAACCAGTCCCGGGTCGCGGGGGAGAAGAGGTCGAGAACGTCAGTTGCTGCCACGTCGTCCATGATGCGCGGCACCACCGACAGTTTCGGACGGGTTCGCCAGGATCACGCTGTCGGCGAACTGCGGGAACACGACGTCCACCTGGGGTTCGTCGGTGATCAGCCGGTAGTCGCGGTCGAGTGGCGTCCAGTAGGAAAACGGGGCCTTGGCCAGCTTGGAGTGGTCGGCCAGCACGTAGGCCTCGCCGCCCGCGTGGAGCATTGCGTGCTTGACCACCGACTGCTCCAGTGACGGGCAGCACAGCCCGCGGCCGGCCACGATGCCGTCGGCGCCCAGGAACACCCGGTCGGGTGAAATGTGCCGCAGCTGCGCCAGCACGCTCTCGCCGAGGATCGCTTCGTTCGGGTGCCGCAGCCGGCCGCCGAGGACGATGAGGTCGATCCCGGCGAAGCCCGCGAGCTCGCGGATCGCGGTGACGCCGTTGGTCACCACGGTCAGCCCCTCGCGGTGGGCGAGGTGGCGGGCGAGCCTGCCGGTGGTCGTGCCCGCGTCGAGCAGCACCACCTCGCCGTCCTGGACGAGCGCGGCGGCCTCCCGGGCGATGGCGTCCTTGGCCGCCGCGTGCTCCCGGTCCTTCTCGCGGGGACTGCGTTCCGTGTCGAGCGCGCCGCCGTAGGTGCGGACGACGTGCCCGGCACCGGCCAGCGAGGCGAGGTCGCGGCGGATCGTCGACTCGGAGACGCCGAACTCTTCGGCCAGCTCCGCGATGCCGCCGGAGCCGTCGCGGACGGCTTCCAGCAGCATCGCGCGCCGGTCACGGGTGCCTGGTCGCGGCTGGGACATGCACCGACTCTTCCACAGTCACGGGTTTCAGCCCGAAGAACGCCAGCCCGGCGGCCACGGCGAGGAACGCGGCCAGCACGACGAACCCGGTGGTCGCGCTGCCGGTGACGTCGGTGAGCCAGCCGACCAGGTAGGGGCCGGCGAACCCGCCGAGGTTGCCGAGCGCGTTGATCAGGCCCATCGCCACGGCGACGACCTCGATGCCGAGGACCCGGCTCGGGATCGCCCAGAACGGCCCGTACGGCATGTACACGCCGGTCGCCACGACGCAGAGCAGGACCAGCTGCGCGGCTGCCGGCCAGTGCACGAGGTTGCCCAGCAGCAGCCCGGCGATGGCGACCAGCAGTGGCACCGTGACCGCGAGCCGCCGGTTGCCGGTGCGGTCGGACCAGTGCGCGCACGCGACCATCCCGGCCAGCGCCAGCACGTACGGCACGGCCGACAGGAAGCCGACGGCGGTGGCCGAGCCGCCGGTCAGCGTCTTCACCACCGATGGCAGCCACAGGGAGAAGCCGTAGAAGCCGGTGATCCAGAAGAAGTAGACGCCGACCAGCAGCAGCACTTGGCGGTTCGCCAGCGCATCCCGGTAGCCCTGCTTGGCGAACGCCGGCTTCGCGTCTTCTTCGGCCTTCAAGGTGGTTTCGAGGTACTCGCGCTCCGCCGGGGAAATCCACCGCGCCCGCGCCGGCCGGTCGGCCACCGCGAACCACCAGACGACCGCCCACGCCAGCGGTGGCAGCCCCTGCAGGACGAAGACCCAGCGCCACGACATGTGGTCGAGCATGAAACCGGACAGCGGCGACATGAGGATCGCCGAAATCGGCAGGCACGTCATCCACAGCGCGTTCGCCCGCGCCCGTTCGGCCTGCGGGAACCAGGAGGCCAGCAGGATCAGCACCGCCGGCCACACGCCGCCCTCGAACAGCCCGAGCAGCAGCCGGGCCAGGTGCAGCTGGGTTTCGTTCCGCACCAGCCCGCACAGCACCGCCGCGATCGCCCACGCGATCATCAGGATCAGCACGGTCTTGCGGGCGCTCCACTTCGCCGCCAGCACCGCCGCCGGGATCTGCAGCACGAGGTAGCCGACGAAGAAGATGCCGCTCGCCAGCCCCTTCGCGCTGGCGGACAACGGGAAGTCTTCGCCGATGTAGGGCAGGATCACCGCGACGTTCGTGCGGTCGAGGTAGGCCAGCATGTACATGACCACCGCGACCGGGATGACGTACGCCCAGCGCTTGCGGGGGATCACCGGACCCCCGGCGGGTAGATCACGGGCAGCTTCCGCGCGTACGGCGCCAGGGTGGCCGCGGCCTTGAACGCCGCCCGCATGGTGCCGTGCGACGCCCGGCCGGTGCCGGCGATGTCGAACGCCGTGCCGTGGTCGACCGACGTGCGCAGGATCGGCAGGCCGACCGTGACCGACACCGTGCCGTCGAAGTCGTACGTCTTCGACGCGATGTGCCCCTGGTCGTGGTAGAGCGAGAGCACGCCGTCGAACCGGCCCTGGATCCCTTGGTGGAACACCGAATCCGCGGGGATCGGGCCGACGACGTCGAGCCCGGCCGCCCGGGCGGCGGCCACGGCCGGGGCGATCGCGACGATCTCCTCGTCGCCGAACTTGCCGTTTTCCCCGCCGTGCGGGTTCAACGCCGCCACGGCCAGTCTCGGTTTCTCCGTGCCGAACACCTCCAGCGCGGTGTACGCCTCCCGGATCGCGTGCTCGATGTTCTCGCGGGTGATCCGGTCGATCGCTTCGCGCAGGGAGAGGTGCCGGGTGGCGAAGAAGATCTTCAGCCCGGAGACCCAGAACATCGTGTTGAACCGGGTCGACCCGGTCAGCTCGCCGAGCATCTCGGTGTGCCCGAGGTGCTGCGAGCCCGCCGCCCAGATGGCCTCCTTGTTGATCGGCGCGGTCACCACCGCGTCGACCTCGCCGGCCAGCGCCAGCCGGGTGGCGACCTCGATCGCGCCCACGGCGGCCGCTCCCGCCGTCGCGTTGACCTCACCCCACGGCAGGTCTTCGGTGACCACGCCGAGGTTGAGCACGTCGATCACGCCGGTGGTGAAGCGCGCGTCGGCGACCGTGGCGATCGGGTTGATCTCCACGGACAGGCCCAGGTGCCGGGCGACGCGCCCCAGCACGGGAGCGTCGCCCACCGCCACCCCGCGCGCCAGCTGCAGGGCTTCGGGCTCGGCGAGGGTCTTCAGGGTGATCTCCGGGCCGATACCTACGGGGTCGCCGAGCGTGACGGCGAGGATCGGGAGGTCGCTCACGGGTTCTTCCTTCCGGTGGCCAAGACGTGGTTGAGGTGTTCCAGGCAAGCGACCGCGGCGTCCCTCCCACCGATCAGGCCGCCCTTCGTGGCGAAGGGCAGCCCGGCGTGGGGACCGCCGGAGAGCCGCCCGGCGACCGCCAGAGGCAGTACTTCGGCGTCGATCTCGAAGCCTTCGGCTCCGAGCGCCTTGGTGACCGCGACGGCGATGTCGCCGCCGGTGGCGTAGAGCCCGCCGATCCGGTGCGAACCGAGCACCAGCCGGGCGGCCTCGCCGAGGGCGGCCGGCAGTCGCGCCGCCACCGCTGGGTCGACCGGGGTTCCCGGCGCGGGTGCCCGGGCCCGCACGCCCACCACCCGGTGCCCGGCGGCCAGCAGCTCGCCTGCCGCGGCGGCCGTCGCTTCCGGGTCGGGCCGCTCCGGGTCGACGTCGACGTACCGCGCGTCCAGCACCAGCTCGGTCTCGAGCAGCTGGTCGTGGGTCTGCCCGGTGATGCTGCCGACCACCGCCAGCACCGGTGGGACGGTGCCGTGGCCGGGTGCGAGGCCCAGCGCCGCGGCCAGCCGGACGCCGAACGGCCCGGAGTCCACCGAGATCCACCGCGTGCCACCGGCCGCGAGCCGGGCCGCGGCCCGGGCGACGGTGGTGAGGTGCCGGTTCGTCGTGGCGTCGCAGACGACGATTCCGGCCGGTGCGCGCAGGGCCGCCTCGACCGCGTCCACGCCCGCCTCGACGACGTCCAGTGGCAGCTCGGCGACCTCACGGCGGGTCGGCCCGAGCAGGGTGCGCACCCGCGAGGACCCGACCGGTGCCAGCGGGTCGCGTGCCGCCGGGCTCTCGGCGAGTGGCACGCCGTCGACGAGGTGCAGGCCGCCGAGGGTGACCCGGCCGGCGTCCGGGAACGCCGGCACGACCAGGGCCCGCGCCTCCGCTGCCGAAGCGAGGACGGCTTCGGTCTCGGCGGCGACGTTGCCGCGCAGCGTCGTGTCCACGCGCTTCACCGTGAGCTCGACGGGCCCGGCGAGCTCGATGGCCTCCCGCACCGCCTGCGCGGCGTGTGGTGGCGAGGCGTGCCGGGTACCCAGGTTCACCACCAGCGCGTCGATCCCGCTTTCCGCGCGCAGGCAGGGCGCGTCCGGTGCCAGGGGCGCGTTGACGGAGACCGCGCGCAGCCCGAAGCGGGCGTACAGCGCTCCGGTCGCGTTGCTGCCGGTCAGGTCGTCCCCGAGGACGAGCAGTTTCGGCACCGGACCCTCCCTTCTTGCGCAGTCTTTTCAACTTCGATGATCGAACTGTGCAACTATCGTGCACCTTGATCACCGTCCGCGTCAAGGAGCAGCGACTTTCCCGGGTCCGCACGCACGGTGACCGCGCGCATGGCAGCATCACCGCGGGCGCCGTCGGGGCGTGTTTTCGCGAAGGGGAGTGCTGTGCGGATCCTGTCGGTGGACCTGGGGACGTCGAACACCGTCGCCGTGCTTTCGGCGCACGGGATGCCGCCCCGGGTCGTCGAAGTGGACGGCTCGGCCAACATGCCGTCGGCGGTGTTCGCCACCGAAGAGGGCACGATCATGGTCGGCCGCGACGCCGAGCGCCGCGCCCGGCTCGACCCGACGCGCTTCGAGCCCAACCCGAAGCGCCGCATCGACGAGCAGACCCTGCTGCTCGGCACCGACGTCGTCCCGGTGACCGACGCGCTGGCCGCCATCCTGCGCCGCGTGCTCGAAGAGACCTCCCGCCAGCTCGGCGGCGAGCAGCCCGACGAGGTCCGGCTGACCCACCCCGCGCAGTGGGGCCAGACCCGCCGCAACGTGCTGATGTCCGCCGCCCGGCTCGCCGGGATGGGCCCGAACATCCTGCTGGTCCCCGAGCCGGTGGCCGCCGCGGCGCACTTCGCGTCCTTCCCCGGCAAGTCGCTCGCGCCCGGCCAGGCGCTCGCCGTCTACGACCTGGGCGCGGGCACCTTCGACGTCGCGGTCGTCGGCGCCACCCAGAACGGGTTCACCGTGCTCGCCGAGGACGGCCTGCCCGACCTCGGCGGCCTCGACGTCGACCAGGCGCTGATGGTGCACGTCGGGCGCGAGGTCTCGCACTCCGACCCGCAGCGCTGGCAGCGGCTGCTGCGCCCGGAGTCCACCGGCGACCGGCGCACCCGGCGCGCGCTGCAGGAGGACGTCAAGGCGGCCAAGGAGGCCCTGTCGCGGCACCCGCAGACCGAGGTGCCGATGCCCGAGCCGTTCAAGGACGTCCTGGTCACGCGCGGCGAGCTGGAGGGCCTGGTCCGCCCCGCGATGCTGCGCAGCGTCGAGCTGCTGTCGCGGACGCTGCGGTCGTCGGGGCTGACCCCGGACCGGCTGGCCGGTATCTACCTCGTCGGCGGGTCGAGCAGGCTGCCGCTGGTCGGCACGATGATCGCGGAGAAGCTCGGCGTCGTGCCGGGCAGCCTCGACCAGCCGGAGACCGCCGTCGCGCTCGGCGCGCAGCACGTGGCCCGCGACGGGCTGGGCGCGCGCACCCAGAACGTCGAAGGCGCGGTGGCCGCGGGAGCCCCGCCGCACCGCCCGCAGTACGCGCCGCCACCTCCGCCGCAGTACCCGGGGTACGCGCCGTCGAACTTCCCGCCTAGCGGCCCGCAGCCGATGCCGTCGAACTTCCCGGCGTACTCGCCGGCGCCGGAGAAGGCCGAGCCTCGCGGGAAGAAGAAGCTGCTGATCGGGATCGCGGCGGCGGTCGTCGTGGCGCTCGCGGCGGGCCTCACGATCTTCCTCACGTCGTCGTCTTCGGTGACGACCTACACCGCGGACCAGTGCAAGACGCCGGGCCAGGCGGACGACAAGGGCTTCACCGGCTGCCTGCGCCAGCTCGCCGGGAAGATCGCCGACACCGGCGACTGCAAGCCGGGCATGGGCAACGGGCCGGCGGCGCCGGCGCAGCGCCTGGGCGCCGCCTCGACCTGCTCCGCGCCGGGCCGCGCGGGCACCCAGGTGACCTACGTCCACGGCGACAACGCCGACGTGCTCAAGCAGTACACCGACGGCCTGCTCGCTTCGGCGGGCGGCGACCGCACCGAGGCCGACTGGGGCGGCAACGGGCTGAAGGGGCACTACTCGTCGGCCGCGGGGAAGACGTCGGCCGTGCTCGTGTTCACGGTGTCGGACCGGCCGCTGGCCGGGTTCATCTACCAGCTGAACACGAGTGAGCAGGCGGCGGCGACCACGCCCGGCACGCTGGCCGACTACTTCGAGGCGAGCGTCCAGCCGGGTCAGTAGCCGGTGGGTCCGCGCCCGCCGGTTAAAGTGGACCCGATGCGAATCACGGTTTTCCGGCGGCTGATGGCCGAGGAGTTCGGCTCCGGGCGAGCTCAGGTGCTGGCCAGGGACCACGTCCTGAGCGGGCTCGGTGGGCGCACCGTCGACCAGGCGCTGACCGCCGGAATCCCGGCGAAGGAGATCTGGCGCGAGGTCTGCGACGCCTTCGACGTCCCGGCCGAACGACGCTGACCTGCGGTGGTGCGGGCGGGCACCGACCCGGGCGGGCGAAAATCCTACCGCAAGGGTGTGTCGCTGCCGACCTCGAACAGGTGTTCGTCTATGGTGTTGTCCACATCGGGTCCAGCGATCCACAGATTGGGCGCCGCGCCTGGAATTGTCGGTCCCCGCCGCTAGCGTCGGACCGGACAGCTGAAGAACCGACACAGAGAGCCCTCGACGGGGCTCCGACCAGCGAGGTGGACTTTCCATGCCTGCAGCACCCGACAAGGACAAGGCGCTCGAGCTCGCGCTCGCGCAGATCGACAAGCAGTACGGCAAGGGTTCGGTGATGCGCCTCGGCGAGGACACCCGGCCGCCCATCGCCGTGATCCCCACCGGCTCGATCGCCCTCGACGTCGCGCTCGGCATCGGCGGGCTGCCCCGCGGCCGCGTCGTCGAGATCTACGGCCCGGAATCCTCCGGTAAGACGACGGTCGCCCTGCACGCGGTCGCGAACGCACAGCGCGCCGGCGGCATCGCGGCGTTCATCGACGCCGAGCACGCGCTCGACCCGGAGTACGCCAAGGCCCTCGGCGTCGACACCGACGCGCTGCTCGTCTCCCAGCCGGACACCGGTGAGCAGGCCCTCGAGATCGCGGACATGCTGATCCGCTCCGGCGCGCTCGACATCCTCGTCATCGACTCCGTGGCCGCCCTCGTGCCGCGCGCGGAAATCGAAGGCGAGATGGGTGACTCGCACGTCGGTCTCCAGGCCCGCCTGATGAGCCAGGCGCTGCGGAAGATCACCGGTGCGCTGTCCAACTCCGGCACCACCGCGATCTTCATCAACCAGCTCCGCGAGAAGGTCGGCGTCATGTTCGGCTCCCCGGAGACCACCACCGGTGGTAAGGCGCTGAAGTTCTACGCGTCGGTCCGCCTGGACGTGCGCCGCATCGAGACGATGAAGGACGCCGGCGAGGCGGTCGGTAACCGCACCCGCGTCAAGGTCGTCAAGAACAAGGTGGCCCCGCCCTTCAAGCAGGCCGAGTTCGACATCCTGTACGGCCAGGGCATCTCCCGTGAGGGCTCGCTGATCGACATGGGTGTCGACCAGGCCATCGTGCGCAAGTCGGGCGCCTGGTACACCTACGAGGGCGACCAGCTCGGCCAGGGCAAGGAGAACGCGCGCCGGTTCCTGCGCGAGAACCCGGACATCGCCAACGAGATCGAGAAGCGGATCAAGGAGAAGCTCGGCATCGGCCCGCAGCTCGACGCGGCAGCCGTCGACGCGGTTCCGGCGCCGGTCGACTTCTGAGGGGCGGCGGGGATGGGAGAGGTCTGCTCGCGAAGTGCGCTCGCCTGATCCCCGCCGCCGTGTCTCCCGGGGGTCGAACCCCCGGACCCCCGCCAGGGGGCAAGCCCCCTGGACCCCCGGCCGTGGTCGCCTTTCGACTTCGGGCGCGGGTTGGTGTGAAACGAGGAGTGATCGAGGTGGCCAGGGCGCCCAAGGTGCCGCCGGCCGAGCTTCCTCCTGAGGAGCGGTACAAGAAGGCCAAGGAGATCTGCTTCGATCTCCTGGCCGCCCGGCCGCGTACTCAGGAAGAACTGCGGCAGGCGTTGCACCGCAAGGGGTTCGACGAGGAGACCAGCGAGGCCCTGCTCGGCAAGCTCGACCGGGCCGGGCTGGTCAACGACGCGGAGTTCGCGGAACTGTGGGTGAAGTCCCGGCACGCGAACCAGGGCCTGTCCCGCACCGCGCTGGTGGCCGAGCTGCGGCGCAAGGGCGTCGACGGCGAGGTCGCCGCGCAGGCGGCCGGCGAGGTCGACCGCGAGTCCGAAGAGCAGATGGCCAGGGAACTGGTCCGCAAGCGCCTCGGCTCGCTCGGCAACGTCGACGAACAGACCGCCCTGCGGCGGCTGCTCGGCTTCCTCGCGCGCAAGGGCTACCCGCAAGGGCTCGCCTACACCGTGATCAGGGAGGAGCTCCGCGCGTACGGCGCGGAGTCCACCCTGCTCGACGACGCCGTCATCGACTGACGACCGCCGCAAGCGGCTTGCGGTAACGGACGTACTCGTTCTGCCGCCGGAACCCCACGCTCTCGTAGAGATCATAGGACCGGTGCGGATTTGCCGTGCCCGTGAACAGCCGCGCAGTCGCTGCACCCTGCTCGCGAAGACTTCGCAGCCCCTCCAGCAGCAGGACCCGGCCGATTCCCCGGCGTCGCTGGTCCGTCCGGACACTCAGCTCTTCGACCTCGCCCACAGTGCGGTGGTGACGGCGAACGGCGCAGAGGGCGACACCGACCATGTCCTGCTCGTTCCAAGCCGCTCTCCAGCACGCCGGGTCAGCGGTATCGACGAAGTCCCGGAAAGCCTGTTGCCGAGTGGAACCGACATCCGCATACGCATCGACGACCGTCCGCCAGGCGGCACGGTAGTGGCTGGTCCCGATCGGGCCCGTCCGTATCCCGGCCGGCAGTTCGCTGCCAGGCTCGGACCACCGCCGCAGATCGTCCAGCTTCAGCTCGACCAGGCTGAAGACACGTCGGTAGCCGGCTGCGAGCAGGAGCGCCGTGGCGTCCTGTTCGGTGGCCATGGCGTTCGCGCCGAGCACCGCCGTGCGGGCCGTTCCGTGCCGTTCGACGAGCCAGCGGATCCGCTCTTCGGCCCAGCCCAGCATGGCTGAGCCGACGCCCTGACGGCGGTGTCCGGGTAAGAGGTAGCCGCGGTGCAGGTACAGCCACGTGCCGTCCCGCTCCTGCCACCAC
Source organism: Amycolatopsis sp. MtRt-6 (assembly GCF_017308975.1). GTDB lineage: Bacteria > Actinomycetota > Actinomycetes > Mycobacteriales > Pseudonocardiaceae > Amycolatopsis. The sequence goes on along the minus strand of NZ_JADWPD010000020.1, from coordinate 148,842 downwards.
CGGATCGTCGCGTAGCCGACCACGCTCCCGTCGCGCACCACCAGGATCTGGTTCTCGGACGGCTCTTCCAGGTGGGCAGAGGCTTCGGCGATCTCGGCCGCTGTCGGGAGCCCGTCCACCACCGAATCGGCGTCTATCCGGTCCCGTTCAGCGCAGCCCCGCCGCACCGCGGCCATCAGGCCGTGGTCTTCGTCGCCGCGATACGGCCGGAACCCGAAGCCCATCGGAAGGATTTGTCCTGGCGCCGACATGGCCGGATCATCTCGAACTTCGAGCTTGAACACCATGACCGGGGTGGCGGCGGCAGAGGGAAGTGGCGGACACCGTCTCCCGCCGGACCGGGTGGCGGCGGTCCGAGCGGTGCTTGCGGACCGCCAGCAGCAGCACCGCGAGCACCCCCATCGCGACGCACGTCACCACGGCCGTCAGCACCAGGAACTCGTTCAGCCGGCCGGCCGACAGGGACGCGCCCAGTGCCACCGCGACCAGTGCGCACGCCGCCCTGTCCACAATGGACTCCATGGACAGCAGGGTCGCGCGGTGGCGGGAGTCCGGGATGGAGTCGTTCAGCAGCTGCTTCTGGACCGGGAACGCGATCCCCGTCGCCACCGCGAACACGCACAACAGCACCACCGCCGGGACGGCGCCCACGAACACGATCACGCCGAGGCACAGCGCCATCACGATCGTCAGCGTGAACACCGACCCCACCGGGCCGATCGCGCGGCGGAGGCGGTGGGGGCGGGCCGCGCCCAGGGCCTCGAACACCGTCATCGCGGCCAGGACCGCGCCGAACCAGTTCACCGAGAGCGCCTTCGACTCCAGGATCGGCTGGAACAGGTTCACCTGGCAGATCCGGACCAGCGTGAACATCGCGACGCCCTGCACCATCAGCAGCACCAGCCACCGGGACGTGCGCAGCGTCCACAGCGCGCCGCCGACTCCTGCCAGCAGCGACGCCGTCTTGTCGGTCACCCGGCGGCCGCCGGGGATCGGGGGGAGCTTGCCCGCGAACACCAGCGCGACGCCCGCGTTGATCGCCGTCAGCCAGTACGGGGAGGGGAGGCTCCACGTCATCAGCAGGCCGATCACCGGCCAGAACACGATCTTGCCGACCAGGCTGTACGCGCGGCCGACGCCTTCCACGCGCAGGTAGTGTTCCCCGGCGCCGGAAGCGTTCAGGTACTCGTACAGGTACGCGCTCTGCGCGCCGGACACCAGCGAGCGCGCCAGGGCGATCAGGACGAAGTGCGTCAGGAACCCCGCGTACGAGGCCAGGAACACCGGCACCAGGTTGGCCGCCACCAGCACCCCGGCGCCCGCCGCCAGCGAGGTGCGGTAATCAAACCGGTCGGCGATGATCCCGGTCGGGATCTCCAGCAGGCAGAACACGACGTAGTAGATGCTCTGGATGCCGAAGATCTCGCCGTCGGACAGCCCGGCGAGCTTCTGGTACGAGTAGAAGATCGGCACCCACAGGAGCAGGCCGAAGAAGAACTGGAACCCGTAGGTCAGCCGGACGGCGCGCTGAACGGCGGGTTTCGCGGGCAGGCGAAGGCCCAGCATGATCGTGTGTCTCCCGGGAAGGTCAAGCCGAATAGGGGCGCAGCTGCACGAGGTGGAGGTGCTCGCCGTCGGCGAGCCACTCGATGTCCACCGGCGAGTCGAAGGTGTAGTCGGGCGAGAAGTGGCCCTGCAGCAGGCGGCCGGCGATCGCCAGCCACTGCAGCTGGTCGTGCGCCCGCGAGTCCAGGTCCGCGGGCGCGTCGCCCAGGGACACCGTGCGGCCGCCGCCCTCGACCGTCGAGTACAGGTACTGCATCGGCAGGGCCGCACCGTCGACGACGTCCGTCACGCGCGGCGACACGTTGACGTACACCGTGCGGAAGTCCGCGCGGTTCATCGGATTCGTCGTGACCAGCACCCCACCGAAATCCGCCGCGACCTGCTCCTGGATCACCACACCCATGTAGCACTCGTCGAGGGAGATCCCGGCCTGCTGCCGCAGCCGGACGCTGCGCACCGACACCAGCGACGCCCAGACCTCCTTGACACTGGCGAAGATCCGCTCGGCCGTGGTGACGTGGTTGTGCGACTCGTAGATCCCGGCGGCCGAGAACCCGGCGAGGTCTTCGGCGTTCGACGAGCTGCGCACGACGAACGCCCGCACCCCGGCCAGCTGCGACACCAGCGCGGAGTCGATCTCCCCGGCCAGCGCGCCCGGCATGCGCGCCGACCGGATCAGGCCCTGCAGCTCGACGCACAGGGGCTCGATCTCGCGTGCGTCCAGCTCCAGGGCCATCTTGAGCTTCCCGATGGCCTGCTGGATCCGCGGCGACGACTCCAGGAACCGCCGCTGCAGCGAGAACGGCAGCGCGATGCCGCGCGGGACGCGGACGTGCTCGTCGAGCAGCCGCCGGGCCGCGGCGCCCAGGTCGGCGTCGAGTGGGACGTCCAGCAGCCGGGCCAGGTACGGCAGCAGGCTGTCCCGCGGCGGCCGCGGCACCTGGTAGAAGCCGAGCAGCCGCTGCGAACCGCGGGCCAGCACGTGGTGCAGCTCGCCGAGGTTGGCCGCCTTGGTGCCGTAGCGGTGCCGGTCGGCCGCGCGCAGCCGCGCGAGGTTCACGATCGGGCTGTGGTCGGCTTCGGGCTGTTCCAGGGTGACGCGCTGGGCGTACCACGACGGCGGCGCCGCGTCGGCCGGCTCGTCGACCTCCCGCAGGGTCAGCGCGTGGGCGTCCACCGTGTACTCGACCCACTTGCCGTCGAGCCCGCGGCGCTCGATCTCGGCCAGGGCGCCGAGCTGGACGGCGTTCGGGATCTGCCAGCCGGCGGCGAGGACGTTGGTGTGCGACAACGGCGTCGTGTGCCGCGTGTTGACGATCCCGGCCAGGCGCGGGATGTCGTCGGGCACGCGGTCCATCACGATGATGTCGGTCCAGTCCAGCGTCGCGGCCCGGTACTCGGCCTGGGTGCGGAACGCGCGCAGCCGCCCGGTGGCCGTGCCCGGGTTCAGCGCCACGAACGGTGCCGTGGAGAACAGCTCGTGCGCGAACACGCGGGGCAGCTCGCCCGGCGGGATCTCCCGGACGATCCGCTCCTGCAGCTGGTTGGCCGGCTTGAACAGCAGCGGCAGCGCCGGGTCGACGTACTGGGCGACGAAGGCGTGGAACTCCCGGATCAGCGCGGCCGGCATCGTGTCGACCTCGACCGTTTCCAGCGAAAGCAGCTGCGGGTGCAGCGCGAGAATGCCGAGCAGGAACCGGCGGTCCGGCGCGTGGTAGAAGGCCTCGTTGTACGAGTCGATCTCGGCGCGCACGCGTTCTTCGCCGATACCGAGGATCTCTTCGCCGATATAGATCGCGTGAAAGGAATGCCGCGCGTTGTTCAGAAAGTGGATCTCCGCCCGCTCGCGGTCGACCACGACCTTGACGAAGGAATAGCCGCCGAGGGTGCCGCCCAGCTGCTGGAGTGCGGACACCGAAAGGCGTTCGCCGACGAGCGCGGCAACGGTCTCGGGAGCAGGACTGGGCGCGACCACGCTGGTCAGGGACACGGATTCTCCTCGCTGGAAATAGCGAAGAGAAACGATAACAGGCAGGTAAATAACTCACCAGAGCGGTGAATGCGCCGTTCAGTGGAACGCATGACCGCCGCCACACCCGCTCGGAGCACCGTTCCAGCGCGCTGGAACGGTGCTCCCGGAATGCGGACGCGCATTCCGCCGTTCGGGTACGGCGGAACGCGGAGTGATTTCCGCTACAGCGCCGCGGCTTCCGCGGCCAGCTTCTCGATCGTGGCGGGGTCGAGCGAGGCCGTCAGCCAGGAGCCGCCGATGCAGCCGACGTTCGGCAGCGCCAGGTACGACGGCGCCGAGGCCACGGTGATCCCGCCGGTGGGGCAGAAGCGCAACGACGGCAACGGGCCGGCGATCGACTTCAGGTACGCGACGCCGCCGGACGCCTCCGCCGGGAAGAACTTCAACGCCGACAGCCCGCGCTCGGCCAGCCGCATCGCCTCCGACACCGTGCTCGCGCCGGGCAGGAACGGCAGCCCGGTCTCGAAGCACGCGTCGACGACGGCGTCCGTGCAGCCGGGCGTCACGAGGAACTTCGCGCCCGCGTCGGCCGCCTGCTTCGCCTGGTCCGGCGAGACGACGGTGCCGGCGCCGATGACGATTTCCGGCACCTCGGCGGCGACGCGCTCGATCGCGCTCAGCGCCGCCGCGGTGCGCAGGGTCAGCTCGATGACCCCGATCCCGCCGGCGAGCAGGGCCCGGGCCGTGGGCACCGCGTCGTCGGCGTCGTCGATCACCACGACGGGCATCACGGGGGACAGCTCGAGCAGGTCCTGACCGGTGGTCACTGACCGACCTCCTGTGTTGTGAAAGCGGGCGTTCCGAAGTGCTCCGGGGTCAGGCCGCCGAACACCGAAGCGCCCTGGTCAGCGGGGCCGACCGCGCGGCGCAACGCGGCGAACAGCTCTCGGCCGGTGCCGGTCCAGGATGCTTCGGACGGCGGCGAGTCCACAAGTTCGCGGCGGGCGAGTTCTTCGTCACCGACGAGCACGTCGAGGGAGCCCGAAGTGGCGTCGAGCCGGATGACGTCGCCGTCGGCGATGCGCGCGATCGGGCCGCCCGCCGCGGCTTCCGGCGTCACCTGGATGGCGGCCGGGATCTTGCCCGACGCGCCCGACATGCGACCGTCGGTGAGCAGCGCCACGGCGTGCCCGCGGTCCATCAGCACCCCCAGCGCCGGCGTCAGGCCGTGCAGCTCCGGCATGCCGTTGGCCCGCGGGCCCTGCTGCCGGATCACCACGACGACGTCGCGGTCCAGCTCGCCGGCGTCGAACGCGGCCTTGAAGCCCTCCTGCGTGGTGAACACCCGCGCCGGCGCCTGCACGACGCGGTGCTCGGGGGCCACCGCGGACACCTTGACCACGCCGCGGCCGAGGTTGCCCTCGACCATCCGCAGCCCGCCGTCCGCGGCGAAGGGGCGCCACGCCGGCCGCAGGACGTCTTCGTCGAGGCTGCGGGTGGGGACGTCGCGCCAGACGAGCTCGCCGTCGGACAGGATCGGTTCGGCGCGGTAGCGGTGCAGCCCGAACCCCGCCACCGTGTGGACGTCTTCGTGCAGCAGCCCGGCGTCGAGCAGCGTGCCGACGAGGAACTGGATGCCGCCGGCGGCGTGGAAGTGGTTGATGTCGGCGCTGCCGTTCGGGTAGACCCGCGCCAGCAGCGGCACGACGGCCGAGAGGTCGGAGAAGTCGTCCCAGGTCAGCTGGATGCCCGCGGCCGCGGCGATCGCGACCAGGTGCATCGTGTGGTTGGTCGACCCGCCGGTGGCGAGCAGCGCGATGACACCGTTGACGAACGCCTTTTCGTCGAGGATCCGCGAGACCGGCGTGTACTCCTCGCCGCGGGACAACGCGACGATGCGCCGCCCGGCCTCTTCGGTCAGCGCGCGGCGCAGGGCCGAACCCGGCTGGACGAAGCTGGCGCCCGGCAGGTGCAGGCCCATCACCTCGACGACCATCTGGTTGGAGTTGGCCGTGCCATAGAAGGTGCAGGTGCCGGCCGAGTGGTACGACGCCGCTTCGGCGTCGAGGAGGTCTTCGCGGGTCGCCAGGCCCTCGGCGTAGAGCTGCCGGACGCGCGCCTTCTCCTTGTTCGGCAGCCCCGAGTTCATCGGCCCCGCGGGCACCAGCACGGCCGGGAGGTGCCCGAAGGACAGCGCGCCGACCAGCAGGCCGGGGACGATCTTGTCGCAGACCCCGAGCAGCAGCGCGGCGTCGAACATGTCGTGCGACAACGCGATCGCCGTCGACATCGCGATGACCTCGCGGCTGAACAGGGACAGCTCCATGCCCGCGCGGCCCTGCGTGATCCCGTCGCACATCGCGGGCACCCCGCCGGCGAACTGGGCCACCCCGCCGGCCGAGCGCACGGACTTCTTCAGCCACGCCGGGTACTCCTGCATCGGCTGGTGCGCCGAAAGCATGTCGTTGTAGGAAGACACGATCGCCACGCCGGGCGCGCGGGCGGCCCGCAGCGCTTCCTTGTCGACGCCGTCCATCGCGGCGAAACCGTGGGCGAGGTTGCTGCACGCGAGCCCGCGGCGGACCGGGCCTTCGGCGTACGCGGCGGCCATGCGGTCGAGGTAGGCGGTGCGGGTCGCGGCACTGCGCGCGGCGATGCGGGCGGTGACTTCGGCGATGACGGGGTGCAACGATGGGGTCGGGCTCATGTCCGGCTCCGGATCACTGGGGGTGTGGTGGTCCGCGGGACGGCAGCGCTGACGCCTCAGGGTCGTGACACTGGCCACACTACCTCGGGAAAACGCCGAATCAAAATCGATTCAGAAGATCGACCCGCGTGACCCCGATCACCTCTGGAACCGTTAGTGTGCTAGTTGTCACACTGCACGACGCGTGGCAGTGCCTTCGAAGGTTGCCTTCGCCGGTCCCTGCCAGCCCCACCACACGGGAGGCATGATGTCCACCTCCGAGATCGCCGAGCTGCGGCGAACCATCGGCCAGCTCCGGCAGTGCGTCGGCGCCCTGCGCTCGCGCTACGGCGACGCGTCGGCGGTGCGCCGGCTCGCCAACGACGTCGAGCGCCTCGACATCGACACCGCGGACCTCGACGGCGTGCCCCTCGCGGTGCCCGCGCAGGCGAAGGCCGCGGAGCGCGTCCCCGTCCCCGACACCCCCTACGACCCGGCGCTGTGGCACGGCGCCGATGACGAAGGCGTCGGCGGCTACAAGCGCGACCAGCGGTGAGCGCTCCCGCTGACAACGGCGTCGGCACCGGCGTCCGGGCCCCCAAACGGGCCCGGATCGCCGAGCGCACCCTCCGTACGGACCGGTGGTGGCTCCAGCCGCTGCTGACCGTGCTCGGACTGTCGGCGTTCATCATCTACGCGACGGTCCGGTCGTTCGTGCGCACCGCCTACTGGGTGCCCGACTACCACTACCTGACGCCGTTCTACTCGCCGTGCCTGTCCACCTCCTGCGTCGAAGGCTCGAGCCACTTCGGCCACTGGTTCGGCGACCTGCCCGGGTTCGTCCCGCTCGGCTTCGTGGTGCTGCCGTTCCTGCTCGGGTTCCGCCTGACCTGCTACTACTACCGCAAGGCCTACTACCGGTCGGTGTGGTTCTCCCCGCCCGCCTGCGCCGTCGCGGAACCGCACGCCAAGTACACCGGCGAGACGCGGCTGCCGCTGATCATCCAGAACGTCCACCGCTACTTCTTCTACGTGGCGCTGATCGTCTCGCTGATCAACACCTACGACGCGATCATCGCCTTCCACGGGAAGACCGGCGGCTTCGGGTTCGGGCTGGGCAACATCATCCTGCTCGGCAACGTGATCCTGCTCTGGGCCTACACGCTGTCCTGCCACTCGTGCCGGCACGTGACCGGCGGCCGGCTGAAGCACTTCTCCAAGCATCCGGTGCGCTACTGGATCTGGACGCAGGTCACGAAGCTCAACACCCGCCACATGACGCTGGCCTGGACGACGCTCGGCACGCTGGTGCTGACCGACTTCTACGTCATGCTCGTCGCCAGTGGCGCGATCTCGGACCTGAGGTTCGTGAACTAGCTCTTCCCGCTCCCGACAGTGCCTTGAAAACACAGACGTCCCCAGTTCCGAGGTGGAATCTCTTCATGACCGAGGTCGAACGGCACAGCTACGACGTGGTGGTGATCGGTGCCGGTGGCGCCGGTCTGCGCGCCGTGATCGAAGCCCGCGAACGCGGCTTCCGCGTCGCGGTCGTGTGCAAGTCCCTGTTCGGCAAGGCGCACACGGTGATGGCCGAGGGCGGGTGCGCGGCCTCGATGGGCAACGCGAACTCGAACGACAACTGGCAGGTCCACTTCCGCGACACCATGCGCGGCGGGAAGTTCCTCAACAACTGGCGGATGGCCGAGCTGCACGCCAAGGAGGCGCCGGACCGCGTCTGGGAGCTCGAGACGTACGGCGCGCTGTTCGACCGCACCGCCGACGGCCGGATCAGCCAGCGCAACTTCGGCGGGCACACGTACCCGCGGCTGGCGCACGTCGGCGACCGCACGGGCCTCGAGCTGATCCGCACGATGCAGCAGAAGATCGTCTCGCTGCAGCAGGAGGACTTCGCCGAGACCGGGGACTACGAGGCGAAGATCAAGGTCTTCGCCGAGTGCACGGTCACCGAGCTGCTCACCACCGAAGGCCGCATCGCCGGCGCGTTCGGCTACTGGCGCGAGAGCGGGCGGTTCATCCTCTTCGAGGCGCCCGCGGTCGTGCTCGCCACCGGCGGCATCGGCAAGTCGTTCAAGGTGACGTCGAACTCGTGGGAGTACACCGGTGACGGCCACGCGCTGGCCCTGCGGGCGGGCGCGAAGCTGATCAACATGGAGTTCGTCCAGTTCCACCCGACCGGGATGGTCTGGCCGCCGAGCGTCAAGGGCATCCTCGTCACCGAGGGCGTGCGCGGTGACGGCGGCGTGCTCAAGAACTCCGACGGCAAGCGGTTCATGTTCGAGTACGTGCCCGAGGTGTTCAAGGGCCAGTACGCGGAAAGCGAAGAGGAAGCCGACCGCTGGTACACCGACGCGGACAACAACCGGCGCACGCCGGACCTGCTGCCCCGCGACGAGGTGGCCCGCGCGATCAACTCCGAGGTCAAGGAGGGCCGCGGCTCCCCGCACGGCGGCGTCTTCCTCGACATCGCCAGCCGGCTTCCGGCCGAGGAGATCCGCAAGCGGCTGCCGTCGATGTACCACCAGTTCAAGGAGCTGGCGGACGTCGACATCACGGCGGAGCCGATGGAGGTCGGCCCGACCTGCCACTACGTCATGGGCGGCATCGAGGTCGACCCGGACACGGCCGCGGCGAGCGTGCCCGGCCTGTTCGCCGCGGGCGAGTGTTCGGGCGGCATGCACGGGTCCAACCGGCTCGGCGGCAACTCGTTGTCCGACCTGCTGGTGTTCGGCCGTCGCGCCGGGCTCGGCGCCGCCGAGTACGTGGCGGGCCTCGACAGCAGGCCCGCGGTGCTCGAGTCCGATGTGGACGACGCGGCGAAGATGGCGCTCGCGCCGTTCGACCCGCCGTCCGGTGCCTCGGCCGAGAACCCGTACACCCTGCACACCGAGCTGCAGCAGTCGATGAACGACCTGGTCGGCATCATCCGCAAGGCGGAGGAGATGGCGCAGGCGCTGGCGAAGCTCGACGAGCTGCGGGAGCGGATCCTGCGGGTCACCGTCGAAGGGCACCGGCAGTTCAACCCGGGCTGGCACCTCGCGATCGACCTGCGCAACATGCTGATGGTCAGCGAGTGCGTCGCGAAGGCGGCGCTGACGCGCACCGAAAGCCGCGGCGGGCACACACGCGACGACTACCCGGGCATGGAAGCGGACTGGCGCAACAAGCTCCTCGTGTGCTCGGCGTCCCCGGGCGACAACCCGGTGGTGCCGGACATCGACGTCGAGGTGAAGGCGCAGGTGCCGCTGCGGCAGGACCTGCTGGAGCTGTTCGAGTTCGGTGAACTCGGGAAGTACTACACCGATGCGGAGCTCGAGACGCACCCCGGGAGCAAAGCATGAGCTATAAGGCGAGTTTCCGCGTTTGGCGCGGCGACGCCGACGGCGGCGGGCTGCAGGACTTCACGGTGGAGGTGAACGAGGGCGAGGTCGTCCTCGACATCATCCACCGGCTGCAGGCGACGCAGGCCGCGGACCTCGCCGTGCGCTGGAACTGCAAGGCGGGCAAGTGCGGCTCGTGCTCGGCGGAGATCAACGGCCGCCCGCGCCTGCTGTGCATGACGCGGATGTCGACGTTCACCGAGGACGAGGTCATCACGGTGACGCCGATGCGGACGTTCCCGGTGATCCGCGACCTCGTCACCGACGTGTCGTTCAACTACACGAAGGCGCGCGAGATCCCCTCGTTCACGCCGCCGGCCGACCTCAAGCCGGGCGAGTACCGGATGCAGCAGGTCGACGTCGAGCGCTCGCAGGAGTTCCGCAAGTGCATCGAGTGCTTCCTGTGCCAGAACACCTGCCACGTGGTGCGCGACCACGAGGAGAACAAGGAGGCGTTCGCGGGGCCGCGGTACCTGATGCGCATCGCCGAGCTGGAGATGCACCCCCTGGACGTCGCGGATCGCCGTGACGCGGCCCAGGACGAGCACGGGCTGGGGTACTGCAACATCACGAAGTGCTGTTCGGAGGTGTGCCCGGAGGGCATCCACATCACCGACAACGCGCTGATCCCGATGAAGGAGCGCGTCGCGGACCGCAAGTACGACCCGATCGTGTGGCTGGGCAACAAGCTCTTCCGCCGGGACAAGTAGGGCTTTCTCCCCGACGCTCGCGAACCGCGCCTCGAGCCGGTTCGCGAGCGTCTCAAATCTATGCCTCGAGCGGCACGATCTTCGCCTCCATGCCCGCGTGTTCGGTCAAGAGGTAGAGCAGGTTCGAACCGTCGATGAGCTCGAGCGGTTTTCCGGCCGCGAAGTCATAGCTCGCTGGGCCGTAGCCTGAGGTCGTCACCAAGATGCCTTTGGAAGCGCCTTCGTTCTGCATCGTTCCGAAAAGATCACGTACGGCTGACACGTCGACGGTGTTGCGGTACCGCTTGGCCTGGATTACCACCTTTCCGCCGAAGATGGGACGAGGGTCGAACGCGACGCAATCGACGCCGCCATCACGTGAGGGGCGGGTCTGTTTGGTGTCGAGGCCCATTTTGCTGAACAGGTTCTGAATGAGGGCCTCGAACTCGCTGGGGGTCAGCTCCATGAGGTTCGGTCGCTGATCGAGGCTCGAGAGCACATCCGTCTCTTCGATGAACCGCTTGTCCACCATGTCGAACTCCAGCACCGGGCGCACGGGCGCCAGGTCGCTCGGCCGCTTGGACACCGAGGCGTTGAGCCGCTCCAGGCAGGCAAGTGGTTCCACGAGCGCAAGATCGAGATCGGCGAACACTTCCCGGGTGGTGCGGACGGTGACCAGGCAAGGTCGCACCTGCTTGCCGGTCCCGGGGTCGGTGGTGGTCACCATGCCATTGAAGACGACGGTGTCGACGAGCGCGGTTCGGTCGGCTTCGAAGATCTCATGAAGCGTGCGAAGAGTAATCTGGGCGACGACGGAGCCGTAAAGTGCCTTGATGTCACGTACCGGCCGGGCAGTGGAAGTCACCTCGTCCTTGGACTTGACGTATTTGTATTCGCGCACGGCAGGCACGCACGACAGATCCGGGAGTTCGTACTCCACGACGAGTTGCGTCGATTCGGGAATGTAAGCCAGTCGGTACTGTTGAGGGAAGTCGTCCGGATAGTCCGAGTTGGCGAGCACCAATGTGAAGTATTCGAGGACTGCTTGAGGATCGCGGCGAGTGAAGGCTTCAGCCAGCGCCGTCACATCGGCGTTGTGTGCGGAGACTTCACGTTCACGTTCCGCGCACTGGTCGTCATAAGCTGCTTTGGCTTTCTTCAGTGCCTCGACGCGTGCGTGCTCGGTTTGCCGCTGCTTTCGGGCTGCGACTGCATTGCGCTGTTGTACGGCGCTCGACTCTTGTTGCCAGGCGGCGTGCACCTGAGAGAATCGTTGCTGTGCTGCGAGGACTTGTCGCTCGTGCTTGCCTTTGCCGAAGACCTTGGCCATGCCGGTCGGCGGTGGCGGTGCGAACTGGGCGAAGGTGGGCTCGCCGGGTGTGCTCTCAAGTCGTGGTGGAGGTGTGGGGCGCCCGATGGCGCCGGGCTGGAAGGCCGGGTGCTGAGCGGAGCGCTTGAGTGACTCGAAGTCGATGAAATCGTCGACTTCGAGTGTCGAGGCGAGAAGCTGTTCCAGTTCGGCCACCTCTGCCTCGAGATCGGCGTTCTGGCTGGCAACTCGTGCCTGTTGGAGTTCCAGGTGGGCTTGCTTCTGCTGCTTGACGGCTTCGGCTTGAGCCCGGGCGTCGGCCTTCGCGTGCTGTTCCGCAAGTCGCAAGGCTGCTGCTTGGGTGCGGAGAGCCTCTCGTTCTGCCCGTTGTGCATCCCGCTGGGCTTGAGCCTGCTGGCGCACATAGGCGGCCGCAGCTCGCTGCCGCTCTCGCTGGCGGCGGGCCGCATCTCTTTGCATCTGAACGAGAATCCCGGTACGCCGCGCCATCGGTGCTCCGTCCCCTTCGGGTCGCCTGATCGATCGACGCGAGTTGTCCTCGGTCATGGCTGAGGGCGTAGCGCACCGACGTGGATGTTGATCGCTGGTCGAAGCGCAACTGATACGCATTGTGATCGTTCTGTTATGAGGCGCCGAAGATCGGGCAACCCGTTTCGGCTGCGTGAGGTGCACGGCAGGATGGCGGGATGGAGGAAAGCAAGATCGAACTGCCGCCGCCGTCGGCCGGTCACGCCGTAATCGAGCGTGTCACGGTGTTGGTCGACCAGGTCTACACCGAGGCGAGAAAGGGCTCTGGCAGAGGGGCACCGCCTGGACGTTCGCCGATGAGGTCACCGGGTTCGTGGCGGCCGGCGAGATCGCGGTCGATTCGGCGGACAGGGATCTCGGTGGTGCGGTGTGGACCCGGCGGCTCGACGAGGCGACTGGTGAGTGCGGCCTGCTCGCCGCCGATCCGGCGGAGGTGCAGCTCGAACTGCTCGTGCCGCGGCACTGGACGCATCCGTCGAAGCAGTTCCCGACCGAGTGGGTGTGGCCGGCTCGGCCATCGCGTGACCCACCGGGCCGGTCTCGCCGAGGACTACCCTCACCTCGCGCCGTCGCTGGCGACGCCGTGCGATTTTCTCATCTACCGGAAGGAGCTCGTGTGACGGTGCTTGCCGGGGCGCTGGTGTTCGATCCCGAAACCGGCGAGAGCACCCGCGCGGACGTACGGCTGGACGGCTCGCGCATCGCCGAGGTCGGCGTGGGCCTGGACGGCCCGCGCGTCGACTGCGCCGGGGGCCTGCTGATCCCCGGACTCATCGACTGCCACGTGCACGTGGCCTTCCCGCGGCCCGAGCCGCTGCCGCGTAGTGCGCGGATCCTCGAAGCCGTGCCGGTGCTGCGGGGGTTGCTGGCGCGCGGGATCACCACCGTCCGGGACGCGTGGGGTGCCGACGCCGGGTTCAAGCACGCCTTGGAAGCCGGGTGGATCGCCGGGCCCGACCTGCTGGTCAGCCTGCGTCAGCTGGGCCCGACCGGCGGGCTCGGCGACAGCTGGGAGCCGCCCGCGGGCGGCGTCGACCGCTTTGGTGACCCGTCGCTGCCGGACCCGCTGTTCGACGGGCCGGACGCCGCGCGCGCGGCTGTCCGCCGGATGGTGCGCGCGGGCGCCGACTGGATCAAGGCCGGCGCGAGCGGGGCGATGCGGGCGGTGCGCTCGGGGACCGACGTCCGGCCGACCGACGACGAGCTCGTCGCGCTGGTCGACGAGGCTCGCCGCTGCGGCCGGGACGTCCTGGCCCACGCGCACACGTCCGCCGCGGTCGTCTCGGCCGCCCGCGCCGGCGTGCGCAGCGTCGAGCACGGCACCTTCCTCGACGACGACGCCGTGGCCGCGCTCGAGAACGCCTGGTACGTGCCGACACTCGCGCCGATCAGCGACAGCGAGTTCGCCGAGACACACCGGCGTTCGCTTCGCCTCGCGGCGGAAGCGGGCGTCCGCATCGCCGCCGGCTCGGACCTCGCCCCGCGTCCCCATGTCGACTTGACGACCGAGCTGCGGTTGCTGGCCGCGGTGCTCGGCGAGGCGGCTGCCCTGAAGGCGGCCACCGTCGAGGCGGCGCGACTGCTCCGCCTCGACGACGACCGTGGCCGCGTCGAGCCGGGGTTGCGTGCCGACCTGGTGCTGCTGGACGGCACGGACCTCGACGTGACGGACCTGCCCGGCCGGACCCGCGCGGTCTGGCACGACGGGAAGCGCGTCAGCGGCGAGGGCTGAGCCGGGCTGCTTGCCTCAGCGATGGCTGCGCGTGCACGGCCTGGGCGGTCCGGCACGACGGGAAGCGCGTCGGCGTGGGGCGCCGAGCAGTGCGTTCCAGGCGGGGTGGGGACGGCGGCGGGCGCCTTCGCGTCGCGGACGGCCGCGACCTCAGCGCTCAAGGGCATCCAGGCGTTCGTACTCGTCCGCGAACCGGACGAGCCATTCCCGCGACTGCCGCTCGGGCAGGGCCGCCTGGTCCAGCCGGGTGACGAGGAGGTAGAAGGCCTCCACGGCGATGCGGTCGTCTACGAACAGTCCCGCGGTGTAGGTCTCTTCGTAGACGACGGGTGGGTGTTCGAGGAACTCCATGACCGTGAACGTCGTGCTCAGCATGCGGAACGTGGGATCCGAGTCCGGCACGACCCGGATGACGCAGTGCGGCAGGTTCGTGGCCAGCACGAGGTTCTGCAGCTGTTCGTGCATGAGAGCCGGGCCGCCCACCACCGAACGCAGGGCGCGCTCGTGCACGAAGAAAGTGCAGTCCGGCGGGGCCTGCCGCTGCAGCAGCTGCTGCCGGTCGACGCGGGCCCGCGTCAGCACGCCCAGCCTGTCGGCCGTGTAGCGCCCGGTGAGCTCGAAACAGGTGTGGACGTAGTCCTCCGTCTGCAGCATCCCGGGGATGGCGGCCGGGCTGTAGTACACGATCGAGCTCGCCAGGTTTTCCTGGACGACGAGCGACTTCATCGGGTCGGCGAGCCGGTCGAAGTAGGGCCGTACCCAGTACAGGTCGCCGGGTGGTTTGGCCAGCTCGAGGAGCCGCGCGCGTTCGGCGGCCCCGGTTCCGCAGTGGGCGAGGTAGATCGCGGCGTCGACCGGCGAGATGCGGCGGCCGTTCTCCCAGGCCGACACCTTCGACGCCGACCAGTCCGCGCGGCGGGCCAGCTCGCGCAGGGTCATCCGTTTCAGCTCGCGCTGGCCCCTGAGCTCGAAGGCCATTTCGCGCGTGCGCACCGTGCTCTTTTCGGTCATGCCCCGCACGGTAGAGGGGGCCTCCGACAAAACGATGTACGCCGCGCGCGGATTCACCGCAAGGGGGATGGTGTTTCGCCTGTGTGACAACGAAAACCAGCCGCGAAGCGCTGCGAAGCAGCTTCGCATAATGAAGCGCGCTTCGCGCCTTCGCGCTGCACAATGAACCCATGGAATTCACTCCCGGAATCGAACTGTCCCGGCGATTCCACGCCGAAGCGGTCCGGCCGATCCTGCGCCGCGAGCTCCCGCGGCTCCGCTACACCGCCGCGCTCATCGGGTACGGCTCCGAAGTGCTGGGCTTCGACACGCCCCGCTCCACGGACCACAACTGGGGGCCGCGGCTGCTGTTGTTCGCCGACGGCGACGGGGCGCGGATCCCCGGCCTCCTCGCCGACCACCTGCCCCGCACCTTTCTCGGGTATCCGACACACTTCGTCACCGACGAGGCGGGCACCCGGCACCTCGCCCCGACGACCGGCCGCCCCGACCACGGCGTCGTCGTCGCGGGGCTCGACGACTGGGTCCGCGGAACGCTCGGGTTCGACCCGCGGCGACCGGTCCGCGCCGACTGGCTCGCGACGCCCACCCAGATCTTCGCCGAGTTCACCGGCGGCGCGGTCTTCCACGACGACCTCGGGCTCGAAGCCCTGCGGCAGCACGTCGCCTGGTACCCGGACGACGTCTGGCGGTACGTCCTGGCGTGCCAGTGGCAACGGATCGGCCAGGAAGAAGCGTTCGTCGGCCGGTGCGGTGAAGCCGGGGACGAACTGGGGTCCGCGGTCGTCGCCGCGCGGCTCGCCCGCGACCTGATGCGGCTGTGCCTGCTCATGGCGCGCCGCTATCCGCCGTACAGCAAGTGGCTCGGCAGCGCCTTCGCGCGGCTGCCCGTGGCCGCGCGGTTGTCCCCGCACCTCACCGCCGCACTGGCCGCGACCGCCTGGCGGGAGCGCGAGCGGCACCTCGTGGCCGCCTACGAGTGCGTTGCCGGGCTGCACAACGACCTCGGCCTCACCGCTCCCGTGGAGCCGCGGACCAGCGGCTACCACGATCGGCCGTTCCAGGTGATCCACGCCGGCCGCTTCGTGACACCCCTGCTCGCGGGGGCGCGGCCACCGGCGCTGACCGGGGCGATCGACCAGTTCGTCGACAACACCGACGCGCTCGGCGACCGCACGTTCACCCGCGGGGTGGTTGACTGCCCGCATGGCTGAACCGAAACCGCGGGACCTGGCCGCTCTGCTGCTCACGCTGACCGTCGTCACCGGGGTGGTCGACGCCGTCAGCTTCCTCGGGCTGGGGCGCGTGTTCGTCGCCAACATGACCGGGAACGTCGTGTTCTTCGGTTTCGCCGCGGCGGGGGAGACGACGCTGTCCGTGCTCGCCTCGCTGACCGCCGTGCTCGCGTTCCTCGCGGGCGCGCTCGCCGGCGGCCGCCTGGCGCGCCGGGAAGACGACTACGACGCCCTGCGCCAGGCGACCGCGGTGCAGGCGGGGCTGATCGCGGTGGCCGTCGTGCTGTCGGCGACCGTGGGCGGCGGCACGCGGCTCGGCAGCGAACTGCTGATCGTCG
This sequence comes from Amycolatopsis sp. MtRt-6, assembly GCF_017308975.1. Lineage (GTDB taxonomy): Bacteria > Actinomycetota > Actinomycetes > Mycobacteriales > Pseudonocardiaceae > Amycolatopsis. Next base: position 132,357 of record NZ_JADWPD010000020.1, on the reverse strand, counting down.
TGCTCGGGCTGGCGATGGGGCTGCAGAACGCGGCGGTCCGCCGCATCGGCGCACCCGACCTGACGACGACGGTGCTGACGATGACGTTGACCGGCTTCGCGGCGGATTCGAAGGCGGCCGGCGGCGCGGGGTCGCACCCGCTGCGCAAGATCGCCGCCGTGGGGGCGATGCTCGCCGGGGCCTTCGCGGGCGGGCTGCTGCAGCTGCACGTCGCGATGTGGGCCGCGCTCGCGGTGGCTCTCGTGCTGGTCCTGGGTGTGCTGGCGGCGCTGCGCCTCCGCCGCGGCGGGCGGTGAGGCGACGGGGATGCCGGGCGGGGCCGGGCGGCTGTCCCGGCGGGGCTGGTCACCGGAGCGGGCGCGCCGCCGGGCCGGCTCGGGGACGGGGAGACCTGCGATGAACAGGTCGAGATGGACGGGAATGGCCTGCTCGCCGCCATGGCCGGGCTGGGGGAAAAGCAGTTCACGGTTTCTCGCCCGCGACACGGATGGGATCCTCGCCCTGCACGGCGATCGGTGCGGCAGTGACAGTTTTCCTTTTGTTCCTTGAGTTTGTCGTTGAACGCTTCGGGGTTCCGTGGTCGGCAGCGCCGATTCCCCACGCTTCTTTTGCTCTGTAGGGCTTTCCGGTGTTCTGGGGTTGGGATTTCTTGCCCGATCGTGTGATGTCACTGTGTTCGATCGTCGGTAGTCTGGAGGTATGACCAACGACGCGGCTCTCTCGTCCGAAGCGGTGGCTTTTGCCGACCGTATTGGTGAGTTGGTCGCGTCTATGCGGTCCGCGGAAGCCAAACTCGGTGCACTGCTGGTGGAAATCGAGCAGCGTGGGGTGATGGAGCTGTTCGGCTACCGCTCCGCTGCCCGGCTGTTGGAGCATCTGGCTGATGAGCCGAAGTCGGCTGCGGAACGGTTGATCAAGCGCGCCCGCTTGGTGAATCCGGGCCGCAACCTCGACGGCAGCCCCATCCCTGCCTTGGCTCCCGCCACGGGTGTTGCTGCTCGGGCGGGGCGGTTGAGCAACCCGATGATCGACGTGATCACCGATGTGCTGGCCCAGGTCCCGCCCGAGCATTGCGTGAGCGCTGAGGCCAACTTGCTGGCTTTCGCTGAGGAGGCCGGGCACAAGCAGGTCGCTGCCCTGGGTGCCCGCATCCTCGCCCACCTGGTTCCCGACGGTCAGGAGCCCGACGACACCGAACCCACGGCCCCGGCCCGGGAGGTGTTCCTGCGCCGTAAAAGAACCGGGGTGTGGGAGCTGAGTGGCCGGTTCGATGACGAGACCGGTACCCGCGCCAGCGCATTGTTGGATGCTTTGGCCGAGCGTCGCACCGGGGATGAGGGTCCCGACTTCCGCACCACCCCGCAGCGCTATGGGGATGCTTTCTCCGATGCCGTCGATCTCGCCTTGAATTCCCCGGAGTTGCCGATGCAGGCGGGGGAACGAGCCCACGTGATGGTCGCGGTGTCGTTGGAGGATCTGAAGTCCGGAGTTGGCAAGGCCACGCTCGGTGACACCGGGACGATGACTGCGGCCGAAGCGCGGGTGCATGCCTGCGACGCCATGATCATCCCCGCCGTCCTCGGTGACAAGAGCGAACCGCTGAATCTCGGCCGCCTCCGCCGGTTGATCTCCGCCGGGCTGCGCCGGGCATTGTTTCTCCGGGATCGGGGTTGTGCGTTCCCGGGCTGTCATCGTCCACGCCGGCACTGTCAAGGTCACCACATCCGGCACTGGGCAGATGGCGGCCCCACCGACCTCACCAACCTGGTCCTGATGTGCGCCCACCACCACCGGCTCCTGCACCGCTCCGGCTGGGAAGTCCGCATCGCCACCGACGGCCTCCCCGAATTCCTCCCACCGGTGTTCATCGACCGGCGCCGCAAACCAAGGCGCAACAACCTCCACGAACCACTCCCATTCGCAGCCTGAACACGGGACAAGCCCGCAGCCCCACGGCTACGGGCCTACACCCACGAGCACACCAGGCCGGTCTCCGGTGTTCAGGTTCACTCTCCAGGCCACTGGTAATGCCTTGCTAGGGCTTTCGCGGTGGAAGTGTTCGTTCCCGATGGCCCGGCCTGATCAGCGGGCAAGGGCGAGACGTACCTGCGGGGGTTACTGCTGGATCCGGTGGCCTGGGCGGTCGACGACAGCGGCTTCCCCAAGGACGGCACGAGTTCACCGGGCGTGGTCGGCAGCACTCCGGAGTCCTGCGACCCTGCCAAGGCAGGCCCGGCGGCGGTCAAGGCAGCCAAAGCCAAGCGCCGCAGGACACTGACGAACGCGCCACGAGCCGCCGCGGCGGTCGGCGGACAGGCCGGCACCCGGGTCGAGGTGGCGTGGGGCGGTCACCGAGGCAGCCAGGGCGCGGCGCAACCGCTGTGGCACAACCGAAGAGAAGGCGATCGTCCGAAATGGACGCCAGCCGTGGAGATGCTCGACGAGCGGGACATCGCCTACAGCGTGCACCTCAAAGGTGAGGCCCTGGCCCACAGCAGGGAGGCGGCTCCCGTCCCGCGGCACGCTGTCCTCCCAGTTTCTGTTCCTGCGGGTCCGGCCCGCCGGGCACCGCGTCCCCCGCGGCACCGAAGATGGCGCCCTGCCGCAGCAGTGGCTGATCGCCGAATGCCGACGGTGCACCGAACCGGTGGCGGATCGAGCACGACTACCGCGAACTCGAACCCGGTCTGGGCCCGGACCACTTCGAGGACCACTCCTGGCAAGGCCGGCACCGCCACGCCACCCTGCTGCGAGGCGACCCAAAAGCGGATGCGCCGGCCTGACCTGCCACCGAACCGTGAAACCGTTACACCGCAACAACCGCCGGCGAACCTGACAAGGCACTACTAGCGATCTCCGGCGTCGAGTCGTCCCAACGCCGTGCCGAGGAAGGCGTCCCGGCGCTGCCCGAGAAGGCCGGCGTCGAGGTCCGTTCTGCCCTGGTCGTGGAGGGCCGGCACGCAGAACGCCATGTCGGCCAGGGTTCCCAAGGCCGCCACGACGTCCCAGTAGGCCACCTGTTCCGCGCGGCGGCACGCTGTTCGCTGCCAGCCCTCCAGCACCGGCTCGGCAGCGGGCGGCCCGTACATCAGGGCGGCGTCGAAGCGCGCCGCGCCGAGGTCGATTCCCGGTGAGCCGGCGCCTGCGCAGTCCCAGTCGACGAGGCCGGTGCAGCGGTCGCCCGACCACAGGGTGTTCCCGAACCACAGGTCACGTGGACGAAGACCGGCCGGCCCGGGGGCACCGGAAGCCGCTCCAGACGTTCCTCGGCCGCCGCCAGCAGCGCCGTGGTGCCCTTCTCGCGGCGTTGGGCCGCGAAGTCCACGTCCGCGATCGAGCGGGTCCGCAACGGCAGAGCGTCTCGCGGCACCAGCGGGACCGATTGCAGCGCGGCCGCCGCGGCGCCCAAGCCTCGCAGCCGCGCCGTGGACGCGACCGGCGGGATCCGGCTGTGCCCGGGCAGGACCGTGGTCAGCACCGCGAGAGCGCCTGCCGCGGAGCCGTCGAGGTCAGTGGCGATCAGGCCGGCCGCGGGCAGCTGGTGGTCACCGGCAACGCGCAGTGCCGCGACCTCGGTGGCGAACCGCCGGCACTGCCCGGGATCGGCAGGATCCCCGAGCCGCAGCACGGCCGCCTCGACCCGGCCGGCCGGTTCGAACCGCAACAGCCACGGATTCGCTTGCTCCCGCAAGCCGGCGGCCGCGGCCACCCGGGCGCCGCCCACCGCGCCGGTCACCCAGCGCAGGACCTTCTCGGACAGCTCCGGCACCGTGAATCACCCCCGGGTCGGGCGGCTCTAGCCGAGCGCGCGGCCGCCGTCCACCAGGAGGCGCTGGCCCGTGATGAAGCCCGCTTCGTCCGAGGCGAAGAAGCTCACCGCGGCGGCCACGTCTTCGGGGGTGCCCAGCCGCCCGGCGGGGACCGACGCCCGGTACTCCTCGCGCTCGGCCGCCGGCACCTCCGCGTGCCGCTCCACCGGGATGAACCCGGGTGCCACCGTGTTGACCGTGATGCCGTCCGGGGCCAGCTCGCGCGCCCACGCGCGGACCAAGCCGATCTGGGCGTTCTTGGCCGTGACGTACGCCGAGCGGCCGGGTGGCGGGCGGTCCGCCACCTCCGAGTCGACGTGCACGATGCGGCCGTGGCCGCGGGCGCGCATCCCCGGCAGCACCGCGTGGCCCAGCAGCACCGGCGAGCGCACGAAGAAGTCCAGCTGGGCCAGGTGATCCGGCCAGTCCACCCGGGCCAGCGGCGCCTCCGGCTGCGGGCCGGTGGCGTTGAGGACCAGCACCCCGATCGGGCCCAGCACCGCCGTGACCGCGTCGACCAGCTCGCCGACCTGGCGCCGGTCCGTCACGTCCGCGGCGAACGCCGCCGCGCGGCCGCCTTCGGCGGCGATGCCCTCCGCGGCCGTCTTGAGATCCGCGTTGTCGTGGCGGCCGTTGAGCGCGACGGCGAACCCGTCTCGGGCGAGTCTCCGGGCGATCATCCGGCCGAGACCCCGTGAACTGCCCGTCACCAGTGCGACACCCATGCCGCCGACGCTAGGGGACGCCCCGGGACACGACAAGGCCCCCGGGACGGATCCCGGGGGCCTCGAACGGGTGACTCAGGCCGAAGCGGCCGCGAGGTTCTCGGTCACCGGGGGCGGTGTGCCCACGACCTTCTTGTTGCGGCGGTTGCGCCGCTCCAGGTACGTCGCCAGCGCCGTCAGCAGCAGGCACATCACGACGTAGATGGCGGTCGCCACGATCGTCGACGGCACGATCGGCCGCCCGAACGCGCCCTGCGAACCGATGTAGCGCGCGTAGTACAGCAGCTCCTGGAACGTGATGATGAAGCCGAGCGCGGTGTCCTTCAGCAGCACGACCAGCTGGCTGATGATCGTCGGAAGCATCGCCCGGATCGCCTGCGGCAGCAGGACCAGGAACATCACCTGCGTCTTGCGCATGCCGAGGGCGTACGCGGCTTCGCTCTGCCCCTTCGGCAGCGACTGGATGCCGGCGCGGAAGACCTCCGCGAGCACCGAGCCGTTGTACAGCGTCAGGCCGAACACCACGCCGAGGAACGGCGTCATCGGCACGCCGACCGTCGGCAGGCCGAAGTAGAACAGGAACATCAGGATCAGCGCCGGGATGGCCCGGAAGAACTCGACGACGAACCCGGCGATCCGGCGGATCCAGGCGTGGTCGGACAGCCGGCCGGCCGCGAAGATGGCGCCGAAGATCAGCGCGAGCACCGCGGCGGCGGCGAACGCCTCGACGGTCTGGAGCACCGCGTTGCCCAGGTCGCGCTGCACCTGCGCGTACTGCAGCCACTCCCACTTGCGGGCGGTGAACTGGCCGCTGTCGTAGAAGCGCCACCCGATGTAGGCGATGAACGCGAGGACCACGAGCGTGCCGACCACCGCGTACGTGCGGTACCGCAGCCGCGCCTTCGGCCCGGGGACGTCGAACAGAACGTTGCTCATCGGGCCACGCTCCAGCGCTTCTCCAGGCTGCGTTGGACGAACGACAGCACGGCGACCAGGATGATGAAGCCGAGGGCGACCCACAGCAGGCCGATCAGCTGGTTCTCACCGCGTTCGGACAGGTACGAGCGGATCGCGCCGGCCTCCGCGACGGAGAAACCGGCGGCGATCGTGGTGTTCTTCAGCAGCGCGATCAGGGTGCTGATCAGCGGCGGGACGACCGACCGCAGCGCCTGCGGCAGCACGACCTGGCCGAGGATCTGGCCGAAGGTCAGCCCCAGCGCCCGGCCCGCCTCGGCCTGGCCGACCGGCACCGTGTTGATGCCCGAGCGCACGACCTCGCAGATGAACGCCGAGGTGTACACGGTCAGCGCCGTCACCGCGGCCGGGAAGTAGTCGAGCTTCACGATGTCGAGCAGCGGGTACGCGAACACGAAGAACGCGAACACCAGCGTGAGCGGGGTGTTCCGGGCGATCGTCACGTACACCGCGCCGACGGCGCGGAAGACGGGGACCGGGCTCACCCGCAGCATGGCCAGGATCGTGCCCCACACCAGGCTGCCGACGGCCGAGAGCAGGAACAGCTCGATCGTGGTGAGGAAGAACGGACCGAACAGGTCCAGGTTGTTGAGCAGGACGTCCATGGAGCCTTCCCCGCGTCCGTGGTCAAGGGGTGGATGTGGGAGAGCCGGTGGACCGGGAAACCCGATCCACCGGCCCCGGTGTCAGATCAGTACTTCTCGAGGGTCGGCTTGGTCGCGGTCGAGCCCGACTTGCCGAGGGTGGCGTCGTAGATCTTCTGCCAGGTGCCGTCGTCCAGCGCCTTCTGCAGGATCTCGTTGACCTTGTCGCGCAGCACCTTGTCGTCCTTGTTGAGGCCGATGCCGTACTTCTCGGTCGAGAACGTCTTGCCGACGACCTTCAGGTTGTCCGGGTCCTGCGCGGCGTAGCCCTTCAGGATCGCGTCGTCGGTCGTGACCGCGTCGACGTCCTTCGACAGCAGCTTCTCGACGCACTGCGAGTACTTCTGGAACTCGACGATGTTGGCGGGCTCGGTCAGGTTCTGCTGCCGGACCTTCTGGATCGGGGTCGAGCCGGTGACCGAGCAGACCTTCTTGCCCTTGAGGGTGTCCGGGCCGGTGATCGAGCTGTCGTCCTTGCGGACGAGCAGGTCCTGGCCGGCGACGAAGTACGGGCCGGCGAAGGACACGAGCGCCTTGCGCTTGTCGGTGATCGAGTAGGTGCCGACGTAGTAGTTCACGTCGCCGTTCGCGATCGTCTGCTCACGGGCACCCGAGTCGACCGTGCGGAAGGTGATCTTCTCCGGGTCGAAGCCGAGGCCGGCCGACACGAGCTTCGCGATCTCGACGTCGAAGCCGCCGAACTTGCCGGTCGTCGGGTCCTTCTGGCCGAGGCCGGGCTGGTCGTCCTTCGCGCCGACGGTCAGCGCGCCCGCCGACTTCATCTTGGCGAACACCGGGGAGCCGGCCAGGTCGACGCCGGTCGCCACCGGGTACGTCGGCAGCGCCGCGGCGTTCGTGCCGCTCTGCTCGCCCGAGCCCGGCGTGGTCGGCGTGCCTTCCTTGCCGCAGGCGGTCAGCGTGGTCAGCGCCAGGCCACCGGCGAGCAGTCCCACCGCGAGGGTGCGGATCCTCATGTGAATCTCTCCTGTGTGTCGTCACCCGGACGCCGACGGCGCCGCGGAACGTTCTCAGTGGGTCAGGATCTTGCCGAGGAAGTCCTTCGCGCGCTCGCTCTTCGGCGCGGTGAAGAACTCTTCCGGCGTCGTGTCTTCGACGATCTCCCCGTCGGCCATGAAGATCACCCGATCGGCTGCCCGCCGGGCGAACCCCATCTCGTGGGTGACGACGAGCATCGTCATGCCGTCCTTGGCCAGCCCCGTCATCACGTCGAGGACCTCCTGGACCATCTCCGGGTCCAGCGCCGAGGTCGGCTCGTCGAACAGCATGACCTTGGGCCGCATCGCCAGCGCCCGCGCGATGGCGACGCGCTGCTGCTGCCCGCCGGAAAGCTGCGCCGGGTACTTGTCGGCCTGGTTGGCGATGCCGACGCGCTCCAGCAGCTCCATCGCCGTCTTGCGCGCCTCGGCCTGCGAGGTCTTGCGGACCTTCACCGGCGCGAGCATGACGTTCTCGACGATGGTCTTGTGCGCGAACAGGTTGAACGACTGGAACACCATGCCGACGTCGGCCCGCAGCGCGGCCAGCGCCTTGCCCTCGGCGGGCAGCGGGACGCCGTCGACGGCGATTTCGCCCGAGTTGATCGGCTCGAGCCGGTTGATCGCCCGGCACAGGGTCGACTTGCCCGAGCCCGACGGGCCGAGCACCACGACGACCTGGCCGCGAGGCACCTCGAGCGTGATCTCCCTGAGCACGTGCAGGTCGCCGAAGTACTTGTTCACGGCGGACGCCTTGATCATCGGCGCCGCCACCTCCGCGGTCATCTGGCCTCCCGGGTCGTTCGTGCAGATCGGGCATGGGTCACCACGCGATGGGCGAGAACCTACCGTTGTCGTACCGGCTGGCAAGGCCGCTTGAGCAATACTTAGGGTTTCAACTGAGTATCGATGTCCATTTTGGGGGGTGTCCACCCGAGGTCACGGAGAGTGGCCGTCCGGGTGGCCGGTGCGTGTCCCGCCCGAACCTCCTAGAGTTCGTCGCTACCGGCCGGTGAAGCAGGTCACCATGGGAGGCGGACGGGTGCGGGTGCTGCTGGTGGAGGACGACGACCGGGTCGCGGGTGCGCTCATCCCGGCGCTGACCCGTCGTGGCCTGGAGATCGCCCGGCTGGCCAAGGGCGCCGGCGTGCTCGAACGGGTGCACGAGGTGGACGTCGTCCTGCTCGACCTCGGCCTGCCGGACATCGACGGTGTGACGCTGTGTCGCCAGATCCGCTCGGTCAGCGACGTCGCGATCATCGTCGTCTCGGCGCGCGGCGAGGTCGACGACCGGATCCAGGGCCTGCGCGCGGGCGCCGACGACTACCTCGTCAAGCCCTACGACGTCGAGGAGCTGCTCGCCCGGGTCGAGGCCGTGCGGCGCCGCCGCGGGGAGCACGCCGCCGCCGAGCCGGTGGTCATCCGGGTCGGGGACGTCACCGTCGACGTCTCCCGGCACGAGGTCCTGGTCGGCGGCAAGGTGGTCGCGCTGTCCCGCAAGGAGTTCCAGGTGCTGGCGCTGGTGGCGGGCGCGCGCGGCGCGGTCTGCTCGCGCGAGCAGGTGCTCACCGAGGTGTGGGGCCACCGCGGCGCGGCGGAGAGCCGTTCGCTGGACGTCCACGTCGCGACGCTCCGGACGAAGCTGGGCCGTCCGGCGCTGATCGAAACCGTCCGCGGGGTCGGGTACCGGCTCGCCGGCCAGGTCGCCCGGAGCTGAGGGTGCGCGTCCGGCTGCAGGGCATCGTGCTGACGCTGGTCGCGTTGCTGGTGTTCGGCCTGGGCATCCCGCTGGCCAGGAGCATCGCCGCCGGCGCGCAGCAGGACCTGTTCCTCGACCGGCTGACCGACACCGCGCGGTTCGCGTCGCTGGCCGAGCGGCCGCTGCTGGACAACAAGCCGTCGCTGATCGACCCCGACCTGATGCGCTACTACGAGGTGTACGGCGTCCAGGTGGCGGTCGTCGACCAGGACGGCAAGCTGTTCGCCTCCGCGCTCGGCGGGGGCGCCGCGCGGATCGACCTCCAGGACGAGCGGATCAGCGGGCCGGTCCACGAGGCGCTGGCCGGCCGCCGGTCCCAGCCGGCGGGCGTGCTGATGCCGTGGGATTCGACGCCACTGGTGCTCGCCGAACCGGTGCTCGCCGACGGCGAGGTGCACGGCGCGGTGCTCACCGTGTCCGACACCGGCGCCGGGCGCGCCGACGTGCTGTGGTGGTGGCTGCTGCTCGCCGCGGGCGGGATCCTCGCCTTCACGCTCGCGCTGGCCGTGGCGATCCCGGTGGTCCGCTGGATTCTGCGGCCGGTGCACCGGCTCGACGACGCGACCGGCGCGCTGGTGGCGTCGGTGGTCAGCGGCCGGGAGGCCGAGCCGGTGGGCGAGAGCGGCGGGCCGCCGGAGCTGCGGCAGCTCGGCCGGTCGTTCGACCGGATGGCGTCGAGCGTGTCGGGCGCGCTGGCGGCGCAGCGCGCGTTCGTCGCCGACGCGTCCCACCAGCTGCGCAACCCGCTGACGGCGCTGAAGATCCGCCTCGGCAACCTCGAAGGCCACGTCGACGACGAGCCGGCGGCCGCCGACCTGGAGGCGGCGCGGGTCGACGCGGGCCGCCTGCACCAGATCCTGGACGGGCTGCTGTCGATGGCCCGCGCCGAGGCCTCCGGCGGCGAGCTGGACCCGGTGGTGCTGGACGAAGTGGTGGCCGAGCGCGTCGCGGACTGGTCGGTGGTCGGCGAGGCCCGCGACGTCCGGCTGGTGGTGGAGACCTCCGGCGACGGCGCCCGCGTGTGCATGCCACCGCGGGGTGCGGAGACGATCCTGGACGCGCTGCTGGACAACGCGCTGAAGTTCACCGCGGCGGGGACGGAGGTCCTGGTCGCGGTGACCCGGGAGGGTGACCGGGTGCGGCTGTCGGTGCGGGACCACGGGCCGGGGCTGCGGCCGGACGAGCTGGATCGCGCGCTGGACCGGTTCTGGCGCAGCCCGGCGCACCAGAACGTGCCGGGTTCGGGGCTGGGGCTGGCGATCGTCAGTGAGCTCGTGGCGCATTCGGACGGGGAGCTGGAGCTGGACCTGCCCGAGGGTGGCGGGCTGCGGATCTCGATGGTGTTCCCGGTGGCCTAGGTCTTCTGCGACCGGTAGTACCGCAGCGCGCCCGGGTGGAGGGGGATCGGCTGGGTCTCGATGCCCGGGTGGACGTCGATCGACAACGCCGCCGGGTTGGCGCTCGCCAGCGCGCCGCGGGCGTCGAACAGGCCGCGGACCAGGGCCTCGGCCACGTCGTCGGGCATCGACTGCGGGACCACCAGGAAGTTCGGCACCACCAGCGTCGTCACCGGGACCAGCTGGTTGTACATGCTCGCCGGGATCGTCGAGGTGCTGTAGACCGGGCTGAGCGCCTGCATCTTCGGCATCAGGTCGGCGATGTCGAGCAGCCGCAGCGAGCCTTGGATGTTGTACTCCGCCAGCTTCGGCGTCGGCAGGCCGCCGGACCAGAAGAACGCGTCGACCTCGCCGCTCAGCAGCGCCCGCACCGAGTCGTCGAGGCCGCGGAGGGTCGTGGTGACCGAGCCGGTCAGGCCGGCCACGGCCAGCAGCTTCTTCGCGATGTACTCGACGCCCGACGCCGGTGAGCCGATCGCGATGTGGTGGCCGCTGAGCTGGGACACCGAGCGGATGGGGGAGTCGGTGCGGACCACCACGTGCAGGTAGTCGTCGTGGATCCGGGCGAGTGCCCGCAGGTCGCGGCGGGTCTCGTACCGGTCCGCGGCGACGTCGGCCGCGACGAAGGCGACGTCGGCCTCGCCGGCGAGCACCTTGGTGACGTTGTCGGGCGAGCCCTGGGTCTGCAGCACCTGCGGCCGGTCGATGTCCAGGCCGGTCTGCCAGGCGGTGGCGAGCGGCTGGGCGAGCTTGTAGTAGACGCCGCCGGGGTTGCCGGCGGCGATCCGCAGCTTGAGGTCGCCGAACTCGGCCGTGCAGGCGGTGAGCGCCAGCAGCAGGACGGCCGCCATCGCGAGTCCGCGCGTCCACCGCCTGCTGGTCACGGCCTGATCGTGCCAGACTTTCGCGCCCTCCGGTCGGCTATCGGCCTTCGCGGAGGCGCAGAACCGCGTGCAGGACGTCGTTGACCGGTGTCGGGACGCCGTTCTCCCGGCCGAGCCGCACCACCGAACCGGTCCAAGCGTCCAATTCGGACGGACGCCCGGCGGCGATGTCGCGCTGCAGCGACGTTGTCCCCTCGGCGGGCTGCCGGTCGACGAACGCCATCGTGGCGGCGACGACGTCGGCGGGCAGGTCGACGCCGGACGCGCGGGCCAGGCGTTCGATCTCCGCCATGGCGGCCTCCAGTGTCCGCCGGGTTTCGGGGTGGGCGCGCAGCTCGCCGAACGGGGCGCCGGTGACCGCGCCCAGGCCGCCGACGGGCGCGATGAACAGGAACTTCGCCCACAGCTCGGCCCAGATGTCCGCCGGGGGAGTGGAGGCGATCCCGGCGGCGCCGAACACGGCGCGGATCCGCTCGACCCGCTCGCTCGGCCGGTTGTCCCACTCCGCGATGTCGAGCGAGCCCGCGCCGCCGACGTGCCGGATCGTGCCCGGCCCGGCGAGTGCGGCGATCACCTTCGCCACGCCGGGGAGCACCGCGTCCCTGCCCAGCGTCCGGGCGGCCGCCGCGGGGGCGTCGACGCCGTTCTGCACGGTGATCACCGCGTTCGCTCCGGCCGGGAGCGCGGCCACGGCGTCGGCGAGCTGAAAGGTCTTCACCGCGAGCAGGGCGGCGTCGGCCGTGCCGAGCTCCGCCGGGTCGCCGGTGGCGTGGACGGGCAGGGTCGTGGCCGCGCCCTGGGCGTCGAGCACGGTGAGGCCGCGCTCGCGCAGCGCCGTGAGGTGCTCGCCGCGGGCCAGGAAGGAGACGTCGTGTCCGGCGGCGGCGAGCCGGGCCCCGAAGAACCCGCCCAGGCCGCCCGCGCCGATGATCGTGAATTTCACCTTTCGCACGTTACCGGTTCAACCGGTAACGCGGTAGCCTCCCCGGCGTGGGCGACAAGCAGGGCTTCCGCTTCCACGGCGGGCGGCCGTCGGTGGACTTCACGGCCACGGTCGGCATGCGGTGGCGCGACGGCGGCTTCGAACGCGTGCCCGACCCCGCGGCGCTGGGCCGCTGGTTCACCGAAGCGGGCTTGACGCCGGAAGACCCGCCCTGCACGGCAGCGGACCTGACGGCGGCCCGCGAACTCCGGGAAGCCGTCTACCGGCTGCTGCTCGGGGGCACCGCGGCCGCGGACGTCGCCACGGTGAACCGGTGGGCGGCGCACCCGCCACCCGGCACCGCCCTGCACGTCACCCCGGCCGGGCTGCGGGCACAGCCGGTTTCGCCGACGGTCCCGGCACTGCTGGCCCTGATCGCCGCGGACGCGGTCGCGGTCCTCGGCGGTGCCGACGCCGCCCGCGTGCGCGAATGCGCCAACCCCGAGTGCTCGCTGCTGTTCCTCGACACGTCACGGGCGGGGGCGCGCCGGTGGTGCTCGATGAGCGCGTGCGGCAGCCGGGAGAAGATGCAGCGCTACCGGTCCGCCGATCGCTAGCGTCAACCGGGAGCTTCCAGCCACCGCAGCGTTTCGGCGAGCGACTCGTCGTCGCCGGCCTCGCGGAAGAGCCGCGCGGCCGTCTCCCAGGCCGATTTCGCCTCTTCGACCGAGCGCGCGGGCCCCAGCGCGAAGGCGAGGTTGAACCAGGCCATCCCTTCCGAGCGGTGGTCTCCGATCTGCCGGAAGTGGTGGATGGCGCGCTGATGCGCCTCGATCGCCTCGTCGAACCTGGACACCTGCCGCAGCACGGTGCCGAGGTTGGTCCCCGCCTCGGCTTCGCGGTACCGGTCTCCGGCGTCGCGGTGCATCTCCCCGGCCCGGGTGTACGCGTCGATCGCCTCGTCGAAGCGTTTCAGCTCGTTGAACACGTTGCCCAGGTTGTTCCAGATCTGCGCTTCGTGGTGCCGGTCATCGCTCTCCTGGGTCCAGCGCAACGCCTGCCGGTGGGCCTCGAGCGCCTCCTCGTGCCGCTGGGCCCTGAACAACGCCAACGCGAGGTTGGCCCAAGCGCGGCCTTGCCCGGCGTCGTCGCCCAGTGTCCGGCACAGGTCCAGGGTGTGGCGGTGCGCCTCGATCGCCTCGTCGATCCGGCGCTTGCTCAGCAGCGCGTTGCCGAGGTTGCTCCAGCTCGCGGCTTCGCCGGAGCGGTCACCTGTCTCCTGGAAGAGCGCCAGCGCCTGGCGATGGGCGCGGAGCGCGTCGTCGTGGCGCCGCGCCTGCTCCAGCGCGACGCCGAAGTTGTTCCAGGCGATGGCCGAGACCTGCGGGTCGCCGATGGCCGTTGCCGCTCGCGTGGCGTGGTCGGTGACGAGGAGCCAGTCGGTCAGGTGACGCTGCCACTCGAGGTACTCGGTCAGGTGAGTACCGATGAGGAAGGCGAACTCGTTGATGCCGAGCACGCGCGCGCCGACGACGGCGGCGGTCAGGTTCGCGCGCTCGGCGTCGAGCCACGCCAACGCGTCCCGCGGGTGGGGGAACCGCTCGCCTGGTTCACCCCCGAGCCCGCGGTCGGCCGCGATCACGGCGTCGATGTAGTACTGGAACAGCCGCGGAATGGCGGCGCCGGCGGCCTCCGGCGTCAGGTGGTGCTGGGCGCAGAGGTGGATCAGGTCGTGCAGCTGCCACCGGCCGGTCGGCGTCTGCTGCAGCAGCGACGCCGCGCGCAGGGTGCGCAGCCGGGCCGCGGCGGCGGCGGGCGAGGTGCCGGCCAGTGCCGCGGCCGCGTCCGTGGCGAAGTCGGGTCCGGGGTTGAGCGTCAGCAACGGGAGCATCGCGGCGGCGTCGGCCTTGCGCCGCCGGAGCCGGTGCCAGGACTGGTCGAACACGGCCGAGACGGTCTCCTCGCCGTGTTCCGTCCGGTGGACACCCGGCCCGTCGGCCGCGGTGAGTTCGGCGACCAGCTCGCCGACGCCCAGGCGGGGTTCGTCGGCCAGGACCGACGCGGTGATCCGGACGGCGAGGGGCAGCGCGCCGCAGATCGTCACCAGCCGTGCCGCGGCGGCGGGGTCCGCGGACAGCCGGGGGTCCTCGGGGTTCCGGTGCGCGAGGACCTGCGTCAGCAGCCGCACGGCGTCTTCGCCGGTCAGGACGTCCAGGTCGAACCGGTGCGTCCCCGGCAGGCCGAGGGTGTCCCGGGTCGTGACGAGCGCCTGGTGCGCGTGGTGCCGGGGCAGCAGGTCGCGCACCTGGTCGGCGGCGGAGGCGTTGTCGAGCACCAGCAGCACCCGCTGTCCGGCGTCGGCGAGCCGGTCGAGGACCTGGTGGTACACGGCGGCCTGCTCGTCGGCGGTCGGCGGGATGTCCGCGGCGGGGACGTCGAGGACGCGGAGCAGGGAGGCGAACACCTGCCGCGGCCGGACCGGCACGGAGTCGTAGCCGTGCAGGTCGACGAAGAAGACGCCGCCATCGAACCAGCCGCGTCCGAGCGCGTCGGCCGCGACGCGCCGGACCAGCGCGGTCTTCCCGACCCCGCCCATCCCGACGACGACGGCGGCACCGGTCCCGGCCTCCAGCAGGTCGAGCAGCCGCCGCGTCTGCGCGCCGCGGCCGACGAAGAGCTCGCCCGGGTCACCGGACAGCCTGGTCACGACGGCGGCGGGCCCGGGCACGGCGGCCTGCTGGACGATGTGCACGTCCCGCCCGACGGCACCGACCGCGATGCTGCCCGGCCCCGAGGCGGCCGCCGTCCCGGACAGCGTGGCTTCTTCCTCGTCCACCGACCGAGCGCTCCTCTCCGGACACGCCAGGTTAACGCAGCCGGACGTTACGGACGCGCCGTCAACCGGAGGATCGGCTCCCCGGCCGCGTCGCCCGCGGCATCGCCGACGACGACCGAAAAGCCCGGCGTCTCGATCTGCAAGCCTTCGGCCGTTTCCCGCACCGCGACGGCGAACGGGACGTCGTCGTGGGGGCCGTAGCGGACCGCGAAGACCGACGTGCCCGGCGGGGAATCCCGCAGCGGCCCCGCCAGGACGTGGTTCGTGTCCGTCACGCGGTGCCAGCCCGCGTCCGGGTTTCCGTAGCCGCGGGGGTCGTCGGCCAGGGAGAACGCCAGCTGCTCCTGCGTCAGCCCGATCGTCTCCGGGCTGTTGAAGCTCGTCCGGCCCGCTGGGGGGTTGACCACCCGCAGCGCCGCTCCCGACGTGATGGCCATGCTGCCCGCGAAGAGCGTGCCGCCCGTCTCCAGGACCGCGCCGGGCTTGCCCAGGTCGAACGGTGCCCCGCCCGGCGAAGCCACCGTGACGATCTTGCGCTGTCCCTCCGAGGTTTCCTCGACGTACGGCAGCCCCGCGAGGAAGTCGCATCCCTCGGCCGGGACCACCGCGACCAGCGTCGTCCGCCGCGGCTCGACCACGCACAGCTGCCGGACGCTCAGCATCACCTGCTCGCGGGTGACCACCGCCTTGGTCACCAGCCGGGCGACGACGTCGCCGTCGGAGGCGTCGCCGACGCGCAGCGGGCCGAGTGCGCGGGTGAGCAGCGTCCGGGGGCCGTCGTCGTACCCGAGGACCGGGCCGATGCCGTGCTGGCCCGCCACGACGGACTCGATCACCACGGCGCGGCCCGCGTCGATCAGGTACGGCGTGTGGCTCGCGGTCAGCGACACGGACGCGGCGCGGTGGCGCAGCGAATACGGCGTGGTGACGGGAAACGACGAGGACGGGTGCCAGCTGCTGCCGTCCTGGTACAGCCACACCGTCGTGAACGCGAAGTGCCCGCTCGGCGCGCCGGTCCGGGCCGCCGGGTAGTAGGCGACGCGGCGGTCGGCCAGGTAACGGCCCAGGTCGGTCGCCAGGTGCGCGCTGAAGTAGCGGAGGCCGAGCAAGCCCTCCGCGCCGCAGTGCTGCTCGCTGTAGCGGGGGCCGCCGTAGTCGAAGCCGCGGGCCGACAGCCGGCAGTCGAGGTGGCGGGCGAGCTCCGCGCCGTCGTCGAGGAACAGGCGGTCGGCCGTGACGCGGTGGGCCTGGGCCAGGAAGGACAGCGAGATCGGCAGGTAGTTCTGGTCGTGGCCGGCGCCGTGCTCGGCCGGCAGCGCGAACCCGCGGTCGGTCACCCGCGACGGGCGGATCACGTCGGTGTAGAGCCGCATGGCCGCCGTGGTGACGCGTTTGCCTTCGCGCTCACGGGAAACCCCGTCGAGGTGGCGGCCGAGCATCAGGCCCGCGACGATCGCGCCGAGGGCCTGGTTGCCCGTCTGCTGGGGGTTGAACATGCTCGCTTCGGTCAGCCACCGCCAGTACCCGAGCGCCAGCTCGGTCACCTCGGCGTACCGGTCACCGGCGAGCAGGCCCGCGCCGAGCTCCAGGACGTTGACCGCGTGCAGCATCGCCCACACCGTGCTCGGCCAGTCGCCGAAGGGGTGTTCGCCCTCGCCGGGCATGTACCTCGCGTACGGCAGCCCGCTGTCGCGGACCCGCAGGAACGGCTCGCCGGGGTTGTCGCGCCGGAACACCCGGTGCGTCAGGAAGAAGTCCAAGCCCCGGCGCACCGCGTCGGGCAACGCCGGATCGCCGGACGCCTTGCGCTGCCACGCCAGGCAGAGCAGGGAGATCACGCCGAGACCCATGTCGCCGACGTCGTCGTCGGCCGCGGGGTCCTCGAAGTTGCCGTCGGGCTGCTGCGCGGCGAGCGCGTCGGCGGCGGCCGCGGCCAGGACCGCGTCGAGGCGGCCGGGGTCGTCGGGCAGGTCGTGCGAGCTCGCGTGCTGGCTCGGCAGCAGGATCGGATCCATCCGCTTCGCAGCCTCCCTGCCGTCCTGGGCTTCGGACCGGTCGACGTGGTCGGAAAGCGCTTTCCTGACCCTTGCCCTCGGTGGCCCGGAAAAACGATGATGCGGCTGGGACCCGCACTTGGTTAAGTAGTAAACAAACGAACTCCGGCGTTGTCAACGGGCGCGGGACGGGCGAGGCGCATTCGACAGTTTCACCGAGGCGAAAGCAGGTGCAGATGGCGAAATCGGGCATCGGCGACCGGGCCGGCGAGGTCTTCGCCGCGCTGGCCGCCGCCGGTCAGGCCACCCGGCCGCAGCTCGCGGTGGCGTGCGGGCTGTCGAAGCCGACGGTCTCCCTGGTGATGGCGGAACTGGAGGCCGCCGGGCTCGCCGAGCGCAGCGGCAGCTCGTCGGGCGCCACCGGGCGGACCGCGGCGGTCTACCGGCTGGGGCCCCGCGCCGGGTACGTGCTGGCCGTCGACCGCGGCTCGACGCAGGTCGCGCTGCGGGCGACCACGCTCGGCGGTGAGCTGCTCGACGAAGACCACACTGCGCGGCCCGCCTCCGCGGCCGCCATGGTGGCGGCCGTGCTGCGCCGGGGGAGCGGGCGGGGGCCGCTCCGCGCCGTCGTGGTCGCGGTGTCCGATGTGGTCTCCCCGCCCGGCCGCGGCGAGCCGGCGACCATGGCGCGGATCTCCGCCGCGGTGGCCGCGCTCGGGCTGCCCGCCGGCGCGCCCGTGCACACCGAGAACAACGTCAACTGCGCGGCCATCGCCGAGCTCGCCGAAGGGGCGGGCCGTGACCACGACAGCTTCGTGTTCCTGCAGGTCGGCGTGGCGATCGGGGCGGGTGTCGTGCTCGGCCGCCGGCTCGTGCGCGGGGCCAATGGCGCGGCGGGGGAGGTCGCCCGGCTGGCCTACCCGTGGGCGGACGACCGGCCGCCGGTCCGCGACGCCCTGGAAGCGCGGCTCGGCTCGCGGGCGCTGCTGCAGCGTGCCCGCGGACGCTGGGCGGGGCGCCCGGACCCGGCGCCGCGGACGGCTGCCGCGCTGTTCGCGCTGGCGGAGAAGGGCGACGCCGTCGCGCTCGAGATCGTCGCCGAACACGCCGAGGCCGTGGGCAACCTGGCCGCGTCGATCTGCGCGGTCGTCGATCCGGGCCTGGTCGTGCTGGGCGGCGGGGTCGGCCGGAACAAGCTGCTCCGGCCCGGGGTCGTCGCCACCGTCGACCGGCTGAGCTGGCCGGCCGAGGTCGTCGTGAGCGAGCTGGGCGCCCGCGCGACCGTGCTCGGGGCCGCGCACCTGGCCAGGGAACGAGGCATCGACGCGGTGCTGGCGGAAGGGTGAACGACCGGCCGTTGACAGCGGCCGAGCACGCTGCCTAGAGTGCCGAGAAAGCGCTTCCAGCTCCCTGGGACGGAACCACTGGAACCGCGTGCGTCGGAAGAAGTGCCACGGCAGCCGCGCCGATTTTCAGGAGCGCTGCCGGTCCACGCTGGAGTCCCGGGAGCAGCCGATGTCAGCCGAAGCAGCAACGCACCCCGTCGAGGCCGGGAGCGCGCCGACGGCGAAACCCGCGCCCGTCCGGCGCCGCCGGAAGCGGCACAAGGACAACGGCGCCGCCTACGCCTTCCTGACGCCGTGGTTCCTCGGGATCTTCGGGTTCGTCCTGGTGCCGATGGGGTATTCGCTGTACCTGTCGCTGACGAAGTTCGACCTGCTGAGCTCGCCGCAGTGGGTCGGCTTCGACAACTACCTGGCGATGTGGCAGGACGAGAAGTTCCTGCACTCGGTCCAGGTCACGCTCACCTACGTCGTCACGTCGGTGCCGCTCAAGCTCGCGGCCGCGCTCCTCGTCGCCGCGGCGCTCAACCGGGGCCTGCGCGCGCTGGGGTTCTACCGCTCGGTCTTCTACCTGCCGTCGCTGCTCGGCGCGAGCGTCGCCGTGTCGGTGATGTGGCGGCAGATCTTTTCGCAGCAGGGCCTGCTGAACCAGGTGCTCGGCATCTTCGGCATCCGCGGCGCGGACTGGATCGGCGACCCGCGGTTCGCGCTCTGGACCATCGTCCTGCTCTCGGGCTGGCAGTTCGGCACGCCGATGCTGATCTTCCTCGCCGGGCTGAAGCAGATCCCGAAGGAGCTGTACGAGGCCGCGGAACTCGACGGCGCCGGCCGGGTCCGGATGTTCTTCCGGATCACCGTGCCGATGCTGTCGCCGGTGATCTTCTTCAACCTGGTGCTGGAGACGATCAACGCGTTCCAGACGTTCACCCCGGCCTACGTCGTCAGCGGCGGGCTGGGCGGGCCGATCGACTCGACCATGCTGTACACGCTTTACCTCTACCGCAAGGGCTTCTCGAGCCTGCAGATGGGCTACGCCTCGGCGATGGCGTGGGTCCTGTTCGTGGTGATCGGCCTCTTCACCGCGCTCTACTTCGCGTCTTCGCGGCGCTGGGTCACCTACGCGGACTGAAAGGACCGAAATGGCCGTCAACGTCAAGGCACCGGCGAAGACCCACTGGCGCGCGCACGTGGTGCTGCTCGTCGCGGTCGTCGTGATGATCTACCCGCTGGTGTGGCTGGTCGGGGCTTCGTTCAAGCCCGAGAACCAGATCTTCAGCACGCTCGACCCCATCCCGTGGCACTTCACCTTCGACAACTACCTCAGTGGCTGGACCGCGACGGGGACGTCGTTCACCGTCTACCTCGCGAACTCGGCGACCATCGCGGTCTGCGTGGTGATCGGCAACATCGCGTCCTGCTCGCTCGCCGCCTACGCGTTCGCGCGGCTCGACTTCGCCTTCCGCAAGATCTGGTTCGGGCTGATGCTCGGCACGCTGATGCTGCCGTTCCAGGCGACGATGATCCCGCAGTACACGATCTTCTACAAGCTGAACTGGATCAACACGTTCCTGCCGCTGGTGGTGCCGCAGCTGCTCGCCTGCGACGCGTTCTTCATCTTCCTCATGGTGCAGTTCATCCGGGGCATTCCCCGCGAACTGGACGAAGCGGCGGCCATCGACGGCGCCGGGCACGTCCGCGTCTTCTTCTCGGTGATCCTCCCGCTCCTGCGCCCGGCCCTGCTGACCACCGCGGTCCTGACGTTCATCTGGACGTTCAACGACTTCCTGCGCCAGCTCGTCTACCTGTCCGACAAATCCCGGTACACGGTCCCGCTCGGCCTCAACTCCTTCATCGACCGGGCGAGCGGGTCCAGCTACGGCGGAATGCTCGCGATGTCGGTCGTCACCCTCGTGCCGACGGTCGTGGTGTTCCTGATCTGCCAGAAGCGGCTGGTCGACGGCGTGGCCAACACCGGCATCAAAGGCTGAACCCCGAACTCCAGCAGAAAGAAAGTGAGACCGCCATGGCACAGCACCTGTCCAGGAGGGGGTTCCTCGGGATCGCCGGGGCGGGGGTGGCTTCGGCCGCGCTCGCCGGCTGCGGTTTCGCGCCGCCCAGCACCAGCGGGTCCGGCGGCGGGAACAACGCCCTCACCTTCCGCTGGTGGGGCGGCAACGCCCGCAACGACGCCTACCAGAAGGCGGTGAAGATCTTCACCGAGAAAACGGGGATCGCCGTCACCACCCAGTACTCCGGCTACGACGGGTACTTCGACAAGCTGAACACCGAGTTCGCCGGCGGCAACCCGCCCGACATCTTCCAGATGGACACCGCCTACGTCAGCACCTACGCGAACCGGAACGTGCTCACCGACCTGGGTGCGTTCATCCCGGGCACGATCGGGCTGGACACCCTGTACGCGCCGGTGCGCGGGGCGGGCGCGGTCAAGGGCAAGACCTACGGCGTTCCGTCCGGCTCCGGCAACGCCCCGGTGCTCTACGACAAGTCGGTGTTCGACCAGCTCAAGATCACCCCGCCCACCAGCGACTGGACGTGGCAGGACTTCGGCACCCTCGCCGGCGAGATCTCCAAGGCGTGGGGCCCGAACAAGTACGGCGCGCTGGACGCCTCGAAGGACGACTCGGGCGCACTGCAGCCGTGGCTGCGCCAGCGCGGCAAGGACCTCTACACGCCGGACCAGACCCTCGGGTTCGGGCCCGAAGACCTGACCGAGTGGTTCACCTTCTGGGACGGCCTGCGCAAGTCCGGCGCGATCTGCCCGCCGACCATGCTGAGCAACACCGACGCGGCGACCGGCAACCACCCGCTGATCACCGGGCAGATCGCGATGACCACCGGCTGGGGTCTCGCCCAGATGCAGCCGCTGACCCAGCACGAGCTGAAGCTGGTCGTCGTGCCGCGCGCGAACGGCAAGACCGGCCAGGCCCTGTCCGGCGGCGTGCTGCTCTGCATCCCGGTGAAGAGCAAGAACCCGGAGGGCGCGGCCAAGCTGATCAACTTCTTCCTCAACGACGACGACGCGATCAAGACGATGAAGCTCCAGCGCGGGCTTCCGCCGTCGGACAAGGCGAAGAACCTCCTCGCCCCGACCGCCACGGCCCCCGAGAAGGCGGACATGGAGTTCGGCGAGTACGTGGCCGCGGAGGTCGCCAAGGACGGACTGCCCACCGCGCCGACCGCGCCCCCGGGCTACGGCGACGTCAAGACCGCGCTCGACTCGGCGGCCAAGCAGATCGCGTTCGGCAAGCTGTCGATCGCGGCCGGCGTCACGCAGTTCTTCAGCGACGCCAAGAACGCCCTCGCCAACGCCAAGTAGGGAGCAGCGTGCGCATCACGGCCGTGCGGGGCACCGATCTGTTCGTCGGCTCGGCCGCCGCGGCCCGCCAAGTGGTCAGAGTGACCTTGAGCGGCTTTTCGGGGGCTCCGGGTGGCGAAGCCCCCGGCCCGGGGCGGAGCCCCGGATGTCACAGCGGGCCGCGGGCCCCGGTGCGGATCCGCGTCGAAGGCAAGCGGGTCTTCACGCCCGAGCCGGTTCTCGCCGACATCGTTCCCGACGGCGTCACGGTCGAAGTCGGCGTGGTCTTCCAGGCACCGGAAGGCTCGGAACACCGGGTCACCGTGGTCGCGGAGTCGGCCGGGCAGCGCGTCACGGCGGAGGCCGACCTCGTCGTCGCGGAAACCGGCTGGACGATGTGGATGGTCTCGCACTTCCACTACGACCCGGTGTGGTGGAACACCCAGGCCGGCTTCACCGACACCTGGCTCGACCTGCCGCTGGCGCAGGAAAAGCGGATGAACTTCCAGCGGTCGGCGTTCGACCTCGTCCGCGCGCACCTGGAAGCCGCCCGCGACGACGAGGACTACCGGTTCGTGCTCGCCGAGGTCGACTACCTCAAGCCGCACTGGGACGCCTTCCCCGGCGACCGCCACGACCTGCGCCGGTTCCTCCGCGACGGCCGGATCGAGCTGGTCGGCGGCAACTACAACGAGGCCAACACGAACCTGACCCACCCGGAGTCGACGATCCGCAACGCCGTCTACGGCGTCGGCTACCAGCGGGACGTCCTCGGCGGCGACCCGCGCTCGGCGTGGATGCTCGACGTGTTCGGCCACGACCCGGCCTACCCCGGGCTGATGGCCGACGCGGGCCTGGAGTCGAGCGCCTGGGCGCGTGGGCCGTGGCACCACGTCGGGGCGAAGCGGCACACCGGTGACATCGGCCGGATGCAGTTCCCGTCGGAGTTCGAGTGGATCTCGCCGAGCGGGCGGGGCCTGCTGACCGCCTACATGGCCGACCACTACGTCGCCGGCTGGGGCATCGAGCGCCAGGACACCCTCGAAGAGGCGATGGAGGAGGCCTACCGGCAGTTCAGCACGCTGCGGCAGGTGGCCGCCACGCGCAACGTGCTGCTGCCGGTCGGGCACGACCACAACATCCCCTCGCGGTTCTGCACCGAGATCCACCGCACCTGGAACGCCCGGTACGTCTGGCCGCGGTTCGTCGTCGGCCTGCCCCGCGACTTCTTCGCCGCGGTCCGCGCGGACGCGGCGGCGCGCGGCACGGCGATCAGCGTGCAGACCCGGGACATGAACCCGGTCTACACCGGCAAGGACGTCTCCTACATCGACACCAAGCAGGCCCAGCGCGCCGCGGAAGTGCTGGTGCTCGACGGCGAACGGGCGGCCACCCTCGCCGCCCTGCTCGGCGCGCGGTACCCCCACGAAGCCCTCGACAAGGCCTGGCGGCAGCTGGTCTACGGCGCCCACCACGACGCGATCACCGGCACCGAATCCGACCAGGTCTACCTCGACCTCCTCACCGGCTGGCGCGAAGCGGCCGACCGCGGCGGCGAGGTCATCGAAGGCGCGATCACCGAGCTGGCCCGCCACGCCGACACGACCGGCGACGGCGTGCCCGTCCTCGTGCTCAACACGCTGTCCTGGACCCGGGACGCGATCACGACGGTGACCGTGACCCCCGGGACCACGGGCGCGCGGGTCGTCGACCCGGACGGCCGTGGAGTCCCGGCGGTCACCGACGCGGTGGCGTACCACCCGGACGGCTCACTCGCCGAACTCACGCTGACCTTCCTCGCGACGGCCGTGCCCGCACTCGGGTACCGCGTCTACCGGGTCGTCGACGCGGCTGACGTCCCACCCGGGTGGACGGTCCGGCCGGGGCCGCCGTCGATCGAGAACGACGTCTTCGCCGTCGAAGCCGACCCGGCGCGCGGGGGTGCGCTCAAGCGCGTCCACGACCGGCGCAGCGGCCGGGACCTGCTCCGGGACGGCGGGCTCGCCGCCGGACTGGTCGTCCAGGACGAGCACGCCGAGCACCCCGTGTGGGGCGAGGGCCCGTGGCACCTGCTGCCGAAGGGCCCCGGCCACGGCCCGGGCGCGGCGGACGTGGCCGTCGAGACGAGCCCGGTGGGGGAGCGGCTCGTCGCGATCACGACGCTGGACGACCTGCGGATCACCCAGCGCACGACGCTGTGGCACGGGGTGTCCCGAGTGGACGTGCGCACCGAGGTCGACGGTTCGCTCGGGCAGGACCGGCTCCTGCGGGCCCGGTTCGACTTCGCCGTCCCGGGTGCCCTTCCGGTGGCCGAGGTCGGCTTCGGCGCGATCGGCCGGTCGTTCGGCTTCCCGGACGTCGACGCGGCCGAACACCTGTGGACCCTCGACACGCCGGCCCACACCTGGGCCGGGCTGTCGGCGACCGCCCGCATCGCGCTCGGCCACGACGACGGCACCCGCGCCACGCACGCCATGGGCGTCGCCGAAGTCGTCGAGCCGCTCACCCCCGGGCCCGAGGTCCGGGAACTGGTGGCGGCACTGGCCGCGAAGGGCGTCACGGCGACGTGCACCCGCCCCGGCGGCCGGCGCTACGGCGCTCTCGACGCCGACTCGAACCTGCCCGACGTCCGGATCGTCGTCGGCGCGGACAACCCGTACGCCGCCGAAGTCCTCGCCGCCGCCGAGCCCGGCTACCGGGACGCCCTGAAACGCCACGGCCGGGTGTTCGTCCCGGCGACCCGGACCCGGCGCGAAACCTGGGTACCCGACGCCGACCTGCGCGGCCTCCGGGACCTGCCGGTCGTCATCGTCGACGACGTCGAGGCCGCCATCGCCGAGCTACGTGCGGACGCCGCCCTCGCCGTGCGGGTCCCCGACGGCCTGGCCGGCACCGCCGAGCCCGCCGACAGCTACTCGGTCGCCGTCGTCAACCACGGCACGCCCGGGTTCGTCGTCGACCCGGGCGGCACGCTGCACCTGTCGCTGATGCGCTCGTGCAGCGGCTGGCCCAGCGGGGTGTGGATCGACGGCGACCGCCGGACCGCGCCCGACGGCTCCAGTTTCGCCTGGCAGCACTGGACCCACACCTTCGACTTCGCGATCGTCGCCGGGGAAGGCGACTGGCGGGCCGCCGGGTTCCCGCGTGGCGCGCAGGAAGCCGCGCACCCGCTCCGGGCACGTCCGGTGCCCGCCGGCGAAGGCGCGCTGCCGGCCACCCTGAGCCTGATCGCGGTCGAACCGGCCGAAGTCGTGCTGACGGCGGCGAAACCCGCGGGCAACCCCTTGGCCTCGGGTTCGGAGATCCCGCCCGCGGACGCGATCACGTTGCGGGTCTACGAATCCACCGGGTCGCCCGCCACCGCGTCGATCGCGCTCCACGGCGGGATCCGGTCGGCCTGGCGCACCGACCTCCTCGAAGAGCGCGGTGAGCCGGTCGACGTCGACGACGGACGCGCGCGCGTCGAGCTGGGCGCCGCGGACGTGGCGACCCTGCGGCTGGAACCCGCCGTCCGCTGGGGAACCGGCCGGGAGCTCGCCACCGCGTCGATCGCGCTCCACGGCGGGATCCGGTCGGCCTGGCGCACCGACCTCCTCGAAGAGCGCGGTGAGCCGGTCGACGTCGACGACGGACGCGCGCGCGTCGAGCTGGGCGCCGCGGACGTGGCGACCCTGCGGCTGGAACCCGCCGTCCGCTGGGGAACCGGCCGGGAGCTCGCCACCGAACCCGTGCAGCCGGTCCACACGCGGTACTGGCTGCACAACGAAGGCCCGGCACCGGTCGGCAACCTGCCGGTGAGCGTGCACGTGACGCCGACGCGGGCCAAGCTCGACGACGGGCGGGCCCGGTTCGACGTCACGGTGAGCTGCAGCGGCCGCCCGGCTCGCGGCCGCGTCGCACTGGAGCTGCCGCCGGGGTGGCGGGTCGAGCACGGCCCGGACCTGGCTTACGACCTGGCGCCGGGGGAGCACGCGACGACCGCGGTCGAGGTGCGGGGGCCGGAAACGCCCGGCCGGTACCTGGTCGCCGCCCGGATCACCGACGACGGCGGGCAACTCCTCGAAGACACCGCCGAAATCCTGGTCGGGGCGCCACCGCCGCGCGACGACCTGGTCGACGTCGGACTCCCGCCCGGCCCGATCGTCCTGGGCCCCGGCGGGCGTGCCGAGCTGACGGTGTCGGTGACGAACCTGGCCCAGAGCGAGATCCGGGGCGGGATCGCGGCGATCAGCCCGTTCGGCACGTGGGCGGACGCGGTGACGATCGGGCCGCGGGCCCAGCCGTTCCGGCTCGCCGCCGGGGCGCGGGCGACCGTGCCGGTCACCGTCCGCGCGGGACACACCGCGCGGCGTGGGGCGCACTGGTGGGTCCTCGTCCGCGTGACCGCCCACGGGCGGCTCGCGTACAGCCCCGCCGTCGAAGTCCGGATCGAGTGAATTCGTCGAATTCTCGGTATTTCCGCAAAAGAACAGGTTACTGCCCGGCGAATTACTCCGGACGCTCCTTGACCGGCGACCGCCGGGCGCTGATCATTCCCGCAGCGAATTCCCCCGCGCGCTTTTCCTGCGGCGCGGGCCTTTCCCAGGAGAACCAGTTGAGCATCGCTCCCTTGGACCGGCGGACCTTCCTGCGCTGGTCCGCGCTCGTCCCTGCCGTCGCCGCCCTGCCCGCCGTGCTGGGCGTGCCCGCCTGGGCGGAGGCGACGACGGCCTTCGTCGACACCTACCGCACGAACGTCCCGGCCAACAAGACACCGGAGACCAACGCGGCGGTGCGGATCCTGAGCGGGATGCAGCGCGTGTGGCGCACCGGGTCCACATGGGACAGTGGGGTCGTGCTCGACGCGGCCCTGCTGCGCGCGAACGTCCGGCACTGCGTCGCCGTGACCCGGGCCCGCACCGACGCCGAAGCGAAGCGCGCGTTCGTCTACGACCGCCAGCACCAGTCCTACGCCGCCATCGGCGGCCTCGGCCCCCTGGCCGAGCTCTACCGCAGCGGCGCCAAGGCCGTCACGAGCATCACCGCGGCGCCCGACGGCACCCCGCCGGCGAAGATCGACGACGCCGTCCCGGCGAACGCGCCGGCGGGCTCGGCGCTCGGCGCCGGTTCACACGACTCGGAACTCGGCCTGGTGGCCACGCTCGTCGACACCGTCCGCGGCACCTTCGCCTCCGGCAACCCGAGCAAGGCCGCCTACCAGTATCCGCGGCCGTGGCGGCTGACCGCGGACAGCCGGGTCGAGGACACCGGCCGGGTCGACGCGCTCGGCTTCCCGGTCTACCGGTCGGAGGTGGTCGTCGCACCGCAGCTGCTGCGGCAGCGCAGCACGACCCCGGCCGAAGACGGCGGCTACCCCAGCGGCCACACCAACGCCTTCCACCTGGCCTGCCTCGCGCTGGCCTACGCGGTCCCGGAGCGGTTCCAGGAGCTGGTTGCGCGGGCCTACGACCTGTCCGACACGCGGATCGTCGCCGGGATGCACTCGCCCGTGGACGTCATCAGCGGCCGGACCCTGGCCACCGCGCTCACCGCGGCGACACTGGCCGATCCGGCGAACGCCACGCTGAAGGCGGCGGCGCGCGAACAGGCGCTGAAGTACTTCACCACGCAGACCGGCACCACGCCCGACACGCTTTACGCCCGGGCGCACACCGGCGCCGACGAATACGGCGACCGCCGGGCCAACGCCGCGATGATCGCCCGCCGGGCCACCTACGGCCTGCCCGACCGGCCCACGCGTGCCGCGATGCAGGTCCCGAAGGGCGCCGAGGTGCTCCTCGAAACGCGCCTGCCGTACCTCGACGCGGCCCAGCGGCGGGAAGTCCTGCGCACGACGGCGTTCCCGGCCGGGAACCCGCTGCTCGACGGCCCCGAGCTCTGGGGACGGCTGAACCTCTTCGCCGCGGCCGACGGCTACGGCGCGTTCGACACGAACGTCCGCGTCACGATGGACTCCGGCCGCGGCGGGTTCAGCGCGAACGACAGCTGGCACAACGCCATCGGCGGCGACGGCGGGCTCGTCAAGGCGGGCACCGGCACGCTGACGCTCGCGGGCGCGAACAGCTACCGCGGCGGCACCCGCGTCGAGGCGGGCACGCTGATCGCGGCGACGCCGGGCGCGCTGGGCACCGGCACGGTCGAGCTCGCCGGCGGCACGCTGCGCGTGTCCGGCCTCCGCGCGGGCGGCTACCACCAGACCGGCGGCACGCTGTCCGTCGCCGCCGGACCGGCCCTGGTCGTGCGCGGCGACGCCACGCTGGAGCGCGGCAGCGTCCTGGAGCTGCGGATCGACGGCTCCTGCCCGTGGCACGAGGTCGACGTGCTGTGCGCGCGGCGGCTGCGTGGCCGGTTCGCCGCCATCCGAGTCGACCGCCCGGGCCACCGGGTGGTTCCGCGTTACAAGTCCACCGGTTTGTCCGTCCGAATCCTGCGGGAGTTCTCGTGAGAAAACGCATCGCCGCGTTGGCCGTCGCTGCCACATTGTCCACAGTGGTCAGTCCGGCGGCCGCGCACGCGGCCGACGGCGGCGGCAGCTTCTCGGTCCTGGCCTACAACGTCGCCGGCCTGCCGGAGATCATCTCCAGCGCGCCGACGCCGCGTGAGCCCGCGACGACCGCGATCGGGCAGCGGATCGCCCCCTACGACGTCGTGCACGTCCAGGAGGACTTCAACTACCACGCCAGGCTCTACGCGGCCGACAACCACCCGTACCGCACGCCCACCAGTGGCGGCGCGGGCATCGGCAGCGGGCTGAACACGCTGTCCTCGCTGCCGTACGACGTCGACGACTTCGAGCGCGTCCGCTGGAACTCCTGCCAGTTCGACTCGGGTGACTGCCTGACCCCGAAGGGCTTCACCTTCATGCGGGTGCGGCTGGCCGAAGGCGTGTACGTCGACTTCTACAACGCGCACACCAACGCCGGGACGAACGACGGCGACCAGGCTTCGCGCGCGTCGAACCTCGCGCAGCTGACCGCGTTCATCAAGTCGCACTCGGCGGGCAACGCCGTGGTCGTCATGGGTGACACGAACACGCGCTACACCCGCGCCGCCGACACGATCGCCCAGTTCGGGGCGGACAACGGCCTGACCGACGCGTGGGTGAAGCTCGTGCGCGGCGGCGTCGCGCCGGCTCCGGGCAGCCCGGCGCTGGTGTGCGACCCGCAGGCGGTCACCAACGACTGCGAGGTCGTCGACAAGGTGCTCTACCGCGGCAGCAAGCTCGTGAACCTCGACGCGAACTTCTACAACAACGAGCACGCGAAGTTCCTCGACGACCAGGGCCGGATGCTGTCCGACCACGACCCGATCACCGTGCGCTTCACCTGGACGCGCAACCCCGCGCTGCAGCTGTCGGACCAGTTCGGCGGCCCGCACGGCGACTACTTCACCGACGTCCCCGCGGTGCCGGCGAGTGCCCGGGTGCGGACGTGGTCGCTGCGCAGCGGCAACCGCGTCGACCAGGTCGGGGTGACCCTGGAGAACGGCACCACCCTGACCCACGGCGGCTCGGGCGGAACGGCGCAGTCGCTCACGCTCGGCACCGGCGAGTACGTCACCACGGCGACCCTGTGCCAGGGCAAGTACAACAACACGACCCGGATCTTCTCGGCCCGGTTCACGACCAACCTCGGCCGCGTCCTGGCCGGCGGCTCGACGACCGGCGACTGCGCCACCCGCACGGCCCCGGCCGGCTGGCAGCTCGCCGGCTTCCACGGCCGCACGGGCAACGAGGTCGACAAGATCGGGTTCGTCTACACGCAGCGGTAGTCGCCCGCGACGCCCCTCGGCGCCCCGTGGTCCGGAGCCGGTTCCGGACCACGGGGCGTCACGCTGTTCAGCAGCTCTTCGGCGACGGCCATGGTGGGCCGCGCGGTGGGATCGGGGTGGAGCAGGTGCACCACGGCCTCGGTGAGCGGGTGGCGCTGCTCGCCGCCGACCGCGGCGTACAGCGTGGCGCCGAGGGAGTACACCTCGGCCGGGAAGTCGGGGAAGCCGCCGTCGAGCACCTCGGGCGCGAGGAAGGCACGCAGGGCCCGCCCGCCGCCCACGATCCCGGCGTGCCCCTCGGCGGAGATGACGACGTGGTCCGGGTCGACGGCGGCGTGCAGGACGCCGTCGTCGTGCGCGGCGGCCAGTTCGGCGGCGAGCCGGGCCCCGAACCGGGCGACGAGCCCGGGGGCGAGCGTGCCCTGCTCGCCGAGCAGCTCGGTGAGCGTCCGCGCGCCGGGGTACTCGAGCACGAGGTAGGTGGTGCTGTCCTGGTCGACGACATCACAGATGGCCGCCCGCGGCGCGGGGATGGCGGGCACCGCGGGCGGCTCGTCGAACAGCGGCTTGACGGCGACGATCCGGTCGAGCCGTTCGTCCTGGGCGTGCCAGACGACGGTGCCTGGCCCCGCGGGGCCGAGCAGCCGGTACCGGTCGCCGATCAGTGTCCCTTCACGCGCCACGTCGTCGTCCCTCCGCGTCGTCCACCGTCCTGAAGGGAGATACGGCCGGAAAGCGGATCCGGTTCGCTCGATCGCCGCGATTTCCCCCAGCCGGGTGGACGGCCCGGCCCCCAGCGCCCCAATGTGGCCTTCGGTGCGTTGAACGCACCGAAGGCCACATTGGGTGCGTTGAACGCAACCAAGGCCACATTGGGGCGCTTGCCTGCCGGACCTACTTTAGCGGTCGCACGCTCCCCAGCGTCGGAACCACCTTCGCGATCAGCCCGTCGGCACCGAACCGCAGCCGGTCGAGCGTCACCTCCCGGTGCGTGCCGTCGCCGCCCGGGATCGCGAACCGGTGGTAGGCGATGTACCACTCGTCCTTGCCCGGCACCTGCACGATGCTGTGGTGCCCCGGCCCCAGGATCCCCAGCGACGGGTCCTTCTCCAGGATCACGCCCCGGTTCACCAGTCCCGCGCCCAGCGGGCTCGTCGCCGTCGCGTAGCCGACGCGGTAGTTCTCGCTGCCCGTGTCGTCGATCGACCACGTCAGGTGGTACGTGCCGGCGCGCTTGGTCATGAACAGCCCCTCGCGGAAGCCGTCGAGGCCGGTCAAGCGGGTGATCTTCGCCGGGTCGTACGACGTCAGGTCGGCGTTCAGCGGCACGACGTAGGCCTCGCCGTTGCCCCAGTACAGGTACGTCTGCCCGTCGTCGTCGGTGAACACCGCCGGGTCGATCGCCTGGCCGCCCGCCGGGTTGGCCGCGATCAGCGGCTTGCCCAGCACGTCGGTGAACGGACCGGCCGGGGAAGAAGACACCGCCACGCCGATCTTGGCGTCCGCGCAGAAGTAGAAGTAGTACTTGCCGTTCTTCTCCGTGATCGTCGGCGCCCACGCCCGGCTGTCCGCCCAGGACACGTCCGGGCCGAGGTCGAGGATCTTCGGGTGCCGCGTCCAGGTGACGAGGTCCTTGCTCGACCACGCGTCGAACGTCGTGCCCGACCAGCCGGGGAAGCCGTCCGTTGTGGCGTAGATGTAGTACGTGTCGCCGAAGCGGACGATGTTCGGGTCGGCGTTCAAGCCGGGCAGGACCGGGCTGTTCATCACCACCGCGCTGACCGTCCACGTCCGCCGCTGCCAGCCGGCGCCGACGACCGAATAGCCCACCGGGCCGGTGAAGTCCTGCCGCGACCCGTTGTGCGGGAACACCTGCGTCCCGTCGGCCACCTGCAGCACCGGCGCCAGCCGCCGCACGTCCGTGCCCGGCTTCACCGGCAGGACGATCGTGCCCTTCGCGCTGTCGATGATCGCCGGCACCTTGAGCGAGTCGAGCGTCACCGAGCCGACGGCCGTTTCGTTGCCCGGCGCGCCGAGCACCTCCTTGGCGCTCAGGCCGCGGTTCCACACGGTGAACCGCCGCATCTTGCCCTGGAAGTACTTGTCGGCGCCGTACGCCGAGCGCCCGAGGTAGTTCGACGTCGTGATGCCCGCGCCGAGGTCGCCGGGCTTCGCCGTGACACCGTCCACACGGGACACTTCGACGCCGTTGTCGTACAGTCGCGCCGTCCCGTTCGCCAAGGTGTACGTCAGCGTGTGCCAGGCGCCGCGGGTCAGCGCCCGCTTGCTGTCGGCGTTCTGCTCGGTCGACCAGTTGCCCGCGGCGATCGCGGCCCGGTAGGTGTCGCCGGTCGCGAACAGGTAGCCGTCACCGGCGTTGTCCGTGCTGTTGCCCAGGTTCCACAGGAAGTACGGCGTCTGCTGGCCGGGGTCGACCCACACCTGCGCCGACACCGTGATCCCGCTCAGGCCGCTCATCAGGTTGTTCGGCAGGGCGACGTACCCGTCCTTGCCCGCGAAGGACAGCCCGTCCGCCGAGCGCGTGACGCCGCCGTGCATGGTGGCGTCCCGTCCGTTGCCGGAGACGTCGGCGACCGTGTCGCCGGAGCCGGCGGCGAGGTCGTAGTCGGCGACGACACCCTTCTTGCCGGCCGTCACCGGCGGCGGGCCCTGCCGCAGCCGGGCCAGCTCCGCCTTCGTCACCGGCAGCACCGTGCCGTGCCGCGGGCTCTTCGGGAGCTGGTACTCGGCCGGGATCGTCCAGTTCGGCTTGGCCAGGGAGTCGGTGACGAACGGGACGTACCCGCGGCGCGGCGTCTCGTCCATGAAGGCGTAGATCTTGTTGCTGTCGTTGGCCTTGAACACCGTCGGGCCCTCGACCCAGTCGGTGCCGAGCTTCGTGCGGATGCAGTCGCCGACGAGCTCCCAGTTGCGCGGCTTCGTCGTCGGGAGGTCGACCGCGCGCAGGTTCTTCGACCGCTCCAGCACGATGTCGCGCTCGCAGGAGCCGATGACCTTGCCGTCGGTGGTCAGCCGGTAGTAGTAGTCGCCGTCCTTGATGACCGTGGAGTCGATGACGCCGTCACCGGGATCGTTCCACACCTGGGGCTTGCTGAACGTGCGGAAGTCGCGGGTGGTCGCGTACATCATCCGCGGGTACGTCGAGCCGGTGTGGTCGACGTCGGTGGGGGAGTAGGGGCTGGTGGCCCAGTAGACGACGTAGGCGCCGATCGCCGGGTCGTAGGTGGCCTCGGGCGCCCACGTCATGCCGGCCGTGTCGTCGGAGACCCGGACGTGCCGCTGGTTCGACCAGGTCACCAGGTCGGTCGACTCCCAGATCTCCAGGTACTGGCTGCCGTGCCGCTGCGCCTGGTCCCAGCCGCGGCCGTCGTTGATCTGCAGGTCGGTGGCGACGATGTAGAACCGGTCGCCCTCCGGGCTGCGGACGATGAACGGGTCGCGCACGCCGGTCTCGCCGTAGTTCGAGCGCAGGACGGGCTTGCCGCCGTTGAGCTCGTCCCAGTGCAGCGGGTCGTTGCCGCGGCTGGCCGCGAAGTGGATCTGCTCGGTGTCCTGGGTCGCCTCGCCGGTGAAGTAGGCGAACATGTAGCCCTCGAGCGCTTCCTTCTTCGGCAGCGGCAGCACGGTGAGGGTGAACGCGCGTTCCGCCGTCGCCGAACCCTTCGTCGCGCGGACCGTCAGCCGCGCCTTCGCCGGCCGCGAACCGGTCGCGGGCCGGGTCACCTCGCCGGTGGCGGTGACGATCCGGGGGTCGTGGCTGCGCCAGGTCAGCGTGACGTCGCGGGCGCCCTTGACCGGCAGCGTGATGTTGCCGCGGATCGCGTCCTGGTCCGGGATCACGAGGTCCTTGAGCGCGGCGTCGACCTTCTGCCGGTCGGTGATGTCCTGCAGCACCGTGACGGTGAAGGCGCGGCTCGCGCTCTGGCCGGCATAGGAGACGGCCGCCGTCAAGGTCACCGTCGCGTTGCCGGCACCGGGCGCGGGCCGCGTCACCACACCGGTCGTGGAGACCACGGCCGGGTTGCTCGACGACCAGGCGATCGCCGAACCGCCGGCGCCCGTCCGGGGCAGGGTGAGGTTGTCGGTGACGGCGGAGGTGTCGCCGAGGGTGAGGGCGGCCGCGTCGGCCGTCGCGCGCCCGGCGGCGGTGCGCTCGCCGAGGGCGCGGGCTTCGTCGGCGGTCACCGCGCGGTCGTAGACGCGGAAGTCGCGGACGTTCCCCTTGAGGTACTTGTCGCCGTCGTAGACCGACCGGCCCAGGTAGCCGGCGGTCGTGGTGCCGCCGCCGATCGAGCCGGGCGTGATCGTGACGCCGGTCTTGCGGGCGGCTTCGATGCCGTCTTCGTAGAGGATCGCGGTGCCGCCGCCGAGGGTGTAGGTGATCGTGCGCCAGCTGCCGCGCGCGAGGTTGCGGCCCGCGCTCGCGGTCTGCTCGGTGGACCAGTTGCCGGAGGCGATCGAGCCGCGGAAGGAGTCGCCCGTGGTGAACAGGTAGCCGTTCCCGGCGCCACCCGTCGTGTTGCCCATGCCCCACAGGAAATACGGTGTCCCCTGGTCGGCGGCGATGTTGACCTGAACCGAAACCGTGATGTCCGTGAGACCTCGCATCAGGTTGTCCGGCAGCCGGACGTGCCCGTTCGTGCCGCCCAGGCGCAGGCCTTCGTCGCCTTGCCACGACGTGTCGCCGCTGACGCCGGCGTTGCGCCCGTGGCCGGAAGCGTCGGGCACGGTGGTGCCGGAGCCGCCGGTGAGGTCGTAGCGGACGACCAGGCCGTCGTCCAGGGCCGCCGCGTGGCCGGAAGCGGCGAGCGCGGTGGTGGACGCCGCGGCCACGGCCAGGGTGGCGAGGACCGCGGTCAGCGGGCGGGACCGCCGGAAGAACTTCGGCGACGACGTCGTCGCCGAAAGTCGAACGGGCATACCGGTTCTCCAGGAGCTGGGCGCCGACGGGCGCGGGAAAGGGTGATGCGGCTGATTCCGGGACCTGGGAACGGTCGCCGAGCGCGGAGTGAGCGCTAACATAGCTGCCGATCCCCGCGGGGTCAATTGGCTGTTTTGCCTGGTGGTGTCCCGCGTCCCGACGATCGGCCCCTTGACACCCCGTGGCGCGGGTCACCTACACTACGACCGCTTGTTAGCGCTAACAATCCGTTTGTGCCCGGTGCTCGACGACGAGATGGGTGGGACGATGATCAGTCGACGTGGACTGATGACGGGCGCGGCGGGAGCCGCGGTCGCCGGCGTGCTCGGCGGCACCGCACTGGCGCGCGCCCAGGCCGCCGGCGCGTACGTCATGGCGTACTTCACCGAGTCGCCGTCCATGGCGGGCGCCGACTACGGGCTGCACCTGGCGGTCAGCACCGACGGCCTGGACTGGCTGCCGCTCAACCAGAACAACCCGGTGGTGACGCCGACGGCGGGCACCGGCGGGCTGCGCGACCCCTTCGTGCTGCGCAAGCAGGACGGCCGGTTCGTGGTGCTGGCGACCGACCTCAAGGGCACCGACTGGTCGCTGCAGAACCAGTACGTCCACGTCTGGGATTCCGCGGACCTGCGCGGGTTCACCGGTTACCGCCGGATCAAGCTGCACTCGATGGCCACGCACAGCTGGGCGCCGGAGGCGTTCTGGGACCCGACGCGCAACCAGTACGCGATCATCTACTCGGCGGCCTCCGGCGGCCACGACGTCATCATGGTCAACTACACCACCGACTTCACGACGGTGAGCGGGCCGCAGGTGTTCTTCGACCCCGGCCACGCGACGATCGACGGGACGATGGCCACCATCGGCGGCGTCAACTACCTGTACGTCAAGAACAACACGAACAGCACGCTGGTCGGCCAGCGCTCGGCATCTTTGGCTCCGGGCAGCTTCACCACCTACAAGACCGGGATCTCACCCGGGCGCGGCGTCGAGGCGCCGCAGATCGTCCCGGCGGCGTCGGGGAACCGCTGGTACCTCTGGGGTGACACCTGGAGCCCCAACGGCCGGTTCTTCTGCTGGGAGACCACCGACGTGGCCGCCGGGAACTGGACGCTGCTGAACGACCGCGCCTACACGCAGCCGCTGAACTCCAAGCACCCCGGCATCACGCCGATCACGGCCGCGGAGCGGTCCGCCCTGGTCGACCGCTGGGGCGCCCCGGCGTGGCGGCGGCTCAAGTCCTACAACTTCCCCGGCAGCTACGTCCGGCACGCGAACTCCGTGGGCCGCATCGACGCCTACCCGTTCGACCCGTACCAGGATCAGCTGTGGAAGCTCGTGCCCGGCCTGGCGGACGCGGCCGGCGTGTCGTTCGAGTCGGTCAACTACCCGGGCCGCTACCTGCGGCACTACAACTACGAGCTGCGCCTCGCCGCGAACGACGGCTCGGCGACGTTCAAGGCCGACGCCACCTTCCACCAGACGGCGGGGCTCGCCGACGCGAGCTGGTCGTCGTTCCGCTCGCACAACTTCCCGGACCGCTACGTCCGGCACTACTCCTCCGTGCTCCGGATCGACCCGCTGGGCACGGCATCCTCCACTGTGGACAAGCAGGACGCGACTTTCCGCGTCGGCTACTGAACCCCTTCGCGAAGGAGTTTCAATGCTACGACGACGTGGCGCGGTGTTGTCCCTGCTCGTGCTCGCCACCCTGCTGCTCGGCGCGCCCGGTGCGCACGCCGCGCCGGTGACGGTGACCAACGGCAGCCAGTTCACCGACACCTCCGGCGCGCTGGTGCACGCCCACGGCGGCGGGATGCTCAAGGTGGGCGCGTACTACTACTGGTTCGGCGAGAACCGCAACGCCGACGACACCTTCCGCGCGGTCTCGGCCTACCGCTCGACCGACCTGAAGACGTGGGAGTTCCGGGGCGACGTGCTGACGCAGTCGTCGGCGGCCGAGCTGGGCCGGGCGAAGATCGAGCGGCCGAAGGTCATCTACAACAGCTCGACCGGGCAGTACGTGATGTGGATGCACAAGGAGAACGGCGACGACTACGCCGAAGCCCGCGCGGCCGTCGCCACCTCCTCGACGGTCGACGGGAACTACGCCTACCGCGGCAGCTTCCGCCCGTTCAACGCCCACATGTCGCGGGACATCACGCTGTTCAAGGACGACGACGGCACCGCGTACATGGCGTCGGCGGCCCGCGAGAACGCCGACCTCAACGTCTACCGGCTCACCGCCGACTACACCGGCGTCGCCGCGCTGGTGCAGACGCTGTGGCCCGGCTCGTACCGTGAGGCGCCGGCGATGTTCAAGCGCGACGGCGTCTACTTCCTGCTCACTTCGGGCGCCACGGGCTGGCAGCCGAACCAGCAGAAGTACGCGACGGCGTCCAGCGTCACCGGCACGTGGAGCGGGCTGGCGAACATCGGGGACGCCACCGGTTTCGGCAGCCAGACCGCGTACGTGCAGCCGGTGCAGGGCACGCAGGCGACGTCCTACCTCTACCTCGGCGATCGGTGGGCGGGTGCCTGGCAGCGTCCGGTCAACGAGTCGCGGTACGTGTGGCTACCGCTCTCGTTCCCGAGCGCCACGACGATGTCGATGAGCTGGTACCCCAAGGTGAGCATCGACGCGGCGACCGGCGTCGTCGCGGGCGCCGGCACCGGCAGCGCGTACGAGACCTTGGTGGCCCGGCACAGCGGCAAGTGCGCGGACATCCCGAGTTCGTCCCGGAACGACGGCGTCGCGCTCACGCAGTACACGTGCAACAACGGCGGGAACCAGCAGTGGAGCGTGCTCGACCTCGGCGACGGCTACGTCAACCTGATCGCGCGGCACAGCGGGAAGTGCCTCGGCATCGCGGGTGCCTCGACGGCGGACGGCGCGGCGGCGGTGCAGAGCACGTGCACCACGGGCACGAACCAGCAGTGGCAGGCACAAGCCGTCAGCGGCGGGTATGTCCGGTGGGTGGCGCGCCACAGCGGGAAGTGCCTGGACGTCGTTTCGGCGTCGACGGCCGACGGTGCCGCGGTCAAGCAGTACCCGTGTACCGGCGTGACCAACCAGCAATGGCAGCGGAAGGCGGCCTGAACGGCTCCTTTCGGCCCTTGACGACGGGGTGACCGCTCGGTAACTTTTTGCGAAACTCCTTCACGTTTGGGGCCGCCATCATGCGCATGCTCGTGGCTTTGCTCACCGCCGTGGCGATGACTTCCGGCGTCGTCGCCTCCGCT
Organism: Amycolatopsis sp. MtRt-6; assembly: GCF_017308975.1. Classification (GTDB taxonomy): domain Bacteria; phylum Actinomycetota; class Actinomycetes; order Mycobacteriales; family Pseudonocardiaceae; genus Amycolatopsis. The sequence continues at coordinate 94,800 of NZ_JADWPD010000020.1, read as the reverse complement.
GCCGCCGAAGACGTTCCGCAGCGCCGGCTGACGGTACGCGGCTCGGCGTTCGTCGACGAGTACGGCCGCGAAGTGGTCCTGCGCGGCTTCAACGTCTCGGGCGAGGTGAAGCTGGCAGAAAACGGTTTCCTGCCGTTCGCCAACACGGCCGACGCGCGTCGCTCGGCCCAGGCGATGCGGGCGCTCACCGGCGCGAACGCCGTGCGCATCCCGATCGCCTGGGCCGGCACGCAGCCGGTGCGCGGGCCGGTGAACACGCAGTACCTGGCGAAGCTGACCGACCAGATGAAGGCGTTCCTGGACGAGGGCTTCACCGTCCTGCCGGACTTCCACCAGGACCTGTTCTCCCGCTACCTGTTCAACCGCGGCAGCTGGTACACCGGCGACGGCGCGCCGAAGTGGGTCGTCGACCTCGGCGGCTACCCCGCGGAGAGCTGCGGCATCTGCGCGCACTGGGGCCAGAACATCACGCAGAACGCGGCGGTCCAGGACGCCACGAAGGACTTCTGGCGCAACAACCGCGGCATCCAGGACGAGTTCGTCGGCCAGGCCGTCCAGACGATGACGTACCTGCGGACCAACCTGAGTGCCGCGCAGTTCGCGGGCATCGCGGGCATGGACCCGTACAACGAGCCGTTCGCCGGGCGGTACGACTCGGGCCAGGACAGCAAGGCGTGGGAGCAGAACGTGCTGTGGCCGTTCTTCAAGCGGTTCCGCGCCGCGATGGATTCCGCCGGCTGGCAGGACAAGCCCGCGTTCGTCGAGCCGAACATGTTCTGGAACTCCAACATCTCCTTCCAGCTGCACCCCGGCGGCTTCCAGGACACCGGCGTCATGGGCCCGCGGTACGTGTTCAACACGCACTTCTACGACCAGCTCGCGCAGTCCGGCGTGTTCATGCCGGGCAAGGCGGGCGACGGCCAGTACAGCGCGACCTTCGGCACGGTCCGCGACCGCGCGACGGCGCTGGGCACGACGGCGATCGTCACCGAGTTCGGCCACCCGATGACCGGCTACACCTCGGACAAGACCCCGACCGTGGACAAGGCGATGTACCAGGCGCTGGACTCGCGGGTGTCGGGCGCGAACTGGTGGCGCCAGCCGGCGCAGTCGGGCCCGGTGCTGTCGGCGACGCAGTGGCAGTGGGACATCTACAGCGGCCGCCACCACGAGCTGATGAACGACAACCCGGACAAGGTCAAGACCGAAGGCGACGCCTGGAACGGCGAGGACTTCTCGGCGGCCCGCACGGCGGACGACGGGACGGTCCAGCTCCGCCAGGACGCCCGCCTCCTCGACCGCCTCTACCCGGCGGCGGTCGCGGGGCACACGCTGGCGTTCACGTACGAGGACCGCTCCCGCGACGGCAGCCAGACCCTGACGTGGAACCAGATCCCGTCGACGATGCCGGCCACGGCGGCCCTGACGGGCACGGGACGCTACGGAGTTCTGGTGTGGCAGGGGACGGCCGCGGGCGCCCCGACGGAGCTGCACGTCCCGGCGGGCATGACGCCGACGGTGGTGACGGACCTGCCGTCGGCGACCCGGGTGGGCGACCGCCTGCACCTGCCGGCGACCCCGGGCCTGCACTACGCGCTGATCGCCGAGCCGTCGGCGGCCCCGACGGCGGCCCAGCTGGCGGCGGTCCGCGCGGAACTGGCGGCGTGGGCGCCCACAGCGGTGAAGTAGCCGGGTGGTCCCCACGCGGAGTACCGTCCCCGCTCGCCATCCACTGTGGACTGACCCGATCGGCTAGCGCAGGGTGGCGATCCCGGCCAGGAAGATGTCGACGCCCGCGAGGAACTGCTCGCGGTCGTCGTGCTCCCGCAGCCGGGTCGCCGCCCGGTGGACGAACGGGTACTTCTCCGGGTCGAGTGCCGCCCACTGCGCGGCGACGTCGCCCAGGAACGCCGAGCGGTCCGCCTCGCCGGCGGCGAGCAGCCGGGCGTTGGCGGCGTTCTGGCCGGCGACGCCGAGCACGTAGTTCACCAGCGCGCCCGCGGCGTCGAACAACGCCTGCTCGGGCACGTCGAGCGCGACGAGCAGCCCACCGATCCGCTCGTAGATCTCCAGCAGCGCGGGCCGCCACGGCTCCCGGGACAGCTGGGCGCCGACCCACGGGTGGGCGTCGATCGCGTCGAACAGGCCCAGTGACACCGTGCGCAGCGCTTCCCGCGGCTCGCCCTCGGCCACGGCGTCGTCCACGACGCGGGCGATGACGGCGTCGGTCGCCGCCGCCAGGAGGTCGCTCTTGTTCGCGACGTGGTGGTAGATCGCGCCGTAGCCGGTCGACAGGCGGGCGGTGAGCGCGCGGAACGTCAGCGCGGCCTCGCCGCCGTCGTCCAGGATCGCGGCTGCCGCCTGGACGATCACTTCCTTGGACAGCCCGTCCGCGCGCCGTTTCGCCATGGGCTGATCATCGCATGGTTGGAACGTCGATCCAAACCCGTGCTACCGTGGTGATTGGAACGTCAATCCAATCGGAGGCAACCATGACTGTCACGATCATCGGCGCCGGCCTCGGCGGTCTCGTCCTGGCCCGCGTCCTGCACCGGCACGGCATCCCGGTCGAGGTCCACGAGGCCGAAGCGGCGCCGTCCGCACGTCGTCAGGGCGGCATGCTCGACATCCACCCGTGGAACGGCCAACCGGCACTGGAGGCGGCCGGCCTGGCCGACGGGTTCCGGGAACTCGTCCTGCCGGGCCGGGAATCCACCCGGATCGTCGACCGCGACGGCACCGTGCTGCTCGACCGGCCCGACGACGGCACCGGCGAACGTCCCGAAGTGCAACGCGGCGACCTGCGGCAGCTGCTGCTGGACTCGCTGCCGCCCGGCACCGTCCACTGGGGACACAAGGTCACCGGCGTGCGGGCTCTCGGCGACGGCGGCCACGAGGTGAGCCTGGCCGGCGGCGGCAGCTTCGTCACGAGCCTGCTGGTCGGCGCGGACGGCGCGTGGTCGAAGGTGCGTCCGCTGGTCTCGAGCGCGGTACCCGAGTACATCGGCGTGACGGTCGTCGAGACCTTCCTGTTCGACGGCGACGTCCGGTATCCCGCCGCCGCGAAGGTGGTCGGCGCCGGTGCGCTCTGCGCGTTGGCGCCGGGCAAGGGAATCGTCGCCCACCGCGAAAGCGGCGGAACCCTGCACACGTACGCGCAGCTGTTCAAGCCCCAGGACTGGCTGGCCGGTGCCGACGCGGCAACCGTGACGGCCCGCGCCGCCGAGGAGTTCGACGGCTGGGCGCCCGAGCTGACCGCGCTGATCACCGACAGCGACACCCCGCCGGTGCTGCGCCGCCTCCGCACGCTGCCGGCCGGGCACCGCTGGGCCCGCGTGCCGGGGGTGACCCTGCTCGGCGACGCGGCCCACCTGATGCCACCGAACGGCGAGGGCGCCAACCTCGCCATGCTGGACGGCGCCGAGCTCGGGCAGGCCCTCGCCACCCATCCCGGCGACGTCGAGGCGGCGCTCGCGGCGTACGAGCAGGCGATGTTCGCGCGTGCCGCCGCGGAGGCGGAAGGCGAGGACATCTACGTGATCATGTTCGGGGACGACGCGCCGCACAGCATGGTGGCCATGCTGGCCGGCGAGTAGCTACCCGATGCTCGCCCCGATGCCGTCGAGCAGGAAGCCGAGGCCGATGCGGAAGGTCGCGTCGGCGTCGTGGTGGGCGGCGTCGCGGACGACCTTCTCCAGCGCGGGGAACCGGCCGGTGGCGAACATCCGCACCAGGTACGGCCCCAAGGTGGCCTGCCACTGCCGCTGGTCCAGCCCGCTGGCCCGCTCGGCCCGGCGCTCGGCGATTTCGCGGCGGACCGCGCCGATCACGTAGGCGTCGACGGCGGTGACCATCGGCATGACCAGGTCGACGTCGACGCCGTCCAGCGCGGCCAGCACCGCTTCGCCCCGGGCCAGCGCGTTCGGGCCGAGCTGGGGCCGCCCGCCGATCAGGTCGGCGAACCACTCGTGCCGGTGCGCGGCCTCGCGGGTGGCCACGGCCATCGAGGTCAGCACCTCGCGCCACCCGGTGCCGGCCGGCCGGATCTCGGCGTGGACCGCGTCGACCATCAGGTCGAGCAGCTCGTCCTTGGTGTCGATGTAGCCGTAGAGCCGCATCGGCCCGACGTCCAGCGTGCCGGCGAGCTTGCGCAGCGACACCGCCTCCAGGCCGGCTTCGTCGGCCAGCTCGACCGCCGTCCGGACGATCAGGTCCCGGCTCAGCGGCGCCGGCGCCGGCCGGTTCGGCGGCTCCGGCCGCTCCCACACCAACATGGGCGTGACAATACATCGGCTCCCGCGATACACTGTATCGAGAAGTACGGTGTATCGAAGGGGAGTCATGACCATCGTCATCGTGGGAGCCGGCCTGGGCGGCCTGGCGCTCGCCCGGGTGCTGCACGTCCACGGCATCGAGAGCGTCGTGTACGAGCGGGACGCTTCGCGCGACGCCCGCCGCCAGGGCGGCATGCTCGACATCCATTCCGGGCAGCGGGCCCTGGCGGAGGCGGGCCTGCTGGCGGAGTTCCTGGCGCTCGCCCGGGGCGAAGGCCAGGACATGCGCCTCCTGGAGCCGGACGGCACGCTGCTGCTCCAGGAGGACACCCCAGAAGACGCCCCGGCACTGCGTCCGGAGATCGACCGCACGGACCTGCGCAACCTGCTGCTCGACGCCCTCCCCGGCGGCACGGTCCGCTGGGGCCACGCGTTCGACCACGCCGAGGAGGGAGTCCTGCACTTCGCGGACGGCCGCAGCGCGCGCTACGACCTGCTGGCCGGCGCCGACGGGGCGAATTCCCGGGTGCGGCCGTTGCTCACCGGCGCCCGGCCGGTCCACCTCGGCCAGAACGTGGTCGAGCTGTGCATCCCGGACGTCGACCGGGCCCATCCGGACCTCGCGGCCATGGTCGGCCGCGGCAACTACTGGGTCATGGGCGACGGCAAGTCACTGGCCGCCCAGCGCAACGGCGACGGCTGCGTCCGCATCGGCGTCAGCTTCTACAACACGGGAGAGGACTGGTTCACGACGAGCGGCATCCCCTTCGGCGACCCGCCGGCCGCCCGAGCCCGGCTGATCGAGCTGCTCGCCGGCTGGGACCCGAGGTTCACGGCCCTGATCGCGGCGAGCGGCGACACGGTGGTGCCCCGCGCGATCACCACGCTCCCACCGGGCCTGACGTGGCCCTCGAACCCGGGCATCACCCTCCTCGGCGACGCGGCGCACCTGATGCCACCGGTGGGGGAGGGGGCCAACATGGCCCTGCTCGACGGCGCCGTGCTCGGCCTGGCGGTGGCGGCCCACCCGGGGGATTTCGGCGCGGCGGTCGAGGAGTACGAGCAGGAGATGTTCGAGCGCACGGGTGCGGCCGCCCGGATGTCGGCGGACATGCAGGAGCTGCTGATGTCCCCGGACGCGAGCCGGAGGTTGCTGGAGTTCTTCCAGCCGGGGTGAGGGGACGGGCGCCCGGAGGGCTGCGCGCGACCGGACGATCTTCGTATCCTCTCCCCAGTGCGGCGGAGGGGGTTTCATGCTCGAAGGAATGCTGTCGCCCGGTGCCGTGGCGCTGTACGAGTCGATGCTCCGGGAAGGCCCGATCCCGCTCGACGGGCCCACGGCAGGCGGGCCGTCGATGGCCGAGCTGCTCGAGAAGGGGTTCGCGCGGCGGGACTACCGGACGGACCCGGACACGCCGCAGGTCGTGGCCGTCGAGCCGGCCCGGGCGGTCGACCACGCCATCCTGGCCGCCCAGCAGTCCGTGCTCGAGCAGAGCCGGCAGATCCAGGCCGCCCGGGAGCACCTCGACGTGCTGCAGGCGATCTACCTGGCCGCCCATGGGCAGGCGGGGATCAGCGGGATCGAGGTGCTCGACGACGCCGCCCGCGTCGCCGCCATGTCGGTCGAGCTGTGCCTGTCGGCCCGCGAGGAGTTCCTCTCGTTCGCCACGCACCGCAACCGCAAGGCACCCGACCGGCGGACCGCGATGACGTTCCCGGCGGCCGTGACCGCCCGCGGGGTGGTGCTTCGCAACGTCTACGAGCGTTCGGCGCTGGAGTTCGCGGGTGCTCAGGAGATCGTCGCGGCCTCGGTCGCGGCGGGGTGGCAACTGCGCGTCGCCCCGGAACTGCCGATGCGGATGGTCATCGCGGACCGGCACGCGGCGCTGGTGCCGCTCGGCGTCTCCGGGGCCGACGGCGCCCTGCTGGTGCGGACCCCGAACCTGGTCGCGGCGCTGCGTGTCCTGTTCGACCTGATCTGGGCCCAGGCCGTCCCGCTGGGCGACACGGCCCGGGACGCCGGCACCGGCCTGACCCCGGCCCAGACCAAGGTGCTGGAGCTGCTGGCCACCGGGATGACCGACGGCGCGATCGCGCGCCACCTCGGCAGCAGCGAGCGGACCGTGCGCCGGCACGTGTCCGGGCTGCTGGAGGCGCTCCAGGCGGACAACCGGGTGGCCGCCGTCTACGCGGCGGTCCGGCGTGGCTGGCTCGCCTGACCGGTCAGTCCCACTCCCACGGGTCCGGCGGTCCCGGATCGCAGCCCCAGGCGTGCGGGCGAAGGCAGACGGTCGGTGGGTCGTCGGCCGAGACTATCTTGTCCGCGCCGGTCCCGGCTCCGAAAGCCGCCGCCGCCACCACGGCGGCCGTGGCGGCGGTGATGGCCGTCCATCTGAGCATGGTCTTCGTTCCCCCTGGTCGTGAAGTTCCGCGCTGCGGACTGTAGGCGTTCTCCCGCGGCGCCGGTAAGGGGCGGTTGCGGCCACCGTCCGGTTCCGGCCAGGCACCCTGGCCGGAACCGGCTCGTGGCCGCTTTTGACCGGTGCGAGCCCCGGCCGCCCCTCCCTAACGTGGTCCGCGAGCACGTCCCGGCCGTCGCCGAACACGTTGGCTCACCGGGGAAAGGGAGCGGCGTGATCAGCGGCAGACGACTCGCCAGGACCGTGGCGGCCGCGGCCATCGTGCTCGCGACCACGGTGGCCGAGCCGGCCGCCGCGTACGCCGGAGAAACACCGGCCCGTCACCGGATCGAACGTTCTCCTTGCCGTCCGACGGCCGGACCGTGCCCGTGCGGCGTCCCGGTCAAGCGGATCACCACCACCAAGCTCCACGGGCCGGCGGCCGGGACGGTCTACGGACTGGTGCCGCTCACGCTCTGCGTGAAGCTGCTCGACGCGCAGCTCGCGCTCGCCCGCCCGGCGCCCGGGGCGTGACCCGGCGGCAGCGCGACCCAGGGCACCGCGGAACCGCAGGCGGCAGCCGGTCTACCCTGGAAGCCGATGACCGAGAACCAGGCACCCAGGGCGTACCAGATCCGCACCTTCGGCTGCCAGATGAACGTGCACGACTCCGAGCGGCTCGCCGGGCAGCTCGAGGACGCCGGCTACGTCCCGGCGGCCGCCGGGGCCAAGCCCGACCTGATCGTGTTCAACACCTGCGCCGTCCGGGAAAACGCGGACAACAAGCTGTACGGCACGCTCGGGCACCTGCGCCCGGACAAGGTCGCCAACCCCGGCCTGCAGATCGCCGTCGGCGGGTGTCTCGCGCAGAAGGACCGCGGGGAGATCGTCAAGCGGGCGCCGTGGGTCGACGTCGTGTTCGGCACCCACAACATCGGGTCGCTGCCCACGCTGCTGGAGCGCGCCCGGCACAACGCCGCGGCCGAGGTCGAGATCCTCGAATCGCTCGAGACGTTCCCCTCGACGCTGCCCGCGCGGCGTGAATCGTCCTACGCGAGCTGGGTGTCCGTTTCGGTCGGCTGCAACAACACCTGCACCTTCTGCATCGTCCCCGCCCTGCGCGGCAAGGAACGCGACCGGCGGCCCGGCGAGATCCTCGCCGAGGTCGAGGCGCTCGTCGCCGAGGGCGTGCTCGAGGTCACCCTGCTCGGCCAGAACGTCAACTCCTATGGCGTCGAGTTCGGCGACCGGCTGGCGTTCGGCAAGCTGCTGCGCGCGTGCGGCACGATCGACGGCCTCGAGCGCGTCCGGTTCACCTCGCCGCACCCGGCGGCGTTCACCTCCGACGTCATCGACGCCATGGCCGCGACCCCGAACATCTGCCACCAGCTGCACATGCCGCTGCAGTCCGGGTCCGACCGGGTGCTGCGCGAGATGAAGCGGTCCTACCGCTCGGCGCGCTTCCTGAACATCCTCGACGAGGTCCGCGCGGCCATGCCGGACGCGGCCATCACCACCGACATCATCGTCGGCTTCCCTGGCGAGACCGAGGAGGACTTCCAGGCGACCCTGGACGTCGTGGCGCAGGCCCGCTTCTCGAGCGCGTTCACCTTCCAGTACTCGAAGCGCCCCGGCACGCCGGCCGCGACGATGGACGGCCAGCTGCCGAAGGAGGTCGTGCAGGAGCGTTACGACCGCCTGGTCGAGCTGCAGAACGCGATCTCCTGGGAAGAGAACAAGAAGATCGTCGGCCGCCGCGTCGAGCTGCTCGTCGCCGCGGGCGAGGGGCGCAAGGACGCCGAGACGCACCGGATGAGCGGCCGCGCCCGCGACGGACGTCTGGTCCACTTCGCGCCGACCGGTGCCCACGTCGACCGCGCGGTCCGGCCCGGCGACGTCGTCGAGACGGTCGTCACCTACGGTGCGCCGCACCACCTGGTGGCCGACGGCGACCTGCTGTCCCACCGGCGGACGCGCGCCGGCGACAACGCGGAGGCCGGGCTGCGGCCGAAGACGAGCGGCGTCACGCTGGGCCTGCCGGGCTTCGGTGCCCCGGCCGCCCAGCCCGAACCGGTGAGTGGGTGTGCGCTGTGACCGAGTCGCGAGGCAACGGCGAGCTGGCCGAGCTGGCGGCCGAGATCGACGAAGCGGGCGCGCGGGCGTCCCGCACGGTGGAGCTGGGCCGCCGCGGGTTCACCATCGCGGTGTTCTCGTTCGTGCTGCTGGTCTGCCTGATCCTGCCGTGGGTCGGCGACCACGCGGGCTGGCAGGTGCTGGCCGGCGAGGGCGGCGGCATCCCGCAGCTGTTCGCGGCGACGTCGACCGCGGTCGGCATCCTGGCCTCGGCACTGGCCCTGGTGACCCGGCGCTGGTGGCTGTCCTGGGTCTGCGCCGCGGGCGGCTGGTTCGCCTCGGTCGACGGGCTGCTGGCGATCTGGTCGCAGCAGTCGTCCCACGCCCCCGGCTCCGCGGGCGGCGGGCCCGGCATCGGCATGGTGATCGCCTGGATCGCGATGATCTGCCTGGCGGTCTCGTGGATGCGCACGGCGTTTTCGAGGTCCTGAGCGGGCCGGTGGGGACCGGGTTCAGCCCACGCGCAGGGTGAAGGTGCTCGCCGAGTAGGCGGCGGCGTACAACGTCGTCTCGGGGTGGTAGAGCCGCAGCGAGACCGTGGCGCTCAGGCTGAAGCTGAGGCTGAACGAGAACCCGCCGTTCGGCCGGCAGGTGGTGTCGGCGATGTTCACCCACGTCCCGGCCCGCAGCTGCTGCACGATGACGGTTTCGAGGACTGCTTCGGAGCGGGCCGCGTCGAGCACCTTCAGGTTGCCCTTGAGGTCGACCTTCTCGTTGACCTTGACGTGGTCCTTGCCGAGCTTCCCGTCGAGCTTCACCTTCCCCTTGCCGGCTTCGACGGCGGATCCGGCGGCAGCGGAGAGCGGCGCGGCCACGGCGGGAGCGGCGAGCGCGGGGACGAGCCCGGCGAGGGCGGTGCTGATCACCAGCGCGGAGAGGATCCTGCTGGCGCTGTGGGGTGTCCTGGTCATGATCAGAGTGGAGCACCGGCGGCGGAGCGAAGCGCGCGGTGACCCCCGGTCGGGGCGCCGACCGAACCCGTCCGGGTGCTTCCGCTTGCGCCGGGACGGCAAAGGCCGCCTCCGGGGAACGCGGAGTCCCCGGAGGCGGCCTTCAGCGCCTTTCAGCGGTCGGCGACCGCCGCCTCGGCGGCCTGCAGCCACTCACGCCACTGCGCGGCCTGCTCGTCCGCCTTCTTCGCGCGCCGCTCGTCGCCGGCGGCCCGCGCCTTCGCGGCCTGGGACTCGAACTGCTCCACCCGCTCCCGGAACTGCGCCGCCCGGGCCTGGGCCTCCGGGTCCGTCTTCCGCCACCGCGAGTCCTCCGCCGCCTTGACCGCGTCCTGGACCGCCTTCAGCCGGCCGTCCAGCTCGCGGATCCGCTCGCGGGGGACCTTGCCGATCTCGTCCCACTGCTCCTGGATGCGCCGCAGCGCGCTCTTCGCCGCCTCCAGGTTGGCCGCCGCGTCGATCTTCTCCGCCTCGACCAGGAGCTCTTCCTTGCGGGCCGCGTTCGCGCCGAACTCCGCGTCACGCTCGGAGAACACCGCCGACCGGCGCGCGAAGAACTTGTCCTGGGCCGCCCGGAAGCGCTGCCACAGCGCCTCGTCGCTGTCCTTGGGCGCGCGCCCGGCCGCCTTCCACTCCGTCATCAGGTCCTTGTAGCGACCCGCCGTCTCGCCCCAGTCCTCGGACTCGCTGATGGCCTCGGCCTCGGCGATCAGCTCTTCCTTGCGCTGCTTGGCCGACGCGCGCTGCTTGTCCAGCTCGGCGAAGTGCGACCCGCGGCGGCGGTTGAACGCCTCGCGGGCCTTCGAGAACCGCTTCCACAGCTCGTCGTCGGTCTTGCGGTCGACGCCCTTGACCGTCTTCCACTCGTCGAGGATCGCGCGCAGCCGGTCGCCCGCCGCCTTCCACTGGGTGGAGTCCGCCGCGATCTTCTCGGCCTCCTCCGCCAGGGCCTGCTTGCGCGCGACCGCCGCCGCCCGTGCCTCCTCGCGCTCCGCCTTCGCGCTGGCCAGCGCCTTCTCGGCGTGCCCGATGACGTACTCCAGCCGGGCGGCGAGCGCGGCCAGGTCGCCGACCACGGCCGCCTCGGCCAGGCCGTCGCGGATCTGGGTGGCGCTCGACAGCGCGTGCTTCGGGTCGCCGGCCCCGGAGATCAGCCGGGTCTCCAGCAGCTCGACCTCGGTGCGCACGTCGTCGAAGCGACGCGCGTAGTGCACCAGCCCCTCGTCCGGGCTGCCGGCCTGCCAGACGCCGACGGCGCGTTCGCCCTCGGCGGTGACGACGTAGACGGTGCCCTCCTCGTCGATCCGGCCCCAGGTGGACGGGGTGGGTTCGGCGGGCGGCACGGGCGGGGCGGCGTGCCCGGCGTGCAGCGCGTGCGGCACCGGGTGCGGGGCCGGGGTACCGGTGGAAGTGTTCTCCTGGGCCATCGCAGGCTCCTTATCGCCTGTACGCCCGCTCGCGCGGGCGCCCCGCCGTGGAGCGGGGCCGGGTAATGCGGTCGTCACGGGCCGTGCTCGGATGCTACGTCCCTTAGGCGGCATTCAAGCAGCTCAGCGCGCACCGTGGTACTGGATGGGCCACTCGAAGCTCGTGATCCTACTTCCGGTGGACGCTCCGTGTTGGTCCGCCGGTATCGTCAGCCGCCGTGAACAGCCCCGTCGTCCCGCTCGCGGTGGTCGGGCCGACGGCCACCGGCAAGACCGCGCTGGCCGTGGACCTGGCCCGCGAACTCGGCGGCGAAGTCGTCAACGCCGACGCGATGCAGCTCTACCGGGGCATGGACATCGGCACCGCCAAGGCCACCGAAGCCGAGCGCCGCGGCGTCCCGCACCACCTGCTCGACGTGCTGGACGTGACCGAGACGGCGTCCGTCGCGGCCTACCAGCGGCACGCGCGGGCCGAGATCGAGCGGTTGCTGGCCGAAGGCAAGGTGCCGGTGCTGGCCGGCGGGTCCGGCCTCTACGTCCAGGCCGTGCTCGACGACCTGCGGTTCCCCGGCACCGACCCGGCCGTCCGGGCCCGGCTCGACGCCGAAGCCGAGCAGCTCGGCACCCCCGCGTTGTACACCCGGCTGGGTGAGCGCGACCCGGTCGCCGCCGCCAAGATCCTGCCGACCAACACCCGCCGGATCGTGCGCGCGCTCGAGGTCATCGAGATCACCGGCGAACCGTTCTCGGCGAACCTGCCCGCGCCGGGCCCCGCCCGCTACGGCACCGTCGTCATCGGCGTCGACCGCGCGCCCGAGGAGCTCGACGAGCGCGTGAACGAACGCGTGGTGCGGATGTTCGAGGCCGGGCTGGTCGAGGAAGTCCGCGAGCTGGAGAAGCGGGGCCTGCGCGAGGGGAAGACGGCGTCGCGGGCACTCGGCTACCAGCAGGTGCTCGCCGAGCTGGCCGGCGACGGCGACTTCGACGCGGCCGCCGCGGCAACGGCGCAGGCCACCCGGCGCTTCGTCCGCAAGCAACGGTCCTGGTTCCGGCGCGACCAGCGGATCCACTGGTTCGACGGCGCCGATCCGGGGCTGGCCGCGCGCGTCCTGGATACCCTGGGCCGGTAATCTTGCCCCCATGGGCGGAATCGAGTTCCTCAAGGGGCACGGCACGCAGAACGACTTCGTGCTGCTCCCCGATCCGGCGGGCCGCCTCGAGCTGACCGAGGCCAGGGTCGCCGCGCTGTGCGACCGCCGCCGCGGCCTCGGGGCCGACGGCGTGCTGCGCGTCGTGCGGGCCGCCGCGCTCGACGAGCCGTCCGCGGGCGAGTGGTTCATGGACTACCGCAACGCCGACGGGTCGATCGCCGAGATGTGTGGCAACGGCACCCGCGTCTTCGCCCGCTACCTCGTCGAAGCGGGCCTGGAGACCGAGGGCGAGTTCGTCATCGGCACCCGCGCGGGCGACCGGCCGCTGGTGGTGCACCCCGACCGCTCGGTGACCGTCCAGATGGGACCGGCGACGATCACCGGCACCTCGGTCACGGTGGTCGCCGGCCGCCCGTTTTCGGGCGTCGCGGTGAACGTCGGCAACCCGCACCTGGTGTCGCTGCTCGACGACGACGTGGCCGGCCTCGACCTGCGCGACCAGCCCGACTTCGACCACGACGTCTTCCCGCACGGGGTCAACCTCGAGTTCGTCAACCGGCTCGGCGAGGGCGCGCTGCGGATGCGCGTCCACGAGCGCGGGGTGGGGGAGACGCGGGCGTGCGGCACCGGCACGGTCGCCGCGGTGGCGGCCGCGTTCCACCTGGCGGGCACCGACACCGGCACGTCCACTGTGGACATCCCGGGCGGCCGGGTCGAGGTGACGGTGTCCCGCGGCGCGTCGACGCTGTCCGGGCCCGCCGAAATCGTGGCGCGCGGCGAGATCGACGAAGCCTGGTGGGCCGCCGCCGGTTCGTGACCGGAGCGGCCCACCCGCATCAGACCTTGGCCTCGACCGCGAAGTCGCCTTCGCGGGTCTCCACCGCCGTGATCACGCCCGCGACGCGGATGTCCGCCTGAATGTCCGCGAACCGCGCCAGCAGCTCGGGCGGGCCGGTCACGGTGAGCGTCTCGACGGCGGACCGCATCGACACCTTCGCGTCCGTCTTGGCCCGGCGCACCGCCGCGATCACCTGGCCGGCCAGCGCGAGCAGCTCCGGATCCCCTTCGACACCCGGTGCGGCGGGCCACTCGGCGCGGTGGACCGACCCGTCCCGCCACCACGACCAGACCTCTTCGGTCGCGAACGGCAGGAACGGCGCGAACAGCCGCAGCACCGCCGACAACGCCGTGACCAGCGCCGCCTGCGCGGACTCCGCACCCGAAGGACCGCTGTCGCCGTACGCGCGGCCCTTCACCAGCTCGACGTAGTCATCGCAGAACGTCCAGAAGAACGTCTCCGTCACCTGCAGCGCCCGCGCGTAGTCCGAGGCCTCCAGCGCCGCGGTCGCCTGCTCGACCACGACCGCCAGCGCCGCCAGCAGCGCCCGGTCCAGCGGCTCGGTGGCCACCGAGGACGGCGCGGGCACACCCAGGCCGAGCACGAACCGGCTCGCGTTGAGCAGCTTCGTCGCCAGCCGCCGGCCGACCTTCATCTGGCCCTCGTCCACCGCCGTGTCGACGCCGGGACGCGCGCTCGCCGCCCAGTAGCGGACCGCGTCCGAGCCGAACCGCTCCAGCAGGTCCACCGGGGTGATCACGTTGCCGATGGACTTCGACATCTTCTTGCGGTCCGGGTCGAGCACCCAGCCCGCGATCGACGCCTCCCGCCACGGCAGCACGCCGTGCTCCAGTTCCGCGCGCACCGCCGTCGAGAACAGCCAGGTGCGGATGATCTCGTGCGCCTGCGGCCGCAGGTCCATCGGGAACACGCGGGAAAACAGGTCGTCGTCGACGCTCCACCGGCCGACGATCTGCGGCGTCAGCGACGACGTCGCCCAGGTGTCCATCACGTCGGGATCGGCGGCGAACCCGCCCGGCACGCCGCGCTGCTCCTCGGTGAACCCCGGCGGGACGTCGCTGCTCGGGTCGACCGGCAGGGTGGCCGGCAGCAGGCGTGCGGCGTAGTCGGGCTCGCCTTGGTCGTCGAGCCGGTACCACAGCGGGATCGGCACGCCGAAGAAGCGCTGGCGGCTGATCAGCCAGTCGCCGGCCAGGTTCTCCACCCACGACGAGTACCGGACGCGCATGTGCTTCGGCACCCAGTTCAGCTCTTCGCCGCGGGCGAGCATCTTCTCCCGGAACGCGACGTCGGTCCCGCCGTTGCGCAGGTACCACTGCCTGCTGGCGACGATTTCCAGGGGCTTGTCGCCCTTTTCGTAGAACTTCACCGCGTGCGTGATCGGCCGCGGTTCCCCGCGCAGGGCCCCGGCCTCGCGCAGCAGTCGCACCATGATCTCGCGTCCCGTGTGGACGGTTTTGCCGACCAGCGGCGCGTAGGCGTCGAAAGACACCCCGGACGGCGCCTCGGGCAGGAACCGGCCGTCGCGGCCCAGCACCACCCGCGTCGCCAGCCGCAGCTCCCGCCACCACGTGACGTCGGTGGTGTCGCCGAACGTGCACACCATCGCGATGCCCCGGCCCTTTTCGGGATCCGCCAGGTGGTGCGCCACGACGGGCACCTCGACGCCGAACACCGGCGTCCGCACGGTCTTCCCGAACAGCGGCTTGAACCGCTCGTCGTCGGGGTGGGCCACCAGCGCGACGCACGCGGGCAGCAGCTCCGGCCGGGTCGTCGCGATCACGACGTCGGCGCCGTCGGGCCCGGTGAACGCGAGGTCGTGGAAGGCACCCGGGCGCTCGCGGTCCTCCAGCTCGGCCTGGGCGACGGCGGTGCGGAAGCTGACGTCCCACAGCGTCGGCGCTTCGGCCTGGTAGGCCTCACCGCGCTCGAGGTTCCGCAGGAACGCGCGCTGCGAGATCAGCCGCGAGTCGTGCCCGATCGTCTGGTAGGTCATCGTCCAGTCGACCGACAGCCCCAGCTGCCGCCACAGCTGCTCGAAGACCTTTTCGTCGGTCTCGGTGAGGGTTTCGCACAGCTCGACGAAGTTGCGCCGCGAAATCGCGACGACGTCCTTGCCCGGCTTCTCCGGCGGCCGGAAGTCCGGGTCGTAGGGCAGCGAAGGCTCACAGCGGACGCCGAAGTGGTTCTGCACCCGGCGTTCGGTCGGCAGGCCGTTGTCGTCCCAGCCCATCGGGTAGAAGACCTCGAGCCCGCGCATCCGCTTGAACCGCGCGAGGACGTCGGTGTGGGTGTAGGAGAAGACGTGCCCGATGTGCAGCGAACCGCTGACCGTCGGCGGGGGAGTGTCGATCGAGTAGATCTCGGCCCGGGTCTTGGTGCGGTCGAAGCGGTAGGCGCCGGTGGACTCCCATACGGGTACCCACTTGGCCTCCAGACCGTCGACACCGACCTTGTCCGGGACTTGTGGGCGCTCGTATGGGGTACTCATGAAGCAACTCTAGGCGGCGGGAGAACCGGTTTTCGCTTCGGTAGGCAGGTCGCGCATGTGCCGCAGGGGCGAGCAGACCACCCACAGCACCGACGCGACCTCGCCGGCGAGCGCCACCCATATCGCACCCCGCAGCCCGAGCCACTCGCCGAGCCCGCCGCCCAGCAGCCCGCCGAGCGGCATCGTGCCCCAGACGACGAACCGCACGCTCGCGTTCATCCGGCCGAGCAGCCGGTCCGGGCAGATCGCCTGCCGGTACGAAACCTGTGCGACGTTGTAGACGATGATCCCGAAGCCGCCCGCGACGGCGCCCAGCCCGGCGAGGCCGAGCCGCCATCCGGGCGCGGCGAACGGGATCAACAGGTGGCCGGGCATGGTCAGCAGCGGGACCAGCCAGATCGCCCGGGCCTGGCCGATCCGCCGGGTCAGCGCGCCCGAGCACAGCGCGCCGAGGATGCCGCCGGCCCCGCCGGCGGCCAGCAGCACACCGACCGCGGCCGGTGGCAGGCCGGCCGTCCGGGTCAGGAACAGCACCTGTACGGCCAGGAACGCGCTGTTGAAGAAGTTCGACGTCGACGTCGTCGCCACGATCGCGCGCAGCGGCCGGTCGGAGAAGACGAACCGAAGCCCTTCGGCGACCTGCGACACCAGCTTGGCGTGGCCCTCGCGGACCGGCTCGGGCTCGACGGTGCGGATGCGCAGCAAGAACAGGGCCGACGTGAGGTAGCCGAGGCCGGTGAGCAGCACGGTGCTGGCCGCGTTGACCAACTGGACCAGCACGCCGGCCGCGCTGGGCCCGGCGATCTGCGCGACCGACTGGACGGCCTGCAGCTTGGCGTTGCCTTCCAGAAGGTGCTCCCGGCCGACGAGCGAGGGCAGGTACGACTGGTACGCGACGTCGAAGAACACCGTCGCGATGCCCACGACGAGCACGACGACCAGCAGTTGGGCGAACGTCAGCACCCCGGCCCACCAGCTGATCGGCACGCTCAGCAGCAGCGCCGCCCGCGTGAAGTCGGCGGTGAGCATGACCCGGCGGCGGCGCAGCCGGTCCACCCACACCCCGGCGGGCAGGCCGATCAGCAGGAAAGCGAGTGTCTCGGCCGCGGTCAGCAGGCCCATCTCGAACGGTGTCGCGGCCAGCGTCACGGCCGCGAGCAGCGGGATGGCGGTGTAGCCGATGGCCGTGCCGAACTGGCTGGCCGTGTCGCCGGCCCAGAGCCGCCTGAAGTCGGCGTGGCGGAAGAGTGACCCCCGGTGCATGGTCCCCGAGTGTGGCGGGAGTGATTGGAAACTGTCAATCACTGTTCGCTCTAGGCTGTCCCGCGTGCCCCCCGAGAAACGACGTCCCGCGACCGAAGCCGAGGCCGCCGCGCTGGCCTCCGGAATACGGCTGCGCATCATCCGGTTGACTTTTTCGGAGGCGCTGACGAACAAGGAGCTGGCCGAAAGGCTGGGCCGGGATCCGGCGACGACGCTGCACCACGTGCGCAAGCTCGTCGACACCGGCTTCCTCGCCGCGCAGCCGCCGCGCCGCGGGGCACGGGGCGCCCGGGAAATTCCGTATCTTTCGACCGGGCTTTCGTGGACACTCGACTCATGCGGTGACAAGGGCTTGGACCAGGCGATGCTCGAGGCGTATCTGGCCGAGATCGCCGAGACAGGTTTCGACGGCGTGCACCAGACACGCCTCGTCGTCCAGGTGGCCCCCGAGGAGCGGGCGGAGCTGGAAACCCGGCTCAACGCCCTGCTCGAGGAGTTCCGCGCGCGTCCCCGCCGTCCCGGCGCCGAGCGCACCGCGATCTACCTCGCCACCTATCCCAGCACGTAATAGTTCGGTTCCCGCGGCGAATCGTGGGAACATGGAGGCACGATGACAGAACTGACACACACCGAAGACCACGACGACGACCTGTACGACCCGTCGACCGGCGAGATGGAGCTCGAAGACCGCGCGTCGCTGCGCCGGGTCAGGGGACTGTCCACGGAGCTGGACGACGTCACCGAGGTCGAGTACCGGCAACTGCGGCTCGAGCGCGTCGTGCTGGTCGGCGTGTGGACCGAGGGCACGGCCCTGCAGTCCGAGGCGTCGCTGGCCGAGCTGGCGCGCCTGGCCGAGACGGCGGGCTCGGAGGTCCTCGAAGGCCTCATCCAGCGGCGGACCAAGCCGGACCCGGCCACCTACATCGGCTCGGGCAAGGTGCGGGAGCTGCGCGACATCGTCGGTTCCACCGGCGCCGACACCGTGATCTGCGATGGCGAGCTTTCGCCGGGCCAGCTGCGGCAGCTCGAGGAGAAGGTCAAGGTCAAGGTCATCGACCGGACCGCGCTGATCCTCGACATCTTCGCCCAGCACGCCCGGTCCAAGGAGGGCAAGGCGCAGGTCGAGCTGGCCCAGCTGCAGTACCTGATCCCGCGGCTGCGCGGGTGGGGTGCCTCGCTGTCCCGGCAGGCCGGTGGGCGCGCCGGCGGCGCGAACGGCGGCGTCGGCCTGCGTGGTCCCGGTGAGACCAAGCTCGAAACCGACCGGCGGCGGATCAACAAGCGTGTGGCGAAGCTGCGCCGGGAGATCGCGGCCATGGACACCATCCGCGAGACCAAGCGCGGGCGGCGGCTGGCCAACGAGGTGCCCAGCGTGGCGATCGTCGGCTACACCAACGCCGGCAAGTCGAGCCTGCTCAACGCGCTGACCGGGGCCGGGGTGCTGGTGGAGGACGCGCTGTTCGCCACCCTCGACCCGACCACCCGGCGCGCGTCGACGCCGGACGGCCGCGGCTACACGCTGACCGACACCGTCGGGTTCGTGCGGCACCTGCCGCACCAGCTGGTGGACGCGTTCCGTTCAACGCTGGAGGAGGCCGCCGACGCGGACCTGCTCGTGCACGTGGTGGACGGGTCCGACCCGGCACCCGAAGAGCAGGTCAGCGCGGTGCGCGAGGTGCTCGGCGAGATCACCCGCAAGCGCAAGGAGCCGCTCCCGCCGGAGCTGCTGGTGATCAACAAGACCGACGCGTCCGACGAGGTCAGCCTGGCTCGCCTGCGGCACGCGCTGGCCGGGTCGGTGCAGGTCTCGGCGCGGACCGGGGCGGGCATCCCGGAGCTCGTCGAGGTGATCGCCGACCGCCTGCCGCGGCCGGAGGTCACGGTCGAGGTCCTCGTGCCGTACTCGCGCGGCGAGCTGGTCGCGCGGGCGCACGCGGACGGCGAGGTCCTCGAAGAGGAGCACGCCGAGGAGGGCACGCGCCTGCTGGTGCGGGTCCGCCCGGACCTCGCGGCGGCTTTGCGCGAGTACGAGACCAACTCGACCAGGGCCTGACACGTCTCCGTAGTGTGCGACCGGAGTGGTCGCACACTACGGAGGTGGCTGGGTGCGCTGGGTCGTCGCGTTTGTCTTCATGGCCGTGCTGGGCGGGGCGGTTCCCGCCTGGGCGGCTCCGGCTCCGGAGCCGTTGTGCACGATGAAGGACTCGCGCATCGGCGAGCTGTCCGGCCTGGTCTCCGACGGGTCCAAGCTGTACGCGATCAACGACGGCGGCAGCAAGGTCCAGGTGTTCGTGCTGGGCCGGGACTGCAAGGTCCAGAAGGTGCTGACGGATCGCACGGACCCGTTCGACGTCGAGGACCTGGCCCGCACGCCCGACGGGCGCCTGTGGCTGTCCGACACCGGCGACAACCAGAAGGGCCGGCTGACGGTCGCCCTGCTGGAGATGAGTCCCGAAGGCAAGGTCACGCTGCACCGGCTCACGTACCCGGACGGCCAGCACGACACCGAAGCGCTGGTCATGGACAAGGCGGGCACGCCGTACCTGATCACCAAGGACATCCTCGGCGAGGCCAAGGTGTACCGGCCGTCGGGGCCGTTGACGAGCCCGGGGCCGACCACGCTGGAGAAAGTCGGCACGGTGAAGATCGCGACGACGGACACCCAGGGCGGCCCGGTCGGCTCGATCGGCTCGGTCCTGGTGACGGGCGGCGCTTCGATGGCCGACGGCAGCGCGGTCGCGCTGCGGACCTACACGGACGCGTACGTGTACGCGGCTCCGGACGGCGACGTGCTGGCGGCGTTGCAGCGCAATCCCGTGCGGATCCCGTTGCCGGGGGAGAAGCAGGGCGAGGCGATCGCGTTCGACCCGGACGGGACGTTGCTCTCCGGCAGCGAAGGCGTGGGCCAGCCCCTCCGCACGGTGCGGGGCGCGGCGGCATTGGCCGCGCAGTCCGGCGCACCGGCGGAGGGAACGACCTCGACCGGAACGAGCGCGTCGTCCGGCTCGGCAGCGGACGGAGCCGGGCTCCCCGTCCTGCCTGCCGCCGGGATCACGCTCGCGGTGGTCGGTTTGGGCTGGTTCGGCTTCAGCAAGCTGCGTCGCCGCGCCCGCCGCTGACCTTCGGCTCCCCACAGCCGAAAATCATCCGATCCGGTGGTTCTCCCGGGCCGTGCGAAAGCCCGGGATCGCGCCGTCTCAAAGGCGGCGCAGGACCGCGACGACCTTGCCGAGCACGGTGGCGTCGTCGCCGGGGATCGGCTCGTACGCCTCGTTGTGCGGCATCAGCCAGATGTGGCCGCCCTTGCGCTTGAACGTCTTGACCGTGGCCTCGCCGTCGATCATCGCCGCGACGATCTCGCCGTTGTCCGCGTCCGGCTGCTGCCGGACCACGACCCAGTCGCCGTCGGTGATGGCCGCGTCGACCATCGAGTCGCCGGTGACCTTCAGCAGGAACAGCTCGCCCTCGCCGACGATCTCCCGCGGCAGCGGGAAGACGTCCTCGATGGCCTGTTCGGCCAGCACCGGGCCACCGGCGGCGATCCGGCCGACCAGCGGCACGTACGCCGCCTTCGGCATGACCGGCTGCTGGTCCATCTCGATGCCCATGGGGTTGTCGTCGGTCGCCGCGAGCACGCCGACCGCGCGCGGCCGGTTCGCGTCCCGGCGCAGGTAGCCCTTGCGCTGCAGCGCGCGCAGCTGGTGCGAGACCGACGACGTCGACGTCAGCCCGACCGCCTCGCCGATTTCGCGCACGCTCGGCGGGTAGCCGAACCGGCTCACCCACGTGCGGATCACGTCGAGCACCTGCTGCTGGCGGACGGTGAGGGTCTCGTCCACGTCGTACACCTCGGGCATGGCGTGCACCTTGCCCGAGCCGCCGGGGGACCCGCTGGTCCTGCCCGCCTTGTTCTCCTTCGCCACTGCGTCGCCTCCCAGACGTTCGCTGCACGTATCGCGCGCCGGCCGCCGCCCGCCGGGTGCGGGCAGCTCGCCGGCGGCATCTGCCCGGCAGATGCCCTGGTCACCGACGTTAGCCCCCGGGCACGACGATTTCAAACATCTGTTCGATCGACACGCCGTGTCCGCTCGATTTTGTCGGTGGTAGGTGGTAGACCTTCGCACGAGCGTTCGATAGAACGCCTGTTCGACCTTGATCCACGGGCCGCTCCCGGTCCGGGAAACGGGCGGACACCAGGGTTTCGAGGAGGTTCGGATGTCCATTCTGGCCGAACGCGGGCACGTGCGCCCGGCGACCCCGGTCCCGGCACCACTCCGGCCGGTGCGCCTCCTGCGCGGGCGCCGCGGCGAGGTGCACCGCCCGCCGACACGCGCGAAGGTGGTGGCGGGCCGCCGATCGGCCGGCGCGCCCTGCGCGGCGCCGCGGCGGGTATCGGTGCGGTGGCCGTGGCTGGTGGCGCTCGCCGTCGGAAGCTGCCTCATGATCGCGGGGCTGGGTCTTCTGGGGAGCGGCGCGTCCGGCGCCCCGGTGCCCGAGCGGACCGCGACGGTGTCCGTCGGCCAGGGCGACACGCTCGCTTCGCTGGCCGCCCGCTTCGCGCCGGACAGCGATCCGGGCGCGGTCGTCGCCCGGATCAAGGAGCTGAACCGGCTGGACCAAGCCGTCCTGGTGCCCGGGCTGCCGCTGACGGTCCCGGTCGCGGACCCGGCCGCCGCGCCCGCGCCGTGACTGCCGTCCCCCGGCTCCTGGCGGTGCCTTCGAAGATCACTCGCCTCGGTGAACCTGCGGCCGTCCGGAAGCGGCGCCTCCGTCTTCCCGTGTTTTCCGCTGCCCGGTGCCCGCCGAGCCGGTCCACCTGGGGGGCGCTACCGTGACGTCCTCGCCCCGGCACCCCGGCTCCCGGCCACGGGTGTTCCACCCGTCGCAACCGGACCGCCGAGACCTCACCCGGGCGGGGATCGCGTCCGGCGTGCCGCTTGCGCACCCTCCCGCCGAGTTCTACCCTTCGCCGCTATATGTAGTAGTTACACCGCTGTAGTTGGTCCACAGGTTGGGGTAGACTGGGCAGCAGTTGTCCACAGCTGGTCGGCTTTACCCACCGGATGTCCACAAAACGATCACCAGGTGCGCCGGATGCGTGGTGGCCGCGGGGCGTCGACCGGGGCGGCCGACTTGGAGGGGAAGGTGATCGGCGGATGCGGTGCCCGTTCTGCCGGCATGCGGACTCTCGGGTCGTCGACTCCCGAGAGGTGGATGAAGGCCAGGCGATCCGCAGGCGGCGCTCGTGCGCGTCGTGCGGACGGCGGTTCACGACTTCGGAGACGATGGTGCTGGCCGTCGTCAAGCGGTCCGGGGTCACCGAGCAGTTCAGCCGGGACAAGGTGGTGAGCGGCGTCCGCCGCGCCTGCCAGGGCAGGCCGGTCGACGACGACGCGCTGCAGCAGCTCGCGCAGCGCGTGGAGGAGTCGATCCGCTCCGCCGGGCTGGCGGAGATCCCGAGCCACGAGGTCGGCCTGGCCATCCTGGGCCCGCTGCGTGAGCTCGACGGGGTCGCCTACCTCCGGTTCGCCAGTGTCTACCGCTCCTTCTCCTCGGTCGAAGACTTCGAGAAGGAAATCGCCGATCTCCGTGAGGCCATGGCGGGTGCTGCTGCCCAGAAGGTCAGCGATCAGCGCGAAGACGGCGACTGAGCCGTCCCGCTGCGGGAGAGGGTTCAACCGATGACGGAAACCGTGGGAACGGGGGCCCGCGCGGCCGCCGGCAAGAAGAGCAAGGCCGCCGGCGGGCTGAGTGTGCAGCGCGTCTTCACGACCGAGGGCCAGCACCCGTACGACCAGGTCACCTGGGAGCAGCGGGACGTCGTCATGACCAACTGGCGCGACGGCTCGGTCAACTTCGAGCAGCGCGGCGTCGAGTTCCCCGAGTTCTGGTCGGTCAACGCCACTAACATCGTCACCAGCAAGTACTTCCGCGGCGCCGTCGGCAGCCCGCAGCGCGAGCGCAGCCTCAAGCAGCTCATCGACCGGGTCGTGCACACCTACGTCAAGGCCGCGCGCGACCACGGCTACTTCGCCACCCCGCAGGACCTCGAGATCTTCGAGCACGAACTCACCTGGATGCTGCTGCACCAGGTCTTCAGCTTCAACTCCCCGGTCTGGTTCAACGTCGGCACGCCGTCGAAGCAGCAGGTCAGCGCCTGCCAGCCGTACGACGCCCTGGTGAGCACGCCCGGCGGCGCCGTGCCGATCGGCCGCTTCGTAGAGCTGAACGCCGTGGGTGCCAAGGTCTACGACGCGCACGGGCTGACCAAGGTCGTCGCCACCAAGGCGAACGGCAACAAGGAAGTCCTGCGGGTCACGACGAAGTCGGGCCACGTCCTCGACGTCACGGCCGACCACCTCGTGTGGCGTGCGAGCGCGGGCGGCGGGAAGTTCGTGCCCGCCGGCGAGCTGCGGGTCGGAGACCAGCTCGAATGGCACCGCCGCAGCGCGTTCGGCGAGGAGGAGATCCGGGAAACCGACATCGCCGAAGCCGCGCTGGCGGGCTGGTTGCAGTCGGACGGCTTCGTCGGTCAGTACGAGGGGACGAACCGTTCGCTCACGATCGAAGCGATGACCGTGAACGACGCCGAGCTGGCCTGGGTGCGTACGGCGCTCGACCGGGTCTTCCCGGGCGTCCACCGCCACGAACGTGCCGTCGAAACCCAGGACGAGGCACTCGACTGCCGTCGAACCCGGCTCTACGGCCACGTCCTCGAGAACTTCGTGGAAACCTGGGGCTTGCGCGCTCGCGGCGTCGACATGAAGGTGCCGGAGTTCCTGCACACGGCGCCGCTTCCGGTCGTGGCCGCGTATCTCCGGAGCATCTTCCAGGCCGAGGGCTATGTCTCCGCGCGGGAACGGTCCACTTTGGTCGCGCTGGACATGATCGGCGAAGATCTCGTTCGTGGCCTCCAGCAGTTGCTGGCCCGGTTCGGCATCTTCGCTCGCGTGGGCCGCAAGAAGGAGAGCCGTCCGAACCGGCACGACCTCTGGGGTATCCGGATCCAGAACGCCGGCGACCGGCGGATCTTCGCGGACGAGATCGGCTTCATCGATCCGGTGAAGACGGCGAAGCTCGAGGCGTCGTTCGAGAAGCCCGGCCTGCCCGCCCACGAGAGGAAGCGGCTGGAGATCGCCGCGATCGAGAGCCGCGGCGAGATGCCGGTCTACGACATCCAGACGGAATCCGGGGAGTACCTGTCCGGAAACCTTCGTGTCCACAACTGCTTCATCCTCGCCGTCGACGACACGATGGAGTCGATCCTCAACTGGTACCGCGAAGAGGGCCTGATCTTCAAGGGTGGCTCCGGTGCCGGGCTGAACCTCTCCCGCATCCGCTCCTCGAAGGAGCTGCTCACCTCCGGCGGCACCGCGTCCGGCCCGGTCTCGTTCATGCGCGGCGCCGACGCGTCCGCGGGCACCATCAAGTCCGGCGGCGCCACCCGGCGCGCGGCGAAGATGGTCGTGCTCGACGTCGACCACCCGGACATCGAGGAGTTCATCCAGACCAAGGCGCGCGAAGAGGAGAAGATCAAGGTCCTCCGCGACGCCGGGTTCGACATGGACCTCTCCGGCGCGGACATCTCCTCGGTGCAGTACCAGAACGCGAACAACTCGGTCCGCGTGTCCGACGAGTTCATGCAGGCGGTCGAGAACGGCACCGACTTCGGCCTGCGTGCCCGGCTCACCGGCGAGGTCATCGACCGCACCGACGCGAAGAAGCTCTTCCGCACGATGGCCCAGGCCGCGTGGGAGTGCGCCGACCCCGGCATCCAGTACGACGGCACGATCAACGACTGGCACACCTGCCCGGAGTCGGGCCGGATCACCGCGTCGAACCCGTGCAGCGAGTACATGCACCTCGACAACTCCAGCTGCAACCTGGCGTCGCTGAACCTGCTGAAGTTCGTCACCCGCGAGGGCAACTTCGACGCGCGGCTGTTCGCCCGCGCCGTCGAGTTCGTCATCACGGCGATGGACATCTCGATCTGCTTCGCGGACTTCCCGACCGAGCCGATCGCCGACACCACGCGGAAGTTCCGCCAGCTCGGCATCGGCTACGCCAACCTCGGCGCGCTGCTGATGGCGCTGGGCCACGCGTACGACTCCGACGGCGGCCGCGCGCTCGCGGCGGCGATCACGTCGCTGATGACGGGCGTGTCGTACCGGCGTTCGGCCGAGCTGGCCCAGGTCGTCGGCGCGTACGAGGGCTACGCGCGCAATGCCGAAGCCCACCAGCGCGTGATGCGCAAGCACGCGGCGGCGAACGAGCTCGTCCGCACCTACCACGCCAACGACGCCGCGGTCCGCGCGCTGGCGACGGAGGAGTGGCAGAAGGGCATCGAAATCGGCGTGAAGCACGGCTGGCGCAACGCGCAGGCGTCGGTGCTCGCGCCCACCGGCACCATCGGCTTCATGATGGACTGCGACACCACCGGGATCGAGCCGGACTTCTCGCTGGTGAAGTTCAAGAAGCTTGTCGGCGGCGGCTCGATGCAGATCGTCAACCAGACGGTGCCGCGCGCGCTGGAAGCGCTGGGCTACCCGGCCGAGCAGGTCGAGGCGATCGTCGAGTACGTGGCGCAGCACGGCCACGTCGTCGACGCCCCGGGGCTGCGGCCGGAGCACTACGAGGTGTTCGACTGCGCGGTCGGCGAGCGGTCGATCGCGCCGATGGGGCACGTCCGGATGATGGCCGCGGTGCAGCCGTTCCTCTCCGGCGCGATCTCCAAGACGGTCAACATGCCGGAGTCGGCGACGGTCGAAGAGGTCGAGGAGATCTACTTCCAGGGCTGGAAGCTCGGCCTGAAGGCCCTCGCGATCTACCGCGACAACTGCAAGGTCGGCCAGCCGCTGTCGACGGCGAAGAAGGAGTCGGCGGCCGCCGAACCGGAGAAGGTCGTCGAGTACCGCCCGGTCCGCAAGCGCCTGCCGAAGAAGCGCCCGAGCCAGACGGTGTCGTTCACGGTCGGCGGCGCGGAGGGCTACCTGACGGCGGGCTCGTACCCGGACGACGGCCTCGGCGAGATCTTCGTCAAGCTGGGCAAGCAGGGTTCGACGCTGGCCGGCGTGATGGACGCGTTCTCGATGTCGATCTCGGTCGGCCTCCAGCACGGCATCCCGCTCGAGTTCTACGTCTCGAAGTTCTCCAACCTGCGCTTCGAGCCGGCGGGCATGACGGACGACCCGGACATCCGCATCGCGACGAGCGTGATGGACTACCTGTTCCGCCGCCTCGCCCTGGACTACCTCCCGTACGAGAAGCGCTCCCAGCTGGGCATCCTCTCGGCAGACGAGCGATCGGCCGAAGTCGAGGCGACGTACGGCAACCCGGGCGTCGACCTGGAGGCCCTGCAGTCCACAGTGGACGCCTCGCCGGAGCCGCACGCGGACGCACCGGAGCACCCCCACCGCGAAGCCCAGACGACAACGGAGCTGATGGAGCTCCGCCTCGGCAAGGCGGCGGACGCCCCGCTCTGCATGACGTGCGGAACGAAGATGCGTCCGGCAGGTTCGTGCTACGCCTGCGAAGGCTGCGGCGCCACGTCCGGCTGTAGCTGACGTTCCTTCGGCTGAACCGGGCGACCTGCCCGGTTCAGCCGAAGAACCGCTGCACCTCGGCGACCGGCGGCAGGCCGGCGACGAACCCGAACCGGCCCGCGCGCATCTCGCGGGCTCCGTCCATGAAGGACTTCAGAGCGAGCCGGGAGAGCGCCGCGCCGATGCTGACGCGGCGGACCCCGACCTCGGCCAGCTGGTCCAGGGTGATCGACGGATCGGCGAACCCCATCACGACGTTCACCGGCTTGCCCACCGACGTCACCACCGCGCGGATTTCCGCCAGCGTCCGCAACCCCGGCGCGTACAGCACGTCCGCGCCCGCTTCTTCGTACGCCTGCAGGCGCCGGATCGTGTCGCCGAAGTCGTTCACGCCCAGCAACAGGTTTTCGCAGCGGGCCGTGAGCACCACCGACCGGGCGCGCGCGGTCTCCGCGGCCGCGCGGACGCGGTCGACCGCCAGCCGGAAGTCGTAGATCGGCGTGCGCATGTCACCCGTGTGGTCCTCGATGGACGCGCCGACCGCACCGGCGTCGGCTGCCGCGTCGATCATCTTCGCGGCTTCGGCCGGGTCGTCGGCGAAGCAGTTTTCGAGGTCGGCGTTCACCGGCAACGACGTCGCCTCGGCGATCTCGCGGACGTTCGCCAGGATCTCCGCCCGGGTCGCGCGGGTCCGGCCCACCGCGTTGGCCACGCCCAGGCTCGTCGTCGCCAAGGCGTCGAAGCCGAGCCCGGCCAGCAACCGGGCCGTCCCGGCATCCCAGGGGTTCGGCAGCAGGAAGGGCTCGGGACGCTCGTGCAGCGCGCGGAATCGCTCGGCTGTCGTCATGGAGCCAGCTTCCCGCGGCCACATGGATAGGACAAATGCATAGTTGTCCGAGCTGGCCATCAGGAATACTGATCGGATGACGGTCGACGAGCTCGAAGCCTTCGTCTGCATCGCCGAGGTGGGCGGGTTCACCGAGGCGTCCCGCCGGCTGCATCGGTCGCAGCCCGCCATCAGCCGCCGGATTCACGAACTGGAACACGGCCTCGGCGCGTCGTTGTTCGAGCGGACCGGCCGCAGGGTGACGCTCACGAACGCCGGCCGCGCGCTGCTGCCGTACGCCGAGGCCGCGCTCGCCGCGATCCGCGACGGCGAGCGGGCTGTCCGGCAGCGCGGCACCACGTTCCGGCTGGCCCTCGTCGGCACCCTCGCCGACTCGCGCATCGCGGACGCGCTGCGCGAGTTCACCGCGCAGCGCGAGGTCGAGGTCGACCTGCGCACGGCCACCAGCCGCGAAGTGAGTGCGCTCGTCCGCAGTGGCGAGGCGGACCTCGGCGTGCGCTACCACCCCGACGCCGAACTCGAGTCGATCCCGCTGGGCGAGGAGAAGCTCCAGGTCGTGCTGCCGGCGAGCCACCACGTCACGGCCGCCCGGCTGCCGGACCTGGGGCCACTGCGGGACGAGAAGTGGCTGGGCTTCCCGGCGGAACGCGGCGGCGGCTCCTTCCGCGGCTTGCTGGAGCACCACCTGGCGGCAGCGGGCCTGCCGAACCCATCGATCACGACGGTGGACAGCTTGACGGCGCAGAAACGCCTGATCGAGGCCGGCTTGGGCGTGGCGTTGATGCCGCTGGCGAGCATCCGCGAGGAACTGCGGATCGGCAGCCTCCGCACGGTGGAGGTGTCCGGCATGGACGCGCGCGTCCCGGTGGTGGCCGTCCGCCGCCCGGCCGGCCGGCCGGACCCGGTGACGGCCGCGTTCCTCGCCGCGCTCGGCGCGCCGGATCCAGCCGACGACGCCACTGAGGTCGCCGGAGCCGGCCCGCCGGGGACAGATGGTCCGGCCAGGTAGATCAACGTCGGAAGTTGCGAGCTCCCGCGAGGCCCAGTACGACGTCGGCTCCCGCCCTTTTCGCCGCACGGGCGACCCCGGCCATGGTGCGACCGGTGTGATAGACGTCGTCGACGACGAGGACGGTGCGATGGGCGAGCGATTCTTCGATCCGGAACTCGTCGAGCAGGTCTTTTCGCTCCGAGGGAGGCATGTGCTTGGCGGGTTTCCGGTCCCTGCTGCGAGTGGTGACCTGGGTCAGGGGTATGCCGAAGCTGCCGGCGAGTGCCGCCCCGATCCGCACGCTGGTCGCGACCTCGGTGACGGAGTGGCCGGGGACCGGGATGATCCGAGTGGCCGTGCTGAGCCATGCGTGGTCGCTGACGACTCCTTCCATCAAGTCGATCACCTGACGCCCAGCCGATTCGGCGTCGTCTCGCGTGACGGCTTCGTATCCCTTGATCCGGCGGAGCAGCCGGCCGATGTCGGTGTACTGCACGTCGCCGGCCGCGTCCTGTCGGCTGTAGAAGTCCAAGGCGACCGCCGCATCGAGCGAAAACTGGTATTCCCTCTCGATCACCAGTACGTTCTCCAGGATGCGGAGGAAGTCGGTCAGAGCGTCGGATGGTGCGAAGTCCAGGCGGATCCGGTAGGGCCATTCCGGGTCGTGGTGGAGTGTTCGCACGGCCTTCGCGCGGGGGAGCGCGCCGATGATGTGCTGGGTGGTTTCCGAGGAACTGCGGTACCATAGGTACCAGCATGTTTCGGACTCTTCCAGCTTCCACGCTTCCAGCCGGCTCGCGCGCTTGTCAGGACGGTAACGTTCTGTTCCGCTTGCGTGGGACAACGGCGGACTCCCCATCGTCGACGGTGTTCGGTTCGACTTTTCCATATCTCGGCAAGCAGTGCGGTCGAATTTCCGAAACTGTGCGGCGAGGATACGCTGCCGATGTGACCAAGTCCGGCATCGGACCGACGGGACGTGCCCATTCCTTCAGCCGATCGCACCCCTGAGATCACTGATCTGGTCCTCGCTCTGTTGGCGCCCCGTGTCGCCGGCGGACCTCGCCGTGCAGTCCGCGGCTTGCTGGGCCCGGGGCGTGCCGCTTCGCTCCGCGCGATCGATGAGCTGCCCCGAGAGATCCTTGCCGACGCACGCGAGACGGCTGCGAGGCTCCGTGACGCTGGGGTGCGCGCCGTACTGTGCGACGATCCGCAGTACCCCGAGCGGTTGAGGCGTTTTCCGGGCGCGCCGCCCGCGTTGTATCTCCGCGGGCCGCTGGAGTTGCTCGGGATGGCGGCTGTCGGTTTGTGCGGTTCCAGAAACGTCACGGAGGCCGGCCTTCACGCGGCCCGGGTGTGTGGTCGGCTCGCTGCCGAAGAGGGCCTCGCCTTGGTTTCGGGGTATGCGAAAGGCGTCGACACCGCCGGACACTTGTCGGTGCTCGAGGCGGGTGGGCACACTGTCGTGGTTCTGGCGGAAGGGATCGAGCGCTTTGTCCTGAAGAAGGCCTATCGCGAGCAAGTCTCGCCCGACAGGCTGAGCACGAGAATGCTGGTCGTTTCCCAGTTCGCGCCGGCCCAGCGGTGGTCTGCCGGGGCCGCGATGGCCCGGAACCAGGTGATCGTCGGTATGAGCCTGGGGCTGGTTGCCATCGAGGCAGGGGAAACGGGCGGCACGGTGAAGGCCGGTGAAACGGCACTCCGGGGGAAGCGGCCGGTGCTGGTGCCGAGCAGCCCACCGGACGAAACGCCGGGCAGCAAGCTGCTCGTCGCGGCCGGCGCCCGCTCGGTGAAGGACCGGCAAGAGCTTCTTGATCAGCTGCGACGGCTGAGCGGTGAGGTAGCGCCACCGAGTCTTTTCGAACAGTGACGGGTCACCCGGTCCTACCCGTTGACGATGCCCTTACCGGCTTGATCCTCACCGAATCTCCACGGTTGCCGCCCACGAAATCCACGGCCCGAGCGGCATCATCGACGGGATGACTCACGC
This sequence comes from Amycolatopsis sp. MtRt-6, assembly GCF_017308975.1. Classification (GTDB taxonomy): domain Bacteria; phylum Actinomycetota; class Actinomycetes; order Mycobacteriales; family Pseudonocardiaceae; genus Amycolatopsis. The sequence goes on along the minus strand of NZ_JADWPD010000020.1, from coordinate 64,483 downwards.
AGACTGGCTCCAGGACTTCGAAGCCGAGGCCAAACACCGCGCCCAGCGCGAAGACCCACCCTGGGAACAGGGCGCGAGACTCCACCCCGACATCGCCAAGAGCATCCAGCGGTTCCAGGTCGGCGAAGCCGGCGACGGCGCCAACCTCATCGCGAAGGCCGCCGGGGACGACACCTACCTCGCCGCCGTCAAGCTGTTCGTCGCCGAGGAACAGAACCATGCCCGGATGCTCGCCGCGCTCCTGGCCGCCGCCGGGGTACCCACCATCCGGCAACACTGGTCGGACACCGTGTTCGTCACGCTGCGGCGGGCGCTCGGGCTGCGGCTGGAACTCATGGTGCTGCTCATCGCCGAGGTCGTCGCGCTGCGGTACTACCGCGCCCTGCGGGACGGCACCGGTGACCCGCTGGTCACGCAGGTCGCCACGCGCATCCTCGCCGACGAACAGCGGCACGTGCCGTTCCATTGCCACCGGCTCCGCGGCCGTTTTCCGAAAGCCGTGCGTGGGCTCGTCTTCGGCGCGTGGCGGGCCCTGCTGCTCGGCGTCGCGATCACCGTCGCCGTCGACCACGGGCCCGCGCTGCGGGAACTCGGCGTCCGGCGAAAGGAGTTCGTCGCGGACGTCCTGACCGCCTTCGACGCCGCCCTCGTGACACTCGAGTAGCTCGGCGGCGTCGTGCTCGCGCGGGTCACTTCGTGAGCTGCTCCCACAGGAACTCGAACACCAGCGCCCACTTGAACGCCAGCTGCTCGTTGTCCGCCGCGGCGCCGTGGCCGCCCTCGATGTTCTCGTGGTACCGGACGTCGTGCCCCTGCTCACGCATCCGTGCCACCATCTTGCGGGCGTGGGCGGGGTGCACGCGGTCGTCGCGCGTCGACGTCACGAACAGCGACGGTGGGTATGTACGTCCACTGTGGACGTTCTGGTACGGCGAGTACCGCGAGATGAACTCCCACTCCGCGGCGTCGTCCGGGTCGCCGTACTCGGCCATCCAGGACGCGCCGGCCAGCAGCAGGTGGTAGCGGCGCATGTCCAGCAGCGGCACCTGGCTGACGATCGCGCCGAACCGGTCCGGGTAGCGCGTCAGCATGACGCCCATCAGCAGCCCGCCGTTGCTGCCGCCCTGGATGCCGAGCCGCGCCGGCGTCGTGATGCCCCGTGAGACCAGGTCCGCGGCCACCGCGGCGAAGTCCTCGTACACGCGGTGCCGCTCGGCCTTGATGGCCTGGGTGTGCCAGCCGGGCCCGTACTCGCCGCCGCCGCGGATGTTCGCGACGACGTACGTGCCGCCGCGGGCCAGCCAGCCGCGGCCGATCATGCCGCTGTAGGACGGCGTCAGCGAGATCTCGAAGCCGCCGTAGCCGGTCAGCAGCGTCGGGCCGCCTTCGGCGCCGGACGGCCGGACGACGAAGTAGGGGATCTTCGTCCCGTCCTCCGACGTCGCGAAGTACTGCGCGACGCTCATGCCCGAAGCGTCGAAGAACGCCGGAGCCTGCTTCAGCACTTCGACCTCGTCACCGACGTGCCCGTAGCTGAGCGTCGACGGCTGCAGGAAGCTGCTGGAGTCGATCAGGTACTCGTCGCTCGTGTCGGGGTCGGTGTCGAAGATGTCCGCGCTGCCGAACTCCGGCCCGCCGGTCAGCGGCGCCTCCTGCCAGCCGTCCGGGCCCGGCGTCAGCGTGCGCAGCTCGCTGCGGACGTCACGCAGCGTGCCGAGCAGCAGGTGGTGCCGCGTCCAGGCCCAGTACTCGAGCGAGGTGTGCTCGTCGGGGGTGAACAGCGTCGTGAAGTCCCGGTCTCCGGCCAGGAAGGCGTCGAAGAGGATGGCGATCAGCGAACCGGCCGGGCGTTCCTCGCCCCCCACGGTCCACGCCGTCCGCGGCCGCACCAGCAGCCACTCGCGGTGCACGGACGCGCTCGCGTCGTCCGGGATGTCGATCTTGACCAGCCCCCCGGGCGTCCGCAGGTGCAGTTCCGAGCGGTAGAAGTCGATCGCGCGGCTGACGAAGTCGCGTTCGAAGCCTTCGGTCGGGTCGTGGGACGCGCCGATCGAGACGTCGTCGGGCTTGCCCTCGAAGACCGTGACGGCTTCGGAGAGCGGCGTGCCGCGGCGCCACTCCTTGGCCAGCCGCGGGTACCCGGAGCTGGTCAGCGAGCCTTCGCCGAAGTCGGTGCCGATGTAGACGCGGTCTTCGTCGATCCAGCCGATCCGCGTCTTCGCCTCCGGGACCGTGAAGCCGTCCTCGACGAACTCGTGCGCGTCGAGGTCGAATTCGCGGACGACCGTGGCGTCCGCGCCGCCGCGGGACAGCTCGACCAGGCCGCGCCGGTAGTCCGGCCGCAGCACGGTCGCGCCCTGCCAGACCCAGTTCTCGCCCTCGGCCTCGGCCAGCGCGTCGACGTCGAGCAGCAGCTCCCAGTCGGGTTCGTCGGTGCGGTAGGACTCCAGCGTGGTCCGCCGCCACAGGCCCCGCGGGTGGCTCGCGTCCTGCCAGAAGTTGTAGAAGTAGGCGCCCCGGCGGCGCACGTACGGGATCCGGTCGTCGGCGTCGAGCACCTCGCGCAGCTGGTCACGCAGTTCGGCGAACCGCGCGCCGCCGGTCAGCTCGGCCAGCGTCTCGTCGTTGCGGGCGCGCACCCAGTCCAGGGCGTCGTCGCCGGTCACGTCTTCCAGCCACAGGTAGGGATCCTCCACACTCATGCCCTCAGTCTTGCCTGGTTGACGGCATCAAGGCCACCCGGTGGCGTTTTCGTTTCGTGATCCCTGCCTCCCGGGGTGTCCGTATGCTGGTGCCACACAGCAGGGGGAGAACGTGAACGACACCGAGCCGTCCTGGCCGGGGCCGGGTCGGCCGCCGGAGCCCGCGTGGGCGCCGGAGCCGAACCCGTGGGCGCCCACCTGGGCCGCGGCCCCGCCCGTCCCGGTCGCGCCGCCGCGCAACCGGCTCTGGGGTGCCGTCACCGGGGTGCTGATCGTCGTGGTGTCGTTCTCCCTGATCGCCGCCACCATCCCGCGCCGGGTGGACGGCCAGGCGTTCGCCGCGGCGGGCGCCGACGCCGGCCGGGCCTACGGCGACAGCGGCAAGCCCCCGAAGGCCGTGCCGGAGCTGGCGGCCAACCCGCTGCTCGGCGACGGCATCAGCCCCGGGCCCGCCACGTGCACCCTGCCCGACCTCGGCCGCGCCCCCGAGCAGCTCAAGGCCTACTACAGCGCGCTCGTCAGCTGCCTGGAGCAGTCGTGGCGCCCGGCGCTGGAGAAGGCGAACGAGCCGACGCTGACCGCGACCGTGTCGGTGACGCTGCCGGAGCACAGCGCGTGCGGCGAGGCGCCCGCGGAAAACGAAGCCGTCGCCTACTACTGCGGCGGCGACACGACGATCTACGCCCCGACCGACTGGATGCTCTCGGACGCCGGGCTCAACAAGGCGCGGCACATCGCGACGATCGCCCACGAGTACGGCCACCACGTGCAGCGCGAAAGCGGCATCCTCTCCGCGGCGGCGGACAAGATGACCTCGCCGGACGAGAACAGCGCGGCCGACAAGGAGGTCGTCCGCCGGATCGAGCTGCAGGCCAACTGCTTCGGCGCGCTGTTCCTGACCGCCGTCGCCGGCTCGGGTTCGATCAGCCGGTCGCTGGCGAACGCCGCGGTCGCCGACTACGGCCGGGCCAACGACAGCGACACCCACGGCTCGCGCGAGCACCAGCTGTCCTGGGCGAAGGCCGGGTACGACGGCAAGGCGACGAAGGCGTGCAACACGTGGAGCGCCCCGGTCGAAGAGGTCAGCTGAGCGTCCAGGCGGGGTCGCGGCCGAGGAGAGCGAGGAACCGGTCGAGCTCGCTCGCGTCCGCGGGCACCTCGACGCTGGGGGCGAACGAACCGTGCTGCTCGCGGCCTTCGTCCGGGATCCGCTCGGCCAGCTTCGTGGCGATGTACACGGCTTCGGCGTCGGGCTCGTAGGGCAGGCCGAGCGTGCGGGCCAGGTCCCAGCCGTGCGCGACCGTGTCGACCAGGTGCATGTGCGCGGCGATCGCGCCGGGGAACGTGCCGAAGTGGTTGATGACGAGCGGCCGGTTCAGCACGGCGTCGTCGGCGAAGGCGTCGAGGAAGTCGTCGACGGACGTCCGGTAGGCGGCGTAGGCGTCGTCGCCGAGGACGCCGGCGTCCCAGTCCGGGGCCGCCCCTTCGCGGGCCGCCGTCGCGAAGGCGTGGTTCTCGCTGACCTGGTGGCGGAGGAGGTCGGCGAGCGTCCAGCCGGCGCACGGGGTGGGGCGGGCGAGGTCGGCGGGTGTCACGCCGGCGACCATCTTGTCGAGGACGAGCAGGGTGCGGCGGTCGAGTTCGCGAAGATCCATGCCGGGCACGTTAGGCGGGCCAGCGGATCACGAACAGTGCCAAAATCGCGGCAACCTTCGTGGGCCAATCTAGACTGGCGCCGTGGAGATCCACATCGACCTGACCGGGACGCGTGGCCACCGCGACGCGATCTACCGGCAGCTCCGCGCGGCGATCCTGGCCGGCCGGATCCGGCCCGGCGAGGCCCTGCCGCCCACCCGCGAGCTCGCGCAGCGGCTGGCGGTCTCCCGGACGACGGTCAGCGCGGCCTACGACCGGCTTACCGCCGAGGGGTTCCTCGCCGGGCGCGTCGGCGCGGGCACGTTCGTCACGGCTTCGCCGGCGGAGCACCCTTCGCCGGCCCCGGACGGCGCGGGCGTGCGGCCGCTGCCGGAGTGGGACGCCGTCCCGCCGCCGCCCGCGCCGTTCGCCCCGGCGCCGGAGTTCGACTTCCGGCCGGGCGTCCCCGACCTCTCGCGGTTCCCGTTCGACACCTGGCGGCGGCTGGTCACGCAGCGCCTGCGGGTCGGCCAGGCCGACCTGATGACGTACGGCGACCCGCAGGGCCACGCTGCGCTGCGTGCGGAAATCGCCCGGCACGCCGGCATTTCGCGGGACGTCCGCGCGAGCGCGGCGCAGGTCGTCGTCACCGCCGGCGCCCAGCAGACGACCGACCTCGTCGCGCGGGTGCTGCTGCGGGCCGGCGACCTCGCCGCCGTCGAAGACCCCGGGTACCCGCCGCCGCGGCTGGTGCTCGGCGCGCGCGGCGTCCGCGTCGCCCCGGTTCCGGTGGACGAATCCGGGATCGTCGTCGACGCCATCCCGGCCGGGACGCGGCTGGTGTACGTGACGCCGTCGCACCAGTACCCGCTCGGTCTGCCGATGTCGCTCGACCGCCGGCTGGAGCTGCTCGACTGGGCCGAGCGGAACGACGCCGTGCTCGTCGAGGACGACTACGACACCGAGTTCCGCTACACCGGACGGCCACTGGAGCCGTTGCACAGCTTGGATTCCCGCGGCCGAGTCGTGTACGTCGGCTCATTTTCGAAGGTGCTTTCGCCGGCCCTGCGGCTGGGGTTCCTCATCGCGCCGCCGTCGCTGGTGCCCGCCCTGGTCAAAGCCCGCTACCTGACCGACTGGCACGCGCCGAACGTCGAGCAGGCGGCGCTGGCGGCGTTCATGGCCGAAGGCGGCTTCGCCCGGCACGTCCGGCGGATGCGGAAGGTCTACCGCGCCCGGCACGAGATCCTGTCCCGCTCGCTGGCTTCGTTCGGGGACTTCCTGACGCCGTTGCCGTCGTCCGCGGGCCTGCACCTGAGCGCGGTGGCCGCGACCGACTGCGGGGGACTGGTCCGGGCGGCCCGGCGGCACGGCGTCCGGCTGTACTCGTTGGCGGACTTCGGGGTGGGGGAGCGGCGGCACGGCCTCGTCTTCGGTTACGGTGCGGTCGCGACCGAGCGGATCGAGCCCGGACTGGCCCGGCTGCGGGCACTGGCGGACGAAGGAGCGGCATGACCGACGACGTGATGGTGGCGATCGACGCCGGTCTGCGGCAGCACATCGGCGGCGACCGCGCCGGCGCGTACGCAACCTTCACCGAATTGTGGTCTTCGATCGGCGAAGACGGCGACCCGCTGCACCGCGTCGCGCTGGCCCACCACATGGCCGACGTCTGCGACGACCCCGCCGAAGAGCTCGAGTGGGACCTGCGCGCCCTGGCGGCGGCCGATTCGCTGACCGACTCGCGGGCCCAGGAGTACCACTCGTCCCTGGCCGTGCGCGGGTTCTACCCGTCCCTGCACCTCAACCTCGGCGAGGACTACCGCAAGCTCGGCGACCTCGCGGCGGCCCGCGAACAGCTGGCCCTGGCGCGGGCGCGCCTGGACGCCCTCGGCGACGACGACTACGCGGCCGGGATCCGGCTGGCGCTGGACGGGCTGGCCGAACGGCTCGGCTGAATCGGTGCAAATACCACGAAGACGCCCCGTTTGCCGGACTTTCGCGGGGCGCCGGAGGGCCCTAACCTGTGGTGATCCAGCTCACCGACGGGAAGGATCGCCATGCGGATTGCGGATCTGCTGCGCAAGAAGGGGTCGGCGGTCGCGACGGTCACCCCCGACACGACGGTGACCACGCTGCTGGCCGGACTGGCCGAACACAACGTCGGCGCGATGGTGGTGGTCGCGCCGGACGGGACGATCGCGGGAATCGTCTCGGAACGCGACGTCGTCCGCCGCCTGAACGAACGCGGCCCGGCCCTCCTCGACGGCCCGGTGTCGGAGATCATGACGAAACTGGTGGCGAGCTGCACCCCGGACGACTCGGTGGACCAGCTGTCGGTCCTGATGACGGAACGCCGCATCCGCCACGTCCCCGTCCTCGCCGGCGGCCGGCTGGCCGGGATCGTGTCCATCGGGGATGTGGTGAAGAACCGGATGGAACAGCTGGAGCAGAGCCAGGAACAGCTGCAGGCCTACATCTCCCAGGGCTGAGCCAAGCGCCCCAAGGTGGCCTTGGTTGCGTTGAACGCACCGAAGGCCGCCTTGGGTGCGTTGAACGCACCGAAGGCCACATTGGGTGCGTTGAACGCACCGAAGGCCACATTGGGGCGCTTGAGGCTCACTCCCGCCAGCCCGACAGCTCCACGCCCTTCGCGACATCGACCCGATACGAAAGCGTCACCTTGCCGGTCTCACCCGGCTCCAGCGCCAGCCGCCACGTGAACTCGCCCAGTGCCGACGTCTCCACCGGCTCCGGCGAAGTCTTCACGTCCCGCACCGTGATCGTGTCGTCCCGCGACACCGGCGCCTGGTCCAGCACCGTCACCACCGCCGGCCGCGGCCCGTGGTTGCCGATCGAAATCCGGTACTCCGCCTCCCGCCGCTTCTGCCCGGACAGCGTTGCCCTCGAAGCCGTCCGCCGCACCAGTTCGCGCTCCACCCGGATCCGGTCGTCGACCCCCAGCGCCAGCTCCAGCTCCTCCCCGGGCGCCCACGGTTCGAGCACCGTCGTCCCGACGAACTCCGCGTCGTGGAACACCGAAGCGCGCCCGGGCCGCAGGGCCTGCTCCGACGTGTTCACCACCGTGGCGCGCAAGTACGCCTCCTCCGCCAGGACCGGCGCGGTGACGTACCCGAGCGAAGCCGTCAGCGAAAGCTGCGCCAGCGTCGTCCGATGGCCGGAAGCCCCGGACGGCACCGCGACCGGCCGCGAAGGCCGGTAGGTGACCGCCGTCGTGCCCTGCTCGACGGTCGCCACCTTGTTCACCATGGCCGGAGCCGCCGGCGCGAACTGCCGTGCGCCTTCGGGAGCCCCGCCGTACGCCGCCGAGGCCACCCACTCGCCCGGCTGCGGGAGCACGCGGTCCAGGTACCACGGCTGGAGTTCCGGCACCACCACCGACACCGCGGGCCGGGCCGTCGACAGCGCCAGCTCGCACTCCGGCCAGTTCTCGCCCGTGTGCTGGCTGACGAGCCCGTACGACACCACGGTGACGTCGGTGCCGCGCACCCGGATGTCGTAGCCCGGTTCCCAGCTCGCGCCGGGGACCACATAGGACAGTTCCAGCTCGGCTTCCGCGGTGGTGTCGGAAATCTCCAGCTCGACGATCACCGACGTGCTGTCCTGCCCGGACTGCGCGCGGTGCGCCTCGATCCGCCGGTCGAGCGCGGCGAGGTCCTCGCGCAGCCGCGCGATCCGCTCGCTCAGCACCCGGCGCGCCTTCAACGCCGACGCCAGCCGCGCACTCAGCGCGTCGGTGACTTCGGCAACGCGCGAAGGGTCGGCGGTGCCGGCGGCCAGGGCCTTCGCGAAGCTGCCGCCGCTGCGCTTCGCGAGCGAAGTCAGCAGATCCACCTTCATCGTTTCGGCCGCTTCGTCGTCCAGGACGCCGTCGAGCGTGGCCTGATCGGTCCGCCGCCGCTCGACGAGCGCCTCCAGCTCCGCGCTCGCCGGGGCGGCGTGCCATGCGGTGCGCACGTCGACGCCGGTGATCAGCGCCGGCCCGCTGCCGGTGACGCGCACCGAGCCCGGGTCGAGCGCCGGGGGCAGCCCGGCGAACTCCAGGCGCGGCCCGCCGTCGAGCGGGGTGGTGCCCCGGCGGGTGATCCGCGCCTGCTGCGGGTAGACGGTCACGGCGGTGATCGGCGCATCCACGGTCGGCATGCCTCCGACGTTAGTCTCTTGACACCCCCGCGGGCGGACCGGAAGTGTCTTGAAGCGTCCGCTTCGCCCGGCTTGGGGGTTTGAGTGAAAGCCGCAGTCCTGCTCGCCGCCGTCCTCGCCCTTCCGCTGACCGCGGTCACCGCGGAAGCCGCCGCCCCGCCGGCCCCGGTGTTCACCGACGGCCAGGCACAGCCGGTGTTCGACCCGGCCGACATCATCCGCGAAGACGTCTGGGTCACCGCGCCCGTCGACAGCGACCACGACGGCGCCGACGACCTCGTGCACGCCCAGGTCGTGCGCCCGCGGGCGACCGAGCAGGGCCTGAAGGTGCCCGTCGTCTACCAGGCCAGCCCGTACTACGCCGGCGGCAACGACATCGCCAACCACAACGTCGACGTCGAGCTTTACGCGCCCGGGTACGCCCGCGGCCCGGAAGGCCCGCGCGTCGCCGGGCACGGCGTCGGCCCGGCCGTCCCGATCGGCTGGCGCTATCAGAACTACTTCACCGCGCGTGGGTTCGCCGTCGTCTACGGCGAGTCGCTCGGCACCGGGTTCTCGACCGGCTGCCCGACGACCGGCGACGTCAACGAGACGATCGGCGCCCGCTCGGTCGTCGACTGGCTCAACGGCCGCGCCGCCGCGAAGGACGCCAATGGCGCCGCGGCGAAGGCGGACTGGACGACGGGCAAGACCGGCATGATGGGCGTCTCCTACAACGGGACGCTGCCCAACGCCGTCGCCAGCACCGGCGTCGAAGGGCTGGAGACGATCGTGCCGATCGCCGCGATCTCCAGCTGGTACGAGTACTACCGCCGCGACGGCGCGGTGGTCGCGGCCGGCGGGTTCCAGGGCGAGGACGCCGACGTGCTCGCCGAGTACGTCTACACCCGTGCCGACCAGCAGGTCTGCCGCCCGGTGATCGACGGGCTGACCCGCGACCAGGACCGCGTCACCGGCGACTACACGCCGTTCTGGGACGTCCGCAACTACCGTAACGACGTCGGCAAGGTGCGCGCGTCGGTGCTCGCGGTGCACGGCCTCAACGACTGGAACGTCAAGACCGAGCAGGTCGCGACCTGGTACGAGGCGCTGAAGGCCCGCGGTGTCGAGCACAAGATCTGGCTGCACCAGTCCGGCCACGCCGACCCGTACTCGCTGCGGCGCGACGCTTGGCTCGCGACGCTGAACAAGTGGCTGTCGCACTACCTCTACGGCATCGACAACGGCATCCAGAACGAGCCAAAGGCCACGATCCAGCGCGAGGACAAGTCGTGGACCGACGAGGCCGACTGGCCGGCGCCGGGCACCGCCGACGTCCGCGTGTACCCCTGGCCGGGTGGCCGCTCGAAGGGCGCGCTCGACACGCGCAACCCCGTCCCGGGCACGGCGGCCGCGGAAACCCTCGCCGACGACTCGGCGAAGACGATCGAGCAGCTGGCCGGCCTCGCTTCGTCCGGCAACCGCCTGCTGTACGCGACTCCGGCGGCGAAGCAGTCCGTACGCCTTTCCGGCACGGTCCGCGCCGACCTGGCGCTGGCGTTCGACCGGCCCGCGGCGAACGTCTCGGCGATCCTGCTCGACCGCGCCCCCGACGGCTCGTCGCACGTGATCACCCGCGGCTGGACCGACCCGCAGAACCGCACGTCGCCCGCGCGCACGGAGCCGATCACGCCGGGGCAGACCTACCGGATCGCCGTCGAGCTGATGCCGGATGACTACGTCCTCGCGGCCGGGCACCGGCTGGAGTTCCTGCTGGCGTCGAGCGACCACGACTACACGCTGCGGCCGAAGCCGGGCGCGGGGCTGGCCCTCGACCTGACGAAGACGTCGGTGACGCTCCCGGTCACGGGCGGCAAGCCGGCCCTGCGGGCCGCGTTCGGCTGAGGCCGGGGGATCAGAAAGGGAATACGTGACGGAAATGGTTCCGTCTCGATGACGTCACGGCCGGATTTCGGAAGTTCGCACGGGTAACGCCGGTTGTTTGCGGAACGACCATGGAGTGTGAACTGCGCCAGAACCGGTTGAGGAGGCGTCATGGTGACGCTGAACGAGCTTCGATCAGTATCCGACTTCCTCGTCGCTTCGGGGGAGATCGCGTCGATCAATTTGGTCGTCCACGGTGAGGGCGGCGTCGTCCTGCCGGATGACAAGCTCGTATTGCTCAAGGGTGGCCTGGCCGAGCGGATCCTCCCGACCGCACAGAATCATCTGAAAGATGTGCAGAGCGGCATCGTCGAACTCGATGCCGCCAAGGGCAAGGTGATCGTGCGGCTCTACGCCTACGGCCGGCTGAGCCTGGCGACGAATGGCCGGACGGCAGGCGGCCAGTTCGAGGTGAAGGTGCTCGCGCTGCTGCGTTCCCTGATCGAGGAAATCGAGAAACTCGGTCAGGTCAATCTTGCGCAGCGAGTTGTCGTGACAGCGGACTGGCGCCCGGGCGTGAGCCTGGAACTGGGGGACACCGATCCCGTGGTCTCGACGGATGTCGCCGCGATCGATCGGCGAGTACACCGGATCGAGGGGCGACGGCGGCGGCTGAAGAAGTGGTCCGCGGTGGCGACCCTGTTCGCCGCGGTCACCATACTCCTTGACGGGTATTATCTGGTCGTTGCAGACGACGCGGAGCTCTCCCTGTTGATCCTGGTGTACGCCGGTCTGTTCCTGGCGTCCGGGGTATGGATGCGAACCGAAGCGAACTCGTTGTTCAAGGACATCGAAGCGATCCGCGGTCAGCAGGATCTCGACGAGATGCTCGAAGGGCAGGAGCTGGAGCGCCGGGCGATGAAGCTTTTTCAGGTGCACAGTCAGCAGCTGAGGCGGTACTACGATCAAGCTCTCCGGCAGCGTGGATTCATCTTCTTCACCGGAATATTCTGCATTGCGGCGGGGTTCTCCGTCATTGCGATGGCTTTCGTTCTGCTCAAATCGGCGACTCCGGCGACTCCGGCGAGTTCGCTCGAGAAGATCCTCGTGGCGTCGCTCGGGGCGATCGGGGGGATCCTCGGGAACTTCATCGCGGTTGTCTACCTCCGGATGTTTTCGAAGACTGTGGAGTCCATCGGGACCTTCCACGATCGGCTGGTGGCCACCCACCACCTGCATTTCGCCAACTTCCTCGTCTCGAAGGTGACTGACGGACCGGCTCGGGACGCCGCGTTCCAGCTCGTCGCGGAAATTGCCGCGAAGCAGGACGTCAGGCCGAGAAACGGAGGCGTCCCAGCCGCCGAATGAGTCCTGCCGAAGGTCACTCAATGTAACGATTTTCGCAGGTCAGGCGACTTACCGGCGTTCTATCCGCTGCGAGAGGACCCGCCATGACCTCGACCGCCGAACCCACCCTGGAGAGCCTGCGCACCCAGCTGTCCGGAGCCGTGCTGACCGACGGCGACCCCGGCTACGACGTCGCCCGGTCGGTCTGGAACGGCGAGATCGACCGCCGTCCCGCGGTGGTGGTGCGGCCCGCCGGGCCCGCGGACGTGGCGACGGCGCTCGCGTACGCGCGCGAAGCCGGTCTCGACGTCTCGGTGCGCGGCGGTGGGCACAACTACGCCGGCGCCGCGGTCGTCGACGGTGGCCTCTGCCTCGACCTGAGCTCCCTCCAGGCGATCAGCGTCGACCCGGAGAGCCGGACCGCCCGCTGCGGCGGCGGGACGACTTGGGCGCAGCTCGACGCGGCCACGCAGGAGCACGCGCTCGCGGTACCGGGCGGCACGATCAGTCACACCGGCGTCGGCGGGCTGACCCTCGGCGGCGGCTTCGGCTGGCTCACCGCCAAGCACGGGATGTCGTGCGACAACCTGCTCTCGGCCGAGCTCGTCACCGCCGACGGCGAGGTGCTGCGCGTGTCCGCCGAGGAGCACCCCGACCTGTTCTGGGCGCTGCGCGGGGGCGGCGGCAACTTCGGCGTCGTCACCGAGTTCGAGTTCCGGCTGCACCCGGTCGGCCCGATCGTCCACCTGGGACTGTTCTTCTACGGCCTCGAGGACGGCGTGGCCGCGCTGCGCCACGCCCGCGAGCTGCTCCGGACGCTGCCCCGCGAAACGGGAGTGCTCGTCGCCGGGCTCAACGCGCCGCCCGCGCCGTTCGTTCCCGACGCGCACCACTTCCGGCCGGGCTACGCCGTGCTGATCGCCGGCTTCGACGGCGAGGAGCAGCACGCCGAGGCGGTCGCGGCGGCCCGCTCCGGACCGGCGCCGCTGTTCGAGTTCGTCTCGCCGATCCCGTACGTGGAACTCCAGCGGATGATCGACGGTGCCGCGCCGTGGGGGATCCTGGCCTACGAGAAGGCGGCCTACGCCGACGCCTTCACCGACGAGGTCATCGAGGTGATCGCGGACTTCCTGCCGCGCAAGACCTCGCCGATGTCGATCATGCCGATCTTCGCCATGCGTGGGGCCTTCACCGAGGTCGCCGACGACGCGACGGCGTTCGGCGGCCCGCGGCGGGAGAGCATCCTGATCAACATCGACTCGCTCGCGGCCGAGCCGGAACCGTACGCCGTGGACCGCGCGTGGGTGCGCGAGTTCTGGGAAGCGCTGGTGCCGTTCTCGTCCAACTCGGCGGGCTACGTCAACTTCATGGTGGAGTACGAAGCCGACCGCGTCCGGATGTCCTACGGCCCGGAGAAGTACGCGCGGCTGGCCCGGATCAAGGCGGCGTACGACCCGCGGAACGTCTTCCACCACAACGCGAACATCCCACCCGCGCCGTGACGGGTCAGCCGGCGATGCCCGCCCGGTAGGCGAAGGCGACGGCCTGCGCGCGGTCGCGCAGGCCGGCCTTGGCGAACAGGTGGTTCACGTGGGTCTTCACGGTCGCCTCGCTCACCACAAGGGTGCGGGCGATCTCGGTGTTCGACAGACCCGCCGCGATCAGCCGCAGCACCTCGATCTCGCGCGCGGTCAGGCCTTCGACCGCCTTGACGCGCGGCGGGGTGCCGCGGGCGGCGGCTTCGACGAGCCGCCGCTGCAGCTCCCCGTCCACTGTGGACTGCCCGGCGGCGGCCGAACGCAGGGCCCGCGCGATGGACTCGGCGTCGGCGTCCTTGGTGAGGAACCCGCGCGCCCCGGCGCGCAGCGCGGCCAGGAGCGACTCGTCGTCGGCGTAGGTGGTGAGCACGACGACCTCGGTGTCCGGGTGCCCGGCGCGGATCCGCTCGGTGGTCTCCACGCCGTCGCAGCGCGGCATCCGCAGGTCGACCAGCACGACGTCGGGGTGGTGTTCGGCGACGAGCTCGAGCGCGGCCAGCCCGTCGGCGGCGGCGCCGACCACCTCGACACCGGGCAGCAGCCCGAGCAGCGTGACCAGGCCTTCCCGGACCACGGCCTGGTCGTCGGCCAGCACGACGCGCAGCGTCACGCCGCCGGCACCGTCAGGTGAATCCGCCATCCGTCCTCCCCCGGTCCGCTCTCCAGACGCCCGTCGAGCAGCGCGACCCGTTCGCCCATCCCGCGCAAACCGTAGCCTGCCGCCGGCGCGGCCGGCGGGCGCCTGCCCTGCCGGTCGGCCACGGTCAGCTCCACCGATCCGCCGGCGTAGCCGAGCGTGACGTCCACTTCGGCCCGTGGGGCGTGCTTGCGGGTGTTGGCCAGCGCCTCCTGCACCGCGCGGACCAGCGCGGTGCCGACCGCCGCGTCGAGCTCGCGCGGCTCGCCCTCGACCGCGAGGTCCGCGCGGGCGCCGGTGTCGAGCCGGTACGCGGCGAGCAGGTCCGCGATCGCGCGTTCGACCCCGACGGCGTCCTCGCGCAGCGCGGCCACCGCCTTCCGGGCCTCGGCGAGCCCCTCCGACGCCAGCGTCTGCGCCCGCTCGATCTGGGCGACGGCGTCCGGGCTCGCGCCGTCGCGCACCAGCATCAGCCGCGCGCCCTGGAGGTTCAGCGAGAGCCCGGCCAGCGAATGGGCCAGGACGTCGTGCAGCTCGCGGGCGATGCGGGCGCGTTCGGCGAGCGCGGCCGCGCGGGCGTGCTCCTCGTTGGCGGTCTGCGCGCGGGCCAGCGCCAGCTCGGTCTGCTCGACACGGGCGAGCCGGGCCCGCCGGTTCAGCGCCATCAGCACGATCACGGCCAGCACCGCGTACGTCGACAGGGCGTCGTCCCACAGGTCGTGGCGGGCCGCCCAGGTCGTGATCACGCCGGCGTCGAGCACGACCGCCACGACGATCGGCACCGTGGACTGCTTCAGCACCACGAAGAACGTGGTGCTGAACATCGCCACCGACGCCCAGCTGCCCGGGTGGAGCACCCACAGCGCGCCCGTGCTCGCGATCAGGGCGAGGGCCGGCGCGGTCGTCAGCGGCCGGACGCCGGCGTCGTGGAGCCACAGCAACGGGATCGACAGCGCGAGGGTGAACGTGATCAGGAGCCAGGAGCGCACGTCGGTCGCCCGTGGCATGGCGGCGACCATCGGAACCGCGACGAGCGCCCAGCGCAACCAGCCCTGGGCGCGGGGGAACGTGGCTGGTCGGATCGGCATTTCGACAGTCCTCCGCGAGTGCTTGTACGGAAAATGTACCGACGGGGACTTCCCTTCGTGGTGTCAAGTTGTCCCGTTTGTGCAGGAGGTTTCCCCATGTCCAGGTTGCGACGGCTCGCCCTGCTCGCCGCCGCCGCGGCGCTGCCCGCGCTCGGCCTCACCCTCGCCGGTCAGGCGCCCGCCTCGGCCGCGCCCAACTTCCAGGTGCCGTTCAAGTGCGGGGTCACCGTGACCGCCGCGACCTTCGGCGACCACCGCCCGCAGAACTCGGTCGACTTCCAGAAGGCGGGCATCACCGGGATGCCGGTGCTCGCGTCGGCATCGGGAACCGTTACGCGGGTGGAAAACCGGGGGGCCGAGAGCTACGGCCGGTGGATCGAGATTGACCACGGCAGCGGCTGGACGACCCGTTACGCGCACCTGTCGACCCAGTCGGTTTCGGTCGGGCAGTCGGTCACCGGCGGCAAGCAGATCGGCACGGCGGGCGCGACCGGCAACGTCAGCGGCCCGCACCTGCACTTCGAGGAGAACCTCAACGGCGTCACGCAGCGGGCCGTGCTGAACGGCGTCGCCGTGCCGTACTACGACCACACGAGCTTCACGAGCAAGAACGCCTGCGGTGGCAACCCGTACTCCGCCGAAGAGGTCTGCGGCGACGGCTTCTCCGTCGTCGACCAGCAGGCGCTGGCCAACTCCTCGGGCACGGCCTACCTGCTGTACAACGCTTCCACCAAGGCGAACTGCGTGACCACGCTGAAGTCGACGTCGCTCGGCACGGCCAGCGCGGTGTCGGCGTTCCTGGAGGTCCAGGGTTCGGCGCGGGTGACCGATTCCGGTGACTTCACCTACTACGCCGGGCCGGTCAAGAAGACCGCCGCGGCGACCTGCGTGAAGTGGGGCGGCTCGGTGGGCAGCAACACCTACGAGAGCGGGTTCGAGCACTGCGGGTGAGCCGGTGACATCCGGGACTCTGCCGCCCGGACCCCGCTAGACGATCCGGCCGGTGGGGCCGGGCAGCATAGCCCACCCCACCGACAGGAACGCCCCGCCCGGCCCCGGCCGGGCGGGTTTCGTCCACATCGGCCCCGGCTGTCCACAGATTTCCCGCCACCGCCCCATCCGGCCGCGTCCTGCCCCACTGTGGAGGCATGACCACAGCCACCCCGGCCGGCCGGACGCCGGTCGATCTCCGAAACCCCGCGCAGCTGCTGGCCGCGCTCCCGTACCTGATCGGTTTCCGGCCCGCGAAGTCCGCCGTCCTGATCGGCCACGAGTACCCGGGCGACCGCCCGGGCCTGATCCTCCGTGGCGACCTGCCCCGCCGCGAACACCGCGCCCACCAGGCGCGGGCGCTGTCCGCCCGGTTCGCGGAGGGGCACCACGCCGGCGTGACGGTGGTGATCGTCGGCGGCCGGCGAAGACCCGGAAAGCCGCCACCGCACGCGGGTTTCCTGGAAGAGCTCACGGAGGCACTGAGTCTCCCGGTCCTGCACGCCCTGTGGACACCCACGATCAGGACGGGCGCCCCGTGGGGGTGTTATCGCAGCGAAGAATGCGCCGGCACGTTGCCGGACCTGCGCGCCACGGTGGCGGCGGCAGCGGCGACCGAGCACGGCACGGTGGCGTTCGACAGCCGGGAGGAACTCGAGGCGCTGCTGGCCCCGCGGTCCCCGGAGGCGCTCGAACGCCGCGCGGATCGCTTGTCCCGCTTGACATCCCCACCGTGGCTCGACGCGACATGTGTCGGCGACGCGGCCTCGGTGGTCCGTGCGGCGTTCGAACGTCAGCGCCTCGGCGAGGGGCCGCTGACGGACG
Source organism: Amycolatopsis sp. MtRt-6 (assembly GCF_017308975.1). Lineage (GTDB taxonomy): Bacteria > Actinomycetota > Actinomycetes > Mycobacteriales > Pseudonocardiaceae > Amycolatopsis. The sequence goes on along the minus strand of NZ_JADWPD010000020.1, from coordinate 47,694 downwards.
AGGAAGCGGTCCTGCTGGCAAGCGCCCTGAAGCTGCCGGAAATCCGCGACATCTGCTTGGCGATGGCGGTACCCCCGGCATCAGCGGAGGCCAGGGAAGCAGAGCGCTTGTGGCTGACACTGGTCCGCGAGACACCGGCCCCGGAGCGAGCAGAGGCGGCGACGCTGCTGGGCTTCACGGCGTACATGCGCGGAGACGGAGCCTTCGCGGGCATGGCCCTGGACAACGCCCTGGAGGCGCAACCGGGCCACGTGCTGGCGGAGCTGTTGAAGAGGGTGCTCCACCACGGAACACCCCCGGAGGTGATCCGCGGGTTGGCGACGGCGGCAGCGGGGCCACTCGCCGGCTTCGGCCTGGAACCCACGGATCTCGACGCGGAGCGGGCAGCGTGAGGAGGGTGCTGTCCACAGTGGAGCTTGGTTCTGGGCCGGCGGAGGCAGTTCGGCGGAGGCGGCCTACCGGCCTCGGAGCAAGAGAGGCCGTCCCGGCGCCCCGGACTCCCACCAGCCGGCCGGCGCCCGCCCCGGCCGGGCCGGCCCGGTCGGCCGGGGTCCCGTCAGCCGCACCTGCCGGCTGTCGCGCCCCGCCTCCGCTGCTCCCCGGGCCGCCTCGGCCGGCCGCAGTCCCGCTGGCCGGCCCCTCGCCACCCGCAGCTTCCCGGGCCGCCCCCGCAGGCCGTCGTCGTCGCGCCGGGCTCAGCCCCGCCGCGACTGCGTGAACTCCCAGGCGTCCCGCACGATCCCGGCCAGCTCGGTCCGTTCCGGCTTCCAGCCCAGCTCTTCCCGAGCCCGGTCACTGGCCGCCACGAGCACCGAAGGGTCCCCCGCCCGGCGCGGAGCCACCGCCGCCGGTACCGGGTGCCCGGTGACCGCACGGCAGGCCTCGATCACCTCGAGAACGGAGAACCCGGTGCCATTGCCCAGGTTGTAGATGCGGTGCTCGCCCGCAGTGGCGTGCTTCAGCGCCAGCTGGTGCGCGTCCGCGAGGTCCACGACGTGGATGTAGTCGCGCACCGCCGTGTGGTCCGGCGTCGGGTAGTCGTCGCCGAAGATCTGGATGCGCTCACGGTCGCCCGAAGCGACCTGCAGAACGAGGGGAATGAGATGGGTTTCCGTGGTGTGGCGCTCGCCGAAGGCGCCGTACGCGCCCGCGACGTTGAAGTACCGCAGGCTCACCGCCGCCAGGCCGTGCGCCACGGCGAAGCTGGTGATCGCGGCGTCGATCGCGAGCTTCGTGGCGCCGTAGGTGTTGGTCGGGCGGGTCGGCGCCGTCTCCGGGATCGGCGACTGCTCCGGCTCGCCGTAGGTCGCCGCCGTCGAGGAGAACACCAGCCGGGGCGTGCCGTGCTCCTGCATGGCCTCCAGGAGCCGCAGCGAGGTGACGACGTTGCCTTCCCAGTACTTCGCCGGCTCCGTCATCGACTCGCCGACCAGCGACTTGGCCGCGAAGTGCAGCACGCCGTCGAAGCCCTCGCGCAGCAGGCTGCCCGCCACCTCCGCGGCGTCGCCCTCGATGAACCGCGCGTCCGGGTGGACGGCGTCGGCGTGCCCGGTGGACAGGTCGTCGACGACGGTGACCTGGTGCCCGGCCTCGATCAGCCGGGCGGCGCAGACACTTCCGACGTACCCGGCTCCGCCCGTCACGACCAGCTTCAGGGCGTTGCTCTGCTCCGACACATCCAGGCCTTCCTGCCGAGGGTGACTGTGCCCCACAGTCTTCCCCCTGGCCGACGCGCGGGTCCGCGCGGGGGTTGCCCCGAACGGACCCGCGCGGTGTCAGAGCTCGTCGCGGCCGGCGCCGCGGGAGGGCACCGCCGTGAACATCCGCGGTCGCCGGTAGCCGGCTTTTTCGTAGGCCGCCTCGACGGCCGCCTTGACCCGCTCCAGGTCGGCGTCGCGGACCAGCGCGATCGCCGAGCCGCCGAAGCCGCCGCCGGTCATCCGCGAGCCGAGCGCGCCGGCCGCCCGCGCCGAGTCGACCGCGAGGTCCAGCTCGGCCGTGGAGATCCGGTAGTCGTCGCGCATGCTGACGTGCGAGGCGTCGAGGTACGGCCCGATGTCGGCCAGCCGCCCGGCGCGCAGCAGCTCGACCGTCTCGAGCACCCGCTGGTTCTCGGTGACGACGTGCCGCACCAGCGGCACCAGGTCCTCGGGGAGCCGGCCGAGGGCGTCGGCGAGGCCTTCGACGGTGACGTCGCGCAGCGCCTTCACCCCGAGCAGCTCGGCCGCCCGCTCGGTGCCGCGGCGGCGCTCGCCGTACCCGCCTTCGGCGTGCGAGTGCTTGGTGCGGGTGTCCATGATCAGCACCTGCAGCCCCGCGTCGGCGAGGCCGAACGGCACCTGCTCCTGCTCGCCCGAGCGCACGTCGAGGAACAACACGTGGGACTCGGTGCAGCAGAGGGACGCCGTCTGGTCGAGCAGGCCGGTGGGGGCGCCGACGAAGTCGTTCTCCGACCGCTGCACCCACCGCGCGATCTGGGGCCGCGTCGGGACGTCGGCGCGGCTGCCGTCCAGTTCCAGGCCGGCCAGTCCCAGCAGCGCGAGCGACACCGCGCACTCGAGCGCGTGGGAGGAGGACAGCCCGGCCCCCGACGGCACGTCCCCGGCGATGACCAGGTCGGCCCCGTTCGCGAAGCCCTGGTCGCGCAGCACCCAGGCGACGCCCGCCGGGTACGCGGCCCACCCGTCGACCGAGCCCGGCGCCAGGTCGGCGATCTTGAGCTCGCCGGAGCGCTGGAGCTGGCCGTCGTCGCCCAGGGTGGCCACGGACAGGACGCCGTCCTCGCGGGGCGACGCCGCCGCGGCCAGGCGGTGGGGCAGGGCGAAGGGCAGCACGAAGCCGTCGTTGTAGTCGGTGTGCTCGCCGATCAGGTTCACCCGGCCGGGTGCCGACCACACGCCCGCGGGCGCGGTGCCGTGGACCGTGCGGAACGCCGCCACGGCCTCCGAAGCGGGGCTCATCGGGCCTGCGCCAGGACGGCGTGCAGCGCGGAGCTGGCGACCTGGGCGGTGGTGTCCCCGCCGGTGACCTCGATGGTGGCGCCGTTGGCCTTGCCGACGGTGACCGTGCCGCCCGGCACGATGCCGACCGACTTGAGCTCGGTCATCAGCGACTCGTCCAGCTGGACGTGCTCGGCGATGCGCCGGATCTCGACGCGGCCGCCGCCGGTGCGGGCGAACTCGTCGAGCCGGACCAGGTCGGCCTCCGCGGGCGGCGCGGGTTCGCCGTCGCCCAGCTTGTCGAGGCCGGGGATCGGGTTGCCGTACGGCGACGTGGTGGGGTGGTCGAGCAGCTTGACCAGCTTGCGCTCGACGGCCTCGCTCATCACGTGCTCCCAGCGGCACGCCTCGTTGTGCACGTGCTCCCACTCGAGCCCGATCACGTCGACGAGGAGGCGCTCGGCCAGGCGATGCTTGCGCATGACGGCGATGGCCAGTTCGCGGCCGTGGTCGGTGAGCTGGAGGTGCCTGTCGTCGGCGACCACGACCAGCCCGTCACGCTCCATCCGGGCGACGGTCTGGCTCACGGTCGGGCCGCTCTGCTGCAGGCGCTCGGCGATGCGGGCGCGCAGCGGAACGACACCCTCTTCTTCGAGCTCGTAGATGGTACGCAAGTACATCTCGGTGGTGTCGATGAGATCGTTCACGCTGTCCCCTTCGTCCGCGTTGCTCATCGTAGTCGTTGACCCCGGCAGCGGCGGCGGCGCTCGGGGGTACGGCGCCGATGGTTACCGATCCGGCCACAGTCACGGCCGAAGACGTCGCGGCATCGTTACGTGCCGAGCGGGGGGACGGCCTGCTCGTGGCCGGATCGGCGACAAGCCGCCGGTGGGGGATATGTCCGTACCCCGGCGCGGCCGGGCGGGCGGCCGCTGGAAGATGGGAGGCATGCGTCCGCTGATCAGCACCACCGACCTCGCCGCCGCGCTGGCCGGCCCGGCCGGGGACCGCCCCGTGGTCCTCGACGTCCGCTGGCGGCTCGCCGGCCCGCCCGGCGCCGACTCCTACCGCGAGGGGCACGTGCCCGGAGCGGTGTTCACCGACCTCGACAAGGTGCTGGCAGGCGAGCCGGGCGAGGGTGGCCGCCACCCCCTGCCCGACCCGGCCGACCTGCAGCGCGACCTGCGCGCGGCCGGCGTCCGCGAAGGTGTCCGGGTGGTGGCCTACGACGACGCGGACGGCTCGGTGGCGGCGCGGGCCTGGTGGCTCCTGCGCTGGGCGGGCCACGAAGAGGTGGCGGTCCTCGACGGCGGTTACGCGGCGTGGACGGCCGAAGGCCACCCGGTGAGCACGGAGGAGGCGCACCCGGAGCCGGGCGACATCACGGTCCGACCGGGCGGAATGCCGGTTCTCGACGCGGACGAGGCGGCCGCCCTGGCCCGCGACGGCCTCCTCCTCGACGCCCGGGCAACCCCGCGCTACGCGGGCGAGACGGAGCCGGTGGACCCCCGCGCGGGCCACATCCCGGGAGCGGTGAACGCCCCGTTTTCGGCCCACATCGCCCCCGACGGCCGCTGGCGTCCCCCAGCCGAGCTGGCGGAGAGGTTCGCCGGCCTGGGCCTCCGCCCGGGCGAGCCGGTGGGCGCGTACTGCGGCTCGGGGGTGACGGCGAGCTCGGTGGTCCTGGCGCTGGAGCTGGCGGGCCACCCGGGAGCGGGCCTGTACGCGGGCTCGTGGTCGCACTGGTCCCGAGACCCCCAGCGCCCCGCGGCGACGGGCCCCCTGCCCGGCTGAGCGGCCCGAGGCCGGCGGCGGGCCGGGATGAGGCCGGGGCGCATTCCCCGGCCGAGCCCCGCCGGCCCGCCGCTCAGAGGCATGGCCCCGGCTGGCCCACGACCTCGCGGCCGAGCCCGGTCGGCCTTGCCGCTCCCGGCCGAGCCCGGCCGGCGCCACCGCCCCGGTCGAGCCCGGCTGACCCCACCACCCCGGCCGAGCCCGGCCGCCTCCGCCGCCCCCGGCCGAGCCCGGTTGGCCTTGCCGCTCCCGGCCGAGCCCGGCTGACCCCACGCCCCCGGTCGAGCCCGGCCGGCCCCACGCCCCGGTCGAGCCCCGCCGACGCCACCACCCCCGGGCACGCCCCACTCCCGCCAAGCCATTTCCAGTCCACACACCCGGCCGATCGGCACTAGAGTCGGGCGGTATGTCGCCGGCCGTTGTTTGGGACCGTGCCCTGCTGGGTTATGACCTCGGTGGGGATCACCCCTTCAATCCCGTCCGGCTGGAGCTCACCGTCCGGCTGGCCACCGAGCTCGGCGTGCTCCGCGACGTCGAACTGCTCGTCCCCACCGGCGCCGGGGACGACGAACTGCTCCGGATCCACGCCCCCGAATACCTCGCCGCCGTGCGGGAGGCGCCGCTCGTCGGGTGGGATGTCGGGCATGGCCTCGGCACCTCCGACAACCCCGTCTTCTCCGACATGCACGATGCCTCCGCCCTCGTCGTCGGGTCGACGCTGCTCGCCGCCAGGAAGGTCGCCGAAGGCGAATCGCGAAGGGCCGTCAACATCGCCGGGGGCCTGCACCACGCCATGCGCGACCAGGCCGCCGGCTTCTGCGTCTACAACGACTGCGCCGTCGCCATCTCGTGGTTGCTCGACCACGGCTTCGACCGGATCGCCTACATCGACACCGATGTCCACCACGGCGACGGCGTCCAGGCCGCCTTCTACGACGACCCGCGCGTCCTCACCATCTCGATGCACCAGCACCCCTTCACGCTCTGGCCCGGCACCGGCTACTCCGCCGAGACCGGCCGCGGGAAGGCCGACGGCACCTCGGTCAACGTCCCGCTGCCGCCGCGCACGCGGGACCCCGGGTGGCTGCGGGCCTTCCACGCCGTCGTCCCCTCGCTGCTCGCCGACTTCGAACCGCAGCTGCTCTTCACCCAGTGCGGTGTCGATTCCCACGAAGAAGACCCGCTGGCCGACCTCTCGCTGTCCGTCGACGGGCACCGCACCATCTACGCCACCCTCCGCGACCTCGCCGAGACCTACGCCGGCGGGAAGTGGATCGCCGTCGGCGGGGGCGGCTACCAGCTGATCCGGGTCGTTCCACGATCCTGGACGCACCTGATCGCCACCGTCCTCGACCGGGACGTCGACCCCGCGACGCCGCTGCCGCCCGGCTGGCGGGAAACCGTCACCAAGGCCGCCCCGCACGCCGAACTCCCGCAAACCATGTCCGACGACCGCGACACGGAGTTCAAGCCGTGGGGCGACGGCGAGGACGACCCGGTGGACATCGCCGTCCGGGACACGCGTCGCGCCGTGTTCCCGCTGCACGGCCTGGACCCCGACGACCCCAGGGACTGACCATGGCCGGACGGGACCCCTTCGACTACCCCCGCGACTGGGAGGCCGACGTCGTGCTGTCCGACGGCGGCACCGTCCACCTGCGGCCGGTCGTGCCCACCGATGCCGACGGCCTCGTCGCCTTCCACGCCAAGCTGTCCGAACGCACCCGCTACTTCCGGTACTTCGGTGCCTACCCGCGGATCCCGGAGAAGGACCTGAAGCGCTTCTCCACGGTCGACCACCACGACCGGGTCGCGTTCGCCGCCTTCCTGGGCGACGACATCGTGGCCGTCGGCCGGTACGAACGGCTCGACCACGGGCCGTCGGCCGAGGTCGCCTTCGTCGTCAGCGACGCCCACCAGGGCCGCGGGGTCGGCTCGATCCTCCTCGAGCACCTCGCCGCGGCCGCCTCCGAGTGCGGGCTGCGCCGGTTCGTCGCCGAGGTGCTCGCCGAGAACTCCGCCATGGTGCGCGTCTTCCGCGACGCCGGCTACCAGGTCAGCCGCGAGTTCGAAGAGGGCGTGCTGCACCTGGAGTTCGACATCGACCCGACCGAGGAGTCCCTCGCCGTCGCGCGCTCGCGCGAACAGGCGGCCGAGGCGCGCAGCGTGCACAACCTGCTGCACCCGACGTCGGTCGCCGTGATCGGCGCCTCCACCGAACCGAACAAGGTCGGCCACGTCGCCTTCGCGAACCTCCTGGTCGCCGCGTTCACCGGCACCGTCTACCCGGTCAACGCGGAGCACCGCTCGGTCCGCGGCGTCCGCGCGTACCCGTCGGTGCTGGACATCCCGGACCCGGTCGACCTGGCCGTCGTCGCGGTGCCCGCCGAGTCCGTCGAGTCCGTTTTGGACGCTTGCCTGGCCAAGGGCGTCAAGACGCTGCTGATCCTCTCCAGCGGGTTCGCCGAAGCCGGCCCGCACGGCCTGCACGCCGAGCTGCGGCTGGTCGGCGAGGCGCGGGCGCACGGCATGCGCGTGGTCGGCCCGAACGCGCTCGGCGTGCTGAACACCGCGCCCGGGATCCGGCTGAACGCCACCCTCGCGCCGCGGCTGCCCGGCCGCGGGCGCACCGGCTTCTTCTGCCAGTCCGGCGCGCTGGGCACCGCGATCCTCGCCGACGCCGAAGCGCGCGGCCTCGGCCTGTCGACGTTCGTCTCGGCGGGCAACCGCGCCGACGTCTCGGGCAACGACCTGCTCCAGTACTGGGAAACCGACCCGGACACCGACCTCGTGCTGCTGTACCTCGAGTCCTTCGGCAACCCGCGCAAGTTCGCGCGGCTGGCCAGACGGCTCGCCCGGACCAAGCCGATCGTCGCGGTGAAGTCCGGGCGGCACGCGGTCCGGCCGCAGCTGGCGGCGACGTCGACGGAGATCGACGAGGCCAGCGTCCAGACGCTGTTCGAGCAGGCCGGGGTCGTGCGCGTGGAGTCGCTGGCGCAGCTGTTCGACACCGCGCTCGTGTTCGCCCACCAGCCGCTGCCCGCCGGGCCGCGGGTCGGCATCGTCGGCAACTCCAGCGCGATCGGGCTGCTGGCCGCCGACACCGCGCGGATGCAGGGCCTGCGGCTCGCTTCGGACCCGGTGGACGTCGGCCCGCAGGCCCCGCCGGAGGAGTTCGCCAAGGCCGTCCGCGAGGCCCTGATCTCGCCGGAAACCGACGCGCTCGTCGTCGTGTTCGCGCCGCCGATCGCCATTCCCGGCACCGCCTACGCGCGCGCCCTGCGCGAGACCGTGGTCGAACTGGGGCAGCGCAAGCCGATCGTCTCGACGTTCCTCGCCGCCGAAGGAGTCCCGGACGAACTGGCCGTGCTGTCCGGCGACGGCGTGCCGACGCGGGGCTCCATCCCGTCGTACCCGAGCCCCGAACGCGCGGTCAACGCGCTCGCCCGGGTCGTGCGGTACGCGGCGTGGCGGCAACGCCCGCAGGGCACGCTGGTGCGGCCCGCGGGCATCCACACCGAGCAGGCGCAGGGCATCGTGCGCGAGCTCCTGGAAACCGGCAGCGGCAAGACGACCTTGCTCTCGGACGCCGAAGTCGTGCGGCTGCTGGACTGCTACGGCATCGGCGTCGTGCCGTTCCGCATCGTGTCCACTGTGGACGACGCGGTCGCGGCGGCGGGCGAGCTGGGCTACCCGGTGACGCTCAAGGCGGTCGACGAGCGGCTGCGCGGCCGGCCCGACCTGGCCGGCGTCCGGCTCGACCTGGCCTCGGAAGACTCGGTGCGCACCGCGTACGAGACGCTGCGGGAGGTCTCCGGCGACGACGAGGTGTACGTCCAGCGGATGGCGCCCAAGGGCCTGTCGTGCGTGATCGGGCTGCAGGACGACCCGTCGTTCGGCACGCTCGTGTCGTTCGGGCTGTCCGGGCTGGTCAGCACGCTGCTCGGCGACCGCGCCTACCGGGCCGTGCCGCTCACCGACGTCGACGCCGCGACGCTGCTGCGCGAGCCGCGGACCTCGCCGCTGCTCACCGGCTACCGCGGCGACGAGCCCGCCGACCTCGCCGCGCTGCAGGACATGGTGCTGCGCGTGGCGGCGCTGGCCGAGGACAACCCTGAGGTGCGGTCGCTGGTGCTCGACCCGATCCTGGCCTCGCCGGACGGCGCCTTCGTCGCCAACGCCCGCCTGGTGCTGGGCGCGCCGCCGTCCCGGCCCGACACCGGCCCGCGCCGGCTGCGTGCGATCAACCCCCAGGACTGAGCACCTCGTTCCGGTCAGGGCGGCGCCACGGAACGCATCCCGACGGCCTGAATAGGGTTCTGCCCCATGACCTCGTTGACCGAGCTGCTGACCCGGCACACCGGCGACGTCCCGGGCGCGGTGGCGCTCGTGGCCCGCGGCGACCAGGTCGAGGCCTCGGCCGCCGGCTCGGCCGACGCCGAGGGCACCGTGCCGATGGCGCGGGACTCGCTGTTCCGCATCGCGTCGCTCACCAAGCCGATCGTGGCCGCGGCCGTGCTGATGCTCGTCGACGACGGCGAGCTGGCTCTGGACGCCCCGGTCGCGCGGTGGCTGCCGGAGCTGGCGTCGCCGGTGGTCGTCCGGACGCCGGCCGGCCCGGTCGACGATGTCGTGCCGGCCGCCCGCCCGATCACGGTGGCCGACCTGCTCACCTTCCGCTGCGGGTACGGCTTCGCGGCCGACATGGGACTGCCCGCGGTCGACCTGCTGTTCCAGGTCCTCGGCCACCCGGTGGCGGCCCCGCGGGCGCCGTCGCCGGACGAGTGGCTGGCGGCGCTGGCGCAGGTGCCGCTGCTGCACCAGCCGGGACAGGCATGGCTCTACGACACCGGCTCCGACCTGCAGGGCGTCCTGATCGCGCGCGTGGCCGGCCGTCCGCTGCCGGAGTTCCTGGCGGAGCGGCTGTTCGAGCCGCTCGGCATGGCCGACACCGGGTTCACCGTGCCGACGGCGGCCCTGGGCCGGTTCACCAGCGCCTACCGCCGCGGCGAGGAGGGGCTGCGGCTGGTCGACTCGCCGGAGGGGCGCTGGAGCGCGCCGCCGCCGTTCCCGTCCGGGGGCGGCGGGCTGGTTTCGGCGGCCGACGACCTGCTGGCGTTCGCGCGGTTCCTGCGCGACGAGGGCACGGCGGGCGGCCACCGCCTGCTGACACCGGAGTCGGTCCACCGCATGACGACCGACCACCTGACACCCGCCCAGCGGGAAGCGGCGCGGCCGTTCCTGCACGGCCAGGGCTGGGGCTTCGGCGGCTCGGTCGACGTCGACCCGAAGGAACCCTGGGAGGTCCCGGGCCGCTACGGCTGGGTCGGCGGCGCGGGCACGGCCCTGCACCTGGTTCCGGCGACGGGCACGGTCTCGGTGCTGCTGACCCAGGTCGAGATGACCGGCCCCGAGCCCACCCCGCTGATGCGCGAGTTCTGGACCTACGCGGCGAGCTAGCCGCGGCCCGCCAGGAGGTCGCCCAGGGCCAGCAGCTGCCGCGTCGCCCCGCCGAGCTGGAACTCCAGGCGCTTGGCCGCCGCGAAGTACCGGTGGACCACGTGGTCGACGTCGATGCCGACGCCGCCGTGGACGTGGACCGCCGTGTGGGCGACCCGGTGGCCCGCCTCCGCCGCCCAGAACTTGGCCGTCGCGACCGCGTCCGCCGCGGGGACGTCCGACGTCAGTTGCCACGCCGCCTGCAGCGTCGTCAGGCGGACCGCTTCGACGTCCAGGTACGCGTCCGCCAGCCGCTGACGTACCGCCTGGAACCCGCCGATCACGTGGTCGAACTGCTTCCGCTCGGCCGCGTACGCCGCCGTCAGCTCCAGCGCCCGCTCGACCACGCCGAGCTGCTGCGCGCACACCCCGGCCGTCCCGCGCAGGCGCAGCCACTCGCCGATGTCGCCCAGCGGCACGCCCGGCACGTCGGACAGCTCCACAAGCGCGGCGTCCGCGTGGTCGACGGTCTGCTGCGGCCGCACCGAAACCCCCGGTGCCGCGGCGTCGACCAGGAACACCTCGCCGGGAGTGGCCACCAGGAACCCGTGCGCGAACGCCGCGAACGGCACCGCCGTCCCGGCACCGGACACCCGGCCCGCCGACGCCGTGAACCCGGACAACGCCACCGCGAGCACGCGCTCGCCGCGCAGGACCGGCAGCACCCAGCGGTCCACCAGCTCCGGCGTGCCGAACTCCGCCAGTGCCGACGCCGCCATCGTGATCGACGGCAGGTACGGGACCGCCGCCACCGCGCGGCCGATCTCGGTCAGCACCGCGCACTGCTCCAGCAGGCCGAACCCGCCGCCGCCGAGCGACGACGGCAGGGCCGCGTCCAGGACGCCCGCCTGGCCGAGGGCCGTCCACGCGCCCGTGTCGAAACCGCCGGTGCCGTGCGGGTCGTGGGTGACCTTGTCGGCCAGCAGCCGCCGGGTCAGCGCCGCGAGGTCGGCCGACGCTTCGGAAGAGGTGAAGTCCATGGGTGCTCCTAGCGCGTGACGGGCAGGCCGAGGGCGGTGGCGGCGATCATGTCCCGCTGGATCTCGTTGGTGCCGCCGCCGAAGGTGAGGATCAGCGCCGACCGGTGCAGCCGCTCGATCCGCCCGGCCAGCTGCGCGCCCGGCGAGCCTTCGCGGACGACGGCGGCCGCGCCGAGCACCTCCATCAGCAGCCGGTAGGCCTCGATCGCGAACTCCGTGCCGAAGACCTTCGTCGCCGACGCCTCCGCCGGGCCCAGCTCGCTGTTCGCGGCCGCCCAGGCGATCCGCCAATTCCGCAGCTTCAGGTACTCCGCGCCCGCGTGCACCCGCGCGAGGTGCAGCCGCACCCACTCTTGGTCGAGGGCGCCGGTCTCCCGCGCCCACTCGAGCACGTCGGCGAGGGCCTTGCGGATCGGCGCCGACGACGTCAGCGCGACGCGCTCGTGGTTGAGCTGGTTGGTGATCAGCGGCCAGCCCGCGTTCTCCTCGGCGACGCGCGCCGACACCGGCACGCGCACGCCGTCGTAGTACGTCGCGCTCGTGCCCGCGCCGGCCACGGTGTGCACCTTGGTCCACGAAAAGCCCTCGGCGGACGTCGGCACGATGAGCATCGACAGCCCGCGGTGCTTCTTCGCGGCCGGATCGGTCCGGACCGCGAGCCAGACGTAGTCGGCGTACTCGATCAGGCTCGTCCACATCTTCTGGCCGGTGACGACGTACTCGTCGCCGTCGCGCTCGGCGCGCGTCCGCAGCGACGCCAGGTCGGTGCCGGCCTCCGGCTCGGAGTAGCCGATCGAGAAGTGCAGCTCGCCGGCGGCGATCTTCGGCAGGTAGAACGCCTTCTGGTCTTCGGTGCCGTAGCGCATGATCGTCGGGCCGACGGTGTTCACCGTGAGGAACGGGACCGGCACCCCGGCGACGGCCGCCTCGTCGGTGAAGATCAGCTGGTCGAGCATCGACCGGCCCTGCCCGCCGTACTCCGGCGGCCAGCCCAGCGCGAGCCAGCCGTCCTTGCCCAGCTGCCGCACGATCTCCTTGTACGCCACGCCATCGCCGTATTCGCCGCCGCCCGAGCGGAGGCCGCCGCGCCGTTCGGGCGTCATCAGCTCGGCGAAGTACTCCCGAAGCTCGGCGGCCAGCGCGCGCTGCTCCGGCGTGTAATCGATCCGCACCCGTCACCTCCACCCGGTCCGGCTCGTTGTGGTGCCGTACCGGCTCCCGGCGTTACAGTAGAACCTGTTCTAGTTGTACCAGGGCTCGAGCGGCGGAGGAAGCATGGAGATCGGCGTCGACCGGCTGCTGTGCGAGGCGAACGCGGTGTGCGTGGGGCTCGCTCCGGAAGTTTTCGACCTCGACGACGAGGAGGAACTGGTGATCCAGCCGGGCCCGGTCGCGCCCGACCAGGTAGAACGCGTTTCCGATGCGGTCAAGGGCTGCCCGAAGAATGCGCTGTTCATCGCGGGTTAGCGCCGTTCACCCAAAGGGTTGCCTCGAACGAGAACAGATTCTACTGTAGGCCCGAGATCAGGACTCGACGAGGAGGTCCCGCGGTGAGCTTGACCGGCAGGACGGCGATCGTCACGGGCGCCGCCGCGGGGCTGGGGCGGGCCGAAGCGCTCGCGCTCGCCACCCGGGGTGCCACGGTCGTCGTCAACGACATCAGCGAGCCGAAGGACGTCGTCGCCGAGATCGAAGCGGCGGGCGGCCGGGCCGTCGCGGTCGCCGGCGACGTCGGCGAACGCGCCACGGCCGACGCGCTCACCGAAGCCGCGCTCGACCTCGGCGGGCTCGACATCGTGGTCAACAACGCCGGCGTGGTGCGCGACCGCATGCTGTTCTCGATGTCCGACGACGACTGGGACGTCGTGCTGCGCGTTCACCTGCGCGGCCACTTCCTGTTGTCCCGCAACGCCGCGAAGCACTGGCGCGACAAGTCCAAAGCGGACGGCAAGCCGGTGTACGGGCGGCTGGTCAACACCGCGTCCGAGGCGTTCCTCTTCGGCTCGCCGGGCCAGCCCAACTACGCCGCGGCGAAGGCGGGCATCACCGCGCTCACCATGTCGGCCGCCCGCGGCCTGGCCAAGTACGGCGTCCGCGCCAACGCGATCTGCCCGCGCGCGCGGACGGCGATGACCGAAGGGGTGTTCGGCGCCGCTCCTGCCGACGGCGCCGATCCCCTTTCGGTCGAAAACGTCGCTCCCTTCGTCACCTACCTCGCCTCCCCGGCGGCCGAGCACGTCAACGGCCAGGTGTTCGTCGTCCACGGCGGCACGGTCGCGCTGGTCGAGCCCCCGCGGATCGAGCGGCGCTGGGCGCTCGACGAACTCGAAACCACCGTGAGCGAGTTCTTCGCCGAGCGGGATCCCGCCCGGATGTTCGCCGTCACCGAGAGCCAGGGAGAGTCATGAGGCTGGACGGGAAGATCGCCCTGATCACCGGCGCCGCGCGTGGACAGGGCGAGGCCGCCGCGCGCGCGTTCGTCGCCGAAGGCGCGAAGGTGGTGATCGCCGACATCCTCGACGACGAGGGCAAGCAGCTGGCCGCCGAACTCGGCGAGCAGGCCGTCTACCAGCACCTCGACGTCGGCGACGAAGACGGCTGGGCCGCCGCGGTCGAGCGCGCGACAACGGAGTTCGGCGCGCCGAACGTGCTGGTCAACAACGCCGGCATCCTGCACTTTTCGGAGCTGGGGCAGACGACGCTGGCCGATTACGAACGCGTGATCCGCGTGAACCAGATCGGGGCGTTTCTCGGCATGCGCTCGGTCGTTGAACCGATGACCGCCGCCGGCGGTGGCTCCATCGTCAACGTGTCCTCTGTGGAGGGTCTGGCCGGGATGCCCTACCTCGTCGCCTACACCGCGAGCAAGTTCGCGATCCGCGGCATGACCAAGGTCGCGGCGATGGAGCTCGGCAAGAAGCACATCCGGGTCAACTCGGTGCACCCCGGCGCGATCGACACCAAGATGGTCGAGACCGCGGCGGGCGGCCAGAAAGTCGACATGTCGTACGTCGGCAAGAAGGTCGCGCTGAAGCGGGTCGGGCAGCCGGAGGACGTCGCCAAGCTTGTGTTGTTCCTGGCCAGCGACGAGAGCGCGTACTGCACGGGTGCGGAATTCGTCGCGGACGGCGGGGCGACGGCCACGCACGCCCTCAACTTCTGAAGGAGAACTGCCGAAAGCTTGAGTGAACACCGCTAACCAAAAGCGGGAACCGGGTGTGGAGAAGACTCGGAGGTCAATGACGACTTACTGGGAGGTGTGGTGAGCGGAGGCACTGGCACGCTCCCGGGAACCGCGGCCCTGACCCAGGTCGGCCGGCTCGCCACGCTTTCCTGGGAGGTGCTGCGCGCGATCTTCAAGCGCCCCTTCCAGACCCGTGAGTGGATCCAGCAGTGCTGGTTCTTCGCCAGTGTCACGATCCTCCCGACGGCGCTGGTGGCCATCCCGTTCGGTGCGGTGATCGCGTTGCAGCTCGGTTCGCTGACCGCGCAGATCGGCGCGCAGTCGTTCACCGGCGCGGCCAGCGCGTTGGCGATCGTGCAGCAGGCCAGCCCGCTGATCACGGCGTTGCTGGTCGCGGGCGCCGGCGGCAGCGCGGTCTGCGCGGACATCGGCGCCCGCAAGATCCGCGAAGAGATCGACGCCATGGAGGTCCTCGGCGTCAACCCGATCCAGCGGCTGATCGTGCCGCGGGTGCTCGCGGCGATGGTGGTTTCGGTGCTGCTGAACGGCTTGGTCAGCGTGGTCGGCGTGCTCGGCGGCTACTTCTTCAACGTCGTCCTGCAAGGCGGCACGCCGGGTGCGTACCTGGCCAGCTTCAACGCCCTCGCCCAGGTGCCGGACCTGTGGGTCAGCGAGATCAAGGCGCTGCTGTACGGCTTCGTCGCCGGGGTCGTCGCCGCCTTCCGCGGCCTGAACCCGGCGGGCGGGCCGAAGGGCGTCGGGGATGCCGTCAACCAGGCCGTCGTCATCACGTTCCTGCTGCTGTTCCTCATCAACGTCGTGCTCACCGCGATCTACCTGCGGATCGTCCCGCCGAAGGCGATGTGATGACCGCCGAACCCCTGGACGCCGACCGGACGCTCGAGTACATCGCGCGCCCGGGCCAGAGCCTGGAGGGGCTCGGCAAGCAGCTAGCGTTCGCGGCGAAGGCGCTCGCCTGGTCGCCGCGCACGATCCGCCGCTACAGCCGGGAAACCCTGCGGCTGCTCACCGAAGTCTGCTTCGGCACCGGCGGCCTCGCGGTCATCGGCGGCACCCTCGGCGTGATGATCGGGATGACGCTGTTCACCGGCCTCATCGTCGGCCTGCAGGGCTACTCCGCGCTCAACCAGCTCGGCACGGCGGCGCTGACCGGGTTCATCTCCGCCTACTTCAACACGCGCGAAGTCGCCCCTCTTTCCGCGGGACTCGCCTTGAGCGCGACCGTCGGCTGCGGCTTCACCGCCCAGCTCGGCGCCATGCGGATTTCCGAAGAGATCGACGCGCTCGAAGTCATGGGCGTGCCGAGCATGCCGTACCTGGTGACGACCCGGGTGCTCGCCGGCGTCGCCGCGGTGATCCCGCTGTACGCGGTCGGCCTGCTCTCGAGCTACCTCGCGTCCCGGCAGATCACCATCTGGCTCTACGGCCAGTCCGCGGGCACCTACGACCACTACTTCACGCTCTTCCTGCCACCCGGCGACGTCCTGTGGTCGTTCGGGAAGGTGATCGTGTTCAGCGTGCTCGTGATCCTGTCCCATTGTTATTACGGCTTCCACGCCAGCGGCGGCCCGGCTGGCGTCGGCGTCGCGGTCGGCCGCGCGGTGCGGACGTCGATCGTGCTGATCTCGGTGCTGGACTTCTTCCTGTCGCTGGCGATCTGGGGCGCGAACACCACGGTGAGGATTTCGGGATGAGGCGCGAGCTCTGGCAGCGGCTCCGGTACCAGGTGCTGGGGCTCGTCTTCCTGCTCGTCGCCGCCCTGTTCATCGCACTCACCCTGGCCGTCTACAACAAGGCGTTCACGCCGGTGACGCTCGTGAAGCTCGAAACCGACCGGGTCGGCAGCCAGCTGCGCACCGGCGGCGACGTCAAGGTCCGCGGCATGCTCGTCGGCGAGGTCCGGTCCGTCGTGGCGAAGGGCGACCACGCCGAGCTGGAGCTGGCCCTCGACCCGGACAAGACCCACGTCATCCCGAAGAACGTCGCCGCGCGGCTGCTGCCGAAGACGCTCTTCGGCGAGCGCTATGTCGCCCTCCAGCTGCCGGAGAACAAGGAACGGCCGATCGAGGCCGGCGACGTCATCCCGCAGGACCGCAGCAGCGCGGCGATCGAGCTGCAGCAGGTCCTCGACGACGTGATGCCGCTGCTGCAGGCGGTCCAGCCGGAGAAGCTGTCGAGCACGCTCACCGCGGTGGCCACGGCGCTCGACGGCCGCGGCAAGCAGCTCGGCGAGACCCTCGCGGGCCTGTCGGACTACCTCGGCAAGCTGAACCCGTCGCTGCCGGACCTCAAAGCCGACATCACCGGGCTGGCGAACGTCGCGGACACCTACGACAAGGCCGCGCCCGACATCCTGCAGGCGCTCTCGGACCTGACGACGACGACCCGGACGATCGTCGACCAGCGCGCGCAGCTCAGCGACCTCTACGCCACGGTCACCGCCGCTTCGGTCGACCTCACGAGCTTCCTGCAGGTCAACAAGGACAACCTGATCCGGCTCACCACCGCGATCCAGCCGACCCTGGACGTCCTCGCCAAGTACGCGCCCGAGTACCCGTGCCTGCTGCGGCAGCTCGCCGAGTCGGTGCCGCGGGCCGAGCTGGCGTTCGGCAAGGGCACCGCGCACCCCGAGGTCAGCCGGGTCACCATCGAGTTCGCCGCCAGCCGCGGCAAGTATCTCCCCGGCGTCGACGAGCCGAAGTACGAGGACAAGCGCGGCCCGCGCTGCTACCCGAGCGTCCCGCACCCCGGCGTGTGGCCGCAGTACCCGCCGGACGGCCCCATCAAGGACGGCTCCAGCAAGCCCCCGCCGCCGAAGTACCCGCCCGGCGAGCTGCCCGCCGGGGGCGGCGCCGTCGGCGGCGACGGCACGATCGTCGGCTCGGCGTACGAAAACGACCTGATCGACCTGCTCGCGTCGCCCGCGCTCGGCACTTCGCCGGGTGACGTGCCGGGCTGGGCGGGCCTGCTCGTCGGGCCGCTCTACCGCGGGGCGGAGGTGGAGCTGAAATGAGGAGTTTTGTCCCGTCGCTGGTCAAGCTCGGGATCTTCGCGGTCGTCACGGTGCTGCTCACCGGGATCCTGGCGGCCACCATCGCGAACACCAACTTCGGCGAGACGCACGCGTACCTGGCCAAGTTCACCGACGCGTCCGGGCTGAAGGAAGGTGACGACGTCCGCATCGCCGGCGTCAAGGTCGGCCAGGTCGACACGATCGCGGTGGTCGAGGGCGAGCGGAACCTCGCCGAGGTCCGGTTCGACGTCGAGCACACCTACCGGCTGCCGGAGACGGTGACCGCGACGATCAAGTACCGCAACCTGGTCGGCCAGCGCTACCTCGCGCTCGGCACCGACGTCCCCGGGGATCGCGCGTTGCCCGAAGGCGGCACGATCCCGCCGGAGCGCACCAAACCCGCGCTCAACCTCACCGTGTTGTTCAACGGGTTCAAGCCGTTGTTCAAGGCACTCAACCCGCAGGACGTCAACCGGCTGTCGGCCGAGATCATCAGCGTCTTCCAGGGCGAGGGCGGCACGATCACCAGCCTGCTGCAGCACACGGCGTCGCTGACGACCGCGATCGCGAGCAAGGACCAGGTGATCGGCCAGGTCATCGCCAACCTCAACACGGTGCTCGCCACGGTCAACTCCCGCGGCGCGCAGCTCGGCGACCTCATCGAGCAGACGCAGAAGCTGGTCAGCGGGCTGGCCGAGCAGCGCAAGCCGATCGGCGAGGCGGTCAGCGCGCTCGGCGACCTCGCCGTGTCGACCACCGGGCTCCTGGCCGACGCGCGCCCGGCGCTCAAGGACGACGTCGCGCAACTCGGCGCGCTGTCGCAGAACCTCGGCGACTCCGGCGAGCTGCTCAACCACCTCCTCCAGGTGCTGCCGGGCAACCTGCAGAAGTTCACCCGGACCCTGAGCTACGGCAGCTGGTTCAACTACTACCTGTGCGGGATCACCGGCACCATCGGCATCTCCTCCCTCGACATCACCCTGCCGATCATCCCGATCCCCGGCACCCAGCGCGCGGAGAGGTGCGGTCCGTGAAACCGCTGAAAGAACGCAACCAGGCAGGCGTCGGCGCGGTCGCGCTCGTGCTGATCGTGCTCGTCACGGCCACGACGTACTTCGCCGACCAGCTCCCGTTCTTCGGCAACGGCACGACGTACTCGGCGTACTTCGGCGAGTCCGCCGGGCTGGCGCCGGACAACGAGGTCCAGGTCGCCGGCGTCAAGGTCGGCACGGTGTCGTCGGTGAAACTCGCGGGCAAGCAGGTCCTGGTCCGGTTTCGGGTCAAGGACGTCCGGGTCGGCGACGGGACGACAGCGTCGATCGAGATCAAGACGCTGCTGGGGGAGAAGTACCTCGCGCTCGACCCGAAGGGCAGCGGCGCGCAGGAGCCGGACGACACGATTCCGCAGGCCCGCACGCGCACGCCGTTCCAGCTGCAGGACGCGTTCGAGCAGCTGTCGACGACGGTCGGAGACATCGACACGAAACAGCTCGCGGACAGCTTCAACGCGTTGTCCGACAGCCTCAAGGACAGCCCGCAGTACTTGAAAGACACCCTGAACGGGCTCTCGTCGCTGGCTCGCACGGTTTCCTCCCGTGACGCCGACCTGCACACGCTGCTGGCGAACACGAGCCAGGTCTCGAAGACGCTGTCCGACCGCAACGCCCAGCTGCAACGCGTGATCAGCGACGGCAACCTGCTGCTCACCGAGCTGCAGAACCGCAAGCAAGCCATCCACGCGCTGCTCACCGGCACCCAGCAGCTGTCGGCCCAGCTCACCGGGCTCGTCCAGGACAACCGCGACCAGCTCAAGCCGACGCTGGAGAAGCTCGGGAAGGTGACCGACATCCTGCAGCGCAACCAGGGCAACCTCGACAAGAGCCTGCAGCTGATGGCGCCGTTCGCCCGCGTCGGCGCGAACGCCACCGGCAACGGCCGCTGGTTCGAGGGCTACCTGTGCGGGCTGCTGCCGCCGACGATCAACGCCGGCGTCGTCACCATCAACCCCGAAGGCTGCACCCCGCCGATCGCGGCGCCGAACCAGGGGGTGGGCGGCCGATGACCATCCACACGGCCCGCGGCCGCAGCCTGGTGACGTGGCTGGCGTTCGGGTGCGTCCTCGCCCTGATCGTCACCGCGGGGCTGTACCTGGTGTTCCGCGCGGCCACCGGCACGGTGGTGTCCGCCTACTTCGGCAAGACCGTCGGGCTGTACGCCGGTTCGTCGGTGCGGGTGCTCGGCGTGCCGGTCGGCGAGGTCACCGACGTCACGCCCGAGGGCGACGCGGTCCGCGTGGACATGCGGGTCGGCGACGACGTGCCGCTGCCGGCCGACGTCGGCGCGGTCGTCGTCGCGCCGAGCCTGGTCAGCGACCGGTACGTCCAGCTGACGCCGGCCTACGACAGCGGGCCTGTCCTTGCTTCGGGCACGGTCCTGCCGCGCCAGCGCACCGCTACGCCGGTCGAGCTGGACGACCTGTATTCGAGCATCGACAAGCTTTCGACGGCGCTGGGCCCGAACGGCGCCAACAAGAACGGGGCGTTGTCCGGCGTCCTCGACACCGCGGCGAACACGCTGAAAGGCAACGGGGCTTCGCTGAACTCGACGGTCGGGCAGCTGGCGGAGCTGGCCAAGACCCTCGACGGCTCGAAGGACGACCTGTTCTCGACCGTGGAAAACCTGAACTCCTTCACCGGCGCCCTCGCGCAGAGCGACCAGCAGCTCAACGAGTTCTACGGCCGCGTCGCCGACGTCAGCCGGTTCCTCGCCGCGGACTCGTCCGAGGTGGGTGCCGCGCTGCAGTCCCTCGGCGGTGCGCTCGGCGACGTCCAGCAGTTCGTCAACGACAACAAAGCGGCACTGGAATCCAATGTCGACAAACTGGCGTCGCTGTCGAAGGTCCTCGTCGACCAGCGCGCCGCGCTCGCCGAGGTGCTCGACATCGCCCCGACCGGCGCCACGAACTTCATCAACTCCTACGACGCCGCGTCGGGCACCATCGCCGTCCGCGACAACCTCAACGAGCTGACCCACCCGCCGATCCTCACCGTGTGCCGCCTGATCAGCTCGTTCACGCCCAAGGAAGTGCCCGACACGCTGGGGAACATCTGCAAGCAGCTGGCGCCGGTCCTGGACGGCGCGTTGAAGCTGCCGACGATCCCGCAGGTGCTCAACTCCCTGCAGAACGGGACGCTGCCGCCGTTGCCGCTCCCGCTCGTCGACGTCATGGAGCAGCTGTCCGGCGGTGCGAAGTGAAGCGGCTCGCGGGAGTGCTCGCCGGGGTACTCGTGCTGGCGGCGTGCAGTGACGGCGGGTTCAACGGCCTCTACGGCACGCCGCTGCCGGGCGGCGCCGACGTCGGCGACCACCCGTACCACGTCACCGCGCTGTTCACCGACGTCCTGGACCTGGTGCCGCAGTCGAGCGTCAAGGTCAACGACGTCGCCGTCGGGCGGGTCGACAAGATCACCCTGACGCCGGACACGCGGTCGGCGCTGGTGGCGATGACGGTGAACGGCGGCATCGCGCTGCCCGCGAACGCGCGCGCCGAGCTGAAGCAGTCTTCGCTGCTGGGCGAGAAGTTCGTCGAGCTGAGCGTGCCGACGGCCGAGCCGGCCACCGGTCGCCTGGCCGACGGCGCGCAGATCCCGCTCGGGCGCACCAACCGCAACCCCGAGGTCGAGGAGGTGCTCGGCGCGCTTTCGCTGCTGCTCAACGGCGGCGGCGTCGAGCAGATCCAGAAGATCAGCCACGAGCTCAACGAAGCGCTGTCGGGCAACGAGCCGGAGATCCGGGCTTTGCTGTCCCGGGTGGACGAACTGGCCACCCAGCTCGACGGGCACAAGACGGAGATCCTGCGCGCGATCGACGGCCTCGCGAAGCTGTCCAAGACCTTGACGGGCCAGACGCAGAACCTGACGAACGCGCTCGACAACCTCGCGCCGGGCCTGAAGGTCGTCACGGACCAGCGCGACCAGCTCGTGGGCATGCTGAACGCGCTGAACACGCTGTCCGGGGTCGCGGTGGACACGGTGACGAAGAGCCGCGACCAGCTCGTCGCGAACCTCAAGGCGCTGCAGCCGACGCTGGCCAAGCTCGCCGAAGCGGGCCAGAACCTGCCGACCGCGTTGCAGATCCTGCTCACCTACCCGTTCCCGGACTACGCGGGCAACGTGATCAAGGGCGACTACGCGAACGTCGAGGCGAACGTGAACCTGGACCTGGACGTCCTGATCCGGAACTTCGCGAACTCGTCGCAGCCGCCGATCGCGCTGCCTTCCGGAATCGGCGGGCAGCCGTCCGCCGCCGCGCCACCGCTGCCGCTGCCCGACCTGGGCTCGGTCCCGCCGGCGGCCGGGCCGAACCTGCTGGGCGGCCTGCTCGGCCTGATCGGGGGCGGCCGGTGACCCGCAAGATCCGGATCCAGCTGTTCGCGTTCGTCGTCATCGCGGTGGTGTCGGTGGTCTACGCCGGCGGCCGGTACGCCGGGCTGGACCGGCTGTTCGGCAACCGCGGCTACGTCGTGACCGCGCAGCTGACCGACTCCGGCGGCATCTTCGTCAACTCCGAGGTCGCCTACCGCGGCGTCACGGTCGGCCGGGTGACGTCGTTGACGCTCACCGAGCACGGCGTCGACGTCGCGCTCGACATCGACGCGGGCGCGCCGGACATCCCGGCCGACGCGCACGCGCAGGTGGCGAACCGGTCGGCGGTGGGGGAGCAGTTCGTCGACCTGCTGCCGTTGCACAACGGCGGGCCCTACCTGAAGGACGGGTCCGTGATCACGGCGGACAGGACGTCCCTGCCACCGTCGCCGGACACCGTGCTGTCGCATTTGGACGACCTCGTCGCGAGCGTGCACCCGGAGTCGCTGCGGACGGTCGTCGACGAGACGTACAACGCGTTCGCGGGCGCGGGCCCGCAGCTGCAGCAGCTGCTGGACAGCACGGGCTCGCTGACGGCGGTGGCCGCGCAGTACGTGCCGCAGACGCAGGGACTGCTGGCGAACTCGCGCATCGTGCTGGGCACCCAGGAACGCCAGGCGGCGAACATCACGGACTTCGCGTCCGGCCTGCGCACGATCGCGGGTCAGCTGAAGAAGTCCGACCCGGACCTGCGGCGGGTGATCGCGCAGGCGCCGCGGCTGAGCCGGCAGATCAGCGACGTGCTGGCGGCGTCGGGGACGGATCTGGGGGTGCTGTTCGCCAACCTGCTGACGACGGCGCAGATCACGACGTCCCGGAAGGACTCGATCGAGGAGCTGCTGGTCGCGTACCCGATCATCTCGGCGTTCTCGCCGTCGACGTCCCCGGACGGCACGGGTCACCTGGGCGTGGTGTTCAACTTCTTCGACCCGGCGTCGTGCACGAAGGGGTATGAGGGGACGAAGCAGCGTCCGGCGAACGATGAGTCGGAAGCACCGGTGAACATGAACGCGTACTGCGCCGAGCCGCCGGGCAGCCCGACCGGGGTGCGCGGGGCGCAGAACGCGCCTTATGCGGGGAAGCCGCCCGCGATTCCCGCGGCACCTCAGCAGCAGGCGGCTTCGTCTTCGCCGGCGCAGCTGCCGGGGATGCTGAGCCTGCTGACGGGGCCGTCTTCGGGTGGGCTCGGCCGGTTGCTGGGCGCGCCGTGACGCAGCGTCTCCTGGTGGTCTTGGCTGCTTTGTCGATCCTGGCGGCGGCCTTCGCGGGCTGGTCGTGGTGGCGCGCGGCTTCCGACGAGTCGCTGGCGCGGGGCCGCGACCGCGACGCGATCCTGTCGGCGGCGGGGCCTTATTTGGTTACGTTGAACACGATCGACTACCGCACGGCGGCGGCGGACGTGGACCGCTGGACAGCGGCGACGACGGGCCAGTACGCCAAGGATCTTTCGGGTGATCGTCAGCTGCAGATCGACCGGGCGGTCGCGGCCCGCACGGTGTCGACCGCATCGCTGGTCCAGGCGGCGGTGACGGAGATCGACGTGCCCGCCGGGACCGCCCGTCTCCTGGCGGTGCTGGACGTCCGCGTCTCGACGGGAGGCGGCGCGGTCACCCCGAAGATGAACCGCCTGACGGTGGACGTGTCCCGCTCCCCAGCAGGGTGGAAGATCAGCGGCGTCCAGGCGGCGGGCTCATGACCCGCGTGCTGGTCGCGGTGGTGGTGCTGGCCCTGGGCTGCACGGCGTGGTTCGGCATCGAGACGGCATCCCTGTCCCCGGGCGACAACCAGGCCTTGGTGGATCTTCCGGCCACTGCCGAGGTTTCGTCTTCGGTGAGCGACGCGGTGAAGGCGGTGTTCTCGTACGACTACGCGAACCTGCCCCGCACGGAGCGGGCGGCGGCGGAGGTGTTGACGGGCGATGCGGTGCGGCAGTACCAGACCCAGTTCGCTGCGGCCCGGACGAAGGCGGAGTCGGAAAAGCTGACGCGCACGACAACGGTCCGGGCGATCGGGGTCAGGTCGTTGCGCGGGGACTCCGCGGACCTGCTCCTGTTCCTGGACCAGCAGACGGTGGCCCAGGGCGGCGGAGCGCCGACGTCATCGGTGGCCCAGCTGGCGGTGACGGCCAAGCGGGTGGACGGCCGCTGGAAGCTGGCCACGTTGACGGCGCTCTAACCGTCCCACACAGCCGCGCCCTGGCGCAGGACCTCCACTTCGGACGGCCGCTCCACCGGCCACAGCTCCACCACGTACCGGTAGTGCTCCCCGAACTCGTGCTCGTTCCACGTCACCCCAGGCGGCCCGGCCGGCACGTAAGAAACCCGAGCCCGGTACAACCCCGGCAGCACCGAAAAGTACTTCTCCTGCGACGGGTAGTCCGCAGGCCCGGAAATCACCACCCGCCCGCTCGGAACCGGAAGATCCGCTTCCACCACGTGCTCGGCGGAAGGAACCACAGCAGGCGGCGAAGGCAGCAAGTCCACCGAAGACTCGACCACGTCCGAGCGCGCCGTCGCGATCGCTATTCCGCCCGGCTCCACCCCGATCCGGTGAGACTCCACCGCCGATGGCGTCCAGCCGCTGCCCGTCAACCGGGCGGCGGAGTCGCGCAACGAGAACTGACGCTGGTCGGCGTGGACGACTAGGTGCACACGAACCACCCTAGCCAGGACCCGCCCCGAAATGGTATCGACGGCGGGTTTAGCGTTGAGGCCATGACCACTGCTTCCGTCGACGTCGACACGGCCCGCAGCGACTACGCGGCCCTGGTCGGCCGAGGCCTCTCCCTGGACATCACCCGCGGCAAGCCGGCGCCCGAGCAGCTCGCTCTCTCGAACGCGCTGCTCGCTCTCCCGGGCGAGGGCACCTTCAAGGCCGAGGACGGCTCCGACGTCCGCAACTACGGCGGCCTCAACGGCCTGCCGGAGCTGCGTCGCATCTTCGCCGCCGCGCTGCAGGTGCCCGCCGGGCAGCTGCTCGCCGCCGGCAACTCCAGCCTCGAGCTGATGCACGACGCCGTCGTCCAGGCCCTGCTGAGCAAGCTGCCCGGCGCCGAGCGCCGCTGGGCCGACGAGCCGCAGGTGAAGTTCCTCGCCCCCGTCCCGGGCTACGACCGCCACTTCGCGCTCACCGAGCGCTTCGGCATCGAGCTCGTCCCGGTCGCGATGACCGACGAAGGCCCCGACATGGACGCCGTCGAGACGCTGGTCGCCGAGGACCCCGCCGTCAAGGGCATCTGGTGCGTCCCGAAGTACAGCAACCCCACCGGTGTCACGTTCAGTGACGACGTCGTCCAGCGGCTGGCCTCCATGCGCACCGCGGCGCCCGACTTCCGGATCTTCTGGGACAACGCCTACGCCGTGCACCACCTCACCGACGACGAGCCGGAGCTGGCCGACCTCCTCGCCCTGGCCACCGAGGCCGGCAACGCCGACCGCGTCTTCGTCTTCGGCTCGACCTCGAAGATCACCCTGGCCGGCGCCGGCGTGGGCTTCTTCGGCGCCTCCGAGGCCAACCTCGCGTGGTGGACCGGCAACATCGGCAAGCGCACCATCGGCCCGGACAAGGTCAACCAGCTGCGTCACGCGCACTTCCTGAAGGACGAGGCCGGGGTGCGGGCCCACATGCGCAAGCACGCCGAGATCATCGGCCCGAAGTTCGCGGCCGTCGACCGCATCCTCACCGAGGAGCTGTCCGACCTGGCGTCCTGGACCAAGCCGACCGGGGGGTACTTCATCACCCTCACCGTCCCGCAGGGCACCGCGAAGGAGGTCGTGCGGCTGGCCAAGGAGGCCGGCGTCGCGCTGACCCCCGCCGGGGCGACCCACCCGCACGGCGCCGACCCGGCCGACGCGGTCATCCGCATCGCGCCGACCTTCCCGAAGCTCGAAGAGGTCGAAGAGGCCGTCCGCGCGCTGGCCGTGTGCGTCCGGCTCGCGGTGGCGCAGCGCGCCTGACCTGCGCAAACGGAAGTCGATCAAAAATTTTCCCGTTTTGACCGAGCCGGGGGCCGTCCAGGTACGTATGACCGGTGGGTGAGGTGGACGAACTCGTCACGAGAGGACGTCCCCCGGTGTTCGGAAAACGCTACACAGAGCAGCTGATCGAGCGCAGCGCGGAGAACGCGACCGACCGCCGCCGCTTCCTCAAGGCTGCGGGAGCGGCGGGGCTCGGCGTCGCGGGTGCCGGTGCGCTCGGCACAGCGCTGTCGCTGGGCCTCGGCTCGGCCGGTGCCACGTCGCAGTACGGGCAGCAGGGAGGTGACGCGGGGAAGGAGGCGGCGAGCGACG
This sequence comes from Amycolatopsis sp. MtRt-6, assembly GCF_017308975.1. Classification (GTDB taxonomy): domain Bacteria; phylum Actinomycetota; class Actinomycetes; order Mycobacteriales; family Pseudonocardiaceae; genus Amycolatopsis. Next base: position 21,551 of record NZ_JADWPD010000020.1, on the reverse strand, counting down.
CCGCCGTGCTGAACTTCGCGCTCAACCTCGAGTACCTCGAGGCGAACCTGTACTCGTTCGCCGCCTTCGGCTACGGCCTGAACGAGAAGTACGTCAACGGCGTCGGCAACCTGGGCAAGGTCTCCGGCGGGCACGGCGTCAAGTTCAAGAGCGACTTCGTCAAGCAGATGGTCCAGGAGATCGCCGGCGACGAGGTCGCCCACGTGAACTTCCTGCGCAAGGCGCTGGACAAGGCCGCCGTGGCGCAGCCGGAGATCGACTTCCAGCACAGCTTCACCGCGGCCATGCAGGCCGCCGGGGTGATCAAGCAGGGCCAGACGTTCGACCCGTTCGGGAGCGAGAACAACTTCCTGCTCGCCGCCTACCTGTTCGAGGACGTCGGCGTGTCCGCCTACAAGGGCGCCGCCCCGCTGGTGAACAACAAGACGTTCCTCGACGCGGCCGCGGGCATCCTCGCCGTCGAGGCCTACCACGCCGGCATCATCCGCTCGGCGCTGTTCGAGCGGGGCCTCGGCGACATCACGAACAAGATGTCCGACGCCCGCGACAGCCTCGACGGCAAGGCCGACGTCGACGAAGGCGTCATCAAGGACGGCAAGGCGAACCTCGTCCCGACCGACGCCAACGGCATCGCGTTCGGCCGGTCCGCCGAGCGCGTGCTCAACATCGCCTACCTCAACCCGGACAAGGTGTCCTCGGGTGGCTTCTACCCGCGCGGCCTGAACGGCGACATCGCCACCAGCGGTGCGAAGGAGTAGGCACCGCGTGCCGCCGCCAAGGTAACGTCACAGGCGGCGGCACGCGGAGTCGCGGCGATGGCGCTGAAGCTCGCCGGCCACGAGCCGGTCGTGTACGAGGCCTATCCCGCGGGTGGGGACGGCATCGGCGCGTTCCTCACGATCATGCACAACGGCATGGACGTCGAGTTCGTCGCCCCGAACGGGGAGACCGTGGGCCGGCGCGAGTTCGACACCGAAGGCCTCGACGGCCCGCGCACCCTGACGGTTTCCCGCTGGAGCGCGGACGCCGCCTGGTGGGCGCGCAGACCGGCCCGGCCGGGATCACAGCGGAGTTCGCCGACGGCACCACCGAAACGGGTGACGTGCTGGTCGGCGCGGACGGCCTGCGCTCGGTCGTCCGGCAGCTGATCGACCCGGCCGCCGACGAGCCGCGCTACACCGGGCTGACCGTCGTGTACGGCTACACGCGCGCCGGCGGGCTGCCCGCCGCGCCCGGGATCTACCGGATGATCCGCGGCAGCCGCGCCGCCTTCGGGTTCACGACGGACCCCGACGGCGCCACGTTCTGGTTCGCCCGCATCCCGGATGCCGAGCGGTCCCGCGAGGAGATCGCCGCGGTCACGCCGGCGGGCTGGCGCGAGTTCGCGCACGCGGCGTTCGACGGCGACCCGCTGCCCTGCGCGGACATCGTCGCCGCCACCGGCGACGAGGTCTTCGGCGGCCACTCCTACGACGTCCCCGAGACGCGGGTCTGGTCGACGCCCCGGATGGTCCTCACCGGCGACGCCGCCCACGCCGCGTCCCCGGCCGCGGGGCAGGGCGCGTCGATGGCGCTGGAGGACAGCGTGGTGCTGGCGCAGTGCCTGCGCGACCTGCCGGACCCGGCGTCGGCCTTCGCGGCGTACGAAAGCTTGCGGCGCGAGCGCGTCGAGAAGCTGGTGAAGGCGAGCGCGGGCGGAGACGTCGGCGAGGACCGCGGCTGGCTGTACTCGCACCACATCGACTGGGAAGCGAAGATCACGGCCTAGCGCGGCCGGCCCCAAACACCCCAATGTGGCGTTGGTTGCGCTCAACGCACCCAAGGCCACATTGGGTGCGTCAGATGCACCGAAGGCCACATTGGGTGCGTTGGATGCACCGAAGGCCACATTGGGGCGCATGAGCCGGGGTCAGCGGTGCGGGTGCGCGCCGCAGGAGTCGCGGACCACCAGCTTTGTCGGGAGCAGCACCGGTTCCGGTGTCGTCGCCGTCTCGAGCATCGTCAGGAGCGCGCCCGCCGCCGCGGTGCCGAAGCCCGGTTTGTCCTGGGCCACCGTTGTCAGTGCCGGGTCCACCAAGGACGCCACCTCGATGTCGTCGAAGCCCACCACCGCCAGGTCCGCCGGGACCCGCAGCCCGGCCGCGCGGGCCGCCAGCAGGGCGCCCACCGCCATTTCGTCGCTGGCCGCGAACACCGCCGTCGGCGGGTTCTTGCGGGCCAGCAGCCGGCGCATGCCGACGAAGCCGCTTTCGCGGTAGAAGTCGCCGCCCACCACCAGGTCCTCCGAGACCGGCAGCCCCGCCTCGGCCAGCCCGCGGCGGTAGCCCTCGGTGCGGGCGGCCGCCGGTGCGTTGCCGCGGGGGCCGGTGATCGTCGCGATCCGGCGGTGGCCGAGGGTGGCCAGGTGCCGGACCGCCTCCGCCGCGCCCCCGGCGTTGTCCGACGTCACGTGCGTTGCCCGCGGCCCCGACAAGGCGACGTCCAGTGCGACGCACGGCAAGCCGGACTGGGCGAACGTCGTGAAGGCGTCGGCGTCCGTCCCGCTGTCGATCAGCACCAGCCCGGCCAGGTGGTGCCGGCGGGTCATGCTCACGTACCCGACCGGGTCGGCCAGCGAGACGCCCGGGTTGCGGTCGCGGGCGTCGTCGCTCGTCGCGAGCAGCAGCAGGTGGTAGCCGTGCGAGCTCAGCGCGGATTTGAGGCCCAGCAACAGGTCCTGCAGGAACGGGTGCCGCCAGCCGGGCCGCCGGTGGTCGGTGTCCCAGACCAGGCCGACCATCGCCGACCGCTGCCGCGACAGTGCTCGCGCCGACTCGTTCGGCGAGAAGTCGAGGTCACGTGCCACGCGCTCGACGCGTTCGCGGGTCGCCGCGCTGACCGCGGCCGGGCGGTTGAACACCCGCGACACGGTGGCGACGGAAACCCCGCAGAGCTGTGCGACCTCGCGGGCCGTGACCATGGCGACCTCCGTCGTTGTAACCGGTTACATCTGTAGCACATGACCTCGTACTGCGTAAACGCCAAGCCACTTTATCATTTCGTTACTTGACGAAAGTCTGCTGGGAGCGCTCTCATGGGACCCGCGTTTTCCGACCGGCCCGCAGAACAACGGAGATCTCATGCGCCCGAAAACGAGAAACCGCTCGATCGCCGCGGTGTGCGCCGCGCTGGCCGCCGCCACCGTGCTGAGCGCCTGCGGGAGCAGCGGCGCCGCCGGCGGCAAGGTCAAGCTCAGCCTCGGCCTGTTCGGCAACTTCGGCTACACCGACCTGATCAAGGAGTACCAGGCGGCGCACCCGGACATCGAGATCACCGAGCGGACCGCCGCCTACTCCGACCACCACAAGAACCTCGCCGCGCACCTGGCCACCGGTGCCGGCGCCGCGGACGTCGAAGCGATCGACACCGGGTACGTCGCCCAGTTCAAGGCGACGCCGGACAAGTTCGTCGACCTCAACACCGTCGGCGGCGACAAGCTCAAGGACCGCTGGCTGGCCTGGAAGTGGGCTGCCTCGCTGGGCAAGGGCGGCCAGCAGATCGGCTACGGCACCGACGTCGGCGGCCTGGCCATCTGCTACCGCCGTGACCTGTTCAAGGCCGCCGGACTCCCCGAGGACCGCGACGCCGTGTCCGCGCTCTGGCCCACGTGGCAGGCGTTCTTCGACGCGGGCAAGCGCTTCCAGGAGAAGGCGCCGAACGGCGTCAAGTTCATGGACGGCGGCCCGACCGTGCTCAACGCGATCGTCGGCCAGGCGCCGCAGGGCTACTACGACCAGAACGACCAGGTCATCGTGGGCAGCAACCCGGCGCTGCGCCAGGGCTGGGACCTCGTGGTCGACGCCGTCAAGGCGAACCTGAGCGCCGGGCTGCTCTACAGCACTCCCCAGTGGAACACCGGCTTCACCCAGGGCCAGTTCGCGACCGTCACCTGCCCGGCGTGGATGATGACCAAGATCAAGGACCAGGCGCCGGACACCGCGGGCAAGTGGGACGTCGCGGCCGTGCCGGGCGGCGGTGGCAACTGGGGTGGCTCGTACCTGACCGTGCCCAAGCAGGGCAAGCACACCAAGGAAGCCGCCGAGCTCGCCGCCTGGCTGACCGCGCCCGAGCAGCAGGCGAAGGTTTTCACCAGCAAGGGCCTGCTGCCCTCGGCGCCGTCGCTCTACGACGACCCGAAGATCACCGGCTACACCAACCCGTTCTTCAACAACGCTCCCGTGGGCAAGGTGTTCACCGACGCGGCGAAGAAGCTGAACCCGCAGTACCAGGGCCCCAAGGCCGGTGACGTGCAGACCGAGTTCGGCAACGCCATGCAGCGCGTCGAGCAGGGCAAGCAGGACGGCCCGGCGGCGTGGGACCAGCTGGTCGGCGACGTCTCGAAGATCAAATAATGGCGCTGACCTTCGCCGAGCGGCGGCAGAAGTGGGACGTCAAGCTGTCGCCGTTCGGTTTCATCAGCCCGTACTTCCTGATCTTCGGCGTCTTCGGGCTCTTCCCGCTGCTCTACACCGCCTGGGTTTCGCTGCAGAAGCGGAACCTCATCGACGCCGAAGGCGCGCAGTTCATCGGGTTCGGCAACTACGAGCAGCTGCTGTTCCACGACCCGTACTTCTGGAACGCGATGGGGAACACGGTCAGCCTGTGGCTGCTGACCACGATCCCGCAGATCCTGTTCGCGCTCGGCATCGCGCACCTGCTCAACCGGCGGCTGCGCGGGCGGATGTTCTTCCGGATGGGGATGATCCTGCCGAACATCACCTCGGTGGCGGCGGTGACGATCATCTTCGCGCAGCTGTTCGGCCGGGACTTCGGGCTGGTCAACTGGGTGCTGAGCTGGTTCGGCGCCGGGCAGATCGACTGGCAGGCCGGCACGGCCAGCTCGCACACCGCCATCGCGGCGATGGTCGTGTGGCGCTGGACCGGCTACCACGCGCTGATCTTCCTGGCGTCGATGCAGGCGATCCCGTCGAGCATGTACGAGGCCGCCACCCTGGACGGCGCCAAGGGCTGGCAGCAGTTCTGGCGGATCACCGTCCCGCTGCTGCGGCCGCAGATCATCTTCTCGACGGTGATCGCGACGACCGGGAACATGCGGCTGCTCGCCGAGCCGCTGCTGTTCAACCCGGGCACGGCGGCCGCCACCGGCGGGTCGGACCGGCAGTTCCAGACCGCCGCGCTCTACCTCTACGAACAGGGCTTCGCCAAGTACGACTTCGGCTACAGCTCGGCGATCGCGCTGATCCTGGCCGTGGCCACGATGCTCGTCGCGGGCCTGTCGTACCTGGTGACCCGGCGCATCCAAACCGACTGAGGAGCGGACATGACCACCGTGCTGACCCCGGCCGCGCCCGCGCCGCCGGCCGCCTCGCCCGGGCGGCTGCGGCGGATCTCCAGGCGGGTCGCGAGCCCGTGGACCTACGCCGCGCTGATCGCGATCCTCGCCGGTTCGGCGTTCCCGGTGTACTGGTCGTTCGTCGTCTCGTCGCAGACGACGGAGGCCGTGGGCAAGGTGCCGCCGGTCCTGGTGCCGGGCGGGCACCTGTTCGAGAACATCGCCCGCGTCTTCGACGAGACGGACTTCGCGCTGGCGCTGGGCAACTCGCTCATCGTCGCGGGCACGATCACCGTCTCGGTGGTGCTGTTCTCGACGCTGGCCGGGTTCGCCTTCGCCAAGCTGCGCTTCCGCGGGCGGACGGCGTTGCTGCTCGTCGTGGTCGCCACCCAGGCGATCCCGACCGAGCTGGGCGTCGTGCCGCTGTACATGATGATGGCCGACTTCGGGTGGGCGGGGGAGCTGCAGGCGGTGATCGTGCCCGGCCTGGTCACCGCGTTCGGCGTGTTCTTCATGCGCCAGTACTTCGAGCGGGCACTGCCGCTGGAGCTGCTGGAGGCCGGGCGGATGGACGGGTGCGGCTCGCTGCGGCTGTTCTGGCACGTGGCCCTGCCCGCCGCCCGCCCGGCCGCGGCGGTGCTCGGGCTGTTCACCTTCATGCAGGCCTGGAACGACTTCTTCTGGCCGCTGGTGGTGCTCGTGCCGGAGAACCCGACCGTCCAAACCGCACTGTCCACTCTGGCCAGTGGCTACACCACCGACTACACGCTCGTGCTCACCGCCGCCACCATCGGCACCGTTCCCGTCCTCCTCGTGTTCCTGCTGTTCGGCCGCCAGATCGTCGGCGGCATCATGCAGGGCGCGCTCAAGGGCTGACCCTCCCGGAGCTCACCGTGACTTCCAGTTTCCCGCCCGGCTTCCGCTGGGGCGTCGCGACCTCGGCGTTCCAGATCGAGGGCGCCACCACCGAGGACGGCCGCGGACCGTCCATCTGGGACACCTTCGCGGCGGTCCCCGGCGCGGTGGCAGGCGGCCACACCGGGGAACCGGCGGCCGACCACTACCACCGCTGGCGCGCCGACCTCGACCTGCTCACCGACCTGGGTGTCGACGCCTACCGGTTCTCGGTGTCCTGGCCGCGGATCCAGCCGGACGGGCGCCGCTTCGAACGCCGGGGGATCGATTTCTACCGCCGGCTCGTGGAGGCCATGCGGGAGCGGGAGATCGAGCCGTTCCTGACGCTGTACCACTGGGACCTGCCGCAGGCGCTGGAGGACGAGGGCGGCTGGCGGTCGCGGGAGACGGCCCACCGCTTCGCCGAGTACGCCGCCCTGGTGCACGAAGAGCTGGGCGATGTCGTCGACCACTGGACGACGCTCAACGAGCCGTACCCGTGCGCGGTCGCGGGATACGGCGAAGGCCGCCACGCGCCGGGAGCCAGGGAGGGACACGGCGCGCTGGCGGCCGCCCACCACCTGCTGCTCGGCCACGGCCTGGCCGTCCGGGCGATGCGGGCGCAGGCGACACCGCAGCAGCAGTTCGGGATCGTGCTCAACCAGTCGCCCGCGGTGCCGGTCTCGGGTTCGGCGGCGGACGCCGCGGCGGCGGCCCGCCAGGACACGCTGCTGCGCCGCCAGTTCACCGACCCGCTGTTCGGCGGCCGGTACGCGCCGGGCCTGGCGGCGATGTTCGACGGCGTCTCGGACTTCTCGTTCCGCCTCGACGGCGACCTCGAGACGATCGGGACGCCGCTGGACTACCTGGGCGTCAACTACTACTACCGGATCCACGTCGCGGACGCCCCGCACCGCGAGCCGGACCCGGCGCTGCGGACCGTGACCGACATCGGGGTGGACACCACGCGCGTGCCGGACGTCCCGCGCACGGGCATGGGCTGGCCGGTCGAGCCGGAGGGCCTCACCGAAGCCCTCGTCGGCCTGCACAACCGGTACCCGGGCCTGCCCCCGGTGTACGTGACGGAGAACGGGTGCGTGTACGCCGACCGGAGCGACTTCGCGGACTACGAGCGCATCAGCTTCCTGAACGAGCACATCGAGGCGGTCCGCACGGCGGCCGCGGCCGGGGTCGACCTGCGCGGCTACTTCTGCTGGTCACTGCTGGACAACTTCGAGTGGGCGCACGGGTACAAGCACCGCTTCGGGCTGGTCCACGTCGACTACGAGACGCAGGCCCGCACGCCGAGGTCGAGCTACCGCTGGTACCGCGACTTCGTCGCCGCCCAGCGCACGCCGTGAGAAAGTCGCTGGATCGCCGGGCCGGGGCCGCCCTACGGTGACGCCATGAGCGATCACCCGGCAGCCCCGGTCGAAGCCTTCGAGCCGCCCTACTACGCGGTCGTCTTCACCTCGGTGCGCACCGGCGAGCAGGCCGGCTACCCCGAGACCGCCGCCCGGATGGAAGAGCTGGTCGCCGACGTCCCCGGATACCTGGGCATGGACCACGCCCAGACACCCGGCGGCCTGAGCATCACCGTCGGGTACTTCCGCGACGCCGAAGCGCTCACGCAGTGGCGGAGCAACGCCGAGCACCACTCGGCCCAGCAGCGGGGCCGGGCCGAGTGGTACGAGAGCTACACGCTGCACGTGGCGAAGGTGGAGCGCAGCCGCGGCTTCACCCGAGCCTGAGCGCGCTTACTTCTTGTACAGGCCCTCGATGTCGGTGGCGTAGTTCTTCGAAACCACGTTCCGCTTCAGCTTCAGGCTCGGCGTGATCTCCCCGCCGGCCTCGGTGAAGTCGTTGGCCAGCACGGTGAACTTCTTGATCGCCTCGGCCTTGGACACCGCTTTGTTGGCCTCGTCGACCGCGGCCTGGATCTCCGCGACCAGGTCCGGGTCCGTCGCCAGGTCCGCGACCGTGGCGGCGGCGGGCTTGCCGTGCTGGGACTTCCACGACGGGAAGTACTCCTCGTCGACCGTGATCAGCGCCGCGATGAACGGGCGCTGGTCGCCGACCACCATCGCCTGGCTGACCAGCGGGGACGCCTTGATCGTGTCCTCGAGGCCGGACGGGGCGACGTTCTTGCCGCCCGCCGTCACGATGATCTCCTTCTTGCGGCCGGTGATCTTGAGGAAGCCGTCGGAGTCCAGCTCGCCGAGGTCGCCGGTGTGGAACCAGCCGTCGGTCAATGCCTCGGCAGTCGCCTGCGGGTTGTTGTAGTACGCCCGGAACACGACGTCGCCCTTGAGCAGGACTTCACCGTCGTCGGCGATGCGAACCGACGTGCCGTTGACCGGCTTGCCGACCGTGCCGACGCGGAACGCCGTCTGCGTGTTGACGTTCGCCGCCGCCGACGTCTCGGTGAGGCCGTAGCCCTCGAACACCGGGACGCCGATGCCGCGGAAGAAGTGCGCCAGCCGGGCACCCAGCGGCGCTCCGCCCGAGACCGCCGCGACGCAGCGGCCGCCGAGGGCCGCGCGCAGCTTGCCGTAGACGAGCTTGTCGAACACCAGGTGCTTGAGCTTCAGCCCGACCCCGGCGCCGCCGGTGTCCTGCGCTTCGCTGTAGGCGACGGCGGTGGCCTCGGCGGCGTCGAAGATCTTGCCCTTGCCCTCGCTGTGCGCCTTCTGCTTCGCCGAGTTGTAGACCTTCTCGAACACGCGCGGCACCGCGACGACGAACGTCGGCCGGAACGTGCCGAGGTCGGCGACCAGGTTCTTGACGTCCGGGGTGTGCCCGAGGGTGACGCGGGCGGTCAGCGCGGTGACGGCGATCGCGCGGGCCAGCACGTGCGCCAGCGGCAGGAAGCACAGCAGCGAGTTGCCCTGCTCCATCAGCTGCGGGAACGCCTCGATGTCGGCGCGGATCTCGGCCAGCAGGTTGCGGTGGGTCAGCTCGACGCCCTTGGGGCGGCCGGTGGTGCCCGAGGTGTAGACGATGGTGGCCAGCTCGTTCGCGGTCACCTCGCGGCGGCGGTCGTGCAGCTCGTCGTCGGACAGGTCGGCACCGAGCGCCGAGAGCTCTTCGACGGCGGGGGAGCCGCCTTCGATCTGCCACGTGTGAGCCAGGTCGGTGAGCCGGTCCCGGACCTCGTCGAGCGTCGCGGCGTGGGCGCTGGTCTCGACGAACACGCCCTTCGCGGCCGAGTCCGACAGGATCCAGTGCACCTGCTCGGCGGACGACGTGTCGTAGATCGGGACGGTCACCGCGCCGGCCGCCCAGATCGCGAAGTCGATCAGCGTCCACTCGTAGCGGGTCTTCGACATGATCGCGACGCGGTCGCCGCGGCCGATCCCGGCCTTCGCCATGCCCTTGGCGACGGCCAGCACCTCGGCCGCGAACTCCTTGGCGGTGACGTCCAGCCAGCTGCCCTCGACCTGGCGGCGGAAGCTCACCACGTCGGAGAACCGCTCGGCGTTCGCCCAGACGACGTCGGACATGTTTTCGTCGTCGGCCACCGGCTTGCCGGCGGGAGCGCTGTATTCGCGCACGTGGACCTCCGTGTTCAACGCGGCGGCAGGTGACACCGCTGTTACCCGCCAGTCAACTTAGCGTGGTGAGCACCTTAAGACCATGCTGACCGACGCGGCGAGGCGAGGCCGTGACATTCTTCGCACGTGAACGCGCCGCCCTCCCTCGACATCGTCGACGAGACGTTCCTCGCCGTTCCGCCCGCCACCGTGGCCGCGGTCTTCGCCGAGCCGGCCTCCTGGCGGCGCTACTGGCCCGACCTGGTCCTCGAGGTCTACACCGACCGGGGGGAGAAGGGCCTGCGCTGGACTGTCCGGGGCGCGCTCGTCGGTACGATGGAGGTCTGGCTCGAGCCGGTGCTCGACGGCACCCTGCTGCACTACTTCCTGCGGGCGACTCCCGCCGACGCGGCCGGGACGCCCCGGGCCCTGGCGCCGCGCGAGCTGCGCCGGGAGTTCGACCGGCGGGCACGCGCGGCGAAGGCGATCGCCCTCGGGCTCAAGGAGATCCTGGAGGACGGGCGCGAGCCCGGGGTGCCTCCGCGCGGCGAGGGCTAGGGGGCCAGGGGTGCGGGTACACGTCGTCTCGGACGTGCACGGCAACGCGGACGCGCTGAAGCGGGCGGGTGACGGGGCCGACGCCCTGGTCGTGCTCGGCGACCTGATCGACTTCGTCGACTACCACGACCACGAGAAGGGCATCATGGGCGCCCTGTTCGGGCCGGAGAAGGTCGGCGAGTTCGCCCGCCTGCGCCGCGAGGGCACCCGTGACGAAACCGTTGCCTTTTCGCGCACGCTCTGGGCGAGCCTCGAAGACCCGGGCGCGGCGGTCGACGAGGCCATCCGCACCCAGTACGCGGCGCTGTTCGCGGCGATGACCGCGCCGACGTACGCCACGCCCGGCAACGTCGACACCCCGGCGCTGTGGCCGGAGTTCGCCGGCGAGGGCGTGCGGGTGCTCGACGGCGAGGTGGCCGAGATCGGCGGCCTGCGGTTCGGGTTCGTCGGCGGGGCGCTGCTGCCCGACGGCGTCGTCCCGCGGCCGCGCAAAGGTGCGGCCTGGCGCCCCTACCTGCGGGATCGCGCGGACTACGACGCGGGCGTGGCCGCGCTGGCCGGCGTCGACGTCCTCTGCACGCACGGCCCGCCGGCCCTGCCGGAGCTGGTCTACGACGTCGTCGCGCGGCGCAGCGAGATCGGCTCGACGGCGCTGCTGGAGCTGATCCGGGCGCAGCGGCCGCGCTGGTCGGTGTTCGGGCACGTGCACCAGCCGCTGGCGGCCCGTGCCCGGGTCGGCCTGACCGAGTGCCGTAACGTGGGTCACTTCAAGGAGACCGGGCAGCCCTACGTGCTGCGCTGGTGACCAACCGCGGCGGCTACGCTTCGACCCATGGCCGAGCAGTCCACACAGTCCATCGAGGTCGACGCCGAGCCCAGCCGGGTGATGGCCGTGATCGCCGACTTCCCCGCGTACCCGGAATGGGCCAAGGCCGTCCGGCAGACCGAGGTCCTCGACACCGACGCCGACGGGCGGGCCAAGCAGGTCAAGCTGACCCTCGACGCGGGCCCGATCAAGGACGTCTACACCCTCGAGTACGACTGGGACGAAGACGGCCTCGGCGTCAGCTGGCACCTGGTCAAGGGCCAGATGCAGAAGGCGCAGAACGGCCGCTACGCGCTCGCCGACCTCGGCGGCCGCACCCGGGTCACCTACACGCTGTCGGTCGAGCTGGCGCTGCCGATGATCGGCCTGCTGCGCCGCAAGGCCGAGAAGATGGTCATGGACACCGCGCTCAAGGAGCTGAAGAAGCGGGCCGAGGGCTAGCGTGCGGATCCTGCTGTGCACCGGCAAGGGGGGTGTCGGGAAGACCACGCTGGCCGCGGCCACCGGCGCCGCCCTCGCCGCCCGCGGCAGGAAGACCCTCGTCGTGTCCACCGACCCGGCGCACTCGCTCGGCGACGCCTTCGGCACGCCGCTCGGGGCCGAACCGTCCGAAGTGGACACTCTCCTCTCCGGGGTGCAGATCGATTCGCGCACCCTGGTGGACGCCACCTGGGAGCAGTTGCGCGGTGAGCTGCGGGCGGTGCTGGCCGGCGCGGGGCTCGACACCCTCGACGCCGAAGAGCTCACCGTGCTGCCCGGCGTCGACGAGCTGCTCGCCCTGACCGAGGTCCGCCGGCTGGCCGAGGACGGGCCGTGGGAGTCCGTCGTCGTCGACTGCGGGCCGACGGCCGAGACGCTGCGGCTGCTCGCGCTGCCCGAGGCCGTCTCCGGCTACCTGACCCGCGTGTTCGGGCCGCGCGGCCGCGTCACCGGCTCGGTGCGCCGCCTCGGTGCCCACCTCGACGGCCTGCGCGCGCTGCTCACCGACCCGGCGGTGACGACGGTCCGGCTGGTCCTGACCCCGGAGCGGGTGGTCGTCGCCGAGGCACGGCGGACGCTCAGCTCCCTGGCCCTGCGCGGCATCGCGGTCGACGGCCTGATCGCCAACCGGCTGATGCCCGCGCCCGGCATCTGGCGCGGCGGCGCCGCGTCCTGGCTGCGCACCCGGCGGACGCAGCAGGACGCCGTGCTCGCCGAGCTCGCCGCGGCCGGGATCGCGCCGGTCGCCCGCGTCGAGCACCGCGCCGTCGAGCCGGTCGGGCTGCCCGCGCTGCTGGAGATCGCCGCCGAGCTCTACCGCGGCGAAGACCCCCTCGCGGGCAACGGCACCCCCGTCACCCCGCTGCTGCGCGTGCGGCCCGCCCCCGGTGGGTACACCCTGCGCGTCGCGATCCCGCTCCCGCGGGACGCCGAGGTCGACCTCGCCCGCGTCGACGACGACCTGGCGATCACCGTGGACGGCTTCCGCAGGCTCATCGCCCTGCCGGAGCCGCTGCGGCCGTGCCGGATCACCGGCGCGGAATCCGACGCCGACGGCCTGGTCGTGAGCCTGGCCGGGAACCGGGGCCGCGGGTGAGCGAAGAGGAACACGGGCCGCGCCTGGCGGAGGAGATCCGCCTGCTCGCCGAGCTGGTCGCGGACAAGGCGGCGCCGTGGCTCGAAGGCGTGCTCGCGGCCGGGCACGGCAGCTTCTTTTCGGGGGGTCCGGGTGGCGAAGCCCCCGGTGGTCATGGCACCCCTGACGAGGCGAAACCGGACGGTTCGGCGTGCGGCTGGTGTCCGCTGTGTGCGATCGTCGCGGTGGTGCGGGGTGAGCGGCCCGAGCTGGTCGCGCGGCTCGTCGAGCAGCTCGCGCAGCTGGTCGCCCTGCTGCGTGCGGTGCTCGCGGACCGCTGGGAACCGGACGAGGGCGTGCACATGCCCGGGTTCCGGCCCGCGCCGCGGCCCGCGGACCCGCGCACGTCGCCGCGGGTGCAGCACATCGCGGTCCGCAGGCGCGACGAGTGGGAGAGCTGAGTGCGGACGGTAGGGGTGGACGTCGGCGGAACGAGCATCCGGGCCGGCGTGGTGGACGAACGCGGCTCCCTGCTCGACACGGCGCGCGTCGCGACGCCGACCGAAGAGGGCGCGCTCGAGGACGCCATCGCGAGCGTGGTCGAGGACCTGCGCAACCGCCACGACGTGGCCGGGGTGGGGCTGGCGGTGGCGGGCTTCGTGGCCCGCGACCGCCGCTCGGTGATGTTCGCCCCGCACCTGGCGTGGCGCGGCGCACCGGTGGCCGACCGGATCGAGAAGCGCGTCGGCCTCCCGGTGCTGCTGGAGCACGACGTCAATTCGGCGATAGTGGGCGAGCACCGTTTCGGCGCGGCCCGCGGCGCCCAGGTGGCGGCCCTGGTGGCACTGGGCACGGGCATCGGCGCGGGGCTGTTGCTGGACGGCAAGCTGTACCGGGGCGCGTACGGCGTGGCCCCCGAGCTGGGCCACCTGACGGTGGTCCGCGGCGGGCGGCCGTGCCCCTGCGGCAAGTACGGCTGCTGGGAGCGCTACTGCAGCGGAACGGCCTTGGCGGCCACGGCGGTGGAGCTGCTCGCCCGGCACCCGGGCCGGTCGACGGTCCTGGCCCCCCAGGTGGCGGGCGACCCGGGCTCGGTGACGGGCCGCAGGGTGGCGGGCGCGGCGCGTGATGGAGATCCGATCGCCCAGCTGGCGATGGCGGAGCTGGCGAAGTGGCTGGGCGAGGGCCTGGCACTGGTGGCGGACGTGTTCGACCCGGAGATCATCGTGATCGGGGGAGGGGTGTCGGAGTCGGCACCGCTGTTCTTGGACGAGGCTCGGGAGCACTACGCGGGCGCGATCACGGGGGCGCGGCACCGGCCGTTGGCTCGGATCAGGACTGCTCACCTGGGCGACGACACGGCGATCGTGGGCGCGGCGGCCTTGGCGTTGGAGGCGGCGAAGACCCCGGTTTGATCCGGCCTGCGATCTTGTGGACAGGTACCCCGCGCGGCGGTCTGCCCGGGCGGAACTGTCAGTGCCTCCCGGTAGCGTGGAAACCGGGGGCTGCTCAGCCGTGTGTGTCACCCACCCAGGCGTCGGCCGGCTCCTCGCGGGGTACCCGGCCGGTGTGTGGATCGGGGTGGGTGGCGCGGTTCTGGTGGCCGTCGCGGTCGTCGTGCGGGCCAAGGCGAAGAGCAGGGTGCTGACCGTGCTCGCCTCCGCCGCGGTGTCGGCGGGGTGGCTGCTGGTCGCGCTGTTCCTGGTCGAACCCCTGGTGCCGGGTCCGGTGCTGGCCGTGGTTCTGCTGGCCGGGATCACCGTGGGCATCTTCCTGGCCGCGGTCGTCGGCGGCCGCCGGGGTACTACGCGGCCTCCCGGGGCCAGTACTTCCGCAGGCTCGCCGCGGCGACCCGGTCGAGAGCCCGGTCCGGAATGACGCGGGCGAGCCAGGTCAGGAGGCCCGCGTCGCGCCCGATCGTGTAGCGCGTGCGCGGGCGGCGCGCGGTGGCCGCCTCGGCGACGACGGCCCCGGCCTTGTCCGCGGCCAGGCCGGTCCGGGTGAACGCCAGCGAGTGGGCGACGACGGCTTCGACGAGCCCGCCGTAGCGGCGCCGGTGTTCGGGGCTCATCTTCCCGGCGAGGTCGCGGGCGGTGGCGGCGCCGCGTTCGCCCATCTCGGTTCGCACCGCGCCGGGCTCGACCACGACGACCTCCACCCCGTGCGGGGCGAGTTCGCGGCGGAGCGCGTCGCTGACCGCCTCGAGCGCGAACTTCGTCCCCGCGTAGGGGCCGTAGGTGGCCATCGCGACCTTCCCGCCGACCGAGCTGATGTTCACGATCCTGCCGCGGCTGCGGTGCAGCGACGCCAGCAGTGCCTGCGTGACGGCGACGTGCCCGAACAGGTTGACCTCGAACAGGCTCCGCCACTCGGCCAGCGGCAGCGCCTCGACCGGGGCGTTGACCGAGATGCCCGCGTTGTTGACGAGGGCGCGCAACGGGCGGTCGTCCGCGTCGACCCGGTCGGCGAGGGCCCGGATGTGCTCGGGCCGGGTGATGTCGAGGAGCACCGGCTCGACGCCGTCGGCGCGGATCGCGTCCCCGTCGCGCTCCCGGCGGACACCGGCGAGGACGTGGTGGCCGCGGGCGGCGAGCGCGCGGGCGGTCGCGGCGCCCAGCCCGGTCGAGGCGCCGGTGACGACCATGAGCGAAGTTTGATGTGACGTTGTCATATGAACTACTGTGGACAACTCATGTGACATTGTCAACTATGGTTGGCGGCATGGTGACGCGAGCTGAAACGGCGGCGGCGACCCGGGACGCGCTCGTGCGCGCGGCGTCCGAGCTGCTCGACGAAGGGGGCCCCGAGGCGGTGACGCTGCGCGCGGTGGGCGCCCGGGCCGGGGTCTCCCGCGGCGCGCCCTACGGGCACTTCGAAGACAAAGCCCACCTGCTGACCCGGCTGGCGATCAACGCGTGGAACGCGGTCACGGACGAGGTCGAACAGCTGCGGGGGGAGCCGGCGGCCCGGCTCGAACGCGCCCTGCTGACCCTCATCGAGGTCGGCCGAAGGTACCCGCACCGGTACGCGCTGATGTTCAGCACCCCGGCCGACGACCCGGAGGCCGCGGTGGCCGCGAGCCGCTTGGAGAACCGGTTCCTCGCCATGGTCGCCGACCTGGTCGGGGAGCCCGATGCCCGCCGCTACGGCGCTCTGCTGATGGCGAGCGCGCACGGGATCGCCGGGCTGGAGCTCAGCGGCCACCTGGCGCGGGAGAAGTGGGGGGTCGACGGCGACCAGCTCGTCCGTACGCTGGTCGACGGCGTCCGGTCCGGCCTCGGGAACAGCGCTCACCGGCCGGCGTGTGACACGCTGGAGAGGTGAGTCACCTGTCCGCGAGCGTCTTCGTCCGTTGTTCCTGCGGGCACGTGCACTGGGGCCGCTACGGCGCCGCCGGCCTGCTGCTCGTCGATCCCGCGCGCGGCGTTCTCCTGCAGCGCCGCGCCTGGTGGGTGCACCAGGGCCGCACCTGGGCGCTGCCCGGCGGGGCCATCGAGGCCGGCGAGACCGCCGTGGGCGCCGCCGCCCGGGAAGCCTTCGAAGAGGCCTCCGTCCCCGCCGAGGCCTTCCGCGCGGTCTCCGCGTCCGTCGTCGACCACGGCGACTGGAGCTACACCACCGTGCTCGCCCTCGCCGACGGCGCCGAAGCGCGCGTCGCCAACACCGAAAGTGCGGAGGTGCGCTGGGTGGATCCCGACGACGTCCCCGGTTACCCCCTGCACCGCGACTTCGCCGCCGCGTGGCCGCACCTGCGCGACCGCGTCGGCCAGGAGCTCGTCCTGGTCGTCGACGCCGCCAACGTCGTCGGCTCGCGTCCGGACGGCTGGTGGCGCGACCGGCACGGCGCCGCCGAGCGCCTCCGCGACCAGCTCGCCAAGCTCGCCGAAGCCGGCGTCCCGGACCCGGACGACGCCACGGTCTCCTGGTGGCCCCGGATCATCCTGGTCGTCGAAGGCAAGGCGAAGCACGTCACCGGGACACCGGGGGTCGAGGTCGTCGCGGCCGACACCGACGGCGACTCCAAGATCGTCGAGGTCGTCGCGCAGCAGCAGGCCAGGGTCCTCGTCGCCACCGCCGACCGCGAGCTGAAAAGGCGCGTCGAAGCCCTCGGCGCGGCGATCCTCGGCCCCGGCACGCTCCGCACGCAGCTCGACGAGCTCTAGTCCCGCCGGATCCCGTCGCGCATCTCGGCCACCAGGGACGCCATCACGGCCTTGAGGCTGCCCTTGTGCTGCTCGGCGACCGCCCGCTGGCGCCGGTAGCTCGGCCCGTACCGCAGGATCGTCTCGACGTCACGCAGCTCCGCCACGCAGCCGAGGCGCCGCGCCACCGGTTCGAGCCGGTCCAGCAGGTCCGCGACGTCGTCGGTCACCAGCCGCTCGCGCCCGGCCGCGTCCAGGATGACGATCGCGTCCGTGCCGTAGCGGGCCGCGCGCCACTTGTTCTCCTGGACGTGCCACGGCGGCAGCGTCGGCAGGATCTCGCCGTCTTCCAGGCGCTCGACGAAGTCGTCGACCAGGCACTGGGTCAGCGCCGCGATCGCGCCGACCTCCTCCAGTGTCGGCAGGCCGTCGCAGACGCGCATCTCGATCGTGCCGAGCTTCGGCGACGGCCGGATGTCCCAGCGGATCTCCGAGAAGTGGTCGATCACGCCGGTGGTGAACATGTCCTCGACGTAGCTCTCCAGCTCCGCCCACTTCCGGAACTGGAAGGGCAGCCCGGCCGTCGGCAGCTGCTGGAACATCAGCGCCCGGTTCGACGCGTACCCGGTGTCCTCGGCACCCCAATACGGCGAAGACGCCGACAGCGCCTGCAGGTGCGGCGCGTAGTTGAGCAGCGCGTCGAGGACCGGCAGCACCTTCTCGCGGTGGTCGACGCCGACGTGGATGTGGACGCCGTAGATCAGCATCTGCCGTCCCCACCACTGGGTCCGGTCGATCAGCTTGGCGTAGCGCTCCTTGTCGGTGACCTTCTGCTGGTACCAGTTCGAGAACGGGTGCGTGCCCGCCGAGAACATCTCGACGCCGAGCGGGTCGGCGACGCCGTGCACGACGTCGAGCGAGTCGTTCAGGTCGGCCTTGATCTCGGCGATCGTGTCGCAGACGCCGGTGATGATCTCGATGGTGTTGAGCAGCAGCTCCTGCTTGATCTTCGGGTGCTCGGCCTGCCCGTCGGGCCGGACGGCCTCGAGGATCCGCTCGGCCACCGAGGTCAGCTCACCGCTGCGCCGGTCCACCAGGCCGAGCTCCCACTCCGCGCCGACGGTCGATCGCCGCGAAGGACTGAACTCGATGCGCATCGCCGTCCGATTAGACCTGGGCGCCGTTGCTGGGATCGGCGCCGGGCGGCGGTCCCTGGCGCACGCGGAGCAGCAGCAGCGCGATCGCCGTCGCGAGCGCGAGGATGCCCAACGGCGTCGCCACCGTCGGGCCGACGCCGATCGCGCCGGGCAGGATCAGCAGGAACAGCCCGGCCAGGAACAGCAGCAGGATGAGGAACGCGCCCAGCTTCGGCCGGGGCAGCGGCGGCGGCTCCGGCGGGACGTAGTGCTCGTTGTCGTCCGCCGGGTCGTCGGAGAACATCGTGGTGTCCCACGAAGTGCCCCCGGACCGCCAGCCGGACTCCGGCGGCGACTCCACGGCGGGCGGCTCGGCGGGCCGCTCCGGCGTCTTGCGCGACTCGGGCTCGGCGGTGCCGGTGGCTTCGGCGGTGTCCGTTTCGGGGAGCCCGAACCCGCCGGCGCGCAGGTCGGCGACGATCTCGGCGAACGTCGCGTCGACGTCCTCCGGCCCGTCCTTCCCCCGGCTCATGCGGTCTCCTCGGGCTGTCCGGCGTGCGCCCTCGCGAACTCGACGCTGCGGGTGAAGATCACTTCGGCGTCGTTGTCCTGGGTCGCCACGTGGTAGCTGTTCTCCAGTACGACCTCGGTGACCTCGGTGCTCGAGACGCCCTTGAGCACCAGCTGCGAGTTGACCGGCTCGACGACGTGGTCGACCGACGAGTGCAGCAGCAGCACCGGCTGCGTCACCTTCGCCAGGTCGGCGCGCACGACCGCCCACAGCTTCGCCAGGCTCGCCGCCGCGCGCACCGGCGTGCGCGGGTAGGCCAGCTCGGTTTCGCCCGGCTTCTTGATGTCGTTCGCGATCGCCGGCACCGAGGGCACGACCCGGCCCAGCACCGGCAGCAGCCGCGTGTCCCACTTCAGCCGCGTCACCGAGGGGTTGACCAGGACGATCCCGGCGATCCGGTCGCCGAACTCCTCGGCGAGGCGCAGGGTGAGCGTGCCGCCCATCGAGAGGCCGCCGACGAACACCGTCCGGCACGTCGCCAGCAGCGCGAGCAGGGCTTCGCGGACGGCGCCGTACCAGTCTTCCCACGTCGTGCGGTTGAGGTCCGGCCAGCGGGTGCCGTGGCCGGGCAGCAGCGGGCAGCGCACCGTGAACCCGGCCTCGGCCAGGTGGTCACCCCAGGCCCGCATGCTCGCCGGGGTGCCGGTGAACCCGTGGCAGAGCAGGAACCCGATCTCGGCCGAACCGGTGTGGCCGAACGGTTCCGCGCCGGCGAGCACGCCCATGCGATCGCCTTCCGTGTGAGCCTTGCAGTCAGTCCATGCTCTCACGCCCGGCGGACCTTGTGGGGGTCTGCCCGTGCCCCGAATTCGCTGTGAGATCGATCGCTGCCGAAGTGGTAACCGGGTGGTCCGCGTTGTGCGGCGGCCACCGGTGTTCGTAGGCTGTTCGTCTCGGGTGGACAGGGGTTGCGGCCGCGATGGAGGACTGAGGCACCGGTGCTGTACTGGCTCATGAAGTGGGTGTTCCTCGGACCGCTGCTCAAGGCGCTCTGGCCGACCAAGGTCGTCGGCGCGGAGAACATCCCCGAGTCGGGGGGCGCGATCCTGGCCGGCAACCACCTGGCGGTCGCGGACTCGTTCTTCATGCCGCTGCGGGTCAAGCGCAAGGTGACCTTCCCGGCCAAGTCCGAGTACTTCACCGAGCCCGGCTTCAAGGGCACGCTCAAGAAGTGGTTCTTCACCGGCGTCGGCCAGTTCCCGATCGACCGGTCCGGCGGCAACGCCGCCCAGGCCGCCCTCGACACGGCGACCCGCCTGGTGCGCGAAGGGCACCTGCTCGGGATCTACCCGGAGGGCACCCGCTCCCCGGACGGACGCCTGTACAAGGGCAAGACGGGCGTGGCCCGCATCGCCCTGGAGTCCGGCGGCGTGGTGATCCCGGTGGCGATGATCGGCACGGACAAGGTCAACCCGATCGGTTCGAAGATGTGGTGGCCGCGCCGCCTCGAGGTCCGGTTCGGCAAGCCCCTGGACTTCTCGCGCTACGAGGGCCTGTCCGGTGACCGGTTCATCGAGCGGTCGATCACGGACGAGATCATGTACGCCCTGATGGAGCTGTCGGGCCAGGAGTACGTCGACATCTACGCGGCGAAGGCCAAGGAGCTGCTGGCGGCGGAGGCGGCCGGGGTCAGGCCCGCGGTGCCCGCCCAGCCCTCGGCCCGGGACGCGGCCCGGGTGCCCGATTCCAAGGTCGGCTGAGTTCCCCACTACTGTTCACCAGTGCGTTTTTTCTACGACACCGAGTTCATCGAAGACGGCGTGACCATCGATTTGGTGTCGATCGGGGTGGTGGACGAGCGGGGCCGCGAGTTCTACGCGGTGTCGACCGAGTTCGACCCGGCCAAGGCCGGGCCGTGGGTCCGGGACAACGTGCTGGACAAGCTGCCTTCGCCGGCCGACCGCGCGTGGCGGAGCAGGGAGAAGATCCGCACCGACCTGCTGGAGTTCTTCGGCAAGCCGCCGGGCGGGATCGAGCTGTGGGCGTGGTTCGCCGCGTATGACCACGTGGCGCTGGCCCAGCTGTGGGGCCCGATGCCGGCGCTGCCGCGGCAGCTGCCTCGGTTCACCCGGGACCTGCGGCAGCGGTGGGAGGACGCCGGAAAGCCGAAGCTCCCGGCGGCGCCGACCGACCAGCACGACGCACTGGCGGACGCGAAGCACAACCTGGCGCGATGGGAAGTCATCGAGAGCTACTTCCCGCGCCGCTGACCTCGGTTCCCAGCGCCCCAATGTGGCCTTGGTTGCGTTGGACGCACCGAAGGCCACCTTGGGTGCGTTGGACGCACCGAAGGCCACATTGGGTGCGTTGGACGCACCGAAGGCCACCTTGGGTGCGTTCAACGCACCGAAGGCCACATTGAGGTTTTCTCAGTAGCGTCCGTGGTGTTCGTGGTGGGTGAGGACGAGGGCGGCTTGGACGATGGTGCCGATGCGGTGGGGGCAGAGGCTGATGTGGCGGAGTGCTCGCCAGCGGGTTTTGAGGATGGCCATGGCGCGTTCGCCGAGTGCCCGGGCTCGGGCATGCAGCAGGTTGTAGACCCGCTGGCGCGGGCCGAGGGGTGGTTGACCTGCGGTTTTCTTGAACGGGGTAAGGATCCCGATCCCGGCTGCGTGGTAGGCCTTGTCGGCCAGAGTTGTCAGGCCCTGGCCCGCGGCGGCGGTCAACGCGCCGACAATCCCGTGGTCGCGGGCGGCGGAGAGATCGTTGCGGGAGCCCGGCAGCACCGCCGACACCCACAACGGGAACCCATCGGAGCTGGCCAGGAACTGGATGTTTCCGCCGAAGGCGCGGTGCTTGCCCGAGTACCACAGGTGCACGATCCGGCCGCGGTTCTTACCTTTGGTTTTGATCGTGGTCGCCGCGACCCGGTCACAGGGGATCAGGGAACCGTCCAGGATGACGTGCGTGTCACCCCGGGTGCGCCGGTCGGCCAGGACGTGGTGCAGGTCCGGGGCGCAGGCGGCGAGGGCGGTGATGGCTTCGTGCAGGTAGCGGTAGGCGG